>JAAXZN010000011.1 GCA_012719855.1 Serratia liquefaciens | reverse complement strand
ATAATCAGACCGTTGACGAATCAACCGACTGACTTATTGCTTGGTCACTCTTCAAGACTTGATATTTTTTCGAACCCGAAGGTTCTGGATATCGTCTTGTGGAGTGCCCACACAGATTGTCTGATAAATTGTTAAAGAGCGTTCGTTACTAAGATATTTCTCGGTAACGCGGGAGGTGCATATTACGCTTTCCCGCTGAAGAGTCAAGCTTTTTTCTTATTAAGAAACGGTGTTTTCACCGGCTTGAATCTTTCTGGCTGGGCGACTGGTTCTCGTTAGAGGAGTCGTTGTTCCCGGTCAGTGGAGGCGCATTATAGGGAGTTCTCAGAACGCCGCAACCCCTAATTTCAATATTTTTTCCGACCGTTGAACATTTAACCAAAACAGCCTTAAAGAGGCAGTTTTTTCAACGATTTAAAGCCATATCCCTGTAGAACGGGCAATAAAGCGTCGGTATCTTCATTTAACGCCATGCAATACGCCAGATTCTCTTCCTGCGTCGACACCAGATTTTCCTGCGTCGAAATCAGCCATGCGGTACGACGGGCAATCGCCGCGCCGGAATCGATCAGTCGGGTTCCCTCAGGCAACACCTGCATCAGCTCTTCTGCTAATAAAGGGAAATGGGTGCAACCGAGTACCACGGTATCCGGCGGCTCGCGCATGCTCAGCCACGGATGGAGAATTTTCTTCAGTGCCGGCAGCGGTACGGCTTCGCCATGCAGCTTGGCTTCTGCCAGTTCCACCAGCTCAGAGGAGCCAAGCAGCTCGATCTTGCAATCAGTAGCGAAACGGGCAATCAGCTCATGGGTATAAGTACGCTGTACGGTACCGCGGGTAGCCAGCAGGCCCACCACACCATTGGCGGTCAGGCGGGCAGCGGGCTTGATGGCAGGCACCACGCCGACAACCGGGAAGGTAAAGCGTTCGCGCAGGGCCGGCAGGGAGACCGTACTGGCCGTGTTACAAGCGATGATGACTATCGCCAGAGGATGCCGTTGCTGCACCGCGCTGACAATCTCCAGCACGCGCTCAACAATAAACTCTTCGGATTTCTCGCCGTAGGGAAACGCCACATTATCGAAGGCGTATATATAGTGGAGGTCCGGCAGCAATTGCCGAACCTCTTGGTACACCGATAACCCACCGACGCCGGAATCAAATACCAGCACCGTCGGACGGGCCGTAGCAGGGGTGTTAGAAGGTATAGCTTCCAGTGAGGTAGTATTCTCTTCCTGGAGTAGCGTAGCCATAAGCCGTCTCATAATCTTTATCAAACAGGTTGGCGATTCTACCACGAACTGTCAGATGAGATGTGACCGGATACGAAACTGCGAGATCCCACAGGCTGACACCGCCGAGTTTGACGCTTTGCTCTGGATAGGTGCTGTAGTCTTTGTCATAACGCTCACCCAGGTATTGATAGGTGACCGCCCAGTCAAAATCATAGACCTGCCAATCCAGCTCATACTTCACCTGCTGTTTGGCGCGACGCAGCAGCACTTCGTTGGTTTTGGCATTGCGCGGATCGACATAGTCGTAACCAATGTGATGGGTTAACGGACCCGTGTCGAATGAAGCCGTCGCTTCAATACCTTTAATAGTGGCTTTGCCAACATTGTAATAAACGTAGTTGGTCTCGCCGGTGGAATCAATCAGGTTATCAATGTCGTTGCGGTATCCGGACACGCGCCAGGTTACCGGCCCGGTCAAACCTTCAAAGCCCCCTTCCCACTGCTTGCTTTCTTCCGGCTTCAGATCGGTATTATTGCCGAAATTGCCATACAGCTGACCCATATTAGGGGCTTTGAATGCCGTGCCGTAGGAAGCGATGAAACGGTACCCTTCAATGAACTCCCAGCCCGCGCTGGTTTGCCAGGTGCCATGCCAACCGAATTCTGAGTGATCGTCGCCGCGAACCGCCCCTTCCAGGGTGACCGGCCCGACCAACTGCTGCGCAGTAAGATAAACACCGGCGTTGCGCTGCGTTTTCTCACCGTTAACCGTGGTGGAGTCTGGCTTGATTTGCTGATGTTGCCAGTCAATCCCTGAGCTGACCGTACCCTGACCCACCTGAAGGGTATTTCCCCATTGCAGGTTGTACTGCTCGGAGTCAACCAGGCTGGCTGAGCTGTCATGCATGCCGCGACGAGGATCGTAATCATAATCCTTGCTGTGGCTGTAGCTGCCAATCAACTGCGTCGCGTAGATACCTTCCTTATAACGCAGGCCGGTATCCCAGGTCTGGCTATACAGCTTACGGGTATCAACCAGCGCGCTGGTAGGCGAAGAGTAATAAGCGTCGTAAGCCGTGCGGTTGTCATAACCGTAACCACGAACAAAACCGCTGATAGCCTCGTTGAACTGATGATCAACAGCGCCGTACAACGACTTGCTCATAAAGCCGTCGCGATCCTGCTGGCTTTGCATGCCGGTACTGCCGTAGGCCACCACATCATAACCTTTGGTATAGGTGTAGTTACCGGCGACCGTGGCAACCGTGCTGTCGCCCAGCTGTTGCTGAGTAGACGCGTCATAAGCCTGGTAGCCGTTAGACCCCACACCGGCGGAAAGCGTAGTGCCGTTCTTTTCGCGGGTGGTAATAATGTTAACCACACCGCCAATGGCATCGGAGCCATAAACGGCCGAACGTGGGCCACGAATATATTCAACTTTCTGCACCAGCGAGATCGGGAGCTGGCTGAGATCGGAAGAGCCGCTGATACCGGCCTGATTAAGACGAATACCGTCAATCAGTACCAGCACGTGGCTGGAATTGGTGCCGCGAATGAACAGCGAGCTTTTTTGCCCCAGCCCACCGTTTTGCCCCACGTCTACGCCCGGCAGGCGGCGCATCACATCGGTCAGGCTTTTTGCCTGCCAGCGGTCGATTTCATCACGGGTGACGACGGAAGTGGGTGCCAGCACGGAAGAAACCGGCTGTGGGAAGCGGTTGGCGGAAACCACCAGATTATCGCTGTTATTGGCTGTGGTGTTGTCTTGCGCCCATCCAGAAAAAGCCGTGACGGAGGAAACCACCGCCAGCAGCGTATTTTTTGTAATTGTCATGAAAAAGCATCCAAACTTAATTGGCGGATGCCGCAGGATCATGGCCGGTATTTCGCGACGGCCACGGACATTGCGACGTAACACCGGCAGGTCTTCGGGCTTGGGAGTTGCAGGCGGCCTATTAGCTACCAGCACCGGGCGATGACTTCCCGTCCTGCAATGGACAGTGTCTGCGTAAAACGCTATCGCCGTGACTTCCCCTTACCGCTGCGCGTCAGCTCCGGATTCACACCGGATTCCCTTTTCACTCGCTGCTTGAGGCCGGACGACAATGCTACGATCAATGTAAATAGATGTCTAGACTGCTATCAGTGTTACAAATAATAAACACGACAAAACTGGACTTCACGGACTGATTCCCTACAATCCCCGCTGATCAAATTTGCCTGACGAGAAGAAACATGACGCCCGAGAATTTGCCTATTGAACGTTACGATGACCAACTGGCGGAAAAAACTGCCCGGCTGAAGACGCTGATGTCACCGTTCACGGCACCCGAGCCGGAAGTGTTCCGCTCGCAAGTCGAACACTACCGCATGCGCGCCGAATTCCGCATCTGGCATGATGAAGACGAGATGTACCACATCATGTTTGACCAGCAGACCAAGCAACGCATCCGCGTCGAGCAGTTTCCTGCCGCCAGCGAATTGATTAACCGCCTGATGAGCGCACTGATCGCCGCCATCAAGCCGGATCCTATTTTGCGCCGCAAGCTGTTCCAGATTGATTACCTGTCTACGCGCAGCGGCAAAATCATCGCCTCGCTGCTGTATCACCGTAAGCTGGACGACGAATGGCAGCAGCAGGCAGAAAAGCTGCGGGATGATCTCCGTGCCCAGGGCTTTGACCTGCAGTTGATTGGTCGCGCATCGAAGATGAAAATCATGCTGGATCAGGATTATGTAGACGAAGTCCTGCCGGTCGCCGGCCGCGACATGATTTACCGTCAGGTGGAAAACAGCTTCACCCAGCCGAATGCGGCGATGAACATACAGATGCTGGAATGGGCGCTGGACGTGACCGCCGGCTCTAAAGGCGATCTGCTGGAGCTGTATTGCGGCAACGGCAACTTCTCCCTGGCGCTGGCGCGTAACTTCGAGCGGGTGCTGGCCACAGAAATAGCCAAGCCTTCCGTTGCCGCGGCGCAATACAACATTGCCGCCAATCATATCGACAACGTACAGATTATCCGTATGGCGGCGGAAGACTTTACCCAGGCGATGAACGGAGTACGCGAGTTTAATCGTTTGAAGGGTATCGATCTGAGCAGCTATAACTGCGAAACCATTTTCGTCGATCCGCCGCGCAGCGGGCTGGATGATGAAACGGTAAAAATGGTGCAGGCCTATCCGCGTATTTTGTATATCTCATGCAACCCGGAAACGCTGTGCGCCAATCTGGAGACGTTGCAGGAAACGCATCAAATCAGCCGTCTGGCATTGTTCGATCAGTTCCCGTACACCCATCATATGGAATGCGGCGTACTGTTGGAAAAACGCGTTTAATCCCACAGGGGCGCCATGCTTGCTGCGCCCCTGCTTTTGCCCTTATGCCGGGGTATTCTCGTCCAGCGCCTTGCGCGCTTTCAGCTTCATACCAATCCAGAACACCAGCGCCACGGAAATAATCGCCGGCAGGAAGTTAGAGCCGATCTGCGGGTATTCGGCACGAACTATCGCACTGTACAGCAGTACCCCTAGCAGGAAGGTCGCCGCCGCCAGCTTAGGTATGCCATCCGGCATCGCGCGGTGCAGATAACGTTGATGCAGACAATACACCGCCAACACCAGGGCAATAATCGGGAAAATCGAAAACGGTACCACCGAGCTGAACAGCGCGGCGAACGAACCGTTGATTGAAAGGCCGGCAATCAACGCCAGCAGTAAGGTGCCATTCTCACGGCCTGGTTTTTCCATCGTTTTCTACCTTTATACGTGGGATACAGAAGTTTTTTCTTGTTCGCGGCGATACCAATAATAAGCGCCTTTGGAAATCATCCGCAGTTGCAACACTAACCGCTCTTCGAGCCGACGCCGCTGATCGATGTCGATATCCAGCGCTTCAGCACCGGCGCTAAAGACAATGGTGACCATCGCTTCCGCCTGCGCTTCGGTGAAACTGCGCGGCATGTGGTTTTCCAGCTCAAGGTAATCCGCCAGTTCGGCGATAAAATGTTGGATCTCACGCGCCACCGCCGCACGAAAGGCCGCCGAGGTCCCGGAACGTTCACGCAACAGCAGGCGGAAGGCGTTGGGATTATTGCCGATAAACTCCATAAAGGTGGAGACCGAGGTGCGGATCACGCTGCCCCCCTTGGCGATACGCTGCCTCGCCTGCCGCATCAGTTGACGCAGCATCAGGCCGCTCTCATCCACCATGGTTAACCCCAGTTCGTCCACATCACGGAAGTGGCGATAAAATGACGTCGGCGCGATGCCCGCTTCGCGCGAGACCTCGCGCAGGCTCAGACTGGCAAAGCTGCGTTCGGCGCTCAGTTGGCTGAAGGCCGCTTCGATGAGGGAACGACGAGTCCGTTCTTTTTGTTGTGCTCTGACGCCCATATGCATATCCAGATAAGATCCATTTTGTCAGTCTAACGCCGTAGACCCGGCAATATAGCAAATTTTATTGCAACAGCATTTATACAAACGCGCCCTGTCACAGTTTCAGCCTGCACCATTTGTGCTTTGCCTCAAAAAGCCTAATGGTGATTGGGCACTCAGCGCTATGATGTTAAGATACCGTTGTAATTTTGTATAAGACAGGTCTCTCCCCTATGCAACAGCACTATCAATTTGATGCCATAGTCATTGGCTCGGGCCCAGGTGGTGAAGGTGCCGCTATGGGGTTGGTGAAACAGGGCGCCCGCGTGGCCGTGATAGAACGGTACAATAACGTAGGCGGTGGATGTACCCATTGGGGCACCATCCCATCCAAAGCCCTCCGCCACGCCGTTAGCCGCATTATCGAATTCAACCAAAACCCGCTTTATAACAATTCACGCACGCTCAGCGCGACATTCCCTGATATTTTACGCCACGCCGATAACGTCATTAATCAGCAAACCCGGATGCGTCAGGGATTCTATGAGCGCAACCAGTGCAAGCTGTTTGCCGGTGATGCGCGCTTTATCGACGCCAACACCGTTAGCGTCAGCTATATGGACGGCACTCAGGACACCATCCGCGCCGATCATATCGTTATTGCCTGCGGCTCACGCCCGTACAACCCGTCGAGCGTCGATTTTAACCATCCGCGTATTTATAACAGTGATTCCATTCTCGAACTGAACCACGAACCGCGTCACGTCATCATTTATGGCGCCGGGGTGATCGGTTGTGAATATGCATCTATCTTCCGCGGTTTGAACGTGAAGGTGGATCTGATCAACACCCGCGATCGTCTGCTGGCGTTCCTCGATCAGGAAATGTCGGACTCGCTGTCCTATCACTTCTGGAACAACGGCGTGGTGATCCGCCACAACGAAGAGTTCGAGAAGATCGAAGGCACCGAAGACGGCGTGATTGTTCACCTGAAATCCGGCAAGAAAGTGAAGGCCGATTGCCTGCTGTACGCCAACGGCCGCACCGGTAATACCGACTCGCTGGGACTGGAGAACGTCGGTCTGGAGTCAGACAGCCGTGGCCTGTTGAAAGTGAACAGCATGTACCAGACCGCGCTGCCGCACATTTATGCCGTGGGTGACGTGATTGGCTACCCGAGTCTGGCATCTGCCGCCTACGATCAGGGCCGCATTGCCGCGCAGGCGATTTCCTCCGGCGAAGCCAGCGGGCACCTGATTGAAGACATCCCGACCGGTATCTACACCATCCCGGAAATCAGTTCAGTCGGTAAGACCGAGCAGGAATTGACGGCGATGAAAGTGCCGTATGAAGTGGGTCGCGCACAGTTCAAGCATCTGGCTCGCGCGCAGATTGCCGGTATGAACGTCGGCAGCCTGAAGATCCTGTTCCATCGCGACACCCTGCAGATCCTCGGGATCCACTGCTTCGGCGAGCGTGCGGCAGAGATCATCCACATCGGGCAGGCGATCATGGAACAGAAAGGTGAAGGCAATACTATCGAATATTTCGTTAATACGACCTTCAACTATCCGACCATGGCCGAAGCCTACCGGGTGGCAGCGCTGAACGGCTTAAACCGCCTGTTTTAACGTGGTGCCCATATAGCTTTGCATGTGCTCGCGGATCGCCTCGGCCAATTGCTCATAACGACTGCGCAATGGGGAGCCGGGGCGGTACACTAGCGCAATGGTGCGCTTGGGTTCAGGTTTGAAGCAGTCCAGGTAACACACGCCGTCGCGCTCACGCTGCGGCGGTACCGCCAGTGACGGCAACAACGTAATCCCACTGCCCGCCGCGACCATATTACGCAGCGTTTCCAGGCTGGTCGCCCGGAAGTGGGTATCTTCGTCAGCCCCGGCCTGGAAACAAAAGCCCATCGCCTGATCGCGCAGGCAGTGGCCATCTTCCAGCATCAACAACTTTTCCCCGGCCAGATCCGGCATCGCCACGCGGTCACGCTGCGACCATGGGTGATCGGAATACACCGCCAACTTCATCGGTTCGTCAAACAGCGGCACTTCAATAAAGGCTTCCGTTTCCTTCACCAGCGCCAGAATGGCGCAGTCCAGTTTACCGCTGTCGAGCTGCGCCAACAGCTGTTGGGTTTGCGCTTCATGCAGGTACATTTCCAGCTTGGGAAAGGTTTTGTGCAGCGTAGGAATGATCTGCGGCAGCAAATAAGGCCCGACGGTGGGGATCAGGCCGATATGCAGCGGCCCGGACATGGCTTCACCTTGCTGGCTGGCCATCTCTTTCAGAACTTTGACTTCGCGCAGCACGGTACGCGCCTGTTCCACCAGCAACAGGCCCGCTTGGGTGAATAACACCTTGCGGCTGGTGCGTTCGAGCAACATCACACCCAGCTCGTCTTCCAGCTTACGGATCTGCCCACTCAGCGTGGGTTGGCTAACATGGCAAGAATCAGCGGCACGGCGGAAATGCCGGTGCTCGGCCAAAGCGACCAGGTACTCTAAATCACGAATATTCATTGTTTCCCTCCAGACCACGATAGCTCATGGCGATAGATAAGATAGCAATGAGCGATTAGATCTATCAAGCCCCGACGTCAATAATGTCACCCAACGAAGCGATACCGCGCTAACAGCTAAAAATTATTTTTCCTAATTAAGGGGTTAATTCATGTTTACCAGTCAAGAAGGCAAAAAAGTTCCTCAGGTTACCTTCCACACCCGTCAGGGCGACCAATGGATTGACGTCACCACTGACGACCTGTTCAAAGATAAAACCGTCATCGTGTTTTCACTGCCGGGCGCGTTTACCCCAACCTGTTCTTCCAGCCACCTGCCGCGCTACAACGAACTGTCCAGCGTATTCAAACAGCACGGCGTTGACAGCATTCTGTGCGTTTCAGTGAACGACACCTTCGTCATGAACGCCTGGAAGGCCGATCAGCACGCAGAGAACATCACCTTCATTCCGGACGGCAACGGCGAGTTCACCAAAGGCATGGACATGCTGGTCGAGAAAGCGGATCTGGGCTTTGGCCCGCGCTCATGGCGTTATTCCATGCTGGTTCGCAACGGCGTGGTGGAAAAAATGTTCGTCGAACCTAACAAGCCAGGCGACCCGTTTGAAGTGTCTGACGCCGACACCATGCTGAAATACCTGGCGCCGGAATTCAAAGTGCAGGAGTCGGTTTCCCTGTTCACCAAACCGGGCTGCCCGTTCTGTGCCAAAGCCAAACAAATGCTGCAGGAACGTGGCATCCAGTATGAAGAGATCGTGCTGGGTCAGGACGCCACCACCGTCAGCCTGCGCGCCGTCACCGGTCGCGCGACCGTACCGCAGGTGTTTATCGGCGGTCGTCATATCGGCGGTAGCGATGACCTGGAAACTTTCCTGTCAGCCTGATTTATAAGTAATAACAAAGCCAACGTGAACTTTTGGCGGGCTTCGGCCCGCCCTTTTTTTAGCTTTCAGGAGCGGATATGAAACAGTTGAATGTTGACGTCGCGGTCATCGGCGGCGGCACCGCCGGTCTGGGCGCCTATCGCGCCGCCAAGCTTGCCACCCCGAGCGTGGTGATGATCGAGGGCGGAGCTTATGGCACCACCTGTGCCCGCGTTGGCTGCATGCCATCAAAATTGCTGATTGCCGCCGCCGAGGCGGTGCATCAAATCGAGCGGGCACCGGGTTTTGGCGTGTATCCCGCCGGTAAAACCACCATTAACGGCCGTGAAGTCATGGACCGCGTTAAACGCGAGCGCGACCGTTTCGTCGGCTTCGTACTGGAAGGCGTCGACGAGATCCCGGCCACCGACAAAATTCAGGGTTACGCCCGCTTCATCGACGACAATACTTTGCAGGTGGACGATCACACCCGCATTGTGGCGCAACGCATCGTTATCGCCACCGGTTCCCGCCCAAGCTGGCCGGCAGCGTGGAATGCGCTGGGCGACCGATTGATCGTCAATGATGACGTGTTCAACTGGACTGATTTGCCAGATTCGGTGGCCGTATTCGGGCCCGGCGTAATTGGCCTGGAGCTCGGGCAGGCGCTGCATCGCCTCGGCGTCGAAACCAAAGTATTTGGCGTTGGTGGTGCCGTCGGGCCGCTAACCGACAGTACGGTACGCAATTATGCCGCCAAAGCGTTGGGCGAAGAGTTCTATCTTGATGCCGATGTGAAAGTGGACATGATGCAGCGCGAAGGCGACAAGGTCTTTATCCGCTATCAGGGTCTGAACGGCTTACCGCAGGAGATCATGGTGGATTACGTCCTGGCTGCTACCGGTCGTCGGCCGAACGTCGATAATCTGGGCCTTGAGAATACCCGCCTGACGCTCGATGCCAGAGGCGTGCCTCAAGCCGATCGTCTGACGATGCAAACCAGCGTACCGCATATCTTTATCGCCGGTGACGCCAGCAACCAGCTGCCGCTGTTGCACGAAGCCAGCGATCAGGCACGCATTGCCGGAACCAACGCCGGGAGCTTCCCGGAAGTCACTCCAGGCCTGCGGCGCAGCGCGATTTCGGTGGTGTTTTCCGATCCGCAGATCGCCATGGTCGGTTCCACCTTCCGTGAGCTGAATGAAAAATTCAGCGCCTGTGGCTGTTTCGAAATCGGTGAGGTGTCATTCGAAAATCAGGGCCGTTCACGGGTTATGCTGCGTAATAAAGGCATTCTGCACGTCTACGGCGAGCAAGGCACCGGGCGTTTCCTTGGTGCAGAAATGATGGGGCCGGACGTCGAGCATATCGCTCACCTATTGGCATGGGCGCACCAGCAGAAAATGACCGTCAACCAGATGCTGGACATGCCGTTCTATCACCCGGTGATCGAGGAAGGCCTGCGTACCGCATTGCGCGATCTGCAGTCAAAACTCAAACTGGGCGAGGCCGAGGCGGAGCGCTGCCAACGCTGTCCGGGCGAGTAGCACTTCCAAAAACAAAGGGCGCAGTTCTGCATATGAACTTCGCCCTTTATACATGTCAGAATCAAACGGACTCAGCGTTTAACTCTTTCCATCCATCGCCTTCACTATCATTCGCCTTTAATTCCTGCAAAGTAACACTGAAGAAATATCGACGAGGATTCCCGCACATCCAGCAACTGCAATCAGGCGCTGTAGTAACTAACTTACCTGCTCTACGGGCAATTCCCTGCGCCGTAAATGACTCCGGATAAATTATTCCGCCGTAGTAATCTTTACGATTACTTTTTAGACGATAATAGTGATGACGACGTAATCCACGCTTTCTGTTTTTGTACATTGATTTCTCCATATCCGGCAGAGACTTTGTTTGCCTCTGCCTTGCGTATGTAGAAATCAGTAAAAACAGGCACTAACTGTAAATAATGCATAAACATCCTTGTTATTTACTTTGAGTTAAGCCAAACGCTGTTTCGCCGCGGCGATCGCGCTAGCGACCTGCTGAGGAGAAACGCCTCCCTTCGCGGAACGTTTATCCAGGCATGATTGAAGTGCCAGAATCGGGTATACGTCGTCGCCAATCACCGCGCTGAATTTCTGCAAATCAGTCAACGGCAAGGCTTCCAGCGCTTTCCCCTGGCGGATCGCCTCGACGACTGCTTCACCGACGATATGGTGCGCCTCACGGAATGGCACGCCTTTGGCGACCAGATAATCCGCCAGTTCGGTCGAGTTGGCGTAGCCCTGCTCCGCCGCTTCCTTACAACGCGGACGTTTCACCTGAATACCATCCAGCACCAGCGCCGCCATCTGCAGACAGTCCATCCAGGTGTCCAACGCATCGAACAGCCCTTCCTTGTCTTCCTGCATATCTTTGTTGTACGCCAGCGGCAGGCCTTTCAGCGTCATCATCATGCCCGTCAGTGCGCCCTGCACACGGCCGCATTTACCGCGGATCAGCTCCAGCGCATCCGGGTTTTTCTTCTGCGGCATCAGCGAGGAGCCGGAAGTCACGCGGTCGGACAAATCGACAAAGGCCGCTTCGCCGCTGTTGAAGAAGATCAGGTCTTCGGCAAAGCGCGACAGGTGCACCATGCTGATGGAGGCGTTAGACAACAGTTCCAGCACGTGGTCACGATCGGAAACGCTGTCCAGGCTGTTACGGGTTGCCGAAGCAAAGCCCAGCCAACCGGCCAGTTGCTCACGGTCGATCGGGTACGCGGTACCGGCCAGTGCGCCGCTGCCCAGCGGGCTGACGTCCAGACGTTTCAGCGTATCCTGCAGACGGCTTTCATCACGCGCCAGCATTTCGACATAGGCCAGACACCAGTGGGCAAAGGTCACCGGCTGCGCACGCTGCAAGTGGGTATAGCCCGGCATCACCGCATCCTGGTTGGCTTCGGCGGTTTCCACCAGCGCCTGTTGCAGTTGTACGATGGCCTGATGCAGCTCACCAATTTGTTGTTTGCACCACAATTTCAGATCGGTCGCGACCTGATCGTTACGGCTACGGCCGGTGTGCAGTTTTTTACCCAGATCGCCGACCTTGTCGATCAGCTTTTGCTCCACCCAGCTGTGAATATCTTCCGCATCGCTGCTGACAATCGCCTGCGGATCGGCCTGCACCTCTTCCAACAGCACGCTCAGCGCCTGTTCCAGCTGTTGCTGCTCGGTCGCCGTCAATACGTTGACGGTCACCAGCGCTTTCGACCAGGCCACTGACCCTACGATGTCCTGTTCTGCCAGGCGATAATCGAAGCGCAGAGAATCATTTAACTGCTTAAACCGCTGATCTGCCGCCTGACTGAACCGTCCGCCCCAAAGTGCCATACCTTACTCCTGAATTTTATGCGAATAAGGGCGCAGCACGCTGCGCCCTTACCAAGTCACGCCGAATAATCAATAAAGTTACTTGTTCTTTTTCTCGTTCAGCGCACGAATGCGTGAAGAGAGCGAGAACAGGCGGATAAAGCCACCGGCATGGCTGTGATCGTAAACTTCGTCTTCGCCAAAGGTGGCGAACTCTTCAGAGTACAGGCTGTTGGCAGATTTCTTCTGAATTGCCGTTACCTGGCCTTTGTACAGCTGCAGCACCACTTCGCCGTTCACTTCTTCGGCCAGTGCCTCAGCAGAGGCTTGCAGTGAACGACGCAGCGGTGCGAACCAACGGCCATCGTACACGACGTAAGCCATTTCCAGGCCCAACTGCTCACGCCATTTGAAGCTGTCGCGATCCAGAACCAACTGCTCAACGCCACGCAGTGCCGCCACCATAATGGTACCGCCCGGGGTTTCGTAGCAACCGCGGGATTTGATGCCCACCAAACGGTTTTCCACGATATCGATACGGCCTACGCCATGTTTGGCGCCCAGCACGTTCAGGGTTTCCAGGCATTTGTACGGGCTCAACGCTTCGCCGTTTACCGCCACTACCCGGCCTTTCTCGACGGTGACAGTCACCTGCTCTGGCTGATCTGGAGCTTCCTGCGGATCGACGGTCCAGACCCAGCAGTCTTTATTCGGTGCATTCCACGGGCTTTCCAGCACGCCGCCTTCGGTAGAGATATGCCAGGCGTTTTCATCACGGCTGTAGATTTTTTCCAGCGACGCCGTGGTCGGGATGTTGCGCTCTTTCAGGTAGTCCAGCAGCGCTTCACGGGAACGCAGGTTCCACTCGCGCCAAGGGGCTACCACTTTCAGGTGCGGCGCCAGTGCGGTATAGGTGGTTTCGAAACGCACCTGATCGTTACCTTTACCGGTTGCGCCGTGGCACAACGCGTCTGCACCGACCTTCAACGCCAGCTCAACCTGCGCCTTGGCGATGATCGGCCGGGCCATTGAGGTCCCCAGCAGGTAGCTGCCTTCATACAGGGCGCCGGTTTGCAGCACGGGGTAAACATAATCACGGATGAATTCTTCACGCAGATCAACCACGTGACACTCAGAGGCACCGGATTGCAGGGCTTTTTGCTCCACGCCTTCCAGATCGCTGCGCTCCTGGCCGATATCTGCCACGAACGCCACCACTTCGCAGCCGCCGTAGTTTTCTTTCAGCCAGGGAATGATGGCCGAAGTATCCAGGCCGCCAGAGTACGCCAGAACGATTTTTTTGATGCCTTGGTTTTGCATGGTCTTTTCCTTTTTAATTCTAAATTTAAGCGAGGATCCGGGTGCCAATCGACACGCCGTTAAACAGTGCAGGAAGCTGATCGGCATGGCGCCAACTGGCGATATCTACCGGGCGACCGAGGGTACGGGCTGCATCGAGCGCCGCATTCACCTTCACCACCATACCATCAGTGATGATGCCCTGGGCAATCAGTTGTTCCGCTTTTTGCGCCGTCATTTCTGCGATGCGCTGCCCTTTTCCGTCAAGTATGCCACTGACATCCGACAGCAGG
The DNA here is from genome assembly GCA_012719855.1 of Serratia liquefaciens. GTDB lineage: Bacteria > Pseudomonadota > Gammaproteobacteria > Enterobacterales > Enterobacteriaceae > Serratia > Serratia liquefaciens_A. Next base: position 109,112 of record JAAXZN010000011.1, on the reverse strand, counting down.
ATCAAATCCGCACCCAGCGTGGCGGCCAAGGCGGTCGCCGCCTGATCGGCGTTTACATTCATTAACTTCCCATCGGCGGTAATACCGATAGAGCTGATCACCGGCAGATAGCCGGCACCCAGCAGGGTATTGAGCAACGCCGGCGACCCCGGCTGCGCGTTGCCTACGTGGCCAAGCGCCGGATCGAGCGGAGTGACGGTGACGCTGCCGCCGTCCGCCAGGCTCAGGCCTACGGCATTAATCTGGTGTTTGATTGCCCATGCCAGCAAGGTTTTGTTGGCAGTCCCGGCCAGGGCACCGGTGATAATGTCGATCTGATCGGCCGGGGTGACCCGCAGCCCATTTTTCTTCACCACCGGCAGGGAAAGCTGCTTCATCAGTTCGTCCACCACACAACCGCCACCGTGAACGATAACCAGTGGGCGCTGATGCTGCTGGCGGTAGCTGTCCAGCGCGGTAAACAAACGCTCCAGCGCTTCTTCACTGTCTAATAACACGCCACCTAACTTGATAATTAACGGGTTCATCGCTGTTTACATCCCACGCTGGTGATTTATTAAAGTAATGACTGGGTTTCCGGGAACCCAAAACGGATATTCAGGCATTGCACCGCCTGAGCGGCTGCGCCTTTCAACAGGTTGTCTTCCACCGCCACGGCAATCAGGTGTTCGCCCTGCACGGCAAAGCCGATGTCGCAAAACGGCAACCCAACCACTGACTTCAGCGCCGGCACGCCTTTGTCGTACAGCCGCACCAGCGGTTTGTCGTCATAGGCGGCGTGATAAACGGCGGCCACGTCCTGCGCGGTCACGCCGGCTTTAAGGCGACAGGTGATGGTTTCGAGAATACCACGCGGGAAGTTACCCAAATGTGGCGTAAAAATGACCGGCACCCCCAGATGCGCGACGATTTCCGGATGATGACGGTGGTTGAAAATCCCGTACGGCTGCAGGCTCACTTCACAGAAACTGGTGGTGACGCTGGCCTTGCGACCCGCGCCGCTAACGCCGCTGGTGGCGTTGATGACCGGCCACTGGTCGAGGTTCAACAAACCTTGGTCGATCAGCGGTTTCAGTGCCAGCTGCGCTGCCGTCGGGTAACAGCCCGGCACGGCGATCAGTTGCGCCTGCTTGATTTTGTCGCTCTGCCACTCCGCCAGGCCATACACCGCCTGCTCCAGCAGGTCGGCATGCTGATGTTCAAAACCGTAGTACTGGCTGTAGAAAGCGGCGTCTTTTACGCGGAATGCGCCGGAAAGATCGAACACCACGCAACCAGCGGCCAGGAAAGCCGGCGCGATATCGTGGCTGACTTCATGCGCCGTGGCCAGGAACACCACATCGATGCCCGCGGCAGCGGCGGCAACGTCAACCAAGGGTTGCAACGGCAGATCGACAATGCCTTTTAACTGAGGGTGCAAATCGGAAAGCAATTTTCCTGCATCTGCACTTTGCGCTGAAACCGCTAAAGCGGTTATGTTCATGTGTGGGTGACGATTAAGGTACGCCGTGAGCTCCGCTCCGGCATAACCGCTGGCACCGACAATCAGCGTATTCAACATGGGGCCCTTCACCTTCTTGACTTGCGTTTGGTCGTATTCGACTCAGGTTTCCAGGCTCACCAGCGTTGTTTCGCCGTTCACCCACGAGGTCGAGCGTTGATGTTTTTATAATCATCCGGGAATCGGGTTCCCTTACGCTCCAGCTTACTGTATTTTTATTCACAATAACTGCATGAATATTGATACCAACCTAACCAAAGGCTGTCAACAGTGAAGATGAAATTACCTCCATTTATTGAGCTGTACCGGGCGTTGATCGCCACTCCGTCGATCAGCGCCACCGATGGTGCCCTCGATCAGAGTAATGAAGCGTTAATCAACTTGCTGGCCGGCTGGTTTGCCGATTTGGGCTTCCGCGTCGACGTGCAGCCGGTGCCGGACAGCCGCAACAAATTCAACCTGCTGGCAAGCATTGGCGAAGGCAGCGGCGGCTTGCTGCTGGCGGGCCACACCGATACCGTGCCTTATGATGAAGGCCGCTGGACGCGCGATCCTTTTACCCTGACCGAGCACGACAATAAGCTTTACGGACTGGGCACCGCCGACATGAAGGGCTTTTTTGCCTTTATTCTGGATGCGGTGCGTGACATCGATGCCAGCCAATTAACCAAGCCGTTGTACATTCTGGCCACCGCAGATGAAGAGACGACGATGGCCGGTGCACGTTACTTCGCCGCCTCGACCAGCATCCGCCCTGACTTCGCAATTATCGGCGAGCCGACCTCGTTGCAGCCGGTGCGTGCGCACAAAGGCCATATGGCCAACGCCATTCGCATCGTCGGCCAATCCGGCCATTCGAGCGACCCGGCGCGCGGTGTAAACGCCATCGATCTGATGCATGACACCATCGGCCGTTTGATGGAGCTGCGTAAAACGCTGCAGGAGCGCTACAACAACCCGGCGTTCGCCGTGCCCTATCCCACCATGAACTTCGGCCATATCAGCGGCGGCGATGCCGCTAACCGCATCTGCGCCTGCTGTGAACTGCATCTGGATATCCGTCCGCTGCCGGGCATGACGCTCGACAACATCAACGAACTGATGCACCAAACGCTGGAACCCATCAGCCAGCGCTGGCCGGGCCGCCTGAGTATCGAGGAACTGCATGCCTCGGTACCGGGCTACGAGTGTCCGACCGATCACCAGATGGTGGCGGTGATTGAGAAGCTGCTGGGCACCCGCACGCAGGTGGTCAACTACTGCACCGAGGCGCCGTTCGTCCAGCAGGTCTGTCCGACCCTGGTGCTGGGCCCCGGCTCTATCGACCAGGCGCATCAGCCGGATGAATACATCGATACCGGCTTTATCGAACCCACGCGCAAACTGTTGGGCCAGTTGGTCAATCATTTCTGCCGTCAATAAACCTGATACAAAGTAGGGATTATGATTTATCATTTTCCCTACCTCAAAATACGTATTAAACCAATGAAATAAGCCAGACTGATAACCGGCGTGCCGTAATTAAATTTCAGAAAATGCGCCGATTTTGATGTTTTTTTGCTAAAAATAGTGTCAATTGACCATTGGACAGGAACGTGGCGAGATGAAACAGGCGCTCTTCGCCTGACACGTGAAATTTACTTACAAGATAAAAATCATACAGAATTGGGTCAGGGGTTATATGAACGAACAATATTCGGCAATGCGAAGTAATGTCAGTATGCTCGGCAAATTGCTCGGCGATACCATCAAAGAAGCGCTGGGCGAGCATATTCTCGATCGCGTTGAAACTATCCGTAAGCTTTCCAAATCTTCACGTGCAGGCAATGAAGCGCACCGTCAGGAGCTGCTTTCCACCTTGCAAAACCTGTCCAACGACGAGTTGCTGCCGGTCGCGCGCGCCTTCAGTCAGTTTCTTAATCTGACCAATACCGCCGAGCAGTACCACAGCATTTCACCCAATGGTGAAGCCGCCAGCAACCCGGAAGCGCTGGCCCAACTGTTCACCCGGCTGAAAGACAAAAAGCTCAGCACCAAAGAGCTGCAAAATGCGGTGTCTCAACTTTCTATCGAGCTGGTGCTGACTGCACACCCGACGGAAATCACCCGCCGCACCCTGATCCACAAACTGGTAGAGGTGAACACCTGCCTCAGCCAGCTCGACCATAACGATTTGGCCGACTACGAGCGCAACAAGATCATGCGTCGCCTGCGCCAGTTGGTGGCTCAATCGTGGCATACCGACGAGATCCGTAAACACCGCCCGTCCCCGGTTGACGAAGCCAAGTGGGGCTTTGCGGTGGTGGAAAACAGCCTGTGGGAAGGGGTGCCGGCCTTCCTGCGCGAATTCAACGAACAGCTGGAAAACTCAATCGATTACAGCCTGCCGGCGGAAGCGGTGCCGGTGCGTTTCACGTCCTGGATGGGCGGTGACCGTGACGGCAACCCGAACGTCACGGCCGAAATCACTCGCCACGTGCTGCTGCTGAGCCGCTGGAAAGCCTGCGATCTGTTCACCCGCGATATTCAGGTGCTGGTGTCCGAGCTGTCGATGACCGAATGTACTCCGGAACTGCGTGCACGGGCCGGTGGCGACGAAGTGCAGGAGCCGTACCGCGAAATCATGAAGCAGCTGCGCAGCCAGCTGATGAGCTCACAGGCTTATCTGGAAGGCCGCCTGAAAGGCGAGCGCGTGCTGAAGCCGCACGACCTGCTGGTGAATAACGAACAGCTGTGGGAACCGCTGTTTGCTTGCTACCAGTCATTGCAGGCCTGCGGCATGAGCATCATCGCCAACGGTCAATTGCTCGATACCCTGCGCCGCGTGCGCTGCTTTGGCGTGCCGCTGGTGCGTATCGACGTTCGTCAGGAAAGCACGCGCCACACCGAAGCCATCGCTGAATTGACCCGCTATCTGGGCCTCGGCGACTACGAAAGCTGGTCAGAAGCCGACAAGCAGGCGTTCCTGATCCGCGAACTGAATTCCAAACGCCCGCTGGTGCCGTTGAAGTGGGAACCAAGCGCCGACACCCAGGAAGTGCTGGAAACCTGCAGGGTGATCGCCGAGGCGCCGGAAGGCTCGATTGCCGCCTACGTGATCTCCATGGCGCGCACCCCTTCCGACGTGCTGGCGGTCCATCTGCTGCTGAAAGAAGCCGGTTGCCCGTTCCCGCTGCCGGTCGCGCCGCTGTTCGAAACCCTCGACGACCTGAATAACGCCGACGACGTGATGACCCAGTTGCTGAATATTGACTGGTACCGCGGCTTTATCCAGGGCAAACAGATGGTGATGATCGGCTATTCCGACTCGGCGAAAGACGCCGGGGTGATGGCCGCCTCCTGGGCACAATACCGCGCTCAAGACGCACTGATCAAAACCTGTGAAAAGGCCGGCGTAGCGCTGACCCTGTTCCACGGCCGTGGCGGTTCGATTGGCCGCGGCGGCGCGCCGGCGCATGCTGCGCTGCTGTCGCAACCGCCGGGCAGCCTGAAAGGCGGTCTGCGCGTGACCGAGCAGGGCGAGATGATCCGCTTCAAATTCGGCCTGCCGGAAGTCACCATCAGCAGCCTGGCGCTGTATGCCGGTGCCGTCCTGGAAGCCAACCTGCTGCCGCCGCCAGAGCCGAAAAAAGAGTGGCGTACGCTGATGGATGATCTGTCAGACACCTCATGCAAAATGTACCGTGGCTACGTGCGCGAAAACCCGGATTTCGTGCCTTATTTCCGCGCCGCAACGCCGGAACTGGAACTGGGCAAACTGCCGCTGGGTTCCCGCCCTGCCAAGCGCAAGCCAAACGGCGGCGTAGAGAGCCTGCGTGCCATACCCTGGATCTTCGCCTGGACGCAAAACCGCCTGATGTTGCCCGCCTGGCTGGGTGCCGGTGCCGGTCTGCAGGAAGCGGTGAAGGCCGGTAAGCAGGATCAGCTGGAAGCCATGTGCCGCGACTGGCCGTTCTTCTCCACCCGTATTGCGATGCTGGAAATGGTGTTCGCCAAGGCCGACCTGTGGCTGGCAGAATATTACGATCAACGTTTGGTGGACAAATCACTGTGGCCACTGGGCCAGCAGCTGCGCGACCAATTGGAAAGCGACATCAAGGTGGTGTTGACCATCGCCAATGACGCGCACCTGATGGAAGACCTGCCGTGGATCGCCGAATCCATTGCGCTGCGTAACGTGTACACCGACCCGTTGAACGTACTGCAGGCTGAGCTGCTGCACCGTTCGCGCCAGCAGGAGCATCCGGACGCCCACGTTGAGCAGGCGCTGATGGTCACCATTGCCGGCGTTGCCGCCGGGATGCGCAACACCGGCTAGGTTAAGCGCCAAAGTACGGCTCCTGCTTGCAGGGGCCGTTTTTTTATCCCTCGCTGACGGATGCCCCATCGCAACGGATTGCCCAGCAGCGGTATGGAAAGAAATTGCGCCCAACAAAAAGGGCGCTGCATTGACCCAGCGCCCTTCCAGATGATGAATAGAGTTAATTAGGCCGCGACCGGACGCACACCCAGCGTATGGCAAATGGCGTAGCTCATCTCGGCGCGGTTGAGCGTATAGAAATGGAAATCCTTTACCCCTTCGCGGCTGAGGATCTTCACCATATCCATCGCGATATTAGCGCCGACCATTTTGCGGGTTTCTGCATCGTCATCCAGCCCTTCAAACATGCTGGTCATCCAGCTCGGTACGCGTACGTTGGTCATGGTGGCGAAACGCTGCAGCTGCTTGAAGTTGGACACCGGCAAAATGCCCGGAACGATTTCCACATCAATGCCGGTAGCGACGCAACGATCGCGAAAGCGCAGGTAACTTTCCACATCGAAAAAGAACTGGGTAATCGCCCGGTTGGCACCGGCATCGATTTTACGCTTCAGGTTAATCAGGTCCGCCTGCGGGCTTTTCGCTTCCGGATGCACTTCAGGATAAGCGGCAACCGAGATATCGAAATCGCCAACCTCTTTCAGCAGCGTCACCAAATCGGTCGCGTACATGTCCGGCTTGCCGCTGCCCGGTGGCAGGTCGCCACGCAGCGCCACAATATGACGGATACCGCTGTTCCAGTAATCGGTCGCGATTTCACGCAGCTGAGCCGGGCTGGCATCGATGCAGGTCAGGTGTGGGGCCGCATCCAGACCGGTACGGTCCTTGATCCCTTTGATGATGCTGTGGGTGCGATCGCGCTCGCCGGAGTTTGCGCCATAGGTCACAGAGACAAATTTAGGTTTCAGGCTGCTCAGACGATCAATGGATTGCCACAGGGTGTCTTCCATCTCGCTGGTGCGCGGCGGGAAGAATTCAAATGATACGTTAATCTGGCCGTTTAACTCCGCCAGACTCTGATTCAGCGCTTCCCGCTGGTTTGCGTGGAAAAAACTCATACCCTGCCCGCCTCTTGTCGATCGCTGTTCTGCTTGTTTTGATAAGCGTCTATACGTTTAGACGTCTAGATAGAAAATGCCGTATGTTGGCTAAAGAGTCAACAGGAAAGTGAGGGGAATACGATGATTAATCCTCACCCGTTAAGAGAAGGAATTTCATGTTCGCAACACAGAGAATTATGGCAGGAAAAACGAGGGGCGCGACGGATGCGCGCCCACAAGAAAATTAAAGCAGCTGCGCCAAACGGTTAAGGTCTGACTGGATCGCCCCGGCAGTGACGTCGCGCCCGGCCCCTGGCCCACGGATCACCAGCGGATTGTCACGATACCAGCGGCTTTCGATAGCGAATACGTTATCGCAAGGCAGCAACGACGCCAGCGGATGCTCAGGGCGGACCGCTTCCACACCGACCCGCGCCTTGCCGTTGGCATCGAAGCGCGCCACATGTCGCAGCACCAGCCCCATTTCACTGGCTGCCTCAAAACGCTGCAGCATCTGTTGGTTCAACGCATCGCCATTTTCAAAGAACTGATCCACGGAGCCAAGCTCTGCGCCCGCAGGCACCAGCGACTCCACTCGCACCTGATTCGGTTCAATGTCGTAGCCCGCTTCGCGCGCCAGAATCACCAGCTTGCGCATCACGTCCTGACCGGAGAGATCGACGCGGGGGTCCGGCTCGGTCAGCCCCTGTTGCCAGGCCTGATCCACCAGATCGGTGAACGGCACCGTGCCATCGAACTGCAGGAACAGCCAGGACAGCGTCCCGGAGAAGATGCCGCTAATGGCCAGAATGCTGTCACCGCTGTCGCGCAGATCGCGTACCGTATGGTTGACCGGCAGACCGGCACCGACGGTAGCGTTATACAGCCAGTGGCGGCCGGTCTTGGCAAAGGCATCGCGAATTTGGCGATAGTTGGCGCTGCACGACGCTCCCGCCAGTTTGTTGGCGCTGATCACGTGGAAACCGTAGCTGGCGAAGTCCAGATACTGCTCGGCCAGATTTTCACTGGCGGTCACGTCCAGCACCACCAGATCGTCGAATGGGTGCGCGCGCATCCACAAGAACAGCGACTCTTCGTCCAGTTCCTGCGCTTCGTCCTCGAAGAAGGCCAATACGCGGCTGGCGTCCAGCCCGTCGTAATTGAGCAGGCTGCGGCGACTGTCCACCACGCCCGCCAGGCTGAATTCGAAGCCGCTGCGGGCGGAGATGTTCTTCTGTTCACGAGCAAACAGCTCCAGCCAGCGTGCGCCAATGTTGCCTTTGCCGAACAGCACCAGACCAATACGTTTTTCAGCGCGGAACAAGGTCTGATGCAGGCCCTGAATCAGCAGCGCGGTCGGCCCCTGACGCAGCACCGCCACCATGCTGATGCCATCCTCAGCCTGCCAGATAAACTCTACCGGTTGGTCTTTCAGTTGCTGATAGAAGCGATGGCTGTGCAGCGGGTTTTTACAAACGCCGGCACCTACCAGCGCCACCAGCGCCAAGCCTTCACGCAGTTGCAGCTCACCCGGCAGCCCCGCGTTTTGCAGCGTGTGCAGGACGCTGTTCACCACTTCGGAGGTGTAGCACAGCTGGACCAGACTGCGGTCCGGATGAACTCCGACCGCCAGTGGTTTGATCTGCGCGCGTTTAAGCACCAAATCCAACTCTTGCTGCGCCAGTTTAAAATCATGCTGACCGGCAACCTGCAGCTCAATCAAACACACGTCGTCATGGCTGGTGACGATCTTCGCACCGGTGCCAGAGGCCAGCACGCGTTCAATACGCGTTGAACCCTGTTCCGGCTGATAACTGCAACGCAGTTGAAGATCGATATCGCTGCCGGATACCGGCTGCAAAGTACGGGTGTGCAACACCGGAGCCGCCAAACGCGCCAGTTCACTGGCTTCGTCCAGGCGCAGCAGCGGCAGCAGGCAGGCATCTTTCACCTTGCGTGGATCGGCGCTGTAGACCCCGGCCACGTCGCTCCAGATGGTCACGCGCTCCGCACCGGCCAACGCACCGACCTGAGTGGCGGAATAGTCGCTGCCGTTACGTCCCAACAGCACGGTTTCGCCGGCGTCGTTACGTGAAATAAAACCGGTGACCACCAGGCGCTTGCCCGTGTGCTGCGCCAGCAGTTGTTGCAGCAGGGGATAAGAACGGCCTTCATCAACCTGCGGCTGAGCAGCGCGTTCCGCCCGCAGGAAATCACGTGCGTCCAGCCAGGCCGCCTGCATATCCAGCTTGTTCAGTACCGCTGCCATCAGGCGCGCCGACCAGATTTCACCGTGGCCAACCACCTCGGCATAGATGACGTCGTCGAGCTTTTCGTCCAGCAACACGGCCAGACGCTCCAGATCCTGAATAAATTCGGCGATCAAGGGTTCCGCGGTTTCCGGCGGTAACAGACCGCTAATCAAATCGCTGTGATAACGGCGCAGCGTCTGCTGTACCTGATGCGCAGAAAGGCGATCGCTCTGACTAAGCTTTAGCCAGCTAATCAGTTGGTTGGTGGTACTGCCGGCAGCCGACACCACCATCATGTCGCCCGGCTGGCTGTATTCGGCCATGATCCCGGCCACCCGCAGATAACACTTCACGTCCGCCAGGCTGCTGCCGCCAAACTTGTGCAGTTGACGCCCGCTCACCGGCCCTGCTACCGCAATTGCATTCATGCTTACCTCGTTGCCGCCGCCTGGAAGGCACGTTCCAGATCGGCAATCAAATCTTCACTGTCTTCAATACCCACGGAGATACGCAGCAGGCTCTCGGAAATACCGGCCGCCGCACGGGCTTCTGCCGCCATACCTGCATGGGTCATGGTCGCTGCATGCGAGATCAGGCTTTCTACGCCGCCCAACGATTCTGCCAGAGTAAACAGCTCAAGGGCAGACAGAAAACGGCGCAATAGCGCTTCATCACCGTCCAGTTCAAAGCTGAGCATCGCGCCAAAACCGCGTTGCTGACGACGTGCAATCTCGTGCCCAGGGTTCTGTGGCAGAGAAGGATGATACAGCTTTTTCACCAAGGGTTGCTGCTGTAAATAACTGACAATAGCTTCGGCGTTTTGTTGCGCCGCCTTGATACGCGGCGACAGGGTACGCATACCGCGCAGCAGCAAATAGCTGTCAAACGCGCCGCCGGTCACGCCGATATTATTGGCCCACCACGCCAGTTCCACCGCCAGATCTTTATCTTTGGCGATCACCGCACCGGCGACCACGTCGGAATGGCCGTTAAGGTATTTGGTGCAGGAGTGCACCACCAGATCGGCGCCCAGTCCGATGGGCTGTTGCAGCGCCGGGCTGAGGAAGGTGTTGTCCACCACCGTCAAGGCCCCCACTGCGTGCGCCGCATCGCATATCGCCGCAATATCCACCACGCGCAACAATGGATTACTCGGACTTTCAATCAGCACCAGCTTGGGCTTTTGCGCCAATGCCTGCTGCAGCGCCTCTTCATTCCCCTGATCGACAAACAGCACGCGGTAAGCGCCACGCTTGCTGAGGCTGTCGAACAAGCGGTAGCTGCCGCCGTAGCAATCATGCGGCGCCACCAGCAGATCGCCGGGCTGCAGCAATACGGTGGTCACCAGATGGATCGCCGACATCCCGCTGCTGGTCATCACCGCACCGGCACCGCCTTCCAGTTCCGCCAGCGCACGCTGAACCACGTCACGCGTCGGGTTACCGCGGCGCGAGTAGTCATGAGCACGAGGCTGATTGAAGTCGGTAAAATTATAGGTGCTGGAAAGGTGGATCGGCGGAACAACGCAGCCGTACTGTTCGTCATCGTTCAGGCCGCTACGTACGGCAATCGTGGCAGGTTTACGCGTCATAGGGTCGCTAGGCTCTCGGGATTCGGATGAATGAGGCCTAAAGATTAATCGCAGCGAGGATAGACGTCAATACATCTGGACATCTAAACTTCTTTGCGTATAGATTGAGCAAAGCCCTAATACCCGCTAAAATTATGCCAGTTTGATATGACGATACGATGTTAACCCGGAATGCATAGGCGACGCCTATTGATCGTCCGCATTCAGTGACCCTGGTCGCGTAAAATTGACATTTATTTAGTGAGAACAGTGAAGATCGGGCATAATTGGCCGGTTTTTAGAATTTTGTAATTTTTCTGACAAATTTAAGGTGTCCCATGGCTGAGTGGAACGGCGAGTATGTCAGCCCTTACGCTGAACACGGTAAAAAAAGCGAGCAAGTCAAAAAGATCACGGTATCCATTCCGCTGAAGGTCCTGAAAATCCTCACCGATGAACGGACCCGTCGCCAGGTCAATAACCTGCGCCACGCCACCAACAGCGAATTGCTGTGTGAAGCGTTTCTGCACGCCTTTACCGGCCAGCCGCTGCCGAACGACGAAGACCTGCGCAAAGAACGCAGCGATGAAATCCCGGAAGCCGCGAAGCTGTTGATGCGTGAATTGGGTGTGGATCCCGATACCTGGGAATACTAAGCGCCGGTCTGCGAAAGCAGACGGTAGAAACGAAAAAAGGCGCCGAAGGCGCCTTTTTCATCTGACGATAAGAAATCTTATTTCTTAGCGCCTGGCACGCTGAAACGCTTGTTGAAGCGGTCAACGCGGCCACCGGTAGCAACGTCACGCTGCTTGCCAGTGTAGAACGGGTGGCATTCGCCACAAACGTCCAGGTTCAGATCGTGACCCACGGTAGAGCGGATTTTGATCACGTTACCGCAAGAGCAGTTAGCAGTAACTTCTTCGTATTTTGGGTGGATACCTTGTTTCATGGGAAACCTCAGTTAAGGCCGTGTCGCTATCCAGCCCTGTTTCGCCAGACACCACACGTGGTTGATAATAAAATTTGGTATCGAATTATACCAAAGGCGGCAAATTATACAGAATTAAAAGTACCACGCAATCGGAACCGTACATTTGCCGATGCGCCGTGTAAACTGATGGACTGTTTTTTTACTCTGGATGACCTCAATGCCTGTTGTTCACGTTGCTTTGCCGGTACCCCTCGCCCGCACCTTCGACTATCTGCTGCCGCAAGGCCTGCAGCCTGCGGTCGGCGCGCGCGTAGGCGTTCCCTGGGGCAAGCAGCGGGCGATCGGTATCGTCACCGGGTGCAGCGAAACCAGCGAATTGCCGCTGGATAAGCTCAAACCGATCGACAGCGTGATCGACGACGCCTCCTTATTCTCTCCCAGCCTGTGGCGTATTCTTCGCTGGGCCAGCGACTATTACCATTACCCGATTGGCGAAGTGCTGTTCCACGCGCTGCCCATCCTGCTGCGTCAGGGAAAAGCGGCGGAAACGGCCCCGCTGTGGCAATGGTTCGCGACCGAACAGGGCCGTGCCACGCCGCCGGAAAGCCTGAAGCGTGCCCCCAAGCAACAGCAGGCGCTGGCGGCGTTGCTGCAACGCCCGGTTTATCGTCACCAGGTCAATGAACTGGCGTTAACCGAGAGCGCTTTGCAGGCATTGCGCACCAAGGGGCTGGTCGATTTACGGGCCCAGACGGTAGCAACGCAGGACTGGCGGCCCGGCTTTGAAGTGTTGGGCGAACGGTTACGTCTGAATACCGAGCAGGCAACCGCCGTGGGTGCCATCCGCAGCGAAGACACTCAGTTCGCCGCCTGGCTACTGGCCGGGGTCACCGGTTCCGGCAAGACCGAAGTCTATCTCAGCGTGCTGGAAAACATTCTGGCAGCAGGCAAACAGGCGCTGGTGCTGGTACCTGAAATCGGCCTGACGCCGCAAACCATCGCCCGCTTTCGCGAACGTTTCAACGCGCCGGTAGAGGTGCTGCACTCCGGCCTCAACGACAGCGAACGGTTGTCAGTGTGGCTGCGCGCCCGCAGCGGCGAAGCGGCGATTGTCATCGGCACCCGCTCGGCGCTGTTTACCCCGTTTGCTCGCTTGGGCGTGATCATCATCGACGAAGAGCACGACAGCTCTTATAAACAGCAGGAAGGCTGGCGCTACCACGCACGCGATCTGGCGGTCTTTCGTGCCCGCGAGGAAAACATCCCGATGGTGATGGGCTCCGCGACGCCGGCGTTAGAAACGTTGCACAACGTGCAATTGGGTAAATATCGCCAGCTGAAACTCACCCAGCGTGCGGGCAACGCCAAACCGGCGGCTCAACACCTGATCGACCTGAAAGGCCTGCCGCTGAAAGTGGGTCTGTCGCAGCCGTTGCTGAAAAGCATGCAGCACCATTTGAAGGCCGGTAACCAGGTGATGCTGTTCCTTAACCGTCGCGGCTACGCACCGGCGTTACTGTGCCACGAATGCGGCTGGATTGCCGAATGCCAGCGCTGCGATCATTACTACACCTTTCACCAAAACCAACGTCAACTGCGTTGCCACCACTGCGACAGCCAGCGCCCGGTACCACACCAGTGTCCGCAGTGCGGTTCGACGCACCTGGTGTCGGTGGGGGTCGGCACCGAACAGTTGGAAAACGAACTGGCGCCGCTGTTCCCGGAAACGCCCATCACCCGCATCGATCGCGACACCACCAGCCGCAAGGGCTCGCTGGAACAGCACCTGGCGGATATTCACCGCGGCGGATCGCGTATTTTGATCGGCACCCAAATGCTGGCAAAAGGGCACCATTTCCCGGATGTCACGCTGGTGGCACTGCTGGACGTCGACGGGGCGCTGTTCTCGGCCGACTTCCGTTCCGCCGAGCGCTTTGCCCAGTTATATACCCAGGTCTCAGGCCGGGCCGGCCGGGCAGGTAAAGCCGGCGAGGTGTTGCTGCAAACCCACCATCCGGAACATCCGCTGCTGCAAATCTTGCTGCAGCAGGGTTACGACGCCTTTGCCAAACAGACGCTGGCAGAGCGCAACAGCGTATTCCTGCCGCCCTATACCAGCCACATCATTGTCCGTTCGGAAGATCACGATAACCAACAGGCGCCGCAATTCCTGCAGCAATTGCGCAATCTGCTGGAGGCCAGCCCGCTGAAGGACGATTCGCTGTGGGTGATGGGGCCGGTTCCCGCGCTGCAGTCAAAACGCGGCGGCCGTTTCCGCTGGCAACTGCTGCTGCAACACCCTTCACGGCAGGTGTTACAACGGTTGATGAAGAGCACCCTGCCGTTAGTCGGTACCCTGCCACAGGCACGCAAGGTAAAATGGACGCTGGACATCGACCCGATAGACAGTTGATCCCAGAAAAGTCTGATTCAGTTCCTGCCAGGCAAACGTTTACCCTTGAAATTGCGAGCGAACGCTAAAAAACCTCCTCAGGTCACACTTTTTATGCAAATTAGGTAACAAAGGCAGGACATATTCTGTTTAGAATGTCTGTGAAGGCAATTTTGTCACCGCTGCACTACCGTGACCGAATGTTTAAGCGCGGATGGCGCTAAATCATAACAACTCCACCGCACGCCAGAATTTGTGAGCAAACTGAAGTAGTCGCGTTGGCATGGGGCTAACGCAAGGAGAAAGGCGTTGGAACACAAGAAAGAATTATCCATGGCAACCATGAAAGACGTTGCCGAAATGGCGGGCGTTTCAACGGCAACCGTGTCGCGTGCGTTGATGAATCCGGAAAAGGTGTCAACGCCGACGCGTCAGAAAGTGGAACAGGCCGTGCTGGCCGTAGGCTATTCTCCTCATGCTCTCTCCCGTAATATCAAGCGCAACGAATCCCGCACCATCCTGGTGATCGTTCCCGACATTTGCGATCCCTTTTTCGCCGATGTGATCCAGGGGATCGAGCAGACCGCGGCGCAGCAGGGCTACCTGGTGCTGATTGGCGACTGCGCACAGCAAAACCAGCAGGAACGCACCTTCGTCAATTTGATCATCACCAAGCAAATCGACGGCATGCTGCTGCTCGGCTCTAACCTGCCGTTCGACGCCAGCAAGGAAGAACAACGCAATCTGCCGCCGATGGTGATGGCCAACGAGTTTGCCCCGGAGCTGGAACTGCCGACGGTACACATCGATAACCTGACCGCCGCCTTCGAAGCTGTGCATTATTTACATCAGCTCGGACACAAGCAAATCGCCTGTGTCGCCGGGCCTGAACAGATGCCGCTGAGCCATTATCGGCTGCAAGGTTACATTCAGGCACTACGTCGTAATGGCATTAGCGTCGAAAGCAGCTATATTACCCGAGGTGATTTCACCTACGAAGCTGGCGCTCAGGCCCTGGCAGCGCTGATGGCGCAACCAAAACCACCGACGGCAGTCTTCTGCCATAGCGACGTAATGGCGATTGGCGTGCTGTCGCAGGCGAAAAAAATGGGGCTGCGGGTACCGCAGGACCTCTCCATCGTCGGCTTTGACGACATTAAACTGGCGCAATATTGCGATCCGCCGTTAACCACGGTGGCTCAACCGCGCTACCAGATTGGCCAGCAGGCAATGCTGTTGTTGCTGGAGCAGTTGCACGGACAGAACGTGGCAAGCGGCTCCCGGCTTTTGGACAGTGAATTGATTATCAGAGGCAGCACGGCTGCCCCTAAACGCTAGTCAAATATTTTAGGGTTCAGTAACATGACGGACTTATCCCCTCATCAGGACACAGCGGAATAATAGTGGCACAAAAAGACTATGTAAGCCGTGGGCGCGCAGCAGGAGCTAAGCGAAAAACCCCCAGCCGTAAAAAACGCAGTTCTCCGAAGGTCTCCAAAACCGTGTTGGCGCTGGCCGTCGCACTTCTGGTGATATTTGTCGGTGGCCTCTATTTCATTACGCACAACAAGCCGGATGACGTACCGCTGCTGCCTGCGCACAGCAATCGTCCGGGTAACGGCCTGCCGCCAAAGCCGGAAGAACGTTGGCGTTATATCAAAGAGCTGGAGAATCGCCAGATTGGCGTACAAACCCCGACCGAACCGACGGCCGGCGGCGAAGCCAACTCCAAGACTCAGCTGACCGCCGAGCAGCGCCAACTGCTGGATCAAATGCAGGCGGATATGCAACAGCGTCCGACGCAGCTCAATGAAGTGCCGTATAACGACCCTTCACAGGCCGCTGCGCGTAACAACCGCCAGCAGCAACAGCAGATGCAACAGCAGCTAATCCAGCAGCAACAGGTCCAACAGCCGCAGGTGACTCAGCCGCGTAATCCGTTTAACAACGGCGCGACGACACAGCCAGTGCAGCAGCAGCCTAAGCCGCAACCCAAACCGCAGCCGGTCACACCGCCGCCTGCGCAGGTTAAGCATCCTGAGCCAAAGCCGCAGCCAAAACCGGAAACCAAGCCGGAAGTGAAGCAGGAAACGGCCAAGCAGGAAACTGAAACCAAGCCAGAATCGAAGCAGAAGTGGATGGTGCAGTGCGGCTCGTTCCGCGCCACCGATCAGGCAGAATCCGTGCGTGCACGCCTGGCGTTTGAAGGCATCGAAAGCCGTATTACCGCCGGCGGTGGCTGGAATCGCGTGGTGCTCGGCCCATACAGCAGCCGGGCTGCTGCGGACAAAACCCTGTCGCGCCTGAAGGGCGTGGGCATGTCAAGTTGCATTCCCCTCTCCGTTGGGGGTTGAAAAGCGTCAATCCCCCCCCATCTATACTCTCAATATGCCTCGTAGTGTCTGCGCAAGCAGATGCTGCGAGGGCTTCTTTCCGTCTTCAACGAGGGTCTGCTCGTGACAACAATTGTAAGCGTACGCCGCAACGGCCAGGTAGTGATCGGTGGCGATGGCCAGGCCACCTTGGGCAATACGGTAATGAAGGGCAACGTCAAGAAAGTGCGTCGCCTGTATAACGATAAAGTGATTGCCGGTTTTGCCGGTGGCACCGCGGATGCCTTCACGCTATTTGAGCTGTTCGAGCGCAAGCTGGAAATGCACCAGGGTCACCTGGTGAAAGCAGCCGTTGAATTGGCGAAAGACTGGCGTACCGACCGCATGCTGCGCAAGCTCGAAGCGCTGCTGGCCGTCGCGGATGAAAACTCATCGCTGATCATCACCGGTAACGGCGACGTGATCCAGCCTGAAAACGATTTGATTGCGATTGGCTCCGGCGGTCCGTACGCCCAGGCAGCCGCTCGTGCGATGTTGGAAAATACCGAGCTGAGCGCCCGCGAAATTGTTGATAAATCCCTCAACATCGCCGGTGACATCTGTATTTACACCAACCATTTCCACACCATTGAAGAATTGCCTTCCAAAGCGTAAGGATCGAATACTATGTCTGAAATGACCCCGCGCGAGATCGTCAGCGAACTGGACAGCTACATTATTGGCCAGAACAAAGCCAAACGTGCCGTTGCCATCGCCCTGCGTAACCGCTGGCGCCGGATGCAGCTCAACGAGATGCTGCGCCATGAAGTCACACCAAAGAACATTCTGATGATCGGCCCGACTGGCGTCGGTAAAACCGAAATCGCCCGCCGTCTGGCGAAGCTGGCCAACGCGCCGTTCATCAAGGTTGAAGCCACCAAGTTCACCGAAGTGGGCTACGTCGGTAAAGAAGTGGATTCCATCATCCGCGATCTGACCGATGCCGCAATCAAAATGGTGCGCCTGCAGTCAATCGACAAGAACCGCACGCGCGCCGAAGAGCTGGCCGAAGAGCGTATCCTCGATGTGCTGATCCCGCCGGCCAAGAACAACTGGGGCCAGGCGGAAGAGCATCAAGAGCCTTCTGCTGCGCGTCAGGCATTCCGCAAGAAACTGCGTGAAGGCCAGCTGGACGATAAAGAAATCGAGATCGATCTGGCTGCCGCGCCGATGGGCGTGGAAATCATGGCGCCTCCGGGCATGGAAGAGATGACCAACCAGCTGCAGTCGATGTTCCAGAACCTCGGTGGCCAAAAGCAGAAACCACGCAAGCTGAAGATTAAAGAAGCCTTCAAACTGCTGGTGGAAGAAGAAGCGGCCAAGCTGGTGAACCCGGAAGAGCTGAAAGAACAGGCGATTGAAGCGGTTGAACAGCACGGCATCGTGTTTATCGACGAGATCGATAAAATCTGTAAGCGCGGCGGCCAGAGCTCAGGCCCGGACGTGTCTCGCGAAGGCGTGCAGCGCGACCTGCTGCCGCTGGTGGAAGGCTGTACCGTCTCCACCAAGCACGGCATGGTGAAAACCGATCACATTCTGTTTATCGCCTCCGGCGCATTCCAGACCGCCAGCCCGTCAGATTTGATCCCGGAACTGCAGGGCCGCCTGCCGATCCGCGTTGAATTGCAGGCGCTGACCACCGAAGATTTCGAGCGCATCCTGACCGAGCCAAGCGCGTCGCTGACCGAGCAGTACAAAGCGCTGATGGGCACCGAAGGCGTCAACATCGACTTCACCGCCGATGGCATCCGCCGCATCGCAGAAGCCGCATGGCAGGTTAACGAAAGCACCGAAAACATCGGCGCGCGTCGTTTGCACACCGTGCTTGAGCGTCTGATGGAAGATATTTCCTATGATGCGAGTGAAATTAATGGTCAATCCATTACAATTGATGCGGATTACGTACGTAATCATCTGGATGAACTGGTAGCGGATGAAGATTTGAGTCGTTTTATCCTATAATCGCTCAATCATGTCCAGTCAGTCATCTGTGGGAGGCATTGCCTCCCACAATTATTTCTAACGGACACAGCCACTAACTCTGAAGCGAAAAATGAGCTCATCAACTACCACCTCCCCGGCCAGAGCCTGGCTTGAAAGTTTACGACCGCGCACTCTGCCGCTGGCCTTTGCCTCGATCGTCGTCGGTTCGGCCATTGCCGCCTGGCAGGGCAGCCTGAAACCCGGCGTGGCGCTGCTGGCACTCCTGACGGCCGGTCTGCTGCAAATTCTCTCCAACCTGGCGAACGACTATGGCGATGCGGTAAAAGGCAGCGACAAAGAAGATCGCATCGGGCCGTTGCGCGGCATGCAAAAAGGCATGATCACTCAGGCACAAATGAAGCGCGCGCTGGTGGTGACGGTAGTGTTGATCGCGATTGCCGGCTGTTCATTGATCGCCGTGGCCTGCGAACAACCCAGCGACGTGGTGGGCTTCCTGGTGCTGGGCGGGCTGTCTATCGTCGCCGCCATTACCTATACCGTCGGCACCAAACCCTATGGCTATCTGGGGCTGGGTGACATTTCGGTGCTGGTGTTCTTCGGCTGGCTGAGCGTGGCGGGCACCTACTACCTGCAAACCCATGCGTTCGACAGTATCGTGATGTTGCCGGCCACGGCCTGCGGCCTGCTGGCCACCGCGGTGCTGAACATCAATAATTTGCGCGATATCGAAAGCGACCGCGCCAACGGCAAAAATACCCTGGCAGTACGTCTTGGCCCACAGAATGCGCGCTATTACCACGTGGCACTGCTGATCGGCGCAGTAGCCTGCTTCGCTTTGTTCACGTTGCTTAACCTGCATAGCCCGTGGGGCTGGCTGTTTGTCCTGGCTATCCCGTTACTGGTGCGCCACGGCCTGCGCGTGTTACGCGATCCAACGCCGGCCGGCATGCGCCCGATGCTGGAACATATGGTCAAAGCGGCGCTGTTGGCCAATGTGTTGTTCGCGATTGGCGTGGTGCTCAGTTAGCCATCGAACTGATGATTTTGCCAACAGGGCGGATAAAGGGATATACTGATTATTCCAGCGGCAAACAGACGTAAAATCCTATGAAATACGATACTTCCGAACTTTGCGACATCTATCATGAAGAGGTAAACGTTGTTGAGCCTCTATTCTCCAATTTTGGCGGGCGTACTTCATTTGGCGGGCAAATCACTACGGTGAAATGCTTTGAGGATAACGGCCTGTTATTCGAGCTGCTTGAAGAAAACGGTCGCGGCCGTGTTCTGGTGATTGATGGCGGTGGTTCGGTACGCCGTGCCCTGATCAACGCAGAACTGGCGCGCCTGGCTACCCAGAACGAATGGGAAGGCATCGTGGTTTACGGTGCGGTACGTCAGGTAGACGATCTGGAAGAACTGGATATCGGCATTCAGGCGATGGCGGCCATTCCGGTCGGCGCCGCCAGTGAAAGCATCGGCGAAAGCGACATCCGCGTAAACTTTGGCGGCGTGACCTTCTTCTCCGGCGATCATCTGTATGCCGACAACACCGGTATTATTCTGTCCGAAGACCCGCTCGATATCGAGTAATCTGCAGACATGAAAAAGGGCGCCTCAGGCGCCCTTTTCGATCGTGCAATACGGAATCAGACTTCTTCCATTTTGCCCAACAGCGCGCGCAGGCGGTCTTGCCATACGTGCTGCTCTTCTTTCAGTTGCTGGTTCTCGCGTACCAGCGATTCCTGGTTGCCGGAGGCAGCCTGAACTTCCTGAGACAGAGTATTGTTTTTTTCTTTCAGCTCTTCAATTTCCATCTGCAGCAGGGTGATGGTATCGATCGCCTGCTGAACTTTTGATTCCAATTTCTCAAATACTTCAAATGACATTCTTCAGTCCCCTCATGATAGCAAGGCGTACATCTATAGGTAACGGCCGCAACTCAGGTTGCAACTGCTGCGAATATGCATCGCGCCAAGTGACACACGCTTTTATTGAAAATAACGCGCCTGTCTCGATAAAACGCTTCTTTCGATAAAAACGATTGTAAGTAGCCTGTCCCCGGCTGTCTAGCAACATCCGGCTCATCGCGCAGTCTGTTGCAATTTTCCTGCCCCCACCATCAGCAAAAACCGAAAATGCCTCTCGGTCATAAATTGATTTGTTAACAGTCGGGGATAAAAGCACTGGTCAGATCACAGTTTTATGGAGCAGAAAGAACACAAAACGACGCGAATTCGCTCAATTTTATGACGAAGCACACACATTTTGATTTCGCTATTTCTCGTTTATGTTCGTTAACGATAAATTTACATCACGTCCTCAATTAATAATTGGACGAGATGAAAAAAACTGTACCCCTAGGACGGATCGATACACCTTCCGAGCCTATAAACCTATAACCGCCGTTTTGCAGGACAACAACATTATGAGCCAAACCACCAGTCCGACCCTAAAAGGCCAGTGCATCGCTGAGTTCCTCGGCACCGGTCTGTTGATCTTTTTTGGCGTAGGCTGCGTTGCCGCGCTGAAACTGGCAGGCGCCAGCTTCGGCCAATGGGAAATCAGTATCATTTGGGGCCTGGGCGTCGCCATGGCCATCTATCTGACCGCTGCCATCTCCGGTGCGCACCTCAACCCGGCCGTGACCATCGCGCTGTGGTTGTTCGCCTGCTTTGACGGACGCAAAGTACTGCCTTACATTGTCGCGCAGATCGCCGGAGCCTTCTGTGCAGCAGCCCTGGTCTACGGGTTGTACTACAACCTGTTCTTCGATTTCGAAGCGGCCAATCATATGGTACGCGGCAGCGACGAAAGCCTGGCGCTGGCCGGCATCTTCTCTACCTACCCGAATGCGCACATTTCCGTTGGCCAGGCGTTCCTGGTTGAAACGGTCATTACCGCAATCCTGATGTGCCTGATCCTGGCGCTGACCGATGACGGCAACGGCATCCCGCGCGGCCCGCTGGCCCCGCTGTTGATCGGTATTCTGATTGCCGTGATCGGCGCCTCTATGGGACCATTGACCGGCTTTGCGCTGAACCCGGCGCGTGACTTCGGCCCGAAAATGTTCGCTTATCTGGCTGGCTGGGGCAAAGTGGCCTTCACCGGTGCACGTGATATTCCGTACTTCCTGGTGCCAATCTTTGGTCCAATCATCGGTGCCTGCCTGGGTGCTTTCGGCTACCGCATGCTCATTGGCCGCAATCTGCCGTGTGACGTTTGTGTAGACGAAGAGCAACCCGCCGCCAAGGCCCAGCAGCGTAAAGCGTGATTGGCACAGTTTTAAAACGGTTAACAACAGCAGGACTAAGATCATGACTGTAGAAAAAAAATACATTGTCGCTCTCGACCAGGGTACCACCAGTTCACGTGCCGTAGTGCTCGACCACGATGCCAACATTGTTGCGGTATCCCAGCGCGAGTTCACGCAGATTTACCCAAAGGCCGGCTGGGTTGAGCATGATCCGATGGAGATCTGGTCATCACAGAGCTCCACGCTGGTGGAAGTGCTGGCGAAAGCCGATATCAATTCCGATCAGATTGCCGGTATCGGCATCACCAACCAGCGTGAAACCACCATCGTCTGGGAAAAAGAGACCGGAAAACCGATTTACAACGCCATCGTCTGGCAATGCCGCCGCACCGCCGACATCTGCGAAAAGCTCAAGCGCGACGGCCTGGAAGAGTACATCCGTCACAACACCGGCCTGGTGGTTGACCCGTACTTCTCCGGCACCAAGGTAAAATGGATCCTCGACAACGTTGAAGGCGCCCGCGAACGCGCCAAACGCGGCGAGCTGTTGTTCGGTACCGTCGATACCTGGCTGGTGTGGAAAATGACCCAAGGGCGGGTGCATGTGACCGATTACACCAACGCCTCACGTACCATGATGTTCAATATCCATGAGCTGGATTGGGATGAACGCATGCTGGAAGCGCTGGATATTCCACGCGCTATGCTGCCGAAAGTCCGTCCTTCATCTGAAGTGTATGGCCAGACCAACATTGGGGGTAAAGGCGGCACGCGTATTCCTATCGCCGGTATCGCCGGTGACCAACAGGCGGCGCTGTACGGCCAACTTTGCGTTCAGCCGGGCATGGCGAAAAACACCTATGGCACCGGCTGCTTCCTGCTGATGAACACCGGCAAAGAAGCGGTTCGCTCAAACCACGGCCTGTTGACCACCATCGCCTGCGGCCCACGCGGCGAAGTGAACTACGCGCTGGAAGGTGCCGTGTTCATCGGCGGCGCCTCTATCCAGTGGCTGCGCGACGAACTGAAACTGATCAGCGATGCGGCCGACTCCGAGTACTTCGCCACCAAGGTGAAAGACAGCAACGGCGTGTACGTGGTTCCGGCCTTCACCGGCTTGGGCGCTCCTTACTGGGACCCGTATGCCCGTGGCGCAATCTTCGGCCTGACCCGCGGCGCGAACAGCAACCACATCATCCGTGCGACACTGGAATCCATTGCGTACCAGACGCGCGACGTGCTGGATGCCATGCAGGCAGACTCCAATACCCGTCTGCAATCGCTGCGTGTGGACGGTGGTGCGGTTGCCAACAACTTCCTGATGCAGTTCCAGTCCGACATCCTCGGTACCCGTGTCGAGCGTCCTGAAGTGCGTGAATCGACCGCACTGGGTGCCGCATTCCTGGCGGGTCTGGCTATCGGTTACTGGAATGACCTGGATGAGGTGAAGAGCAAGGCGGTTATCGAACGCGAGTTCCGTCCAAGCATTGAAACCACCGAGCGTAACTTCCGTTACAGCGGCTGGAAAAAAGCGGTTGCCCGCGCGCAAGCCTGGGAAGAGCACGACTAACGCTGTTTGCTTTGTTAGCCTGATAACGCGCTGCCTTCGGGCGGCGCGTTTTTTTTGCCCCGCCCCCGCCGCCGCCCGCTGTGATAAACTTTGCCGATATTTTCTTCCTTTCTCACAGACAGGTTTTGCCATGAAACGTGAATTAGCCATCGAATTTTCCCGTGTTACCGAAGCCGCCGCGCTGGCGGGCTACAAATGGCTGGGACGCGGCGACAAGAACGCCGCCGACGGCGCGGCGGTCAACGCAATGCGCATTATGCTCAACAAAGTGGATATCGATGGCCGCATCGTGATCGGCGAAGGCGAGATTGATGAAGCACCGATGCTGTATATCGGCGAGCAGGTCGGCAGCGGCCAGGGCGATGCGGTGGATATCGCGGTCGATCCGATCGAAGGTACTCGCATGACCGCCATGGGCCAGCCCAATGCATTGGCGGTGTTGGCGGTTGGCGATCGCGGCACCTTCCTGCACGCGCCGGACATGTATATGGAAAAACTGGTGGTTGGCCCGGCGGCACGCGGCGCTATCGATCTTAACCTGCCGTTGGCGGAAAATCTGAATAAGGTAGCCACCTGCCTGGGCAAACCGCTGACTCAACTGACCGTGGTCATTCTTGCCAAGCCGCGTCACGACGGCGTTATCGCCCAGATGCAACAGCTGGGCGTTCGAGTGTTCGCCATTCCTGACGGTGACGTGGCGGCCTCGATCCTGACCTGCATGCCGGACAGCGAAGTCGACGTGATGTACGGCATCGGCGGCGCGCCAGAAGGGGTGATTTCCGCCGCGGTGATCCGCGCATTGGACGGCGATATGCAAGCTCGCCTGCTGCCACGCCATCAGGTGAAAGGCGACAGCGCCGAAAATCGCCGTATCGGCGAAGAAGAGCTGGCACGCTGCAAAGCGATGGGCATCGAAGCCGGCAAGGTGTTGGTACTGGATGAAATGGCGCGTAACGACAACGTGATTTTCTCTGCAACCGGCATCACCAAGGGCGATCTGTTGGAAGGTATCAGCCGTCAGGGAAATATGGCCACCACGGAAACCCTACTGATCCGCGGAAAATCGCGCACTATCCGCCGCATTCGTTCGACCCATTACCTGGACCGCAAAGACCCGGCGCTGCACGAATTCCTGCTGTAATGAAACAGGGCGCCGATTGGCGCCCTGCGTTTGATGACAAAGTGGTCTGTAAACCCGAGATACCCGGGCCTAGCGCACCGAGGGGCGCTCCGGCGGGCAAGCCGCTACGACCCCTTCGGCACGCTCTCCCTAATAACGGGCTTTATCAGCAGCCTGAGGGCACCGATTGGCGCCCTGCAAGTTTTATGCGGTATGACCCTGATGCTGCATTCGGTTCGACAGCGGCCACCAGCACAGCAATATCAGCAGCGCCATGGCAAACATCAGCAGGCCGAGGCTGAACTGCCCGGTTTGCGGCAGCATGGCGGAAAGCCAGGTCGCCAGGCCAGACCCCATATTCTGCATACCACCGACCAATGCTCCCGCCGCGCCGGCCAGATAGGGAAACGGCTCCATCGCACCGGTGGTGGCCAGCGGGAACATCATTCCCGCGCCGAAGAAGAACAGCGCAGCCGGCACAATCAGCGTCCAGATGTTCATCACCCCAAACCAGCCCGGTATCCACATCATCAGCCCCGCCAACAGGCAGCTGATAACCGAATGCCACACCAGAGTGTGAAAGGTTTTACCGTCGCGACCGGCATACCAGGCACCAAAGAACGCCGCCGGGATCGGCAGAATAAACAGGAGACTGACGGTCAGGCCACTCAGGCCCAGCACGCCGCCCATCAACACGCCACAGCTGGCTTCAAAGACGGCGATCCCCGCCAGCGCACCGATCAGCATGACCAGATAACAACTGAAGGTGCCGTCAGTCAGCAGCTTGCGGAAACTTGCCAGCATGCGCCGCTTTTCGGTTTGCTGCGGCCGGGTTTCCGGCAGCCAGCGGAACATGGCAAAGGCCACGCCGGCACAGAGTATCAACAGGAAGGCATAACAGGCACGCCAGCCAAAGACCATCGCCAAAGCCCCGCCGATGATCGGCGCCAGCAGCGGACTCACCAGGATGCCCATGTTAAGCAGGCTATTGGCATACCGCAGCGAGGTGCCGGCATACAGGTCACGCGGCATGGTACGCGCCATCACCCCCGCCACGCCGGTGCCCATACCCTGAATGGCGCTGGCGGCAACCAGCATCGTCAGGCTGTTGGACAACAGCGCCCCCAGGGCCCCCATCAGAAAGATCATCATCCCGGCCAGGATCACCGGACGGCGGCCAATGCGGTCCGACAACGGACCGTAAATCAGCTGCGAGAACCCGTAGGTCATCAGATACGCCGCCATCACGCGCTGCACTGCGCCGGAGCGCACCGACAAATCCTTGGCGATGTCAGCAATAACAGGAACATAAATGGTTTGTGCCATCTGACCGACGGCCACTAACAGGGTAAGCATCACCAACAGGTGAAAGTTTTCTATTTTTCTCATTATCTTCGTTAACGTTTTAACTCGTCACAGCGTCCCGGTATGGCCCCACATTCAGCCAGAACGGCGAGCAGCCCTCTATGGCGGCATAAGCTAACAAATCTGATTTTTTTAGCGAGTTTCAGGCAGATATTGATCCACGTCACAGTGGCAGCAAAGGCAACCAGCCTCGTAAATTAAACTGTACGTCTACCGCTTAAGAGTTAAAAAGAGCAAATTTTCAGTAGTTTAGCTTTAGCATTTAATCGATAATTATTTTCATCATCTTGAAATAAAATAACACCATAGGGATTTGGACAATGAAGACACCAGAGCTGATTTTATTGCAGTTAAAAACCCTGGGGCCACACTCCGCCAAAATGCTGGCCGAGCGTTTGGATATCACCCCCATGGGCATCCGTCAGCATCTGCAATCCCTGGAAAAACGTGAGCTGGTTTGTTACGAGGAAGCGCGCACCAAGGTGGGCCGTCCGACACGCTACTGGTCGCTGACCCATGAGGGGCACAGCCGGTTCGCCGATGGTCACGATACTTTGGCGACGGCGTTGTTGGAGTCCGCCCATCAGCTGTTTGGCACTGAAGCGGTTGAACAGTTGCTCAGTGCGCGCGAAGAGAAACTTTATCAGCGCTATGCCGAAGAGCTGTCGGAAGAGACCTGTCATCAGGCCAAACTCGCCCGGTTGGTGCGCCTGCGGCAACACGATGGCTACATGGCCGAACTGCTTGAGCATCCGCAAGGCGTGCTGCTGGTGGAAAACCACTGCCCCATCGGCGTAGCGGCCACCGCCTGCAGCAGCCTGTGCAACTCGGAGCTGCAACTGTTTCACCGCCTGTTTGGCCACGGCTATCGCATAGAGCGTACTGCGCATGCTATTTCCGGCTCACGACATTGCGCTTATTTGATTCGACCATTGGAGCTTTAGAGTATGGCTGATTGGGTTAATGGCAAGGTTACGCAAGTCAAACAATGGACCGACGGATTGTTCAGCATTACCGTCCACGCCCCCATAGATCCCTTTATTGCCGGGCAGTTTGCCAAGCTGGCGCTGGAAGTTGACGGTGAACGCGTGCAGCGCGCCTATTCTTACGTCAACGCCCCCAGCGATCCGAATCTGGAGTTTTACCTGGTTACCGTACCGGAAGGCAAACTGAGCCCGCGGCTCAATCAGCTACGACCGGGTTCGGAAGTGATGGTGACCAAAGAGGCCGCCGGATTTTTCGTGCTGGACGAGGTGCCGGAGTGCGATACCCTGTGGATGTTGGCCACCGGGACTGCCATTGGCCCTTACCTGTCGATTCTGCAGGAAGGCAAAGGCCTGGAGCGTTTTAAAAACCTGGTGTTGGTGCATGCCGCACGCTTTGCCCGCGATCTCAGCTATCTGCCGCTAATGCAGCAGTTGCAACAGCGTTACAACGGCAAACTGCGCATTCAAACCATTGTCAGCCGTGAAGAAGTCCCCGGCTCACTGACGGGCCGCGTGCCGGCACTGATTGAGGATGGCCGCCTGGAAGCCGCGGTGGGCCTGACCCTCGATGCCGAAACTGACCACGTCATGCTGTGCGGCAACCCGCAAATGGTGCGCGATACCCAGCAAACGCTGAAAGATCAGCGCCAAATGCGCAAGCACCTGCGCCGCAAACCGGGCCATATCACCAGCGAACACTACTGGTAACGGGTAGCCCCGGGTTTCAATCCGCGCCGAACTTAACGGGTTTGGCCGGCGGACCAAAACGATTGTCCTCGGGCGTGCCGACGAACGCGCCCAAATCGATCATCATCATCACAATGATCAACGTCGGGATAAAACGCCCCACGCCCCACTGCCAAACCGGCGCCAGCATCTGCCAGTTTCCCGCGGCCAGCAGCCAGGCCACAATCAGTAATAACGCCCACCAGCCGGCCTTGTTGCGATCGTGCAACCGCTTCACCAGCACCGCCGCCGTTGGCCACAGCAGCCCAACGATAAAGAATGCAATGGTTTGGATGTCCACCAGCTCACGGCTGGCAAGCGAAAAGGCCACCGCCATCAGCAGCACCCACAGCACCATCCAAATCCAGAAATCACGCCGCCCAATTCGGCCTTTAAACGAGAAGCACCACTGTTGTATTGTCATTGAATCCTGCGTTGTTTGCCTGCCCATATTCTGCCGTGCAGTGTAACATAGGCGCTGCCGGGCGAAGATTTCTGCCCTGCATTACGCGGAGTAACGCACAGCTTTCTTGTCAGCAAGCGATAATGGCGTGGGATCTTTGACACCCTCCTCCCTTCTCGCTTTAATCGGAGCCATCTTTGTCATTGATGCCGTGTATACCATGCTGAAAAAAACCATCGCCATTGCCTGCCTGTTGCTGGGTATCGGCAGCGCCTGGGCCGATCCGCCGGATGCCCCCGCCAACGCATCGCCTACCGCGCCTTACCTGCAGGCCGGAGCGCCAACCTTTGATCTGACGGTGGTAAAATTCCGCGAGAAATACAATCGCGATAACCCGACGCTGCCGATTGGCGAATTTCGCGTTATTGCCACCGCCGAAGACGATTCGCCGCTGCTGACGCGCGCCGCCAGCAAGCTGAACGAAAATCTCTATGCCTCAACCGCGCTGGAAAAAGGCACCGGAAAAATCAAAACGCTGCAAATTACCCACCTGCCGCTACAGCAGAGCAGCGAAGAAAAGGCTGCTCGCACCATTGCCGTCAGCTATATGGCCGCGTTGATGCGCCAGTTCGAACCGACGCTGACGGTGGAAAAAAGCCTGAGTAAAGTGGCTAACCTGCTGGAAAAAGGCAAAGGCTCGCGTTTTTACCAACAGCAGGTCGGCGCGATCCGCTATGTGGTGGCAGATAACGGCGATAAAGGGGTAACTTTCGCTGTTGAACCGGTTAAGCTGACGTTATCCGAGCCGTAACAGCAGGCTATTTAATGACGAAAAGCAAAGCCTTCGCGCTTAATCATCTCTATACTGTTGGGCAGGTAAACTGCCGGTCCGGCAGTGGTTATTTCGACTCTCGCGTTCCCTTGTTGGAGGAAAAAACATGCGTCATCCATTAGTTATGGGTAACTGGAAGCTTAACGGCAGCACTCACATGGTTAACGAACTGATCGCCGCTCTGCGCAATGAGCTGAGCAGCGTTGACGGTTGTGGCGTCGCTATCGCACCGCCTGTGATGTATCTGGACCAGGCGAAACACGCATTGGCCGGCAGCCGCATTGCTCTGGGCGCCCAAAACGTAGACGTGAACCTGTCCGGCGCATTCACCGGTGAAGTTTCCGCCGACATGCTGAAAGATATCGGTGCGCAATACATCATCATCGGCCACTCCGAGCGTCGTACTTACCACAAAGAAACCGATGCGGCGATCGCCGAGAAATTTGCCGTGCTGAAAAAAGCCGGCCTGATCCCAGTGCTGTGCATCGGTGAAACCGACGCAGAAAACGAAGCGGGTAAAACCGAAGAAGTTTGCGCACGCCAGATCGACGCCGTGCTGAAAACTCAGGGTGCAGAAGCCTTCAAAGGCGCAGTGATCGCTTATGAGCCAATCTGGGCTATCGGTACCGGTAAATCCGCTACCCCTGCGCAGGCTCAGGCAGTACACAAATTTATCCGCGATCACATCGCCAAGCAGGACGCGGCGGTAGCTGCAGAAGTGATTATCCAGTACGGCGGTTCCGTGAACGATAAAAATGCCGCCGAGCTGTTCACCCAGCCGGACATCGACGGCGCGCTGGTTGGCGGCGCATCACTGAAAGCCGATGCTTTCGCCGTGATCGTCAAAGCCGCTGCCGCTGCTAAAAAAGCCTGATTTTTCTCTGGCTGCTAAATAAAAAACCCCGGCAAGCCGGGGTTTTTTATTATTGTCATCAAGGCATCAGCGCTTGCTGATCTCGTCGAATACGCCGCCGGTGGCGAAGTGCACTTTCTGTGCCTGAGTCCAGCCGCCAAAGGTATCATCCACCGTGAACAGCTTCAGTTTCGGGAACTGCTCGGCAAACTTGGCCGCCACAGCTTCGTCACGCGGACGGTAGTAATTTTTCGCCGCGATGGTTTGTCCTTCCGGCGTATACAGATACTTAAGATAAGCCGTCGCCACATCGCGAGTACCGCGCTTATCAACCACTTTATCGACTACCGAGACGGTCGGCTCCGCCAGGATCGATTCGCTTGGGGTGATAATTTCAAACTTGTCTTTACCCAGCTCTTTCTCCGCCAGCAAAGCTTCATTTTCCCAGGCGATCAGTACATCACCGATGCCACGTTCTACGAAAGTATTGGTTGAACCGCGTGCGCCGGAATCCAGCACTTCGACGTTCTTATACAGGTTTTTAACGAATTCTTGCGCCTTGGCCTGATCGTTATTGTTCTGGTGCAGTGCGTAACCCCAGGCTGCCAGATAGTTCCAGCGTGCGCCCCCGGAGGTTTTCGGGTTCGGGGTGATCACCGAGACGCCCGGCTTAATCAAATCCGGCCAGTCGTGAATTTGTTTTGGGTTGCCTTTACGCACCAAAAACACAATGGTCGAGGTATAAGGTGCCGAGTTGTCCGGCAGGCGTTTGATCCATTCTTTATCGATGCGCCCGCGCTCGGCGATTGCGTCCACGTCATAGGCCAGCGCCAGCGTGACCACATCGGCTTCAATACCGTTAATCACCGAGGTCGCCTGCTTGCCGGAGCCGCCATGCGACTGGCGCACCGTCACTTTATCGCCGGTCTGCTGCTGCCAGTATTTACCGAATGCGGTGTTATATTCCTGATAGAACTCGCGTGTCGGGTCGTACGAAACGTTCAGCAGTTGGATATCTTTCGCCATGGCGCCGGACGCCAGCAGCATTATTGTCAGACCTACACCCCATTTACGCATACGCATCGACTCGCTCTCCCAGGAAAATTAATCACAACCTCAATCGGTTGATTTAGCATCAGAGCCTGCCAGAAACTTTCCCGCCAATTAAAGAATAAAAAATGTTGGGCTAGACGATTCTGGAATATAACTGTTACGGGCATAAAAAAAGCCCCCGCGTGCGGAGGCTTCTCGAGTTGAATCAATGCGGGATCAGTACAGCTTTTTCGCTGTATCCAGCCAGTCGCCCTTGAACGGACGCTTCATGTTTTCGATCGCATCGATGATGTCGTGGTGCACCATCTTCTCGTTCTGGATACCGACGCAACGGCCACCGTAGCCCTGCAGCAGCAACTCGATAGCGTAAGCGCCCATGCGGGAAGCCAGAATACGATCGTAAGCTACCGGCGAGCCGCCGCGCTGAATGTGGCCCAGCACGGTCGCGCGGGTTTCACGCTTGGTTTCTTGTTCGATATGGCGAGCCAACTCATCGATATCGCAGATGTGTTCGGTGATCGCCACAATCGCGTGTTTTTTGCCTTTAGCGATACCGGCCTTGATTTCGCAAACCAGGTCTTCGCGGTTGAACTCGGTTTCAGGCAATACGATAAATTCACAACCGCCGGCAATCGCCGCCGCCAGCGTCAGATCGCCGCAGTAGCGCCCCATCACTTCAACGATGGAAATACGCTGATGAGAAGACGAGGTGTCGCGCAAACGGTCAATAGCTTCCACTACGGTTTCGAGCGCGGTGAAGAAGCCGATGGTGTAGTCGGTACCGGCCACGTCGTTATCGATGGTGCCTGGCAGGCCGATACAAGGGAAACCTTCTTCCGTCAGGCGTTTGGCGCCCATATAGGAACCATCGCCGCCGATCACCACCAACGCATCAATACCGCGGTTTTTCAGATTCTCAATTGCCTTGGCGCGTACGCTGTCGTCTCTGAACTCAGGGAAGCGGGCTGAACCGAGGAAAGTGCCGCCGCGATTGATCATATCGGACACGCTATAGCGGTCCAATTGTTCCATGCGATCTTCGTACAAGCCAAGGTAGCCATCGTAAATACCAAAAACTTCCAGACCTTCCGAAAGTGCAGCACGCACAACGCCACGGATTGCAGCGTTCATACCCGGCGAATCACCGCCACTCGTCAGTACACCGATTTTCTTGATCATGACTACCTCTGAACTGTAGATGCAATTTCTTAAGAATTCTGTATTCGCCGATTGTCTTGAAACCTCTCCGGCTGCAGAAAACCAGCTTTACGGTTTATTGCTGGATATTATAGCAAAAACACCCAGCTGAATTGATTCAAGTCACGCATTATTGCGGTAAAAAAACCTCATGGCACGCTGAGCTAATGCCACCGTTTATCCGCTGCGCTAGTTCTCGTCATCCTGCATTAATTATAGCTCCCAACGTCCTTGCCGGCCCACGGGTACCACGGAACAAGGATCCTGGTGGATGAGAACATCAGCCCCCGGAAAGCGATGCAATAACGCCTGCTCCACCTGTTCCGCCAGAATATGCGCCTGCATCAGCGGCAGCGTATCGTCCATCTCCAGATGCAGCTGAATAAAACGCGTCGGACCGGACTGGCGGGTGCGTAGATCGTGCGCACCTTTCACCCCAGGCCATGAAGAGATCACGTCGATAATCGCCTGGCGCTCGTCGTCCGGCAGTGCCCGGTCCAGCAACGATTGCACAGCTTCATAACCCATCCGTAACGCGCTATAAAGAATGTAGACGCCGATTCCCAATGCAAACAACGCATCCGCCCGGTGAAAACCATACCAGCTTAGCGCAAGCGCTATAAGAATAGCACCATTCATCATGACATCTGACTGATAATGCAGCATATCTGCTCGCACTGCCTGACTGCGAGTTTTTCTCACTACCCAGCGTTGATAGGTGACCAGCAACAGGGTGCTGACCAACGCCACTATCGTCACGGCCATACCGATGCCAGGGTCGCGCAGGGTTTCCGGCGAATACAGATGTTGAAAACCGGTCAGAAATAAAAACAGCGCCGAACCGGAAATGAACATACTTTGCGCCAACGCCGCCAACGATTCAGCCTTGCCGTGCCCGAAAGTGTGCTCCTCATCGGCCGGCTGCAGCGAGTAACGCACCACCAGCAGGTTGGTCAACGATGCGGCGATATCCACCAGCGAATCCACCAGCGCGGCCAACAGGCTCACCGAACCGGTGCGGTACCAGGCGACAATTTTGATCAGTAACAGCGTTGAGGCCAAAACGGTGGCCGCTAACGCGGCGGATTTCACCAAACGCGCATATTGCGGTTCCATAACCCATCCCGGTTAAACGTTCAGAGGGTCAGTATAACGGAATGGTGAGCAAAAAAGCCTTCGCATAGCGTCGCCTGTCGTTGCCAAGGCAGTGCGCGTCGCAAAGGGAAAGCGGCCATATCGATGAAGAAAAAACCGTTCGGCCAGCGCGAAACACCGTCATGGTCCATACTCTGTGGCTTAACTTTGCAGGGTAGCCTAACGGCTTATCAAGCTGTAATTGATGGATAAAAAAAACCCCGCCATCATGGCGGGGGAAGACAGGGATGGTGTCTATGGCAAGGAAAAAACAGGGGACTACTCAGTCGTACTTAACTTCTGGGCAGAAGTTTGCTGCAAACCAGAAATCTGTTGCTCCATCTGCTGCATGCGCTGCTGATGTTTCTGGTCTAAAACGCTTTTTTGCTGTGGCGTCAGCAGGTTATACATTTGGTTGCGTACCCGGGCCATTTCGACCTGACGCTTAACCTGCTGCTGGGCCATCTGTTCCGCCTGGGCATACACGGCGGCTTCATCAAATTTGTCTGCGGTCACCAGCTTATGCATGGCTTCCATTTCAGCTACATTGACACCTGGCAGATCGTGGCGCGCCTGGCGCATTAAATCGCGCATTTGCTGGCGCTGTTGCTCAGTCAGGCTGACACCGTCAAACATGTGGTGTTGGCCAGGTGTTCTGGTGGTCGCATCGTTTCCGGGAGTCGGTGCAGTTTCCGATGTAGTGTCGGCAGCGAACGCAGCGGTAGAACCTATTGCCAGCATTGATGCCATAACTAATGCGGTCACCTTACGCATTTCAACTCCTCGTGCTTTCTCACTTTGCGAATCAACGAGGAGCAGTGTACTGCTGCACCTGCAAACATGCGTCAGTGCATGTAAAACTACGTAAAGTCATGGAATGCCAACAGTTGATGACGTATTTTGCGTCAGGAGGTAAAACACAATGAATAAAATTCTGCTAGTTGACGACGACCGCGAGCTGACCTCGCTGTTAAAAGAACTGCTTGAAATGGAAGGCTTTACCATCGTGGTTGCTTACGATGGCGAACAGGCGTTGTCGCTACTGGACAGCTCCATCGACCTGCTGCTGCTCGATATCATGATGCCGAAGAAAAACGGTATCGATACGTTGAAAGAGCTGCGTCAGCATCACCAGACCCCGGTCATCATGCTGACCGCCCGCGGCAGTGAACTTGACCGCGTATTGGGCCT
Organism: Serratia liquefaciens; assembly: GCA_012719855.1. GTDB lineage: Bacteria > Pseudomonadota > Gammaproteobacteria > Enterobacterales > Enterobacteriaceae > Serratia > Serratia liquefaciens_A. The sequence continues at coordinate 75,103 of JAAXZN010000011.1, read as the reverse complement.
GGAACTGGGCGCCGATGACTACCTGCCGAAACCCTTTAACGATCGCGAACTGGTGGCGCGTATCCGCGCGATCCTGCGCCGCTCCAACTGGAGCGAACAACAGCAGAATGTCGATACCGGCGCACCAACGCTGGACGTGGACGGCCTGCAGCTCAACCCGGGTCGCCAGGAAGCCAGCTTCGACGGCCAAACGCTGGATCTCACCGGCACCGAATTTACCCTGCTGTACCTGCTGGCGCAGCACCTTGGTCAAGTGGTGTCACGCGAACTGCTGAGCCAGGAAGTACTGGGTAAACGGCTAACGCCTTTTGATCGCGCTATCGATATGCACATCTCCAACCTGCGACGTAAGCTGCCGAACCGCAAAGACGGCCATCCGTGGTTCAAAACGCTGCGTGGTCGGGGTTACTTAATGGTGTCTGCAACATGATCAACAGTTTGACGGCACGTATCTTCGCCATTTTCTGGTTCACATTGGCCCTGGTGCTGATGTTGGTGTTGATGGTGCCCAAGTTAGACTCCCGCCAAATGACCTCGCTGCTGGACAGCGAGCAGCGGCAGGGGCTGATGCTGGAACAACACGTCGAGGCCGAGTTGCAAAACGATCCGGCCAACGATCTGATGTGGTGGCGGCGCTTATTCCGCGCCATTGAAAAATGGGCCCCGCCTGGGCAGCGCCTGCTTCTGGTCACCAGCGAAGGCCGGGTGATTGGCAACATGCAGCGCAACGAAATGCAGTTGGTGCGCAATTTCATCGGCCAATCTGATAACTCCGATCATCCGAAGAAGAAGAAATATGGCCGCGTCGAACTGGTCGGCCCTTTCTCGGTGCGCGATGGTGAAGACAACTACCAGCTGTACCTGATCCGCCCTGCCAACAGCCCACAATCCGATTTTATCAACCTGATGTTCGACCGGCCGCTGCTGCTGCTGATCGTCACCATGCTGATCAGCGCCCCCTTGCTGCTATGGCTGGCCTGGAGCCTGGCAAAACCGGCGCGCAAACTGAAGAATGCGGCGGACGATGTCGCACGTGGCAACCTGAAACAGCATCCTGAACTGGAGGCCGGGCCGCAAGAGTTCCTGGCGACCGGTGCCAGTTTTAACCAAATGGTCAGCGCGTTGGAACGCATGATGACCGCTCAGCAACGGCTGATCTCCGATATTTCGCATGAGTTGCGTACCCCGCTGACCCGCCTGCAGTTGGCTACGGCATTAATGCGCCGTCGTCACGGCGAAGGGCACGAGCTGGCGCGCATCGAAACCGAAGCACAACGCCTGGACTCAATGATCAACGATCTGCTGGTGCTGTCGCGTGGACAACAGAAAAGTGAGTTGGTCCGTGAACGGCTGCTGGCCAACGAACTGTGGGCCGACGTGCTGGACGACGCCAGCTTCGAAGCCGAACAAATGGGTAAACAGCTGGAGATCACCTCTCCTCCCGGCCCGTGGACCCTGTTCGGTAACGCCGGTGCGCTGGATAGCGCATTGGAAAATATCGTGCGCAATGCCCTGCGCTATTCGAACACCCACATTGCCGTGGCGTTCAGCGCAGACAACCAAGGCATCACCATTGTGGTCGACGACGACGGTCCCGGCGTCAGTGCGGAAGATCGCGAACAAATATTCCGGCCGTTCTATCGTACCGATGAAGCACGCGATCGCGCCTCGGGCGGGACCGGTTTGGGCCTGGCCATCGTAGAGGCGGCAGTCAACCAACACCGTGGTTGGGTGAAAGCGGAAGACAGCCCGCTCGGCGGCCTGCGTCTGGTGTTGTGGTTACCGCTACACCAGCGCTGATAGCCTAAGACAGGCCGCTAAGATTTTGCTATTCTGCGCCCCTCGTCATGAGGGGCTTTTTACATGCTGAACATCGTTTTATTCGAACCTGAGATCCCACCCAACACCGGCAATATTATCCGCCTGTGTGCCAATACCGGTTTTCAACTGCACCTGATAGAGCCAATGGGCTTCCCGTGGGACGATAAACGCCTGCGTCGCGCCGGGCTGGATTACCATGAATTCGCCAGCATCCGGCGTCATGCCGACTACGCGGCCTTTATCGCCAGCGAAAATCCGCAGCGTCTGTTTGCCCTGACCACCAAAGGCACCCCGGCGCACAGCGCGGTCAGCTATCAGGCAGGTGACTACCTGCTGTTCGGGCCGGAAACGCGCGGCCTGCCCGCCGAGATCCTCGAAGCCTTGCCGGCACAGCAGAAAATCCGCATCCCCATGCAGGCACAAAGCCGCAGCATGAACCTGTCCAACGCAGTTGCAGTGGTGGTGTACGAAGCCTGGCGACAACTGGACTATGCGGGTGCGCTGATTAAGTCTTAATCAATGACAACCTGGCCTGCGGAGACAATAATGTTTAAAGGTTACCTCTCCGGGGACATCAAATGGCTTTGGCTGAGAGTATTGTCACGCAAATACGCAGGCTCGAAAGCGCGCTGAATCAGGCGCTGCTGCGTTTGCACGACATAACGGATGCCGAGGCATTGCACGACGTACGCATCAACCTGCAGCGTATCAGAAGCCTGTTGCGCCCCTTGCGCGGTATCCCTGGCGTTACCCGGCTCAGCCGCACCGCCGCTGAATTGGGTAAAATCACTACGCCGATACGCGATCTGGAAGTGCTGATTGCCGAACTGGAACAGCACCCGTTGGCATGGCAGACCAACACGCGCAAAACCGAGCTGCACAGCCGCAAACTGGTGTTGATGTCGCAACCGTTGCTGACCCGCTTTCCCACTCTGCTGCATGCCTGGCCAAAAACCTTCCGCCGAACCAACCCCCGGCATACGAAACGTCGAATTGCCCTCCGCCTGAGCCTTCAGACGAAGCAGCTGTGCCTGGCAATGGCCGACTCGCATTATGACCGGCACCGGCTGCGCCTGCTGGTTAAGCGCTTGCGCTATGTTGTCGATGCCTATCCTCAACTTTCCCCCATTACGCCAGAAGCCGCCGCCAACCTGAAAACGGCGCAAAGTGCGCTCGGCGATTGGCACGATCGTTTTGTCTGGTGCCAGCAGGCCGAAAATCAGCAAGATCTGTGGCCGCTGCTGCCAGAGTGGCAAAGGGCACTGGATGTCACGCGGGAGAAAGCGGAGAAGGCGCTGCTTTCACTTTCACGGGTGCTTAATGCCTAAAACCCGCGGTGTATCACGATCCTGTCAAAAGGGTGCGGGAACAGGGCACGCCAGGCTCCGAAAACATTCACTGCGACAGAGGATAATGAGCTATGTTTTGTAAGGGTAATCGACATTCATCATAGGAAATCGTATGAAAAAACAACGTTTGGGCGTTGCCATGGCGGTTTTGGCAGCGGGCCTGTTATTGGCGGGCTGTTCGTCCAAAGTAACCAAAACGGATCAGTACTCGGGATTCCTGTCTGACTACAGTAAATTGCAGGAAACCACGTCACCCAGCGGCCATAAAACGCTGCGCTGGATCGACCCAAGCTACAAAGAATCCAACTACCGCGGCCTGTATTTCGAGCCGGTAGTCTATTTCCCTGCTGAAAAACCGACGACGCGCGTCAGCCAGGATACGCTGAATAAAATAAAGGCTTACGCCACCCAGCGGATCAAAGCCGCGCTTGAAAATCGCTTTACCGTACTGAACAGTCCGGCCGGCTCGCGCGTGCTGATAGCTAAGCTCGCCATCACCGCCGTTTCTGCCGAAAACGAAGATATGAAATTCTATGAGGTGGTGCCGGTCGCGGCAGTGGTTGCCAGCACCATGGCGGCCAGCGGTCACAGAACCCAAAACACCACGCTGTATATCGAAGGTGAGTTGATTGATCAGGACACCGGCAAAACCGTGCTGGAAGTCGCGCGTAAAGCCTACGGTAAAACCGTCAGCAACGACAGTTCACCGGTAACGGCAGAGGACGTCAAAGCCGCGATCGATGACATGGTCACAGACATCACCAACTTCCCTAAACAGGGTTAACCCTGGAAAGAAATACATCGGGGGAGCCAAAGCTCCCCCGATTTTATGTTTATGCGCCAATCCACCCGCTTAAATACCGTCGCCGTATTCAAAACCGTGGTTAGTGCCGTTGAAATACTGGTCCATATCCATCGACGGCGTGTCGCTTTCCGGCCGACCGACAATACGTGCAGGCACGCCCGCGGCCGTCGTATGCGCAGGTACAGATTGTAGCACCACTGAGCCCGCACCGATTTTAGCGCCTTTACCCACTTCGATATTGCCGAGAATTTTAGCTCCGGCGCCAATCATTACGCCCTCACGGATCTTCGGATGGCGATCGCCGCTGGTCTTTCCGGTACCGCCGAGGGTAACCGACTGCAGAATAGACACGTCATTTTCTACCACGGCAGTTTCACCGATCACGATGCCGGTAGCATGGTCAAGCATGATGCCGCAGCCAATCGTGGCCGCCGGGTGAATATCCACGCCGAAAGCGACCGAAATCTGATTCTGCAGGTAAATCGCCAACGCCTGCCGCCCTTGCAGCCACAGCCAGTGGCCAATACGGTAGGCCTGCAGCGCATGGAAACCTTTCAGGTACAGCAACGGCGTTGAATATTTGTCTACCGCCGGGTCACGCAGACGCACGGCCAGGATGTCACGGGCGGCCGAAGCGATCATTTGCTGATCGGCTAGGTAGGCGTCTTCCACCACTTCACGCACCGCAATGGCCGGCATAATTGGATTTGCCAGCTTGTTTGCCAGAATATAGCTGAGCGCACCGCCCAGGTTATCGTGCTTGAGCAACGTCGCATGATAAAAGCTAGCCAGCATCGGTTCACACTCAGCCAGCTCTCTCGCCTCTGATTTAATGCTATTCCAGACCTGCTCTAACTCTTCTGACGACATCAGGTTCCTCTCCGCCTTGCAAAACAGGCTGCCTCATCGCATGGCGATCAGGCAGCCCAATTCAGTTGCCGGGGTCAGCATGCCGCCCCGCATTCTATTTTATAGGTCAAGCGTTGTGTTTTTCGTCTTTTCTGGTCCGCCCCAACAGGCTTAGCGCGGCCTCGCGGGCATCTTTGTGGCAGTACAGCACCTGGTAAATCTGTTCGGTAATCGGCATTTCAACGCCGTGCCGCTGCGCCAACGCCAATACCTCTTTGGTATTGCGATAGCCTTCGACCACCTGACCTATACTGTCCTGCGCTTCCTGCACGCCTTTTCCCTGCCCCAGCATAATACCGAAGCGGCGGTTGCGCGATTGGTTATCGGTGCAGGTTAACACCAGATCGCCCAGTCCGGCCATGCCCATGAAGGTCGAGGGATCGGCACCCAGCGCAGAGCCAAGGCGTGTCATTTCCGTCAAGCCGCGGGTAATCAATGCGGTACGGGCATTCGCACCAAACCCGATGCCGTCTGACATGCCGGCGCCAATGGCAATCACGTTCTTCACTGCCCCGCCCAACTGCACGCCGATAAAATCGGGGTTGCTGTAGACGCGGAAACTTTTGCCACAGTGCAGCAACTGTTGCAGATCTTCAGCGAACTGCGCATCGGTAGAGGCCAGTGCAATGGCGGTAGGCAGCCCGGCAGCCAACTCTTTGGCGAAAGTCGGCCCGGAGACCACCGCCAGCGGAATGGCTTCGCCCAGCGCTTCGCGCGCCACGTCCTGCAATAGCCGGCCGGTTTCTGCTTCCAGCCCTTTGGTTGCCCAAACGATACGGGCATCCGGCCGCAAATGCGGTTTCAACTGACGCAGCACGTCACCAAACACATGGCTTGGCACCACCACCAGCACATCACGGCTGGCCGCCAGCGCACGGGCCAGGTCGGCTTCGAGCAACAGCGTGTCGGGGAAGGTTACGTCGGGAAGAAAGGCCTGATTGCAGCGATCGCGCTGCATTTTTTGAATCTGCTCGGGGTTATGGCCCCACAGCACCACGGAGTGGCCGTTACGCGCCAGCGTAATGGCTAATGCGGTGCCGTACGAGCCGGCACCGATAACGGTCATTGAAGCATTGACGGTGTTCATCAGGCATCCTGATGTGGTGCGGCACCTTCGCCTTCCGCCTGCTGCTGCAGATAGTTCATGAACAGCGCGTCAAAGTTAACCGGTGCCAGGTTCAGTTGCGGGAATGTACCGCGAGAAACCAGGCTGGTGATGCACTCACGCGCATACGGGAACAGAATGTTCGGGCAGTATGCGCCCAGGCAATGCGCCAGCTGCGTGCCGTCGATGCCTGCTACAGAGAAGATGCCCGCCTGCTGCACTTCACACAGGAACGCAGTTTCTTCGCCCAGAGACGCCGTCACGGTTACGCGCAGTACAACCTCATACACTTCGTCAGCCAACTGGCTGGAAGCGGTATCTAGATCCAGTTTAACTTCTGGCTGCCATTCCTGCTGGAAAACCTGCGGCGCTTTTGGCGCTTCGAAGGAGATATCCTTGGTGTAAATGCGCTGAATCTGGAAAGCCATCTCTGTGCTGTTTTGTTCTGACATGTGTGTAATACCCTTGGTTAAACGTCCTTATTGACACTCAGTAACCGGTAGCGGCCCGCTTAAAGCAGCGGATCCAGACCACCACGAGCATCGAGTTCATATAAATCATCGCAGCCGCCGATATGTTGGCCATCGATGAAAATCTGAGGCACGGTGGTGCGCCCACTGCGCGCAATCATCGCTTCGCGTTTTTCATTATCGCCATCGATGGCGATTTCGTTAAACGCGGCGCCCTTGCTGTTCAGCAGCGCTTTGGCGCGATGGCAGAACGGGCAGGTCGCTTTGGTGTAGATATCAATGTTAGCCATGGATTACCACCTCAAATACGTTAAATAATTACTTACCGCGCACTAAAGGCAGGTTTTCCCCGCTCCAGCCGGCAATCCCGTCCTTCAGCGTGGTGACGTTTTCGAAACCCGCCTTGTGGAGGTTTTCTGCCGGCTCGCGGGAAGTGGTGCCGTTGGCACAAACCACGATGATCGGCTGAGCCTTGTGTTTTTCCAACTCGCCCAGGCTGCCGCTTTTGATTTCGCTTGCGGTCAGGTTAATGGCGTTGGCCAGGTGGCCTCTGCGGAAATCATCACGGCTGCGGGTATCCACCACAACGGCATCTTCTTTATTAATCAGTCGGGTGGCTTCACCGCGGGTGATCTCTTTCACCTTGGAGAAACTGCTCTTGAACGTCATGACGATCACCGCAACCAGCAGGGCGATCCAGGCCAGGCTCAGTATGGGATGCTTGCTAACGAATTGCATAATTTCTTGCAGCATGGGGTGTAACAACTCCCGTCAGTTTAAGGAAAAAATAACTCAAGGTTCCAGAGTATACCTGCCGAGTGCAGCAAATACAGCCAATAAGCAAGTGCTAGTGCAGAAACTGCGGGCTACGCTGAGAAATTCTCTGCGCCACAGCCTAAAAGCCGCCGTTGTTGACCGCAACTTTGATCTCTCTGGGCTCTTTTTAACCGTCGGCGTTGTAAAATCGGTCGGTTTTTAGGGTGAATAGCCATCACTCCGGCACCGGGCAGATGGCTATTCACAACTTAAAATTCATAACGAGGTTAATGCAATGTCGAGCAACAAAAAACCGATGGTACTGGTGATCCTGGACGGGTACGGCCACCGCGAGGAGCAACAGGACAACGCCATTCTGAACGCCAAAACGCCGGTGATGGATCGCCTGTGGCAACAGCAGCCACACACGCTGATCGCCGCGTCCGGGCTGGATGTTGGCCTGCCTGACGGTCAGATGGGCAATTCGGAAGTCGGCCACGTTAACCTGGGAGCCGGCCGTATCGTTTATCAGGATCTGACCCGGTTGGATAAAGAAATCAAAGAAGGTGATTTCTTCGCGAATCCAACGTTGACGGCAGCGGTCGACAAGGCCGTACAGGCCGGCAAAGCGGTGCATATCATGGGGCTGCTGTCGCCGGGTGGCGTACACAGCCACGAAGATCATATTCTGGCCATGATTGAACTGGCCTCGCAGCGCGGCGCCAAGACCGTTTACCTGCATGCCTTCCTCGACGGTCGTGATACTCCGCCGCGCAGTGCTGAAACCTCCTTGCAACGCTTTAGCGATGCCTTTGCCAGCCTGGGCTGCGGGCGTATCGCATCGCTGATCGGCCGTTACTATGCCATGGACCGCGACAACCGCTGGGATCGCGTTCAACTGGCTTATGATTTACTGACCCAGGCCAAAGGCGACTTTGTCGCCGACAACGCCGTTGCTGCCCTGCAGGCCGCTTACCTGCGTGGCGAGAACGACGAGTTCGTCAAGCCGACCGTTCTCCAGGCTGCCGGGGAGGCCACTGCCGAATTGCACGACGGTGACGCGCTGATTTTCATGAACTTCCGCGCCGATCGCGCACGCCAGATCGTTCGTGCCTTCGTGAATACGGATTTCGACGGTTTCCCACGTGCCAAAGTCATTAACTTTGGTGATTTCGTGATGCTGACCGAATACGCCGCCGACATCAAAGTTCCCTGCGCCTATCCGCCGGCATCGTTGAACAACACCTTCGGCGAATGGTTAATGAAGCACGACAAAACCCAGCTGCGCATTTCGGAAACCGAAAAATACGCCCACGTCACCTTCTTCTATAACGGCGGCGTTGAAGAGCCATTTACCGGGGAGGAACGTGTGCTGATCAACTCACCGAAGGTCGCGACCTACGATCTGCAGCCAGAAATGAGCGCCGCCGAGCTGACCGACAAACTGCTGACCGCCATTAACAGCGGCAAGTACGACGCCATCATCTGCAACTATCCCAATGGCGATATGGTGGGTCATACCGGGGTTTACGACGCGGCGGTAAAAGCGGTGGAAACTCTGGACGGCTGCATCGCCCAGGTCGTCGAAGCGGTGAAAGCCGTCGACGGGCAGCTGCTGATCACCGCCGACCACGGTAATGCCGAACAAATGCGCGATCCGGCGACCGGTCAGGCGCACACCGCCCACACCAGCCTTCCGGTGCCGCTGATTTACATCGGCAAGCCTGCCCGCGCAGTCAACGGCGGCAAGCTTTCGGACATCGCGCCGACCATGCTGACGCTGATGGGAATGGAAATCCCGCAAGAGATGACTGGTAAGCCGCTGTTCATCGTGGAATAATCCTTCCTTATGAGGGAAAAGGCGTTTTTTGCACTATCAAGGGTAACCCGAAGCGCAAACCCAGGCAGCCAGCCGCTGCCTGAACGCACCGCGCCAAGGAAGTTGACCACCCTGTGCGCCAGCGTATTTTACGCTGGCGTCTTGTTGTTGCCGTTAGCCAGCCAGGCGGCGGAAGACAATAAATCCCAGCTCAAAGACATCCAGCAAAGCATCGCCGAGAAAGAAAAGGCGGTTAAGCAGCAGCAGCAGCAGCGCAGCTCATTGCAGGATCAGCTTAAGCAGCAAGAAAAAACCATCGCGCAGGCCAGCCGCCTGCTGCGTGACACCCAGGGCACATTGAGCCAACTGGGGAAAGATATCTCCGGCCTGAATGCCTCAATCGCCAAGCTGCAAAAACAGCAATCCACCCAGCAGGAAATCCTCGCCAAACAGCTTGATGCCGCCTTCCGCCAGGGCCAGCACAGCGCCGTGCAATTGATCCTCAGCGGTGAGGAGAGCCAGCGTAGCGAGCGTATTTTGGCTTACTTCGGCTACCTGAACGACGCGCGTCAGCAAACCATTGAAGAACTGAAGCAAACCCGCGCCGAGCTGGCAAAGCAAAAAACCACGCTGGTGGCCAAACAGGGCCAACAGAAATCGCTGCTAGGCGAACAACAAACTCAGCAGCAGAAGCTGGAGCAGGCACGCGGCGCACGTAAGAAAACGCTGACCGCGCTGGAAGCCTCGCTGGAAAAAGATCAGCAGCGCCTGGTGGAACTGCGCCAGAACGAAACCCGGATGCGCGACAAGATTGCCCGGGCCGAAAGAGAAGCCCGTGCCCGAGCGGAACGCGAAGCGCGTGAGGCCGCCAAAGTACGCGAGCAGGTTCGCGTCAAAGAACAGCAGGCGAAGAAAACCGGCACCAGCTATAAGCCAAGCGAAGCCGACCGCTCACTGATGGCCCGTACCGGCGGTCTTGGCAGACCGGGTGGGCAGGCAATATGGCCGGTACGCGGTCGTACTTTGCATGGTTTTGGTGAACAGCTGCAAGGCGAACTACGCTGGAAAGGCATGGTGATCTCCGCCGCCGAAGGCAGTGAAGTAAAAGCTATCGCCGACGGTCGCGTGCTGCTGGCCGACTGGCTGCAGGGCTATGGCCTGGTTGTCGTCATCGAACACGGTAAGGGTGACATGAGCCTGTATGGCTACAACCAAAGCGCGTTGGTCAACGTAGGGGCGCAGGTACGCGCCGGCCAGCCGATAGCCCTGGTAGGCACCAGCGGAGGCCAGGGAACGCCGTCGCTCTATTTCGAAATTCGTCGCCAGGGTCAGGCCGTTAACCCACTACCGTGGTTGGGAAGATAGATTTGCGCTATAACAAAATCCGTACTGCCGTCTTGATTGGCTGTCTGCTGCAGGTCTGCGCCGCACAGGCAGGGAAACTCTCCATTGTCATCGATGACGTGGGTTATCGCCCGCACGAAGAGGGTGCGGTGCTGCAAATGCCGACGGCCATCTCCGTCGCGGTGCTGCCCAATGCCCCCCATGCCCGTTTAATGGCTACCCGCGCTCACAGTCAGGGGCGTGAAGTGCTGATCCACATGCCGATGGCGCCGCTCAGCAAGCAACCGCTGGAGCGCGACACGCTACAGCCTTCCATGAGCAGCGAAGAGATCCAGCGCATTATCCGCAATGCGGTCAATAAAGTGCCCTATGCGGTGGGTATGAATAACCACATGGGCAGCGCCATGACCTCCAGTCTGCCCGGTATGCAAAAAGTCATGCAGGCGCTCGACAGCTACCAACTCTATTTCCTCGACAGCATGACCATCGGCAACAGCCAGGCCACCCGAGCGGCGGCCGGTACCCATGTGAAGGTGATCAAGCGTAAGGTGTTCCTGGACGACACGGCCAACGAAGCCGATATCCGCCGCCAGTTCAACCGGGCCGTCGAATTAGCGCGGCGCAACGGTTCCGCTATCGCCATTGGTCATCCGCGCCCGGCGACGGTGAAAGTGCTGCAGCAAATGCTGCCCACGCTGCCGAGCGACATCGTACTGGTGAAACCCAGCTCGCTGCTGAACGAACCACAGGGCGGCGGCAGTGGCGGCAGCTATGTCCCACCACCGATCAAGCCGCAGAAACCGCAGCCGAAGAACCCGTTCAATGGCGGGATAAAACAGTGTAAGGTCAAGTTGCCGAAGGAAAAAGTCAACGCGGGCAAGGTCATGAACGTGATCGGCGAAAGCGTGACCCAGTCGCCGGCCGTGACCTTTATTAAACGTCAGTGGCAGCGCTGGACGGACTCAACGCCAGATAAACCCAAAGCGTAAAATCAGGGCCGGCATTCCGGCCCTTTTTACGGTTAATCCCAGCTCAGGATCACTTTGCCGGACTGGCCGGAGCGCATGGCGTCAAAGCCCTGCTGGAATTGGTCGATCGAGAAACGGTGAGTAATGATAGGCGTCAGATCCAAACCAGACTGGATCAGCGCCGCCATCTTATACCAGGTTTCAAACATCTCGCGACCGTAAATCCCTTTGATAAACAGCCCTTTGAAGATCACCTGATTCCAGTCGATCGACATATCCGACGGTGGAATACCCAGCATGGCAATACGTCCACCGTGGTTCATCGCGTTAAGCAACGAACGAAACGCCGGTGGCGCGCCTGACATTTCCAGCCCTACGTCAAACCCTTCGGTCATGCCCAACTCGGCCATCACGTCGTTCAGGTTTTCTTTGCTGACGTTCACCGCGCGGGTCACGCCCATTTTGCGCGCCAGATCCAGACGGTATTCGTTGACGTCGGTAATCACCACGTGGCGGGCGCCAACGTGCTTGCATACCGCAGCGGCCATGATGCCAATCGGGCCGGCGCCGGAAACCAGCACGTCTTCGCCTACCAAATCAAACGACAGCGCGGTGTGCACCGCATTGCCGAACGGGTCGAAGATTGACGCCAGATCATCGGAGATATTGTCCGGGATCTTGAAGGCATTGAACGCCGGGATCACCAGATATTCGGCAAAAGAACCAGGACGGTTCACACCCACACCGGTGGTATTGCGGCACAGGTGAGTGCGGCCACCCCGGCAGTTGCGGCAATGGCCGCAGGTGATATGGCCTTCGCCGGAAACGCGGTCGCCGACGTTGAACCCTTTGACTTCCTGGCCGATGGCAACCACTTCACCCACGTACTCGTGGCCGACGACCATAGGCAACGGGATGGTTTTCTGTGACCATTCATCCCAGTTATAGATATGAACATCGGTACCGCAGATCGCGGTTTTCCGGATTTTAATCATGATGTCGTTATGGCCCAGCTCCGGCTGAGGCACATCGGTCATCCAAATCCCTTCTTCCGCTTTCAGTTTTGACAATGCTTTCATGGTTTTACCTTATGCAATAACGCCAAGATCTTTACCGATACGAATGAACGCCGCAACCGCACGCTCAATTTGCTCTGGGGTGTGATCGGCGGACATCTGGGTGCGGATGCGCGCCTGGCCTTTCGGCACCACCGGATAGAAGAAACCTGTCACATAGATGCCTTCCTTGAGCAACGCATTGGCGAATTCCTGCGCCAGTTTTGCTTCACCCAACATCACCGGGATGATGGCGTGATCGGCCCCGGCCAGCTCAAAGCCCGCCGCGGTCATTTTTTCGCGGAACAGGCTCGCATTGGCCCACAGACGATCGCGCAATGCATCGCCCTGCTCCAGCAATTCCAATACTTTGATCGACGCAGCGACAATCGCCGGCGCCAACGAGTTGGAGAACAGATAAGGACGCGAACGCTGACGCAGCCACTCCACGACCTCTTTTTTCGCTGCGGTATAACCACCGGAAGCACCGCCCAGCGCCTTGCCCAGGGTTCCGGTAATGATGTCTACGCGTCCCATCACCTCGCAATACTCGTGGGTACCGCGCCCATTGGCACCAACGAAACCGACCGCGTGGGAATCATCCACCATTACCAACGCCTGGTACTGGTCTGCCAGGTCACACACCCCTTTCAGGTTGGCGATAACCCCGTCCATCGAGAACACGCCATCGGTGGCGATCATGATATGGCGTGCGCCATCAGCCTTGGCCTGCTTCAGTTGTGCGGCCAGTTCAGTCATATCATTGTTGGCGTAACGGTAGCGCTTCGCCTTGCACAAACGCACGCCGTCGATGATCGAAGCATGGTTCAAGGTATCAGAGATAATGGCGTCTTCCGGCCCCAACAGGGTTTCGAACAACCCGCCGTTGGCGTCAAAGCAAGAGGAGTACAGGATGGCATCTTCCATCCCGAGGAAGTCGGCCAGCTTTTTTTCCAGCTGTTTATGGCTGTCCTGGGTGCCGCAAATAAAGCGCACCGACGCCATGCCGAAACCGTGGCTGTCCATGCCGGCCTTGGCCGCCGCGATCATCGCCGGATGGTTAGCCAGACCCAGGTAATTGTTGGCGCAGAAATTGATCACATGGCTGCCGTCAGCTACGGCAATATCAGCCTGTTGAGCGGTGGTAATAATGCGCTCTTCTTTGAACAATCCCTCGCTACGGGTGGTCTCAAGCTGTTGTTCCAACTGCTGATAAAAAGACGCGGACATTCGGTTATCTCCAGGATTGGGCTGTTTTCAACATATTTTACTGATTTGTAACCAAACTGACGAGAATCTGCGGGAGAGAATATGAAAATTGCAGCAGATATCACGGCAAAGTACTGCAGTACTCGACATCACGGGATATTCAGAGCCCGTCCGATGTTTGCAGCGGCATGAAATGCTATTATATGCGGCATTGAGCGTGGGACACCGTGTCCCACCGGGCAGAATAACAGGGGTAACCCAATGATTATCGTCACTGGTGGCGCCGGCATGATCGGCAGCAATATCATTAAAGCGCTGAATGACACAGGGTATCGCGATATCCTGGTGGTAGATAACCTGAAAGACGGCACCAAATTCGCCAACCTGGTCGATCTCGACATCGCCGACTATATCGACAAGGAAGATTTCATCGCCAACATCGTGGCCGGTGACGATCTGGGCGAAATCGACGCGATTTTCCACGAAGGTGCCTGCTCGTCCACCACCGAGTGGGACGGCAAGTACATGATGGACAATAACTATCAGTACTCCAAAGATCTGCTGCATTACTGCCTGGATCGCGAAATTCCGTTCCTGTACGCCTCTTCTGCAGCCACCTACGGCGGTCGTGAAGAGTTTATCGAAGAACGCCAGTTTGAAGAGCCGCTGAACGTCTACGGCTACTCGAAATTCCTGTTCGACCAGTACGTGCGTGAAATTCTGCCTGAGGCAGACTCGCAGATCTGCGGCTTCCGTTACTTCAACGTCTACGGCCCGCGCGAAGGCCACAAGGGCGGCATGGCCAGCGTGGCATTCCACCTGAACAGCCAGATCAACCGCGGCGAGAACCCGAAACTGTTCGACGGCAGCCAGAACTTCAAGCGTGATTTCATCTACGTCGGCGACGTAGCGGCAGTGAACCTGTGGTTCTGGAAAAGCGGCGTCTCCGGCATCTTCAACTGCGGCACCGGCCGTGCAGAAACCTTCCAGGCAGTGGCCGACGCGGTGGTCGACTTCCATCAGAAAGGCGCGGTGGAAAACATCCCGTTCCCGGAAAAACTCAAAGGCCGTTACCAGGCGTTTACCCAGGCCGACCTGACCAAGCTGCGCGCCGCCGGCTATGACGCACCGTTCAAAACGGTCGCCGAAGGCGTGAAAGAGTACATGGCCTGGTTAAACCGCACCGCCTAAGCTGAAGGAACAAACGTAGGGTATGAAAATACTGGTTATCGGCCCTTCATGGGTTGGCGATATGATGATGTCGCAAAGTCTCTACCGCACCCTGAAGGCCGAGCACCCGACGGCAGAAATTGATGTGATGGCACCGGCCTGGTGCCGTCCATTGCTGGCGCGTATGCCGGAGGTCAACCAAGCCCTGTCGATGCCATTAGGCCACGGCGCGCTGGCGCTCGGTGAGCGCCGTCGTCTGGGGCATGCCCTGCGCGCCAACGGATACGATCGCGCCTACGTGTTGCCGAACTCCTTCAAATCAGCGCTGGTTCCTTTCTTTGCCCAGGTGCCACGGCGTATCGGTTGGCGGGGCGAAATGCGCTACGGCCTGCTGAATGATATTCGCGTATTGGACAAGGCCGCCTTCCCGCTGATGGTGCAGCGCTATGTCGCGCTAGCCTATGACAAACAACGTATTCAACGCGCAGAAGATCTGCCGCAGCCGCTACTTTGGCCGCAACTGCAGGTCAGCGACGAAGAGATTGCCGAAACTACTGCCGCCTTCAACCTGACCGATCATCGGCCGATTATCGGCTTTTGCCCCGGTGCCGAGTTCGGTCCGGCCAAACGCTGGCCGCATTATCACTATGCCGCTCTGGCGCAAAAGCTGATCGATCAGGGTTATCAAATCGCCCTGTTCGGTTCCGCCAAGGATAATGAAGCGGGTGAGCAGATCCGCGCCGCGCTGGATGACGACGCCCGCGGCTTTTGCATGAATCTGGCTGGGGAAACGCAGCTGGAGCAAGCGGTGATCCTGTTGGCCTCCTGTTCGGCCGTGGTCAGTAACGACTCAGGTTTGATGCACGTTGCGGCGGCGTTGAATAAACCGCTGATAGCCTTGTACGGCCCAAGCAGCCCGGACTTCACGCCGCCGCTGTCCGACAAGGCCAAAGTGATCCGTTTAATCAGCGGTTACCATAAGATACGCAAAGGCGATGCCGATCAGGGTTACCATCAGAGCCTGATCGATATTCAGCCACAGCAGGTGTTGGACGCGCTGACGCCGTTACTTGCCGCCAGCGAGGAATAAGCATGCAGGTGTTGATTGTAAAAACCTCGTCCATGGGGGATGTACTCCACACGCTACCGGCACTCACCGACGCCATGCAGGCCATTCCCGGCATCCGTTTTGATTGGGTGGTTGAGGAAGGCTTCAGCCAAATCCCCACCTGGCATCCGGCAGTAGACCGCGTGATCCCGGTGGCAATACGCCGCTGGCGCAAAAACTGGTTTGGCAGCGAAACCCGTCAGCAGCGTTGCGACTTTAAACGCGTGGTACAGGAACGAAATTACGACGCGGTGATCGACGCCCAGGGGCTAATCAAAAGCGCCGCGCTGATCACCCGCATCGCCAAAGGCAGCAAACACGGTCAGGACAGCAAAAGCGCCCGTGAGCCCTTCGCCAGCTGGTTCTACAACCACCGCTACGATATCGACAAACAGCAACACGCCGTCGAACGTACGCGCGAGCTGTTCGCCAAAAGCCTGGGCTATGAAAAACCCGACAGCGTCGGTGATTACGCCATTGCAGCCCGCTTTCTCAGCCATCTGCCGGCCGATGCCGGGCGGTATCTGGTGTTTTTACATGCCACCACCCGCGATGATAAACACTGGCCGGAAACACACTGGCGCGAGCTGATTGCGTTAACTGAGCCAAGCGGATTGAAGATCAAATTGCCGTGGGGCGCAGAACACGAACGCCAACGCGCACTGCGTTTGGCGGAAGGTTTCCCGCACGTCGAGGTTTTACCCAAGCTCAGTCTGCAGCAGGTGGCCGAAGTGCTGGCCGGTGCGAAATGCGTGGTCTCGGTTGATACCGGCCTTAGCCACCTGACCGCCGCGCTCGACAGGCCGAATATCACGTTGTTTGGTCCCACCGATCCAGGATTGATCGGTGGTTACGGTCAGAATCAGTTTGCCTGCCGTCCCCAAACAGGGAATAAAATGGCGGATATCAGCGCAGAAAACGTGATGACACTGCTACGTCCTCTTCTAATCAATAAGGACGACGCATAACATGCCTGCGCAGAAAATATTGCTCAGCATTATCATTGCTGCACACAACAGCGGCAATTACCTTAAGGATACTCTGCGTAGCCTGTTAGAGGCATTGGATGATTCCATCGCAAAATGTGAAATCATTCTGGTTAACGATGCCTCCACGGATGATACCGCCGCGCTTCTGACGGATTTCGCCCATGCCATACCGCAGGCCAGCTATTTCCACGTCGAATTCAAAAATATTGGCAAAGTACGCAATTTTGCTATCGCTAACAGCAACGGCGATTACATCACCATGCTCGATAGTGATGACCTGCTCAAAAGAGATTCTCTTCAAGAAGTTCTCGCCTTTCTTGAGACAAAAAATCCCGATCTGCTGCTAACCAAACTGCATGAAGTGCATGATCTTGCTGCGGTGGATAAAACCTGGAAAGGGTTACAACCGCAACCGTTGTCCGTCGATGAGGCTATCGTTCGTTTTTTAAATCATAAAGATTTCCAGGCGCACCTTATCGGACAGTTTATCAAGCGTCCTCTGTTACAGGCATCGCCAATACCGGCTTTTAACTGTTACGAAGATTTTTACGTTTTCCCGAACTTGTTAACCCAATCTAAAACGATCTTTTTCTCGCGAGAGAGTCATTACCTGTATATAAAGCGCAGCGCCAGTTTGTCTAACTCCCCCTCCGCAGAAAAAATGCATAATCTTTTTGTTTGTACTGAAAGAATGGATGTGATTTTCGGTGAGAGGTTTCACGATCTGGTTTTGTGTCACTGGCTGGATATTCAACTAAAGCAAAAACAGTGGATCACCTCACCGGAACAGTTGGATATTCTAAATAAAAAAATACGCGATACCCACAGGATCGGTTTCTTTCTAAACCCATCTATACGATTAAGCTACAAAAGAAAAGCCGCAGAGTCATTATGGAAAAAATAGGGAAAAAACTATACCTTACCAGCCTTACACTGGCTATGTTATCAGTCGTATTCGCACTGCTCATCACTGCGAAACAACGTGAGTTTTTTTACTTTTCCTTTTATGTTGCGATGTTTGGCCTTTTCTTCGAAAGAAAAAACATTCGTCTGCCAAAAATGGACATTTCTTACGCTATCATATTGATTGGGTTAGTTAAAGTTGTCTGGACATTGGTCTTGTATCGTCATAACCCAGATTATGGATTCGGTGCAACACAGTTAGATGCAGGAAAAAAGCTGGTTGTCAGTGGCATCCTCATCTTCTATATCACACAATTTTCACCTTATCTGCTTACCTTAAATTACCGCCGATACCTATTGGCAACTTTTGTGCTGGCATTTTTACTTGCTACCACTTATGGCCTTTATCAGATCTACCACGGTATTGACCGCATCGCCATGAGTACCAATCGCGCCACCATAGCAGCCTATATTTACTCCGCACTATCGATTTTACTCATTTATCTGTTCATAAAGACCAAGCATGTTTCCGCCTACTATGCTCTTGCATCCGCAGCGGTGTTCATTATTTCTTTTCTGATTATTACCATGACGGGAACTCGTGCGGCGATACTCTCGCACCCGATACTGATTATGCTGATGGTGCTGTTCCATTATCGTAAGATCCATCTCAAATCTTTGCTGATAGCCCTGGTTTTGATCGGATTAGGCATAACGGCATCTTACGAAAAGTACATCAAACCCAAAATTGAACAAACCAGTACGGAAATCACACTTTACCAGCAGGGTGATGACTTCTCCTCGTTAGGATCACGCTTCTCATTATGGAGTGTCGGTTTAAATATATTCTCTCAGCACCCCTATGGTAATACCGTTGAAGCACGCCACGCACAGGCGGCAGAGATCATTACCCATGATCCTAAGAATAAAACCGCGATGGTTTATATCGACTCACACCTGCATGATGAACTGCTCGAAGCGGCCTCGTTGCAAGGTATTGTTGGTCTGTTAACCGTACTTTTCTTCTACGCCTATACCCTCGCTCTGGCAGTAAGGCAAAAGAACACGCCGTTATTGATGATTGGCTGCTGCATGATTGTTTACGGGCTGTCTGACGTCCTGCTAATCAGCTCTGAATCGCTACTGTTCTTTATGGTCTGTATTGCGTTGTTTGCCAAAAAAACGTTGGAACCGCTCGCCAAATAGGCCATCTACCGACGCTGTCAGGCAGCGTCGGTATCTTTACTTTTCAGCCTGTTTTTTCAAAATATTCTGTATGGCATGGGAAAAGCTACGGTAGTAGCTCTTATCATAGAACCTGGCAATCGAGCTCTTGATCTTTGCCTGATCAACAGTAATTCGCCCATCAATCAACGCCTGCAGAGTAGCCGTTAACTGTGCAATATCGCCCACGTCATACAAACGGCCATTGCAATCATTAATCACATCCGCCGGCCCTGTTGGGCAGTTTGAACTGACACAGAAAACCCCGTGGGCCATTGCTTCAAGCAGCGTCATTGGCAACCCTTCAAACGCGGAGGTGAGCACTAACGCCTTCAAATTACTTATATTCTCTTTCACGTACGGCCAGGGTTGTGCCTGCCAGCCATGCCATATCACACGGGCGCTCATACCTAACGTTTCAGCATACTGTTGGCACTGAACTCGATCATCACCGCTACCTACCACATGTAATTGCCACTCTCCCCGTAGTCCGACCAGAGAGTCCAGCAGGTCCTTCAGCCTCTTTTGTCCTTCAAAAATAACGCGCCCAATATAAATAAAATTGGCCGGTGAGCTGCTGAAGGCAATAGTCTCTTCCGTCTTCTCCACTGGATTAAATATCGTATAAACATCGCCCTCTTTCACACCCAATTCTTGAACCTGACGATTAATACCGTTACTGATAACCAGATGAGCATCAGCCTTCAGGATATAGGTATATTTATAAAGGTCATAAAGTGAAAAGTGCAGCCAGGAAACAATCGGGTATTTACCAAAGGTGAATTTTCTTGCCCTATTGGCAATATAACAAGAGAGAGTATCCAGCGAGATAACTAGGTCAGGTTTGTTCTTGCACAAGAAACGTGACAGTGAACAGGCAAAGTGCAACCGCCTTAACTTGGTATTGTGGATCGAAGAGGAAACCGTTATGGCATCCATCCCCGCATACCAGTCCTCGTTCACCTCTTTTTTTTCATTGAAGAAGATGAATTTCACGTTCGTCTCGGGTTGGTTTTCAGCAATAAGCTTCACCAACCTTTTACAGACGGTTTCCATTCCACCGTAACCACCGAGTGAGTAGCCGGCTATGATAATATTCATTCAGACCTTATCGCTATTTACACAGGAGTCATTGCGGAGCCGAAATTATACGCATATTTTCCAGCATGGCATAAACACGTGTGACGGGAATGATTGCCAGCGGCGCTTCAGCAGACCCGTCATAGTCATCTGACAGATCAATCACCTGATGTAGCTCTCGATTTTGATAGGGACCAGTAAACCTTGGCTTGGCAGTCACAAACAGACTGAGCGTCGGTACCTTTAGCGCGACGGCCAGATGCAATGGGCCCGTATCCCCCGTCACTAACACATCCAGAGAATCGATCACCCCTAGCAGTTGTGGCAAAGAGGTTTTCCCCACATAGCTGGTAATTTGAGACTGCACTTCAGGCTCGACAGCCGCCATAAACTTACTTTCCAGAAGACTATCCGCCGGAGAACCGATAATCACCACTTCAACATTCTTATGCTGGCTAATTAGCCTGGTGGCTAATTCAGAGAAATAAGCCACCGGCCAGCAACGTTCAGGGCTGGAGGCCCCCATATTGAACCCTATCCGGATATGCCCAGGTTGCCGTAGCAATTTTTCGAATTGGCAAGGGATCTCCATCTCTACCTCGGTAGTATCCCCACCGATGAATTTCATCAGGTCCAGCTTGCGCTGTATCAGATGCCCAGTGAAATTCAGTGAGCAACTGTGCACCCAGGAATCTATACCTTTTGGCAGAGTCAGATAATTGTCACGGAGGATATACTGACAACCGGCAAGTGCTGCACTAATGATGTCGTAAGGCAGATGGGCATGTAAAATGACGGCAAGTTCAGGCTTTCTTTTTTTGATTTCGGCAACGGCCCGGCGCATTTCTCTGAATTTATTATCCCAGAAAATCACTTCATCAAAGCAGGCGTAATCTTTAACCATGCCATAATTTATCGTACCGGCGATCAAGGTGATATGAGCATCAGGATAACGCCTCCGCAGAGCTCGCATAGCGGGGGTGTTGAACATAAAATCACCCAAGGCCGTCGTAGAATACACCACGATACGCTTGAATTCATGATCGGGCCGCAGCGTCGATTTTGGTTTGATATTACCGAAAAGAAAATTGTAAACAGTCAAAAACCAATGGGCATATTTCAGTTTTCTGATTTTCATAGCGCTACTCAGAGATACTCTTGTTCTGATAATACTCGGCCAGCGTCATGCCAACCGTACGCTGTTGCAGCCAGGCGAACAGCTGCTCTAAATCACGGTATAACACCTCAATATCCTGTTCGGTCTTAAAGGTTGGGCTGCCACCAGGCATAAACTCGGAAGAGTGGAGCATAAATTCCACGTAGTCATGCCCCTGCGCCAAACAGCGCTCAGCCACCCGCTTCATTTTTTCCAGGTTGCCACCGCTTGGGCGCAGCCAGTTGACCGACGGCGAACGCTGTTTGCCCCGCAGCCGATCGTAACCCTGCTTCAGCGTATTCATCAGCGCAGAATGCTTATACTGAATGCTCATCGGCACTTCCAGCAGCGACGACGCGCCCGGTTTGGCGATATTTTCCGGATCGATAAAATAGGCCTGCGACGGGAAATGGCGATAGTCCGTACCGCCGTTTCCCTGAGGGTTGCCCGGTGAATATTGCCAGTTAACGCGCGGCGTAACCGAGCAATCCACCTGATAACCGTATTCCAGCAGCAAGGCAGCATAGTATTCGTTAAACGCCCAACGCCCGGCGCGATGGCTGAGCATTTTTGTCTGGAAGCTGTCTTCCAGCAGTTTGGTCATGTGATCGACCTTGGCGCGGATTTGTTCGGCCGGGTATTCGATCAGATAGGGTTTGTGCCGCCAGTCATCTTCGGTCAACGGCGTCAGTGGCGGACTGTTCCAGGCATGCAGATGCATCCCCACTTCGCCGGCGCCGCGGGCAATCACATCGCGAGCGAACTCGACATATTCTGCATCCATCGCCATTTCATAGTTGGTGAGGTACACCGGCTTAAAGCCATATTTCTCACACAGCGCCTGAAAGCGCGGCAAAAAGCGCGTGTTATCGGTCGAAATGCGATCGTGGTTTTGCCACAGATTGTCGCCTTCGGTATCAATGGTGATGAGAAATGCCGGTTTGGTCATAAATATCGGGCCTGATATCAACAGAATGCATTATGTTACGCAGGGCGTTTCGCCAGGGCAAACGACTTTAGTGCCTGGTTTTGACAACGTTGAAGGCATTTTGTCACTTCCCAAGGCGATTTTTTCTCTTCACGGCAAGAAAACCGTGCAACAGTAGCCACATGCGATCGGGTCATTTAGAATCAAAGATTGGTTTCCCTGAAAGCGACTCATGATGAACGACGCGCCAGCCCTTGCTCCTGATACCTCGATACAGCGTATTTTGATCGTTAAACTTCGCCACCACGGCGACATGTTGCTGATCACGCCGGTCATCAATACCCTGCAGCAAAACTACCCGCAGGCGCAGATCGACGTACTGCTGTATAAAGAAACCCAGGAAATGCTGGCCAGTCATCCGGCCTTGTCGAACGTCTTCGTTATCGATCGTCAATGGAAAAAACAGGGTACGAATGCGCACCTGAGCCATGAACTGAATCTGATCCGACAGCTCAAGGCCCGGCGTTACGATCTGGTGGTCAACCTGGCCGATCAGTGGCGCAGCGCTATTCTCGCCCGGCTGACCGGTGCGCGTATCCGGCTGGGGTTCGATTTCCCCAAACGCCAGGGCTTCTTATGGCGGCACTGCCACACGCATTTGGTGCCGGTCAGCGATCATGCCCGGCTGCATACCGTTGAACAAAACCTGTCGCTGTTACAGCCACTTAGTCTGCCAAGCGTCAGTCAGCAGGTCACCATGAGCTATCCACCTCAGGACTGGCAAGCCTGCGAGCAGCTGTTGCAGCAACAGGGTATCACCGGCGATTATATTGTGGTGCAGCCCA
The DNA here is from genome assembly GCA_012719855.1 of Serratia liquefaciens. Lineage (GTDB taxonomy): Bacteria > Pseudomonadota > Gammaproteobacteria > Enterobacterales > Enterobacteriaceae > Serratia > Serratia liquefaciens_A. The sequence continues at coordinate 52,090 of JAAXZN010000011.1, read as the reverse complement.
CTTCCCGCTGGTTCTTCAAATGCTGGAGTGAAGAAAAAATGGCCGCCACCATCAGTGCGTTGCAGGCCGACGGTCACTCATTGGTGATCACCTCTGGCCCGGATCCGAAAGAACGCGAAATGGTGGCACGCATTCTGGCGCTCTGTCCGCCACAGGGCGTAGTGTCCCTGGCCGGGCAACTGACGCTGCGGCAACTGGCTGCCCTGATCGACCACGCTAAACTGTTTATCGGCGTAGATTCGGTGCCTATGCACATGGCCGCCGCGCTGCAGACCCCTTGCGTCGCGCTGTTTGGCCCTTCCAAGCTGGTGTTCTGGCGCCCATGGCAGGTCATTGGCCATGTGATATGGGCCGGTGATTATGGCACCTTGCCCGATCCGGACGCCATTGATACCGGCACCGATGAACGTTATCTGGACCTTATTCCTACAGACGCGGTGATTGCAGCCGCGCGGAGCACGCTGGCATGAAAGCATTTCGTTTGGCGATCGTTCGCCAAAAATACCGTCCGGACGGCGGAGCTGAGCGTTTCGTCTCACGCGCCCTGGAGGCGCTGGAACAGCAGGACCTCGATCTTAACGTCATCACCCGCGAATGGCAGGGTGATGCCAATCCGAACTGGCACATCCACTTGTGCAATCCGCTGAAATTTGGTCGCATCAGCCGTGAACGCGGCTTTGCCGACGCGGCCAGAACCCTGTGGCAAAAAGAACATTTCGATCTGGTGCAAAGCCATGAGCGCATTCCGGGCTGCGATATTTATCGCGCCGGCGATGGCGTCCATCGTCGCTGGCTATTGCAGCGGGCGCGCCTGCTGCCGGAATGGCGTCGCAAGTGGCTGTTCTCCAACCGCTACCACCGCTACGTTATGTGTGCGGAACGAGCGATGTACGCCGCACCGGAGCTGAAAGCGGTCATCTGCAACGCCGAAATGATTAAACAGGAAATCATCGATGATTTCGGTGTTCCCGCCGATAAAATCACGGTGATCTACAACGCCATTGATAATCAAAAATTTCTGCCCGCCAATGCCGAACAGCGACAGCAGCTACGTCAGCAATATCAGATCCCACAGCAGGCGCACTGCCTGATTTTTGTCGGCTCAGGTTTTGAACGTAAAGGATTGGTCGCCGCCATCCGCGCCGTCGCGGCCACCGACAGCTATCTGCTGGTGGTGGGCAAAGATAAGGCCGAAAAACGCTATCAGGCGTTGGCGCAGTCGCTCGGTTGCAGCGATCGGGTCCGGTTTATGGGAGTGCAGAAACAAACGCTGCCCTTCTACCAGGCCGCCGATGCGCTGTTATTACCGACGTTGTACGACCCGTTCCCCAATGTGATTCTGGAAGCCATGTCCTGTGGCCTGCCGGTGATCACCAGCACCACCTGTGGCGGTGCCGAATTTATCACTCAGGGGCAAAATGGGTTTGTGACCGATGCCCTCGACGTACCGGCGCTGATCGAGGCGATCACTGCGTTGCCACGTCAGGCTCAGGGCTCCACCATGGGTGAAGCCGCAAGATTACGTATCATGTCGGCTACCCCGGCACACCTGTCGGAACAGCTGATTTCCCTTTATAGCCGGCTGCTGGATTAACTATGCGTATTCTGATGATTATCGACGGTCTGCCTGGCGGCGGCGCAGAAAAAGTGGTGCTGACGCTGTGCCAGGGCATGCAGCAAATGGGCAATGACGTTAGCCTGATTTCATTACGCGATGTCTGTAACTACCCGATCCCAACCGGTATTCACTACCAGGTGGTGGCGGACAGCAGCCGTTCGCCATGGCGCAAACTGACCGAACTGTCACGCCGCGCAGCCTCGTTGGACAAAGCCATCGCCGAAAATGAACGCCAACATGGCGCTTATGATCTGGTGTTCTCCAACCTGCATAAAACCGATCGCATCGTCAGCCGCAGCAAACTGCTCTCGTCAGATCGCCTGTGGTTCTGCATTCACGGCATCCTTTCAACCTCTTATTTGGGCCACCGCAAGGGACTGGATCGCTGGTTGAAACAGCGAAAAATCGCGGCGGTTTACCAAGGCAGAAATATCGTTGCGGTATCAAAGGCCGTCGGGGACGATTTACAGCAGAACCTGCCGATCCGGCCAAGCAGACTGGAAGTGATCAACAACCCGTTCGATATTGCCAGCATTGAGCAGCAGGCGGCAGAACCCTGCGAGTTGGCGGGCAAAGATTACCTGGTGCACGTTGGGCGTTTTCATGCTCACAAGCGGCACGATCGCCTGCTGAAAGCCTATGCCCAATCGGGTATACAGGCACCTCTGGCGCTGATCGGCACCGGCAGCGAATCCCATATCGCGCAGGTGAAGCAACTGGCTAGCCAACTGGGCATTGCCGAGCGCGTGCTGTTTCTCGGCTTCCAGGCCAATCCCTATCCGTTTATTCGCCACGCATCCCTGCTGGTGCTGAGCTCCGACAGCGAGGGCTTTGGCAACGTATTGGTTGAAGCGCTGCTGTGCGGCACGCCGGTAGTCAGCACCCGTTGCCCGGGCGGTCCTGCGGAGATTCTGGAAAAAGCGGGAATGGAGAACGCGCTGGCGGATCTCAATGAAAAATCGCTGGCGGAAAAAATGGCGGAAATGTATGCCACTCCCCCGGAGATTAATCACCAAAAGCTGCTGAGCTATGGGCTACAGCCTATTTGTCAGCAATATTTAGCGCTCAGAAAATAAATAAGGCAGGGGAAACCCTGCCTTATTTTTAATTAATTAAACGCCTGTATTTTTTCCCAAACGTCATCAACGGATACATCAATACAGTCACCCGATTCGGTCTGCAAAATGTGATAGCGACCGGACCATGGGTGCCAGGATTCTTTATCCGTATCACCAAAGAACACCACCATATCTTTATTCAATGCGGCGGCCAGATGCATCTGCCCACCATCGCTGCACAACACCCTGTCGCATAAATCAAAGCCGGCCAGCAATTCACGCACCGACGCCGTTGGGTACAGCGCCACACGCTCGTTCTGGCACAGCGCCAACAGCTGCTCTGCACGTTTCTGATCGCCAATATCATCCGGCGTCAGCGTGCCCTGAGGCGACCAAAAAATCAGGACTGCCGTGTTGGGTTCAGCAAGTAAGCGATTGATAATTTCGGCATAGCGCTCGATCGGCCAACGCCGCTTAGGGCTGCGGCTACTGATATGAACGGCACAGATCCGTTCAACCGGCGGTAAGCAGGCCTGCAACCGCTGCGCTGCCTGTTGACGCTCTTCCGGTGTCAGAAACACCCGCACCGGCGGGATAGGGATAGGCTGTTCGGTAATAGCCGAGAGGTAGCTGAAGGTATGTTCTACCTGGTGTTTTCCGCTGAAATTCGCCTTGCGGAAAGGGTGATGAATATCAGGCGTGCCTAAATCTGCGCCAATGATATTGCTGACCCCGGCCATTTTTGCCAATCGCAGGCTGTACTTGCAGGGTACCGGATTGGCCAGGATGGCCGCGTCGAATTTTATTTTACGCAGCTGAAGGAAAATCATCAGCCGTTCGAAATAAACCCCCAGCGTGGTTTCATTTTTCGCCTTGTGCTTTGCTTTTTTATAGACAAAGACTTTTTCCAGATGTGGGTTGTTTTTAACGACATCCTGGCTAACTTTATTGATTAACAGATAAAGTTTGGCGTCCGGATAGGCAATTTTCACCCCCTCGATCAACGGAGTGGTACAAACAAGATCGCCAATATTGTCACGGCGAATAATTAAAATATTCTTCATTCCAAGCCTATCAGCGAAATCTCTCGCCTGTTGTCTGAAACTGACACCCAAGGTTACCAAATTAGCGCCTTTCCCTTCCAGTTATGGTACTATTCTGAATAACCCATATAAATGAAATTGATAGAATGTTGCTGCGTTTATATCAGGTACTACTCTACCTTATCCAACCCCTGATCTGGCTCCGCTTACTGTTGCGCAGCCGCAAAGCTCCAGCCTACCGCAAACGCTGGACAGAACGCTATGGCTTCTGCGCCGGCAAAGTCGTGCCGGGCGGGATCATGCTGCATTCCGTCTCTGTGGGTGAGACGCTGGCCGCCATCCCCTTGGTCCGCGCACTACGCCACCGCTACCCCTATTTACCGATTACTGTGACCACGATGACACCGACAGGTTCAGAACGCGTGCAGTCTGCCTTCGGTAAAGACGTTCATCATGTTTATCTGCCTTACGATCTGCCTGGCTCGATGCGCCGCTTCCTGGATCAGGTGAATCCCAAGCTGGTCATCATCATGGAAACCGAGCTGTGGCCCAACCTGATTAACGCTCTGCACCAGCGCCAAATCCCGCTGGTGATCGCCAACGCCCGCCTCTCTGCCCGCTCAGCCGCCGGCTATAAAAAAATCGGCGGTTTTGTCCGTGATATGCTGCGCCGCATTACGCTGATCGCCGCGCAAAATCAGGAAGATGGCGAGCGCTTTATCGAACTGGGCCTGAAGCGCTCGCAGCTTACCGTCACCGGCAGTCTGAAATTCGATATTTCCGTCACCCCGGAACTGGCCGCACGAGCGGTCACATTGCGCCGTCAATGGGCGCCGCGTCGACCGGTGTGGATCGCCACCAGCACCCATGAAGGTGAAGAAAGCATTCTGCTGGCGGCGCACCGCAAACTGCTGGAAAAACATCCTGACCTGCTGCTGATCCTGGTGCCTCGTCATCCGGAGCGATTTGCGACGGCCAAAGATCTGGTGCAGAAAGCCGGTTTCAGCTACACCCTGCGCAGCAGCGGTGAAATTCCTTCCGGCGGCACTCAGGTGGTGATCGGCGATACCATGGGCGAGCTGATGCTGCTGTACGGCATTGCCGATCTGGCCTTCGTTGGCGGCAGCCTGGTTGAACGTGGCGGGCATAACCCGCTGGAAGCCGCTGCACACGCCATTCCGGTGCTGATGGGGCCACATACCTTCAACTTCAAGGACATTTGCGCCAAACTGTCGCAAGCCGAGGGGTTGATCACCGTGACCGACGAAGAATCACTGGTCAAGGAAGTGGCCACGCTGCTCACCGACGAAGACTATCGCCGCTATTACGGCCGCCACGCGGTAGAAGTGCTGTATCAAAATCAGGGAGCGCTGCAGCGCCTGCTGCAACTGCTGGAACCGCACCTGCCGCCACGGAGCCATTAAATGAGCGACCGTAAAAGCCTGTCGGTGGTGATTATCGCCAAGAACGAGGCCGGGCTGCTGCCGGATTGCCTGCACTCCGTTGCCTGGGCCGACGAAATCATCATGCTCGATTCTGGCAGCCAGGATGACAGCGTCGCCGTTGCCGAAAGCCTGGGTGCCAAAGTATTCACCCACACCGACTGGCAGGGCTTCGGCAAACAGCGACAACTGGCTCAAAGTTACGCCAGCCACGACTACATTCTGATGATTGACGCCGACGAACGCGTTACGCCGGAATTGCGCCAGTCGATTGAACAAGCGCTGGCCGCGCCAGATGAGAATAAGGTTTACAGCTGCGCACGCCGCAACCTGTTCCTGGGGCGTTTTATGCGCCACAGCGGCTGGTATCCCGATCGCGTCAACCGCCTGTATGCCAATCAGCGTTATCGCTATAACGACAATCTGGTGCACGAATCGCTCAATACTGACGGAGCGAAAGTGGTGCCCCTTAGCGGCGACCTGCTGCACCTGACCTGCCGTGACTTTTTTGCCTTTCAGCGCAAACAACTGCGTTATGCCGAAGAGTGGGCTATTCAACGCCACCAGGCCGGCAAGCGCTGTGGCTATCTGTCGATACTGACCCATACCCTTGGCGCCTTTTGCAAAACCTGGCTGCTGCGTGCCGGCTTCCTGGACGGTAAACAGGGGTTGCTGTTAGCCGTGGTCAACGCGCAATATACTTTCAATAAATATGCCGCACTCTGGGCATTGGGCCGCAACTATTCAGAGAAGTGAATCATGACCCGTAAAGCCATCTATCCCGGTACTTTCGATCCCATGACTAACGGCCACCTGGATTTGGTGACGCGCGCATCTTTGATGTTCGATCACGTCATCCTGGCCATTGCCGCCAGCCCGAGCAAAAAACCGCTGTTCACGCTGGATGAACGCGTAGCCTTGGCCAGCCAGGTGACGTCGCATCTGGATAACGTGGAAGTGCTGGGGTTCAGTGAACTGATGGCACACTTTGCCGCCCATCAGAATGCCAATATTCTGGTACGCGGCTTGCGTGCAGTCTCTGACTTTGAATATGAATTGCAGTTGGCGAACATGAACCGTCATTTAATGCCGACGCTGGAAAGCGTATTCCTGATGCCTTCCGAAGAGTGGTCGTTTATTTCCTCTACCCTGGTGAAGGAAGTCGCACGCCACGGCGGCGATATATCCCCTTTCCTGCCTGCGGTGGTCACACAGGCATTGTTCGAAAAGCTCGCCGAACAGTAATCAGCGCTGGCAGCGACGGCAGAAGAAAGTGCTGCGCTGCCCGTGTTTGGCAGACTCAATCGGCGTACCACACGCACGACAAGGCTCACCCGCGCGGCCATACACCTGTAACTCCTGCGCGAAATAACCCGGTTTACCGTCTGACTGCAGGAAATCGCGCAGCGTGGTGCCCCCCTGTTCGATTGAACGCAGCAACACCGCCTTGATGGTCTCCGCCAATAACTCCGCCTCCGCTTTGCTCAGCGAGCCTGCTGGACGGTCTGGCAAGATCCCGGCGGTAAACAGCGATTCACTGGCGTAGATGTTGCCGACCCCGACCACCAGCTTGTTATCCATCAACCAGGGTTTGATCAGCGTGCGCTTGTTGCGTGACTTTTCGTACAGGTAAGCGCCGTTAAAGGCTTCGCTTAGCGGTTCCGGCCCCAGGTGCGCCAGCACGTTGCTGGCCGCCAGGTCCTCGCACCATAGCCAGGCACCAAAACGGCGGGGATCGGTATAGCGCAGGGTCATGCCATTGCTGATCACCAGATCGACGTGGTCATGCTTGCCGGCCTCGGTTTCCTCAGCCAGCATGCGCAGGCTGCCGGACATACCCAGATGAACGATAATCCAACCGTGGTCCAGTTCAATCAGCAGATACTTGGCACGGCGTTGCACGCTGCGCACCGGTTGGTCGCTCAGCGCCAGAATTTGCTCGGAAACCGGCCAGCGCAGGCGGGCATTGCGCACCACCGCATATTGAATGCTGTGCCCGACAAGATAAGGCTCAATCCCGCGTCGGCTGGTTTCAACTTCTGGTAATTCAGGCATCTGGCGCTCTCCCGTTGATTTCCTACCTTTATAAAACAAAAAACCCGGCCGAGGCCGGGTTTTTATTAATCCACTAAAATTATTTAATTTTAGCTTCTTTGTACAGTACGTGTTGACGGACAACTGGATCGAATTTCTTCAGTTCCAATTTTTCCGGCTTAGTACGCTTGTTCTTCGTGGTGGTATAGAAGTGACCAGTACCAGCAGAAGAAACCAGCTTGATCTTCTCGCGAACACCTTTAGCCATGATTCAGTTCCTTAATACTTCTCACCACGGGCACGCAGATCGGCCAAGACCGTCTCAATACCCTTCTTATCGATAACACGCATACCTTTAGCAGATACACGCAGAGTTACAAAGCGCTTCTCAGCCTCAACCCAAAAACGGTGTGAGTGCAGGTTCGGCAGAAAACGGCGTTTGGTCGCGTTCATTGCGTGGGAACGGTTGTTACCGCTCACCGGGCGCTTGCCAGTAACTTGGCAGACTCGGGACATGTCTATTCTCCAAAAATCAAATCAGCTCGAGCTTCGTATAGGGTATGGCCGCCTCGTCAGGCTTTTAGAGCCCATCTCAGCAAACTTCACACTGAGGAGACTCTCGTCATCAGGTCAGAAACCACACATCAGGTTAGAAACCTGCTGAGATAGGCTCTTGCGCCAAACCCAAGATTCTCAAAGGTGGCGTAGTATACGCTCTGAAGCGTAAGTGCTCAAGTCCCGAACAGCTAAAGATCCCATAAGGATCGCGAAAAAATCGCTTAAAGCCATCCGCGCTCGGCAAAAGAGACGCATTCACCCCGACCTATAACCAAATGATCGAGCACTCGGATCTCCAATAACAGGCAGGCATTAACCACTTGCTCAGTTATCAAACGGTCGGCGTGGCTGGGTTCAGCCTTACCCGAAGGATGATTATGCGCCAGAATAATGGCGGCCGCATTAGCCTTCAACGCTTCGCGCACAATTTCTCTCGGGTGTACGACGACGCTGCTGATGGTACCAGCAAACATCTCCTGATGGCGAATAACACGGTGCTGATTGTCTAAAAACAATACCAAAAACACTTCCCGCTCATGGTGCGCCAGCAAACTTTGCAGATAATGCTGGGTCATCCTGGGGTTGAGCATGGCATTTTCCTGCGCCAGATGGCTGGAAAAGAAGCGGAACGCCAGCTCCGAAATCGCCTGCAGTTGGGCATAACTGGAATTCCCCAGCCCTTTATGGCTGCAAAAAACCGAATGGTCTGCCGACATCAGGTGATACAGCGAGCCAAACTGCGCCAATAATTGCTCTGCCAGTTGCATAACGTGCACGCCGGGAAAGCCGGTGCGCAGAAAAATGGCCAGCAGTTCCGCGTCGGACAATGCCGCAGCCCCGTAATGCAACAATTTTTCCCGTGGCGCCAATGTGTCCTGCCACAGGGTGATTACCTGACTGCTCATCATCGCCCCCCGAAAACGCCACAGCATGCCACGCAGCGAAGCAGCCCACGACAGGTGTTTGATAACATTGCGAAGTGCTGCGCAAAGCACAATGTAACGCGTTGCAGGCGCAGCGGAATCACTCACCTGTCGGACGGTTATGCTAAAATGGCACATCTTTCGGATTCAATCGGACAATCATGATGACGGGACTTTCCGGCAAACATATTGTGCTTGGCATCAGTGGCGGTATCGCCGCATACAAATGCCCAGAACTGGTACGCCGCCTGCGTGACAGAGGCGCGGAAGTGCGTGTGATAATGACCGGCGCGGCGAAAGCCTTTATCACGCCGCTGACGCTGCAGGCCGTTTCCGGCTACCCGGTCTCGGACGATCTGCTGGATCCCGCCGCCGAAGCTGCCATGGGTCATATTGAGCTCGGTAAATGGGCGGACCTGGTGATTCTGGCCCCGGCCACCGCCGATTTGCTGGCGCGCGTCGCCGCCGGAATGGCCAACGACCTGCTGACCACAGTCTGCCTGGCCACGGCGGCACCGATCGCTGCCGCACCCGCCATGAATCAGCAGATGTACCGCGCCGTCGCCACCCAGGCCAATCTGCAGACGCTGCAGGCGCGCGGCATGCTGCTATGGGGGCCTGACAGCGGCAGCCAAGCTTGTGGCGATGTCGGCCCAGGCCGCATGCTCGATCCGCTGGAAATCGTCGAACTGGCGAACAGCCATTTCTCCGCACCGCAAGATCTGAAACATTTAAAGATTATGCTCACCGCCGGCCCCACGCGCGAAGCGCTGGATCCGGTTCGTTTCATCAGCAACCACAGCTCCGGTAAAATGGGCTTTGCCATCGCCGCTGCCGCCGCCGCACGCGGTGCGCAGGTCACGCTGATCGCCGGGCCGGTCACCCTACAGACGCCGCCGTCGGTCACCCGTGTAGATGTGATCAGCGCATTGGAAATGGAGCAGGCGGTCCAGCAAGGCGCCGGCCAACAGGATATTTTTATTTCCTGCGCCGCCGTGGCCGATTACCGTGCCGAGCAGATTTCCGATGAAAAAATAAAAAAACAGGGTGATGAAATCATCCTCAAAATGGTAAAAAACCCCGATATCGTTGCCGGCGTCGCCGCGATGAACAAAAACCGACCTTTTGTCGTGGGGTTTGCTGCCGAAACCCAGAATGTGGAAGAATACGCGCGACAAAAACTGGCGCGTAAGAAACTGGATTTAATTTGCGCTAACGATGTATCGCTTGCAGAGCATGGGTTTAACAGTGACACCAATGCCTTGCACCTTTTTTGGCAGAATGGAGAAAAGCGCCTGCCGCTGAGCGACAAGGCACTCCTTGGCCAACGTTTAATAGACGAGATAGTCAGCCGTTATGATGAAAAAAATCGACGTTAAAATTCTCGACCCGCGCATCGGAAAGGATTTCCCTTTACCGACCTACGCCACCCCAGGTTCCGCAGGCCTTGATCTACGCGCCTGCCTGGACAGCGCCGTCGAGTTGGCGCCGGGTGAAACCACACTGCTGCCAACGGGCCTGGCTATTCATATTGCCGACACCGATCTTGCCGCAGTGATCCTGCCGCGTTCCGGTCTGGGCCATAAACACGGTGTGGTGCTGGGCAATCTGGTCGGCCTCATCGACTCTGATTACCAGGGCCAACTGATGGTTTCCGTCTGGAACCGTGGTCAGAAATCCTTCACTATTGAGCCAGGTGAACGTATCGCGCAGATGGTGTTCGTGCCGGTCGTACAGGCCGAATTCAATCTGGTAGAAGAGTTCGACAGCAGCGAACGCGGTGCCGGTGGCTTTGGCCACTCCGGCCGCCACTAAGCGCTGCCCGATACCTGACCGACGACAAGGATTGTCGCCTTAAATCTTGCTACCCCGGAGAAAAGGACAGCTCCATGGCAAGATTTGGCCGACTACGATTACAGCGCACTCCAGGGCGCACGGAGAACACAGGTCGTTAAGGCCGCTGACCCCAGCATCGCAAAAAAGCTATCACATAAGCCGCACAGAGCTTTCTCTGCAACGGCCGGTGCCCGGGTTTCCGAAAGTCTAAGCAGTTTTAGCAAGGGTCTAATCAGACATGGCAGAAAAAGAAAATATCAAAAGGAATCGGCGCGAGGAAATACTGCAGGCATTAGCCCAGATGCTGGAGTCCAGCGACGGTAGCCAGCGTATTACCACCGCTAAACTTGCCGCTAACGTCGGAGTCTCCGAAGCTGCACTGTACCGGCACTTTCCCAGCAAAACACGGATGTTCGACAGCCTGATCGAGTTTATTGAAGACAGCCTGATAACGCGCATCAACCTGATTTTGCAGGATGAAAAAGAGACCTTTAACCGCCTGCGCCTGATTTTGCTGCTGGTATTGGGGTTCGCCGAACGCAACCCTGGCCTGACGCGAATCATGACCGGCCATGCGTTGATGTTTGAACAGGATCGACTGCAAGGCCGAATTAACCAGCTGTTTGAACGCATTGAAGCGCAATTGCGTCAGGTACTGAAAGAGCGAAAACTGCGGGAAGGCAAAGGCTTTATCGTGGACGAAACGCTGCTGGCAAGCCAGCTGCTGGCGTTCTGCGAGGGGATGCTATCGCGCTACGTGCGATCTGAATTCCGCTATCGCCCAACCCAAGAGTTCGATGGCCGCTGGCCACTGCTGGCGGCACAGCTGCAATAAACCCGTTATCGGGCGCATTTAACGCGCCCGATAACCTAGATTCTGCGTTAAACCCCGTACTGCTCACGATAGGCGCGCACCGCCGCCAGGTGATCCGCCATTTCTGGCTTTTCTTCGAGATAAACAATCAAATCCTTCAGCGTCACGATGGAAATCACCTTGCAGTGATAGTCGCGCTCAACTTCCTGAATGGCTGAAACATCCGCACGACCTCGTTCCTGACGATCGAGTGAAATCAGCACGCCTGCAAGCTGCGCGCCACTGGCGCCGATGATTTCCATAGACTCACGGATCGCCGTGCCTGCAGTGATTACGTCGTCCACCAGCATCACGCGGCCCTGCAGCGGGCTGCCTACCAGCGTGCCGCCTTCGCCGTGGGTCTTGGCTTCCTTACGGTTAAAGCAGTAAGGCACGTCGCGCTCATGGTGCTCTGCCAAAGCCACCGCCGTAGTGGTGGCTATCGGGATGCCTTTGTAGGCAGGGCCAAACAGCAGATCGAACTCGATACCGGAATCCATCAGAGCTTCGGCATAGAAACGCCCCAGCAGTGCGAGATCGCGCCCGGTATTAAACAGGCCGGCATTAAAGAAATACGGGCTGGTGCGGCCGGATTTCAGGGTGAACTCGCCGAATTTTAATACCTGCTTGTTAAGCGCGAACTCGATAAACTGGCGCTGATAGGCTTTCATTACTGCTTCTCCTCGTCTGGTCGGTTAGATCTGTTAATACTGCCGCCCGATCGCCGGGCGTAAAAAAGGCGACTCTTGAGTCGCCTTAAAAAATCAGTCTGCCAGCGCCGCTTTCTGCGCCTGGAAGATGGTATCGATGCCCCCTCGGGCCAGCGCCAATAGCGCCAACAGCTCATCGTGGCTGAACGGCTCGCCCTCGGCGGTGCCCTGCACCTCGATCATGCGGCCATCCTCCATCATCACCACGTTCATGTCGGTTTCTGCTGCAGAGTCCTCAACGTACTCCAAATCGCACAGCGCTTCGCCGTTAACGATACCGACGGAAACCGCCGCCACCAGCCCTTTCATCGGGTTGGCTTTCAGCTTGCCGTTGGCCACCAGCGCATTTAACGCATCGGCCAGCGCAACGCAGGCACCGGAAATGGACGCGGTACGGGTACCGCCATCGGCCTGCAGTACGTCACAGTCGAGGGTGATAGTGAACTCACCGAGTTTTTTCAGATCTACCGCTGCACGGAGCGAACGGGCGATCAGGCGCTGGATCTCCAGCGTGCGGCCCCCTTGCTTGCCTTTGGCGGCCTCACGGGCGTTACGGCTGTGGGTGGAACGCGGCAGCATGCCGTACTCAGCGGTGATCCACCCCTGGCCCTGACCTTTCAGGAAGCGCGGCACACCCTCTTCTACCGTGGCGGTGCACAAAACTTTGGTATCGCCAAACTCAACCAGCACTGAGCCTTCTGCGTGTTTGGTATAATGACGGGTCAGTGTCAGTGGGCGAACTTGTTGTGGTGCTCTGCCTGCAGGACGCATGGGCTCTCTCCGGCTTCTTATCAACGATTGGCTGCGCATTATACGGGCTTCGTGACGTAATGCCTATCCTGCCCGCAGGTCCAACGCTATAATCGCTCCATCTTTTCCTATTACGGGTACGCATCAATGATCCGCAGCATGACAGCCTACGCTCGGCGAGAAATCAAGGGTGAATGGGGCAGCGCAGCTTGGGAGCTGCGTTCCGTTAACCAACGCTATCTGGAAACCTACATCCGTTTGCCGGAGCAATTCCGCAGCCTGGAGCCGGTGATCCGCGAACGCATTCGTGGTCGTTTGACCCGCGGCAAAGTGGAGTGCAACCTGCGCTTTGAGCTGGATCCGAGCGCGCAAAGCTCGATGATCCTGAACGAAAAACTGGCCAAGCAGCTGGTTGAAGCGGCCAACTGGGTAAAAATGCAGAGTGACGAAGGGGAAATCGATCCTATCGACGTCCTGCGTTGGCCTGGCGTGATGTCTGCTCAGGAGCAGGATCTGGACGCCATCAGCGCACAGCTGATGCAAGCGTTGGATGGCGCACTGGATGACTTCATTGTTGCTCGCGAAAGCGAAGGCACCGCACTGAAAGCGCTGATCGAACAGCGTCTGGAAGGCGTGAGCGCTGAAGTGGTCAAGGTTCGCGCCCAAATGCCCAACATTCTGCAATGGCAGCGTGAGCGTCTGGTCAGCAAACTGGAAGAAGCCCAGGTACAGCTGGAAAACACCCGCCTGGAACAGGAACTGGTGCTGATGGCGCAGCGTATTGACGTTGCCGAAGAGCTGGATCGCCTGGAAGCCCACGTAAAAGAAACGCACAACATCCTGAAGAAGAAAGAAGCCGTGGGCCGTCGCCTCGACTTTATGATGCAGGAGTTCAACCGCGAATCCAACACGCTGGCATCCAAGTCCATCAATGCCGAAGTGACCACTTCAGCCATCGAGCTGAAAGTGTTGATCGAGCAGATGCGCGAACAGATCCAGAACATCGAGTAACCGATTCATTCCTGGCTTAAGCCCGCGTTAGCGGGCTTTTTTATGGCTAGGCTCTGGGCAAACCCGCGGCTTGTTCCTCGGTAATCAACCCCATTTTTTGCAGTTGAACAGCAATCCCCCAGCTTGAACGTTCAAATTCGCGGCTCATCGCCTCCAGCGTCATACCCTCAGCATGGCTTTCCTGCAGCCGCTGTTTCTCTTCTTCGTCCCAGGGGAAATAGGATTTTGCCGGCCGTCCTTCGGAAATATTTTTCTGCCGTTTCTCCTCCGGCGTTAACTTGGTTTTTTTCTGGCGTTCAGCCTCACTCTGAAACTCCTCCGCCAGGGCGAACAAAAGACGAATGGCCTCTGGCGAACTGGCCATCGAGGCGGGTTTCAATAACTCACCGGTATCAGGATTGACGCCATTCGCCAAAGCACGCAATTGGGTGCTGATATTCATCATCCCTCTCCTCATCCTGAGAAAATAGGCCACCTTGTGTGGTGGAAGGTCCGACAATTAACTTGCTGGGCAATCAAAAAACCAAAGGGTTCACTCAGCGCATTGCACAAACTGCGAGCCAGATTCCGGGCTTATTGCTGGCAGAGACAACAAACTGTGCACAGTTGCGAGGGGCTAAGCAGAAAGCCGCACCTGAAAAGGCGCGGCGTTGGTATGCGGCTTAATACAGCTCTTGGGTTGGCCGCAGAACAATTTCGTTGATATCCACCTCTGCCGGTTGCTCGATGGCATAAGCGATGGCACGGGCTACGGAATCCGCCGGGATGGCCTGTTGATAAAACTCCTCAACGAACTTCACGCTTTCCCGGTCCGAGGTACCAAGCTTCAGTTCGGAATCCACAGCGCCTGGGCAGATAATGGTGGTGCGAATATGTGCCCCCACCTCATAACGCAAACCTTCGGAGATAGCGCGTACCGCAAACTTGGTGCCGCTGTAAACGGCACCGCCCGGGCTAAGTACCTTTAAACCGGCGACGGAGGCGACATTGATAAAGTGACCACTCTGCTGTTGCTCGAACACCGGCAGCGCGGCGGCGATGCCATACAGCACGCCTTTGAGGTTGATATCGATCATCCGTTCCCATTCGTCGACCTGGGTGGCGCTCAGCGGGGCTATCGCCATCAACCCTGCGTTGTTCACCAACACATCAACACGTCCAAATTCCGTTATTGCGGCATCAACCATTGCCTCCACGTCGTTACGGCGAGTGACATCTACCGCTACCGCGAGCGCTATGCCCCCGGCCGCGATGATTTCATTCGCCAATGTATCAAGACGCGTTTTGCGACGCGCCGCCAACACCAACGTTGCGCAACGAGCGGCGAGATGGCGAGCTGTCGCCTCGCCCAATCCGCTGCTGGCGCCGGTAATAATCACAACCTTGCCTGAAATCTGGTTCATACAGTTCTCCTCAGCAAGAAGGCAACAAAGCCTCCGTTATAGAACCGGATGTCGTGATGTGTCGTGAACCAAAAAAATAACCCTGCGATTTATAAGCCATCGCAAAGCCTGAAGTATAGTACAGCCGTAAAAAACCGGGTCACAAGCGGCTCAGGCCGTGAAATTCGCGTTGAATTTATTTATGAAAAACTGCCGATAAGTGAGAGAGGATGACAATCGGCAACTTACCCGGCTTGCCGAAAGTATTTTGTTCTAATTATCACGTAATGTAATGAAAGGCCGGGAGAGCTGTGGCTAAATGTGTTTTTTCCTGCCCGTTTAGCCGTACGGACTCTTTATGCCGCAAATTCTGCAATTTATTTTTGCCCTGGTGGTGATCATCGCCCTGGCGCTGCTGGTCAGTAATGACCGCAAGAAAATCCGCCTTCGTTATATTATTCAGCTTTTAGTCATTGAAGGGGCACTCGCCTATTTCTTCCTGCATTCAGAAAGCGGTCTGAGCGTCATCAAGCACGTTGCCGGTTTCTTTGAAACGCTGCTGACCTACGCCGCACAGGGTTCCGACTTTGTGTTTGGCGGCATGAGCAAAGACGGGCTGGCGTTTATCTTCCTGGGCGTTTTATGCCCGATTATCTTTATTTCCGCGCTGATCGGTATTTTGCAGCATTTCCGCATTTTGCCGCTGATTATCCGTCTGGTCGGCACCCTGCTGTCCAAGGTTAACGGCATGGGCAAACTGGAATCTTTCAACGCCGTCAGCACGCTGGTGCTCGGCCAGTCTGAAAACTTTATCGCCTATAAGGGCATCATCGGCGATATCTCGCCGCGTCGCATGTACACCATGGCAGCTACCGCCATGTCGACGGTATCCATGTCCATCGTCGGTGCCTACATGTCGATGATCGATGCGCAATACGTGGTTGCCGCGCTGATCCTCAATATGTTCAGTACCTTTATCATATTGTCGATCATCAACCCTTATCAGTTAGACGATGAGCCCGAACTGAAACTGAGCAAGCTGCATGAAGACCAGAGCTTCTTTGAAATGCTGGGCGAGTACATTCTGGCGGGCTTCAAAATTGCGATGATTATCGCAGCCATGCTGATTGGTTTCATTGCGCTGATTTCAGCGGTAAACGCTCTGTTCTCCGCCGTGTTCGGCATCAGCTTCCAGCAAATCCTGGGCTATGTATTCTATCCGCTGGCCTGGCTGATCGGCATCCCGGCACCGGATGCGCTACGAGCGGGCAGCATTATGGCGACCAAACTGGTAGCCAATGAGTTTGTGGCAATGATCGAACTGAAGAAAATCGCTACGGAGCTGTCGCCGCGCGGCCTGGGCATTCTGTCGATATTCCTGGTGTCTTTCGCCAACTTTGCCTCTATCGGCATCGTCGCCGGGGCAATCAAAGGGCTTAACGAACGACAAGGTAACGTGGTTTCTCGTTTTGGTTTGAAGCTGGTCTATGGTTCCACGCTGGTGAGCCTGCTTTCGGCAGCCATCGCCGGACTGGTACTGTAAACGCTATCCTGGCCTGCGGGCCGGGAGCTTATCAGAACGCGACGCACACCGGCGCATCAACCCGCATTACGGAATCCTGTGCAAACTGTTGTTTATAGCTGCTGCGCAGTGCCTCAATATGGGTTTCACTTTCCTTGCCCGGTGCATGAATCAGCATCAGCGCTTTGCTGTTTTCGCGCGCCAGCTTGCCGTCATTACCCAACCACTGTCCTTTGGCATCAAATACCGACAGCCCGTCTTTAAAACGCGGCGTCACTTGCCGATCCACAAAGCTCTGCCACTCGGCAGCACCGATCGCCGGCCCCGAAGGGCGATTAAGGCCAAAATAAAGCGTAGTTTGGATCATAGGATCGCCAACCTGACAGGTCGCCGGTTTTTGCGGCCCGGAGTTCTGAATCGGCGAAATGCAACCGCTCAACAGAATAGTCACAGCGACAGCCGTCGCCAGCAGGGAAGTGGGTTTCATTTTATCTTCATGTTCCTCAGTGAACGCCATCATCAGCCAGAGATCCCCCACCGCCAAGCGGCTTCGGGATCGAATCCAGAAAGCATAGTCAGCAATAGAAACCAATGCGAAATATCTAATGCTTTCTTGAATAAAATAAGGTTACAAAAGGCAATGGGTAAGCAAATAAAACAAAAAATGGATTAACTAAAGTAATCCGAATAGCCATCGGTTAGAAAAACTCAGTGGTGCTATGTCCTCGTGGCTATTACCCTTCCACCATGACACTCATTCCCGCCCACCCTGTGAATATCTTATGTTATTGAGCATTCTTTATATCATCGGTATTACTGCCGAAGCCATGACTGGCGCATTGGCTGCCGGCCGCCGCCAAATGGACATGTTTGGCGTCATTATCATTGCCTCTGCCACGGCGATCGGTGGCGGTTCGGTACGCGACATGTTGCTCGGGCATTTCCCCCTGGGGTGGGTCAAACATCCTGAATATATCGTTATCGTGGCTATTGCCGCGATCGTCACCACCTGGCTGGCGCCCTTGATGCGTCACCTGCGGCGTCTTTTTCTGGTGTTGGACGCCGTTGGGCTGATTGTATTTTCAATCATCGGTGCGCAGGTCGCGCTGGACATGGGCCACGGCGCCATCATTGCCGCGATTGCCGCCGTGATCACCGGCGTGTTCGGCGGCGTACTGCGCGATATGCTCTGCAACCGAATTCCGTTGGTATTCCAGAAAGAAATTTATGCCGGCATCTCCTTCGCCGCCGCCTGGCTGTACATCGGTCTGCAACACTTAAGCCTGCCACATAATATGGTGGTGATCATCACCTTGGTGGCCGGCCTCAGCGCCCGACTGATTGCTCTGCGCTTTCGGCTGGGTCTGCCGGTGTTTAACTATCAGCATTCGGACCACTAACAGGGGTCGCCGTAGCGGCAAAGGCAATCCCGTTGTTGATGGGCTCCAAGAGGAACATAACATCAAGGCGCGTTGGCAAAACCCGCAATCCCTTGTGAGCTCAGGGTGCTAACCAGCGCCAAAAATGGCGGATGTTGGAGAAATGCTGCAATCTGCCGGGTCCTCTTCGCACCAATACCAGCAATTTGCCGCCACGCCACCGGGGACATTTGCTGGACCTGATGCCAGTTTGTCAATGCCATCACTTGCTGCGGGGAGAGCGGTATACCTAAAGCGAGCAGCCAACGCGCGAACGGTTGCTGTCGCGCCTGCTGAAATTGCTGGTGAATGCTTTGCCCTCGCTTGCCGCCGATGCCGGGGGCAGCCATCAGTTGCTCCGGCGTCAGCAGCAACCAATCCAGCAAATGCTGCACTAACCCCTGATCAATCAGCGTCTGCCAGGTCGATTCACTGACGCCGTGCAAACTTAACCCCTGCGGGCCGCTCAACCACACCAGTCGGGCAAGAAACTGCTGACGGCAATCCGGCCGCCAGCTGAAACAACTCAACGCGTGATAACGTTCAGCAGACGGCGCGCTGGGCAGCGACCTGTCCGTTCCACGCCAGACCACGTTATTGAGATGTGGAATGCCGTGTCCCATCAGGCTGATGGTTACCTGATCTCCAGGCACAACCGCCCACTGCCGCCAACGTGGCAGCGAGCCGAGGTTAACTCTTGTCACCCATTTATCGTCCATCCTGACCGGTTCAAGCCGCAGTACCACAGCAATTTTTCCGGTGCGACCAATATTGAAATCAATGCCATTGACCCTCGCCACCTGCTGCGCGGGCGGATACTTCCAGGCAACGGCCCAATCACCGGGTCTGGCTTGCCAATAACGCCCCTGAGGTGAGTGCGCCTGATGGATCACCACACCATCAGTGACGAAAGGCAAAGCGGCTTGATACCAGCGCTCTCGCCATTGCTGCACCTCCGCCAAGGATTTCACCGGCTGCGAAAAAGCCAGGGCAAGAGGAAAACCCATGTCAGCAAGCTGGCGTAAACGCTGCGTCATCTCCTGCGGACCGTTCGGCCAGGCCCAGACAAACAGGCCGATCTGCCGGAGTAGCGGCGAAGGCTTCTTTTTCATCAACGCGCCGGCGACCTTGGCACGGGCGTTAATGCCGCCGCTGACCTTTTGTTGATGACCGGTCACCATCAGAAACAGCTCTCCCTGCAGAATCAACGTTGGCGGGGCACCCTTAATACTGAGCGGCACAGCAGGAATAGTCCGCACTTTTTCCAGCCAGTTTTCGCCCTTCAGCCCGTTCCCTCGGCTGATCGCCGACGTCAGTTTTCCGTCGTGGTAAACCAGCGTGATGGCTACTCCGTCCACTTTGGGTTGAACCCAGAGATCGCTGCGGCCCTTTAGCCATTGGGCCACGGCGACAGGATCCGGCAATTTCCGCAACCCGGTATGCGCCACCGGATGCGGCACCTTACCTTCAGGTAAAAGTGGGACAGAGCCCTCACCCGAAGCTGCCCCGGCACAACGCTGCCATAACCGCAGCTTTTCGCGCAGGCCGTCGTAGACATCATCCTCAATTAAACTGCTGCCCTGCTGGTAATAAGCTACGTCCCAGCGTTCAAGCTGGTTTTTTAAGGCGGTTATCTCTACTTGCAGCCGCACCGGGCGCCACGCTGGGCAGGCTTGTGCCCAAACAGCCTCACTGCACAGCAAACCGACCAGCAGCATCATCCCTATCCTCATGACACTTTTGCGCATCGCTCACCTCCCTGATAACCGACAGTAAAACTGGAAGTGGAAAGCACGACAATGGTCCCTGAGGCGTTCTGCGCAGCGGCTCGAGAAAGTCCGCTCGCATTGCAGAAAACCATCAAAATTTAGCGATATGCCGCGCAAACATCCCCATTTAAGGTTTTTTCAGCATAAAGCGGCGGGCAAAATGCGAGCTAACGCTGCATCCGGTGCGTTAGCCGTGTATACTGTGCGGAGAAAATACACATCCGCTGTTATTGGCATATCAACGAATATCATCATGGCTCAAGGCACGCTTTATATTGTCTCTGCCCCTAGCGGCGCAGGGAAATCAAGTCTGATTCAGGCTTTGTTAAAGACGCAACCGCTGTACGACACGCAGGTTTCGGTTTCGCACACCACGCGCGACAGCCGCCCGGGTGAACAGCATGGCGATCATTATTTCTTCGTCTCAAAAGAAGAATTCTGCCGAATGATCGAGCAGGATGCGTTTCTTGAGCACGCCGAAGTGTTCGGCAACTATTACGGTACCTCACGCGCTGCCATTGAGCAGGTGTTGTCGACCGGGGTAGACGTTTTCCTGGATATCGACTGGCAGGGCGCGCAGCAAATTCGTGCCAAAATGCCCCAGGCGCGCAGCATCTTTATTTTGCCGCCGTCGAAGGAAGAACTTGGCCGCCGCCTGCGTGGGCGCGGGCAAGACTCTGACGAAGTGATTGCCAAACGCATGGCGCAAGCCGTGGCGGAAATGACGCACTACGCGGAGTATGACTATTTAATCGTGAACGATGATTTCGATCTGGCCCTGTCCGATCTGAAAACCATAATTCGCGCCGAACGCCTGCGTTTAGGCCGCCAATTACTGCGGCATGACGCTTTAATCAGCAAACTATTGGCAGACTGAAGACAGTTTCAGTATTATGCCCAGTCTTTTCGTCACCTGTGGAGTAGCACAAATATGGCACGCGTAACTGTTCAAGACGCTGTAGAGAAAATTGGTAACCGTTTTGACCTGGTGTTGGTCGCTGCTCGTCGGGCACGTCAAATCCAGACTGGCGGTAAAGATGCACTTGTTCCGGAAGAAAACGACAAGTACACCGTTATCGCGCTGCGCGAAATCGAAGAAGGCCTGATCACCAGCCAGATCCTCGATGTTCGCGATCGTCAGGAACAGCAAGAGCAGGAAGCCGCAGAAATTCAAGCGGTTACCGCGATTGCTGAAGGTCGTCGTTAATTAATTAGACTGCGAGCCTGCCTTGTACCTGTTTGAAAGCCTGAATCTGCTGATTCAACGTTACCTGCCTGAGGAGCAGATTAAGCGCCTCAAACAGGCATACCTCGTTGCACGTGATGCTCACGAGGGACAGACACGCTCCAGCGGTGAGCCCTACATTACTCACCCGGTTGCCGTGGCCTGCATTCTGGCGGAAATGCGTCTCGATCATGAGACGCTGATGGCAGCCCTGCTGCACGACGTCATCGAAGACACCCCGGCCACCTATCAGGATATGGAACAGCTGTTCGGCAAAAGCGTCGCCGAATTGGTTGAGGGCGTATCCAAGCTCGACAAGCTGAAATTCCAGGATAAAAAAGAAGCCCAGGCGGAAAACTTCCGCAAGATGATCATGGCGATGGTGCAGGATATCCGCGTCGTGTTGATCAAGCTGGCTGACCGCACGCACAACATGCGTACCTTAGGTTCGCTGCGCCCCGACAAACGGCGGCGTATTGCGCGTGAAACCCTGGAAATCTACAGCCCACTGGCCCATCGTCTGGGTATTCACCACCTGAAAACCGAGCTGGAAGAGCTGGGTTTTGAGGCGTTGTACCCGAACCGTTATCGCGTAATCAAAGAAGTGGTGAAAGCCGCGCGCGGTAATCGTAAAGAGATGATCCAGAAGATTCTCGCCGAAATCGAAGGGCGATTGACCGAAGCCGGCATCCCCTGCCGCGTCAGCGGGCGAGAAAAACACCTGTATTCCATTTACCTCAAGATGCACCTGAAAGAACAGCGCTTCCATTCGATTATGGATATCTATGCGTTCCGGGTGATCGTGAAAGAGGTGGACACCTGCTACCGCGTGCTGGGTCAGGCTCACAGCCTGTATAAACCGCGCCCGGGCAGGGTCAAAGACTATATCGCCATTCCCAAGGCCAACGGCTATCAATCGCTGCACACTTCACTTATCGGCCCGCATGGCGTCCCGGTAGAGGTGCAGATCCGTACCGAAGATATGGATCAGATGGCCGAAATGGGGGTCGCCGCGCACTGGGCTTATAAAGAAAAAGAACAGGGCGAAACCGGCACCACCGCGCAAATCCGAGCCCAGCGCTGGATGCAGAGCCTGCTGGAGCTGCAACAGAGCGCCGGCAGCTCGTTTGAATTTATTGAGAGCGTCAAATCCGATCTGTTCCCGGATGAGATTTACGTTTTCACCCCGGAAGGCCGCATCGTCGAACTGCCTGCGGGCGCCACCCCGGTCGATTTCGCCTACGCAGTGCATACCGATATCGGCCACGCCTGCGTTGGCGCACGAGTTGATCGTCAGCCATACCCGCTGTCGCAGTCACTGACCAGCGGCCAAACGGTCGAAATCATCACTGCTCCGGGCGCACGGCCAAACGCCGCCTGGCTGAACTTTGTCGTCAGCTCCAAAGCGCGCGCTAAAATTCGCCAAATGTTGAAAAACCTCAAGCGCGATGATTCGGTTGGCCTCGGCCGCCGTTTGTTGAATCATGCGTTGGGCGGCAGTCGCAAACTGGCCGAGATCCCACCGGAAAATATCCAACACGAGTTGGATCGCATGAAGCTGGCGACGCTGGACGATCTGCTGGCTGAAATCGGCCTGGGCAACGCCATGAGCGTCGTGGTCGCGAAAAACCTGCAGGGCGACCAGTCCAATCTGGGCACCTCTTCCGGCGTTCGTAACCTGGCGATCAAGGGCGCAGACGGCGTGCTGATCACCTTCGCCAAATGCTGCCGACCTATTCCGGGTGACCCGATTATTGCCCACGTCAGCCCAGGCAAAGGCCTGGTGATCCACCATGAATCCTGTCGTAATATCCGCGGCTACCAGAAAGAGCCTGAAAAGTTCATGGCGGTAGAATGGGATAAAGACATCGAGCAGGAATTCATTGCCGAGATCAAAGTGGACATGTTTAACCATCAGGGGGCGCTGGCCAACCTGACGGCAGCCATCAATGCGGCTGAGTCCAATATTCAAAGCCTGAATACCGAAGAGAAAGACGGCCGGGTTTACAGCGCCTTTATCCGCTTGACCACCCGCGATCGCATCCATCTGGCAAATATTATGCGTAAAATCCGTATCATGCCGGATGTCATTAAAGTCAACCGTAACCGAAATTAGCGCTTATGAGCCCTGAACGCTATGCGCGGATTTGTGAAATGCTGGCCACCCGGCAGCCGGATTTAACCGTCTGCCTGGAACAGGTTCACAAACCGCATAACGTCTCCGCCATTATCCGCACCGCCGACGCCGTCGGCGTGCATCAGGTGCATGCCGTATGGCCAACCACGCGCATGCGAACCCTGGTTTCCTCCGCCGCCGGCAGCAACAGCTGGGTCAATGTTCAAACCCATCGCACCATCGGCGACGCCGTGACTCACCTGAAAGGCCAGGGCATGCAGATCCTGGCGACTAACCTTTCCGCCCGGGCGGTAGATTTTCGCGAAGTGGATTACACTCGACCTACCTGCATCCTGCTGGGCCAGGAAAAAACCGGCATTACCGAAGAAGCGCTGGCGCTTGCCGATCAGGACATCGTCATTCCGATGATCGGCATGGTGCAGTCGCTCAACGTGTCGGTTGCCTCAGCCTTGATCCTGTACGAAGCGCAACGCCAGCGGCAAAATGCCGGTCTGTACCGCCGTGAGCACAGTATGCTCGACGCAGAAGAGCAACAACGTCTGCTGTTTGAAGGCGGCTATCCGGTGCTGGCCAACGTGGCCAAACGTAAAAAACTGCCGCGTCCTCATATTGATCAACAGGGCCAGGTGGTCGCCGATGCCGAATGGTGGGCGGCCATGCAGGCAACGGTACGCAAATGAAAGGCCGTCTGCTGGATGCTGTCCCACTCACCACGCTTTCCGGGGTGGGCTCCAGCCAGGCGGGCAAACTGGCCAAGATTGGCCTGGAAACCATTCAAGATCTGTTGCTGCACCTGCCGCTGCGTTATGAAGACCGCACCCGCCTCTATCCGATAAACGACCTGCAGCCTGGTATTTTTGCCACAGTGGAAGGCGAAGTACTGCGTACCGACATCAGTTTTGGACGCAGGCGCATGCTGACCTGCCAGATCAGCGACGGTACCGGCCTGCTCACCCTGCGTTTCTTCAATTTCAACGCAGCGATGAAAAACAGCCTGGCCACCGGCCGTCGCGTGACCGCCTACGGGGAAGTCAAACGCGGTAACCACGGCGCCGAAATTATTCACCCTGAATATCGCATTCAAGGGGAAAGCAGCGAAGTTGAGCTGCAAGAGTCATTGACACCGGTCTATCCCACCACTGAGGGCATCCGCCAGGCTACGCTGCGCAAGCTGACCGATCAAGCGCTGGAGTTGCTGGATACCTGCGCTATTGCCGAACTGCTGCCGCCGGAACTGAGCGGCGGGCTGATAAGCCTGCCGCAGGCGCTGCATACCCTGCACCGCCCGCCGCCGGATATCCAATTGGCAGATTTGGAACAGGGCAAGCACCCGGCGCAAAAACGTCTGATCCTGGAAGAGCTGTTGGCGCATAACCTCAGCATGCTGGCGGTCCGAGCCGGTGCGCAGAGCTATCAGGCGCTGCCGTTAATGCCCGACGACCGGCTTAAAAAGCAATTCCTCGCCCAGTTGCCCTTTGCCCCCACCGGCGCGCAAGATCGCGTAGTGGCTGATATCGAAGCCGATATGCAAAAAGGCTTCCCGATGATGCGCCTGGTGCAAGGCGACGTCGGCTCCGGCAAAACCCTGGTTGCGGCGCTGGCGGCACTGCGCGCTATCGCTCACGGCAAGCAGGTGGCATTAATGGCCCCGACGGAACTGCTGGCCGAACAGCACGCCAATAATTTCCGCCAGTGGTTTGAGCCGCTGGGCCTGGAGGTTGGCTGGTTGGCCGGCAAGCAAAAAGGCAAGGCGCGTATCGCACAGCAAGAGGCGATTGCCAGCGGGCAGGTCTCCATGGTGGTCGGTACCCACGCCATCTTCCAGGAACAGGTGCAATTTTCCGGTCTGGCGCTGGTGATCATCGATGAACAGCACCGTTTTGGCGTACACCAGCGGCTGGCACTGTGGGAGAAAGGCGAGGAGCAAGGCTTCCATGCCCATCAGTTGATCATGACCGCCACGCCAATCCCCCGCACGCTGGCAATGACGGCCTATGCCGATCTCGACACTTCGGTGATCGACGAACTGCCGCCGGGCAGAACGCCGGTCACTACCGTCGCCATTCCAGACACCCGACGCGCCGATATTATTCAGCGGGTAAAAAGCGCCTGCATGGAAGAAGGCCGACAGGCGTACTGGGTTTGTACGCTGATCGAAGAATCCGAACTGCTGGAAGCTCAGGCAGCGGAAGCCACCTGGGAAGAATTGAAAATCGCACTCCCGGAGCTGAAAGTGGCGCTGGTGCACGGGCGTATGAAAGCTCAAGAGAAGCAGGCGGTAATGCAGGCCTTCAAACAGGGCGAACTGCAGCTGTTAGTGGCGACCACGGTCATCGAGGTTGGCGTCGACGTGCCCAATGCCAGCCTGATGATTATCGAAAACCCGGAGCGACTGGGGCTGGCCCAGTTGCACCAGTTGCGGGGTCGTGTAGGCCGCGGCGCCGTGGCGTCTCACTGCGTATTGTTGTACAAAACGCCGTTGAGCAAAACGGCACAAAAGCGTCTGCAGGTGCTGCGTGACAGCAATGACGGCTTCGTTATTGCCCAACGCGATCTGGAAATCCGTGGTCCCGGCGAACTGTTGGGCACGCGCCAAACCGGCAGCGCAGAGTTCAAAGTGGCGGATTTGCTGCGCGATCAGGCGATGATCCCGGAAGTACAACGCGTCGCTCGCCATATCCACCAGCAGTACCCGGAGCATGCCCAAGCCCTGATTGAGCGCTGGCTACCGGAGAAAGCACGTTACTCCAACGCCTGATTTTCAGGCAGAGAAAAGGCGCCAGATAGGCGCCTTTTTCGTTATTAAGACCGGTTAATCAGCCAATCGCCGGAAACACTGGCAACAGCAGATACAGCTTAATCACAATCGCGTTGGCGATATCGATAAAGAACGCCCCCACCATAGGCACCACCAGAAACGCCAGGTGCGATGGACCGAAGCGATCGGTAATCGCCTGCATGTTGGCGATCGCCGTAGGCGTGGCCCCCATGCCGAAACCGCAGTGGCCCGCAGCCAGCACCGCTGCATCGTAATTTTTACCCATCACCCGGTAGGTAACGAAGATTGCGTACAGCGCCATCACCAGCGTCTGTACGGCCAGGATCGCCAGCATTGGCAGCGCCAGAGAAGCCAGCTCCCACAAACGCAGGCTCATCAGCGCCATCGCCAGAAACAGCGACAGGCTAACGTTGCCCAACACCGATACCGCTCGCTCAAATACGGTATAGAACCCGGTGAAGGCCAGGGTGTTGCTGAGGATCACCCCAACGAACAGCACGCAAACAAAGTTGGGTAATTCAAATACCGTGCCGCTCAGCAAGCCGGAGATAAACTGCCCCAGGCTCAGGCAGATGGCGATCATGGCGATAGTTTCAATCATGATCAGCGAGGTGATCAAACGGCCGCTCTCCGGTTTTTCAAAACCGCTTGGCTGGACGCTGTCATCCGGCGAACCTTCCGGGGTGGAAGAGTGCTTCACCAGGTAACGCGCCACCGGACCGCCAATCAGGCCGCCCAGAACCAGGCCGAAGGTGGCACAGGCCATCGCCACTTCCGTGGCATTTTCAAAGCCGTAGCGTTCGATAAACAACTTGCTCCAGGCCGCCCCGGTGCCGTGACCGCCGGACAGGGTAATGGAGCCGGCGATCAGGCCCATCAGCGGGTCCAGACCCAGCATTTTCGCCATGCCGATGCCGATGGCGTTCTGCACCAGCAGCAGGCCCAGCACCACAAACAGGAATACCATTAATGCCTTGCCACCCGCGCGCAACCGCGACAGGTTGGCGTTCAAACCGATGGTGGCGAAGAAGGCCAACATTAACGGGTCTTTCAGCGACATATCGAAGCTGATTTCCCAGTTAACGAACTTTTTCAGGGCTAACAACAGGAGCGCCACCAGTAAACCACCGGCGACAGGAGCGGGAATGGTGTATTTCCTCAACAGGGGGATGCTGGTGACGCATTTGCCCCCAAGGAGCAGAACCAATGTTGCTGCGACTAACGTGCCATAAGTATCAAGATGAAACATCCAGTTACTCCATGTAAGGGAAAAGATCCAATTAATAAATAATAAGTTAGAGAAAACCGCTTAGTTTTTAAAACTTGATGAGTGCAGGATTAGAAGTAAAAAACGCTGATAACACAAGAAAAAATGAACGAAAATGCGACATAAGTGACGATACTGCTAACAAAGCATTAACGCGCAACCGTTTGCTTTTATGGGCCAAATCATTAAAATGCCTGCTTTGCCGTTTCTGGAAATGCCACACCATGACCCAGCCATCCGCCGAGCTCGATGCGGCGCAAAAAGCATCCGCCACTCCCCGCAACAGTGAACTGATTTATCGTCTGGAAGATCGCCCGCCGCTGCCACAAACGCTGTTTGCCGCCGGTCAGCACCTGTTGGCAATGTTCGTTGCGGTGATCACCCCGGCTCTGCTGATCTGCCAGGCGCTCGGTCTGCCGGCGCAGGACACTCAGCACATTATCAGTATGTCGCTGTTCGCCTCCGGCCTGGCCTCTATTCTACAAATCAAAACCTGGGGGCCCGTCGGCTCGGGCTTGCTGTCGATTCAGGGCACCAGCTTTAACTTTGTTTCGCCGCTGATTATGGGCGGGCTGGCGCTGAAAAACGGCGGCGCGGACGTCCCCACAATGATGGCTGCGTTGTTCGGTACGCTGATGGTCGCCTCCTGCACCGAGATCCTGCTGTCACGCGTGTTGCATTTGGCACGGCGAATCATCACTCCGCTGGTTTCCGGCATTGTGGTGATGATTATCGGCTTGTCGCTGATCCAGGTCGGACTGACCTCCATCGGCGGTGGCTATGCCGCGATGAACGGGGGCAGCTTCGGCGCGCCCAAAAATCTGCTGCTGGCCGGTTCGGTATTACTGGTCATTATCCTGCTTAACCGTCAGCGCAATCCCTATCTGCGCGTTGCGTCGTTGGTGATTGCCATGGCGGTGGGCTATCTGCTGGCCTGGGCCATGGGCATGCTGCCAGAAAGCCAGCCGACTCCCGAAACGGCAGCAATCATCATTCCGACCCCGCTGTATTACGGCCTGGGCTTTGACTGGAATTTGCTGTTGCCGCTGATGCTGATCTTTATGGTCACCTCGCTGGAAACTATCGGCGATATCACCGCGACCTCTGACGTGTCGGAACAACCGGTCAGTGGCCCACTGTATATGAAACGCCTTAAGGGCGGCGTACTGGCCAACGGCCTGAACTCCATGCTGTCGGCGGTGTTCAATACCTTCCCCAACTCCTGCTTCGGTCAGAACAATGGCGTGATCCAACTGACCGGCGTCGCCAGCCGCTACGTCGGCTTCGTGGTGGCGCTGATGCTGATCGCGCTGGGGTTGTTCCCGGCGGTGGCCGGCTTCGTGCAGCACATTCCTGAACCGGTGTTGGGCGGCGCCACCCTGGTGATGTTCGGCACCATTGCAGCCTCCGGGGTTCGCATCGTGTCTCGTGAACGCCTGAACCGTCGTGCAATCATGATTATGGCGCTGTCGTTGGCCGTGGGCATGGGCGTATCCCAGCAGCCGCTGATCTTGCAGTTCGCACCAGACTGGCTGAAAACATTGCTCTCCTCAGGCATTGCTGCCGGCGGCATCACCGCCATCGCGCTGAACCTGCTGTTCCCGCAGGAGCATGAGAAACAATAATCCGTCACGCCTCCTGTCACAAACGGCCGCTTGCGGCCGTTTTTTATTGTCTATCAGACCATTGCACTTGAGATGCCAGCCCAATTGCGGCATAAACAGGGTATCTTTTTTGACCGACGCGGATGTAGACGATGAAATTTATCGGAAAACTGTTGCTGACGTTGTTGCTGCTGGTCGTGCTTGCCATTGCACTGTTGTACGTCATAGGACAAACCCGTTGGGCCGCGGGCTGGGTCAGCCGCTGGGTCAGCGATAACAGCGACTACCGTCTGTCGGTGGCGGCCATCTCGCATTCATGGAACCAACCGGGCCAAATCAGTCTGGAAGACGTTCAGTTAACCAAAAAAAATCAGCCGCAAGCGCTGGTGGCCAAACGGCTGGATCTCGGCCTCAGCCTGCGCCAAATTACCGAACCTCGCTATTTCCACAGCGTCACGCTGCGTGACGGCACGCTGAATCTGCAACAGCAAGACGCGGCAATGCCGATACAGGCCGACGTGCTGCAACTGAGCAATATGACGCTGCAATCCAACGATGAAACCTGGCAGCTCAACGCGCAACAGGTCAACGCCGGCATCACGCCATGGCAACCCAAAGCCGGCCATCCGCTAGGTGATAACAATCAGTTCCAGTTCAGCGCCGGCTCGATGACGCTCAACGGCATTCCTGCCTCTCAGGTGCTGGTTCAGGGCGAGCTGAAACAAAATCAGCTGTTGCTCAGCAATTTCGGCGCTGACCTGGCGCAGGGGGATTTGACTGGCGTAGCCACTCGCGCCGCCGACGGCAGTTGGCAGGTAGAGCGCCTGAGGCTCAGCGGCGTGCGTATGCAGACACCGCTGACACTGGAACAGTTCTGGCAGCGCTTTACCGCTCTGCCCCCCGTCACGCTCAAACGTTTTGATCTGATCGATGCGCGGCTGGAAGGCAAGGAGTGGGCATTCAACGATCTCGACCTGTCGCTGCAAAACGTCACCTTCCAGAAGGGCGACTGGAACAGCCAGGACGGTTCACTGAACTTCAACGCCAGTGACCTGATCAATGGCAGTTTCCATCTGATTGATCCGATCATGAGTATGCGACTGTCGCCGGCCGGCATCGCCATTCAGCAATTCACCACCCGCTGGGAGGGCGGGTTATTGCGTACCTCCGGCAACTGGCTGCGCGCCAACAACCGCTTGCAGTTGGATGAGGTGGCAGTGGCCGCGCTGGAATATACATTGCCTATCGACTGGCGCGGATTGTGGTTGCAGCCGCTGCCGAACTGGCTGGCGGAGGTGTACGTCAACAAGCTGACCACCAACCGTAATCTGATCATCGATATCAACCCAGACTTCCCGTTCCAGATCACCGCACTGGACGGCTATGGCAGTAACCTGCTGCTGGCGCGCGACCACCAGTGGGGTATCTGGTCCGGCACGCTGAATTTGAACGGCAGTGAAGCTACCTTCAACAAGATTGACGTTCGCCGCCCATCGCTGGCGCTGAACGCCAATGACGGGCAAATCAACGTCACCGAACTCAGTGCCTTTATGCCCCAAGGGCTGTTGGATGCCAAAGCCATCGTCGAACAGCTGCCGGGCAAGCCTTTTACGCTGTCGCTGAACGGGCGTTCGGTACCGGTGAACACCCTGCAACAGTGGGGATGGCAAGCGGTTCCGCTGGAAGGAGACGGTAACCTGCAATTGCAGTTGAAAGGTTTGTTGAACAGCGATGGGCCATTTAAGGCTTCATTGCAGGGCAGCTTGCAGGCCACTGCCGCCGATGGCCAGACGGTCAATCAGCAACTGCCTTAATCCTGGATGGGCCCTCTCCGCATAGAGAGGGCCTGGATATTAACTGTCTATCGCCTCACAGCCGCCCTGATCCAGGGGCACTTCCGGCTCGGCCGGCAACACCATGTAAGTGCCTTCAAATACCGCACCTTTGTCGTCGTCACCAAACAGATGGACTTCCGCCTGCACGCGAGCGCGGCGGCCACGGGCCAAACGGGCCAGATCGCCGCTTAGCGAGCTGAGATCCGCTACTGCGCGGGGCCGGCCAGTGATGGGTTTGCTGTAACGGATATGGGCATCCGCCAGAATGATGGTGCCGCCCAGATGTCTTTCACGCAGCAACAGCCAGATCAGGCCCCAGGCGGTCAGCGTGGCCAGAGAGAACAGGCTGCCGGCAAACAACGTATGGTGCGGGTTCTGGTTGCCAATCTCCGGCATGGTGGTGACAAAGCGCTGGCCGGTATATTGGCTGATGCGCACTCCCATCTTCTCGCTGAGCGGAATGTGATCGTACCAGGCCTGCTGCAGCTGGCCGCACCAGTCGGGGCGATGCAGGATATCGTCCAGCGTCGCCACCGGCTTGATCATCAGGAAATGGCGAATCGGCGTGGTTTGCGGCGCCGTGATCTCACCCTGATTCACGAAACCGAGTTTGGCGAAGAAATCCACCGCGTCTTCACGGGCGCTACAGACTACACGTTTCACGCCTTCCTGACGCGCCACGGACTCCAGCGTCATGGCTACCAGCGTCCCCAGGCCTTTATCCTGCACCGTCGGGTCTACCGCCAGAAAACGAATCGCGGCTTCGTTATCGGCATTGATGTACAGCCGCCCAATGGCAACAATTTTTCCACTCTCGTCCACCACCATCTGGTGGTGCGCCATGGCGTCGTAGGCATCCTTTTCCGACCCCACCGGCTGGTGCAACGGCTTGCGCAGCATTTCCCAGCGGAACTGGTAATACTCTTTCAGTTCTTGCTCTGTTACCGGTACTCGTAGGTGATACATAGACGCCTTCTCTCTCAGAATTCTTAGACTTGAAGCCAAAACGTCACCGGCCCGTCGTTCACCAGCGCGACTTTCATGTCGGCCGCAAACTCACCGGTTTGGGTTTCGATACCGCGTTCGCGGCACTGGCCAACAAAATATTGGTATAACCGATCGGCCTCCTGCGGTACCGCACCGCGAGAGAAACTTGGACGCATACCTTTTTGCGTGTCGGCCACCAGCGTGAACTGCGAGACCACCAGCAAACTGCCTCCTGCCTGTTGGACGTTGAGATTCATTTTGTCGTTCTCATCGCCAAAGATGCGGTAGCCCAGCACGCGCTCACACAGGCGCACGGCCTTTTGCTCGTTATCGTCCTGCTCCACGCCCAATAACACTAACAAACCGGGACCTATGTTGCCTACCGTCTGGCCTTCGACCGTGACGCTGGCATTTAATACCCGTTGAATTAACGCAATCATAACTGCCCTTCTGATGACTGTTCTTGTTGTGCCTTTTGCTGTCGATAATCGCGGTATTCCCCGAGGGTGACCGTGATTTCCGCGCCGAGTAACACGATACACCAGCTCCAGTAGACCCAAAGGAATAAAATGGGGATCACGGCCAAGACGCCGTAAATCAGCTGATAAGAAGGGAACATGGTGACATAAAGCGCAAACCCCTTCTTGCCCAGCTCAAACAGCAAACCGGCCACCAGCGCACCAATCAACGCATCCTTGGGCGGCACCCGTACCGTCGGCACGATGCAATACAGCAGCCAGAACGATATCCACGACAGGATCAGCGGGAAGATCCGCAGCACCTGATCCACCAGGCTGTTGACGCCGGTCTGCGCCAGCCAGTTAAGTGACAACAGATAGGAACTGATCGCCATGCTGGCGCCCACCAGCAGCGGCCCCAGAGTCAGCACCATCCAGTAAACGGCGAATGAAAACACGATCGGTCGCTGATTCTTGCTGCGCCAGATGGTGTTGAGCACGCTGTCCACCGACGAGATCAGCAACAGCGCAGTGACTATCAGGCCGCAGGTCCCGACGGCGGTCATCTTGTTGGAGTTGGCGACAAACTGCTCCAGATAACTTTGGATCACGTTGCCGGCGGCCGGCATGAAATTGGAAAATATGAAGCTTTTCAGCTGAACGCTGATGTCGGAGAACATCGGGAACGCGGCAAACAACGCGAACACTACGGTCACCAGGGGCACCAGTGACAGTAGTGAGACATAGGCCAGATGGCCCGCCAACATGGTCAGGCCATCGCTGTCGACACGTTTAATCAGCAGTCGTAAAAAGGTGACGCTGGGTTTGATCGAAGCGGGCAGCTTCTTGCGGCGGAAAAACGACATGGCCACTCCTTGATGTCAGTTTGTACGCCTTAAGCTTAACCCTTTGCGGTCATTGGGCAAAATAAGCCGGTACTACGTCGCGGTCGGTCACGTGAACAGTTTTGATGCCGAGCGCCTGTGCGGCTGCTACGTTATCCGGGTGATCGTCAAAGAACACCGCGTCGTCCGGCGAGGTATTTTCTGCATCCAGTACGTGCAGATAAATGTTGGCGTCCGGCTTGCGCATGCCAAGATCCTGCGACAAATAAAGATGATCGGCGGCTTCGGCCACCTGCGGATAGTGCTGCGGCCAGTAATTGCAGTGCAAACGGTTGGTGTTCGATAACACCACCACCCGGTGACCTTCACTGCGCAGGCGCTTCATGATGTCGATCACTTCTGGGCGCAGGGCGACAAACACCGCCTGCCAACCGGTAGCGAACTGCTCGAAACTGAGGGCAATCCCCATTTCGGCGCTTAGCCGTTCGGCAAAATCTTCATCACTGATTTCACCGCGCTCGTGCTGCTGAAACAATTCGCCCATAGCAAAACGTTCGGACAAGACCGCCAATGGCGTACCGCTCAAACTGCTCCATACACCCAGTACACGTTTGAAATCGATATCGACGATCACATTACCTAAATCAAAGATATACAGCATAGTCCTCTCCTGATGGGCCGGTGAGATTTTACTGTAGCGGGAAAAGCAGGGGCTGAATAGAGAGCGGATGGAAAAGCGTATAGCACGCGGCAGAAATGGGAAAAGACAGAGGAAAAAACTCAGGGCGCTGGCGCGCCCTAAGTGTTGCAGACCCAATCAGCGATTAAGCTTCTTTAGGACCACGGCTTGCACGCTTACGATCGTTTTCCGTCAGGTGACGCTTACGGATACGGATCGAGGTTGGCGTGACTTCTACCAGTTCGTCATCATCGATGAATTCCAGAGCTTGCTCCAGAGTCATTTTGATAGCCGGAACCAGGGTAGTGGCTTCGTCAGTACCGGAAGCACGCATGTTGGTCAGCTTCTTACCGGTCAGGCAGTTCACGGTCAGGTCGTTGGAACGTGAGTGAATACCGATGATCTGGCCTTCATACACTTCCGCACCGTGACCCAGGAACAGCTTGCCGCGATCTTGCAGACCGAACAGGGCGAACGCTACCGCTTTACCCTGGCCGTTAGAGATCAGCACGCCGTTCTGGCGCTGGCCAACTTCACCCGGACGCACGTCGTCGTAGTGGCTGAAAGTGGAGTAAAGCAGACCGGTACCGGAAGTCATGGTCATGAACTCGTTACGGAAGCCAATCAAGCCGCGGCTTGGGATCACGTAGTCGAGACGCACACGGCCTTTACCGTCTGGATCCATGTTTTTCAGGTCAGCTTTACGCTCACCCATGGCTTGCATGACGGAACCCTGGTGCTGTTCTTCGATGTCCAAGGTCACGTTTTCGAACGGCTCTTGTTTACGACCATCGATTTCACGGAAGATTACTTTCGGACGGGATACCGCCAGTTCGAAACCTTCACGACGCATGTTTTCGATCAGAACCGACAGGTGAAGTTCACCACGGCCAGATACGCGGAATGCATCAGCATCTTCAGTTTCTTCAACGCGCAGTGCCACGTTGTGCACCAGTTCCTTGTTCAGACGCTCAAGGATTTGACGCGAAGTCACAAACTTACCTTCTTTACCGCAGAATGGTGAGGTGTTGACGTTGAAGAACATGGTTACGGTCGGCTCATCTACAGACAGCGCCGGCAGTGCTTCCACTGCAGAGGTGTCACAGATGGTGTCAGAAATGTTCAGCTCGCCCAGACCGGTGATAGCGATGATGTCGCCCGCTTCAGCCAGAGTAGATTCGATACGCTCCAGACCCATGTGGCCCAGCACTTTGCCCACTTTACCGTTGCGAGTTTTACCTTCGCTATCGATGATGGTGACCTGCTGGTTTGGCTTCACTTTACCGCGCTTGATACGGCCGATGCCGATCACGCCCAGGTAGTTGTTGTAGTCCAACTGGGAGATTTGCATCTGGAATGGCGCTTCGAGCTCAACCTGCGGTGCAGACACGTGGTCTACGATCGCTTGATACAGCGGGGTCATGTCTTCCGCCATTTCGTTGTGGTCAGTACCCGCGATCCCCATCAATGCAGAAGCATAGATGATTGGGAAGTCGAGCTGCTCGTCGGTCGCGTCGAGGTTAACGAACAGGTCGAAGACCTGATCAACAACCCAATCAGGACGTGCGCCCGGACGGTCAACCTTGTTGATTACCACGATCGGCTTCAGACCATTAGCGAAGGCTTTTTTGGTCACGAAGCGGGTTTGCGGCATTGGGCCATCCATTGCATCCACAACCAGCAGCACCGAGTCAACCATTGACATCACACGCTCAACCTCACCGCCGAAGTCGGCGTGTCCTGGGGTATCCACGATGTTGATGCGGTAGTCTTTCCAATTAATGGCGGTGTTTTTTGCGAGGATGGTAATCCCACGCTCTTTCTCCAAATCGTTGGAGTCCATTACGCGTTCGGTGGCTTCTACACGCTCTCCGAAAGTACCGGATTGTTGCAGCAGCTTATCAACCAGGGTGGTCTTACCATGGTCAACGTGGGCAATAATGGCGATGTTACGCAAATTTTCGATCACAGCTTTGCCTCAGGCATTAGAAATAGCGCGCTATTGTACACGTATTAAGCGAGGGACTAAACAAGATCACAACAGTCTCTTATAAACAACTGTGTACAGGTCAGTATGTGATCCCTTTCACGGTGCAAAAAGCAGCATCCGGTGCACTTTTGCACCATTACGGTGCCCCACCTCTCATTGATTGCACCATTTAAGTGCAAACCGTCACTGATGGTGCATACTGATTCTGTGCAAAACCCGCACAGAAAGGCGATTAAAGCGCTTTGGCAAAGTTGGCACAGTTTTCGCTTTAGTCTTTTCAAGGCAAAAAAAGCCAGTTCCACAGATTCGTTCCACGACGACGACAATGATAAATCCGGGAGAGTTAAGTATGTCCGCTGAACACGTTTTGACGATGCTGAATGAGCATGAAGTGAAATTCGTAGACCTGCGTTTCACTGACACCAAGGGTAAAGAACAACACGTCACCATCCCTGCTCATCAGGTAAATGCCGACTTCTTCGAAGAAGGTAAAATGTTTGACGGTTCCTCGATCGGCGGTTGGAAAGGCATCAACGAATCTGACATGGTGCTGATGCCAGACGCCAGCACTGCGGTACTGGATCCGTTCTTCGAAGAATCCACCCTGATCATTCGCTGCGACATCCTCGAGCCAGGCACCATGCAAGGCTACGATCGTGACCCACGCTCCATCTCCAAGCGTGCAGAAGATTTCCTGCGCTCTTCCGGCATCGCGGACACCGTCCTGTTCGGGCCAGAGCCAGAATTCTTCCTGTTTGACGACATTCGTTTCGGCAGCAGCATCCGCGGTTCCCACGTGGCCATCGACGATATCGAAGGCGCATGGAACTCCGGCACCCAATACGATGGCGGCAACAAAGGCCACCGTCCGGCGGTCAAAGGCGGTTACTTCCCGGTTCCTCCGGTCGATTCTTCACAGGACATCCGCTCCACCATGTGTCTGACCATGGAAGAAATGGGCCTGGTCGTTGAAGCGCACCACCACGAAGTGGCAACCGCAGGTCAGAACGAAGTGGCAACCCGCTTCAACACCATGACCAAGAAAGCCGACGAAATCCAAATCTACAAATACGTGGTTCACAACGTGGCTCACGCATTTGGCAAAACCGCGACCTTCATGCCGAAGCCAATGTTCGGTGATAACGGTTCCGGCATGCACTGCCACATGTCGCTGTCCAAGAACGGGACTAACCTGTTCGCCGGCGACAAATACGGCGGCCTGTCTGAGACTGCCCTGTTCTACATCGGCGGTATCATCAAGCACGCTAAAGCGATCAACGCCCTGGCCAACCCGACCACCAACTCTTACAAGCGTCTGGTCCCAGGCTACGAAGCTCCGGTCATGCTGGCTTATTCTGCCCGTAACCGTTCCGCTTCCATCCGTATCCCAGTGGTTGCCAGCCCGAAAGCGCGCCGTATCGAAGCCCGTTTCCCGGATCCAGCGGCTAACCCGTACCTGTGCTTCGCGGCCCTGCTGATGGCAGGCCTGGACGGTGTGATCAACAAAATCCACCCTGGCGACGCCATGGACAAAAACCTGTATGACCTGCCACCGGAAGAAGAAGCTGAAATTCCAAAAGTTGCAGGTTCCCTGGATGAAGCGCTGGCAGCACTGAGCGAAGACCGCGAGTTCCTGACCCGTGGCGGCGTATTCACCGACGACGCTATCGATGCTTACATCGATCTGCGCAAAGAAGAGATGGACCGCGTTCGCATGACGCCACACCCGGTTGAATTCGAACTGTACTACAGCGTTTAAGCTTTACCGCGCCGTCTGCGGGCGGCGCCCAGATTTAGTTGTCTTTTTTTGTTGCCGTGGAAACTTTCAGCCCATCTTCGGATGGGTTTTTTTCTCCACCGTATTTTCTGCAAAACTATTCCATACCGCGTGCATAACGGATGGAGTAGGATAGATGCACTAAAAAGGTGCAGGAGTCTGCTGTATGGCAACTGGCAAGCTGCCCGATGCTGGGCAGATCCTCAATTCTCTCATCAACAGCATCCTGCTGTTGGATGATGATCTGGCGGTTCATTACGCCAATCCGGCAGCACAACAACTGCTGGCGCAAAGTTCCCGTAAACTTTTCGGTACACCCTTGCCCGATTTGCTCGGTTATTTCTCACTGAACGTCGATCTGATGCGTGAGAGCCTGCATGCCGGTCAGGGCTTTACCGATAACGAAGTGACCCTGGTGGTTGACGGGCGTGCGCATATCCTCTCCCTGACCGCACAGGCACTGCCTGATGGCTATATCCTGATCGAGCTGGCGCCCATGGATAACCAACGCCGCTTGAGCCAGGAACAACTTCAGCACGCCCAGCAAGTTGCGGCCCGCGATCTGGTCCGTGGCCTGGCGCATGAAATTAAAAACCCGCTTGGCGGACTGCGCGGTGCGGCACAGCTGCTGGCCAAGGCACTGCCCGATCCGTCGCTGACCGAATACACCAAGGTGATCATTGAGCAGGCCGACCGTCTGCGCAACCTGGTCGATCGCCTGCTCGGCCCGCAGCGACCGGGCCAGCACATAACCCAAAGCATTCATCAGGTGGCAGAGCGAGTGTGCCAACTGGTGTCGCTGGAGAAGCCGGATAACGTGACGCTGGTGCGGGACTACGACCCGAGCCTGCCTGAGATGGCGCACGACCCGGATCAAATCGAACAGGTATTGCTGAACATTACCCGCAATGCACTGCAGGCGCTGGGAGAAACAGGCGGCACCATCACGCTACGCACTCGCACCGCTTTCCAGATCACCCTGCACGGCACCCGCTACCGGTTAGCGGCACGTATCGACGTAGAAGATGACGGCCCCGGCGTGCCGGCGCAGTTGCAAGACACGCTGTTTTACCCGATGGTCAGCGGCCGCGAAGGCGGAACCGGCCTGGGATTATCCATCGCCCGTAATCTTATCGATCAGCATTGCGGAAAAATTGAATTTAACAGTTGGCCAGGACATACCGAATTCTCGGTTTACCTGCCTATTCGCCAGTGAGGTTTTCTATGCAACGAGGGATAGTCTGGATCGTCGATGACGATAGCTCCATCCGCTGGGTGCTTGAACGCGCGCTCACTGGAGCCGGCGTGAGCTGCGTGACCTTCGACAGTGGCAATGCGGTGCTCGAAGCCCTGGCCACGCAAACTCCTGACGTGTTGCTGTCTGACATCCGCATGCCGGGTATGGATGGCCTTGCGTTGCTCAAGCAGATCAAACAGCGTCATCCGATGCTTCCGGTCATCATAATGACGGCGCATTCGGATCTCGACGCCGCCGTCAGCGCCTACCAGCAAGGGGCATTCGATTACCTGCCGAAACCCTTTGATATTGATGAAGCCGTGGCGCTGGTAGAACGCGCCATCAGCCATTATCAGGAACAGCAGCAGCCTGCGCGCAGCCAACCAGCCAACGATCCGGTGGCAGACATCATCGGTGAAGCCCCGGCGATGCAGGACGTGTTCCGCATCATCGGCCGCCTGTCGCGTTCGTCGATCAGCGTACTGATCAACGGCGAATCAGGTACCGGTAAAGAGCTGGTTGCCCATGCCCTGCACCGTCACAGTCCGCGCGCCAAATCGCCCTTTATTGCGCTGAATATGGCGGCGATCCCCAAAGACCTGATCGAGTCCGAACTTTTCGGGCATGAAAAAGGGGCCTTTACCGGCGCCAATCAGATCCGTCAGGGTCGCTTTGAGCAGGCCGACGGCGGGACCTTGTTCCTGGATGAAATCGGCGATATGCCGCTGGATGTGCAAACCCGCCTGCTGCGGGTGCTGGCAGATGGCCAGTTCTATCGGGTCGGTGGTTATGCCCCGGTGAAGGTGGACGTGCGCATCATCGCCGCCACCCACCAGAACCTGGAACTGCGGGTACAGGAAGGTAAATTCCGTGAGGATTTGTTCCATCGCCTGAACGTGATCCGCGTGCACCTTCCGCCGCTGCGTGAACGTCGTGAGGATATTCCGCGTCTGGCGCGTTACTTCCTGCAGGTGGCGGCAAAGGAGCTGGGTGTGGAAGCGAAGAACCTGCATCCGGAGACTGAAACTGCACTGACGCGCCTGCCATGGCCCGGTAACGTTCGCCAGTTGGAGAACACCTGCCGCTGGTTAACCGTGATGGCCGCCGGGCAGGAGGTGCTGATTCAGGATCTGCCGAGTGAGCTGTTTGAAACCTCTGCGCCAGAAACGCCCGGGCATAGCCTGCCGGACAGTTGGGCCACGCTGCTGGCACAGTGGGCAGACCGCGCGCTGCGTTCCGGTCATCAAAACCTGCTTTCGGAAGCGCAACCGGAGATGGAACGCACCTTGCTCACCACCGCACTGCGTCATACCCAAGGGCATAAGCAGGAAGCTGCCCGTTTGCTGGGCTGGGGGCGCAATACGTTAACGCGTAAGCTGAAAGAATTGGGAATGGAATAGTTTGCGGCATTGATGATAGAAAATACAATCAAGCGCACAAAAAAACGGCTATTTCAGGCTTTACAGCCGATGGGGCAGCAGTATGATCGGGGCGCACACCCTGGAGGCTTCCATGCTGGATTCGTTAATCGCATTCATTTCTCAAGGCGCAGAACTGGGTTCTGCCGCCAGCCACACGCCGCAGGCAGCCGTTGCTGCGGTACTGTGCGCCGCCCTGATTAATTTCTTCAGTTAAAACAACGGCCGCGAAAGCGGCCGTTGTTTTACTCATCAAATAACCCGAGAGAATTGCTGGGTGCGGGCCTGTTGACGCAGGTAGATATCAAAACACATGCAAATATTGCGGATCAGTAACCGGCCGCGCGGCGTAACCTGAATGCCCTGCTCGTCACGCTCCACCAGCCCATCACGTTCAAACGGCGCCAGCAATTGCAAATCCTCGGCAAAATAATCGGCAAAGTCGATGCCGAACTGATGTTCTATGACCTGATAGTCCAGTTTGAAGTTGCAGATCAGCGTTTTGATCACCTCACGCCGCAAGCAGTCGTCTTCAGTCATCGCCAGGCCACGCCACAGTGCATGACCTTGTGCTTCGACGCTACTGTAATAAACCTTCAGCTCTTTCTGGTTCTGCGCATAGCTGTCCCCCAGCATGCTGATGGCGGAGACGCCCAGTCCCAGCAAATCACTATCGCCCTGGGTGGTGTACCCCTGGAAGTTACGGTGAAGTTTCCCTTCGCGCTGCGCCACCGCCAACTCATCGTCCGGTCGTGCGAAATGATCCATACCGATAAACTGATAACCCGATTCGGTCAGGGAAGCTATGGTGTGCTGCAAGATATCCAGTTTCTGCTGCGCGCTCGGCAGATCTGCGTCTTTGATTTTGCGCTGGGCAGCAAACAGATTCGGCATATGGGCATAGTTAAATACGCTCAGGCGATCCGGGTTTAACGCGGCAACCCGTTGCAGGGTGTAAGCAAAGCTCTCTGGTGTTTGCTTTGGCAAGCCGTAGATCAGGTCGATATTGGTGGAATTAAAACCAAGCGCTTTAGCGCGGGCAATCAGGGCAAAGATAAAGGCTTCATCCTGCTCGCGGTTCACCAGCCGCTGCACCTCTTTATTGAAGTCCTGCACCCCCATGCTCAGGCGATTAAAACCTTCGCTGCGTAAATGATCGAGCACATCCAGCTCAATCTCACGCGGATCGACTTCGATCGACATTTCGGCATCGGGGAGGAAATCAAAGTGTTGGCGCAGCATCGCTACCAGCTGGCTGATTTGTGTCTTGCTCAGATAGGTTGGCGTACCGCCGCCCCAGTGCATCTGGCCGACCTTACGCCCGGCAAACAAAGGCGCGCGCTGAGCGATCTCCTTTGCCAGCACCGCCAGATATTCATCAGCCTTGTGCGTTTGACGCGTCACCAGCTTGTTGCAACCACAGAAATAGCAGAGCTTGTGGCAGAAAGGGATATGCACGTACAGCGACAAAGGGCGCTCAGGATAACGCGTCGCGGCGCGTTGAAACGCCGCTTCGTCGTAGCTCTGGTTGAACTCCAGCGCTGTGGGGTATGAGGTGTAACGCGGCCCTGAATAGTTATATTTCTGGATCAGGGCCAGATCCCAGACAATTGCCTGCTCTGACATGCTCACTCCTTCCGATATTTTTTTCTACCGGGCCGGGAAATGGGCAGTGGTCTACGCTGTCTGGCCGCGGAAGCGCTGCGAAAACGCGTTTTGCGTTTGGACAGCCGCCATAGTTTACCGAATAACCACAGCAGATAACACATCAAGAGTAGGGCTATTGACGGGATCAGCCACATGACGCGTTAAATTACGTCTTTCGGGTTACCGCCTTTCAGCAGTTTCAGGATATCTTCCTTTTTCTCTTCTTCTTCGTCGTCTTCATCGTCGCCCAGCTCAATGCCCAGTTGCTCCATCAGGGCATCGATACGATCCAGAGTCTGATCAACATAAGCCTGATCTTCTGCGCTCAGCGTCTCGCCGTCGTCAATACGATCCAGCAGTGCGTCCAGACGCTCATCATTTTCCAGCTTCGCCAGCTCTTCTTCCGGCGACAGACGCGGTTTGGCTTCGGCCTTAGGTTTAGGCTGCGGCTTGGCTTTTGGCTTGGCCTCAGCCACCAATGCTACCGGCACTTTACTGCCAATGCGCGGATCTTTGGCCTGTGCGCCGGCCTTGTTCTTTTGATTGGCAGACTCCACCTGGGTGCGAGAACCGGAAGCAAGACCACGGCGCTTTTTCAGACGTTTGCGCTCACGGGCTTCCTGATCGAGCTCCACACGGCTTTTCTTTTTGGTTTTCGACGTCGCCGCGCTGCTGCGTGGGGCGCGAGGTGCTTTTGATGGCTGGTTCATAGCGTATGCTCTTAGGTATGTAGATTCAGTATAGAGATAGATGCTATACGATTGCGGCGGAATCTAGCAGAAAGCGAACAAAGAAAAAAGGCGGCAGGTTAAACCCGCCGCCTTTTTGCACCCTCTTTCGAAGGATATTCCTGCTACGCATTCCGTGCGCACACTCAACATCCTGGTTTTTCCTTCTGCTATAACCGCATTCCCTGCCGTACTACCTCCTTCATCCTGAAGGTAAAATCGTCCATGGAGAGATCCGTTCGTGTTCACTCGTCCTGAGTTTGCTTCCTGCTGGCATCCCAATTGCGGTAACTTCACCTTCCTTGTGCTATTTGCAAATTCTATGCAAATAGACCCATTCCTTGGTTATTCATCCTGACACTCATTAGCACGTCCCGTGCTCTCCTTGAGATTTATCACCCTTCCCGGATGTTCCTTAATCCTGCACAGTCCTGTGCTGCAAGTTACTTTACGCTATCAGGGGTCAGGCTCAAGGCACCTGCCGTGTAATGAGCTGATAAAAATACGCATCGGAGAATTAACCTAATGTTTTATAATAAAAATAATAAAAACAGCTTTCGAATAAAAGCGACATTACCCCCTATTCGAATGGCAAATGTCTCACAAGCCCGCCCCACATAAATTGCCACACCCCGCTGGTCCGGCGCTTAAAAACAGAGAAACACACCATTTTTAGCGCTGATGCAGTTATAATCGCCAACCAGTTAGCCATCCTCACGGAGACGAAAAATTTTGACCAGCAAGAATTACAATTATCATGTGACCCATTTCGTCACCAGTGCGCCCGATATTCGCCATCTGCCGGGGGATGAAGGTATTGAAGTTGCGTTCGCCGGTCGTTCTAATGCCGGTAAGTCCAGTGCGTTAAATACCCTGACCAATCAAAAAGGCCTGGCACGTACCAGTAAAACGCCGGGTCGCACCCAGCTCATCAACCTGTTTGAAGTGGAAGAAGGCATTCGCCTGGTCGACCTGCCGGGTTATGGTTACGCCGAAGTGCCTGAAGAGATGAAACGCAAATGGCAGCGAGCGCTGGGTGAATACCTGCAAATGCGCAACTGCCTGAAAGGCCTGGTGGTGCTGATGGACATCCGCCATCCGTTGAAAGATCTCGACCAGCAGATGATCCAATGGGCTGTCGATGTCGGCACGCCAGTTCTGGTTCTGCTGACCAAAGCGGACAAACTGGCATCTGGCGCGCGTAAAGCGCAACTGAATATGGTGCGTGAAGCGGTAGTGCCGTTTATGGGCGATATCCAGGTTGAAGCCTTCTCTTCACCGAAAAAAATCGGCGTCGACAAACTGAGCCAAAAACTGAATACCTGGTTTAACGAGATCCCACCGGAAGTGCTGCCGGAAGATGACGACACTGCCGGCGAATAAAATGCCGCAGGTGCCGTGATAGCCGATGTGGAAACGCATCGGCTTTTTTACGCCTGCCATTCGCGATGCAGGCTCTTTTCGTTATCTAATTACAATTCTGATAGAAATCCATCATAAATTCTTATGGTGGTTTGGCATTGGGAATCCGATGAGCAAGCCATATCGGGAGATAAACCGAAGGAAAGAGGTCGCGGGGGAATAAGAAGAACCTATGGTTTGGCTTTGTTTTTACAATAAAAAACGCCCCAGTCAATACTGACTGGGGCGGCTAAATATTCAGCCAAATCCGATTACGTGAAGTAAAAGGTCTGAAAGATAGAACATCTTACCTCTGTACCCTACGCCAGTAACTCTACATGATTTTTTCGCAGTGCAAAAGAATTTTTTGTAGTTTACTTACACAGTTTGGCGCGTAATAACGGCGAGGTTGGGGAAACAATCGCCGTATCCTGTAGCTTAATTACAAAAACTGCTTAGGTTATCGCCAGTTAGCCCATCCTTTAAGAACGAGGCCGGTGAACGACCGCACAATCAGTGAGCTTCGTCCCAGTTGGCCCCCACGCCGACATCCACTTTCAGTGGGACA
Organism: Serratia liquefaciens; assembly: GCA_012719855.1. Classification (GTDB taxonomy): domain Bacteria; phylum Pseudomonadota; class Gammaproteobacteria; order Enterobacterales; family Enterobacteriaceae; genus Serratia; species Serratia liquefaciens_A. The sequence continues at coordinate 7,581 of JAAXZN010000011.1, read as the reverse complement.
GCCAGCGTCATGCTGTTTTCCATCAGCTCGCGAATGCGTTGGTTAGAGGCTTCCAGCACCGACTCATGTACCTCGAACACCAATTCATCGTGCACCTGCATGATCATACGCACCAAGGGTTCTTCCTGAGCTTGCAGCCAGGCGTCCACTTCGATCATCGCACGCTTGATGATATCGGCAGCCGTTCCTTGCATAGGGGCGTTAATCGCCGCGCGTTCGGCAGCCTTACGGCGCATGCCGTTACTGGAGCTGACATCTGGCAGATAGAGACGGCGGCCGTCCAACGTGCTGACGTAGCCCTGGCTGGCAGCCTGCTGGCGGGTGCGCTCCATATATTCCAATACGCCCGGATAACGCTCGAAGTAGAGATCCATGTAGCGCTGTGCTTCACCACGCGGAATGCCTAATTGCCGCGCCAGACCAAACGCGCTCATGCCATAAATCAGGCCAAAGTTAATCGCCTTGGCGCTGCGGCGCTGTTCGTGGGTCACTTTATCGAGCGGCAGGCCAAACACCTCGGCCGCGGTGGCGCGGTGGATATCTTCACCAGCGGCAAAGGCCTCCAGTAACCCTTCATCCTGTGACAGATGGGCCATAATGCGCAGTTCGATTTGCGAATAGTCGGCCGCAACGATGCGGTAACCCTCAGGAGCAATAAAGGCCTGGCGGATCCGGCGCCCTTCGTCGTTGCGCACCGGGATATTCTGCAGGTTAGGATCGCTGGAGGAGAGACGCCCGGTAGCCGTCACCGCCTGATGATAAGAGGTATGCACCCGACCACTGACCGGATTGATCATCAGCGGCAGCTTGTCGGTGTAGGTGGTCTTCAGCTTCGCCAAGCCACGGTATTCCAGGATCACCTTAGGCAACGGGTAATCCAACGCCAGTTCGGCCAACACTTCTTCGTTAGTCGATGGAGCACCACCCGGCGTTTTCTTCAGTATCGGCAGCTTTTGCTTTTCGTACAGGATCGCCTGCAGCTGTTTGGTCGACGCCAGATTGAAAGGCTCTTCCGCCAGTTCATGGGCCTGAATTTCCAGCTCGGCCAGGCGTTTGGTCAATTCGATGGAGTGCGTGGCCAGAATGCTTTGATCAATCAGCACCCCGGTGCGTTCGATGTGCGACAACACCGGCAACAGCGGCATTTCAATCTCATTGAATACTTTCAGCAGCTCGGCGCTTTCCTTCAATTGCGGCCACATCGCCAAATGCAATTGCAAGGTAACGTCGGCATCTTCGGCAGCGTAAGGGGCCGCCTGCTCCAGCGCAATCTGGTTGAAAGTGAGCTGCTTTTTCCCCTTGCCGGCTATCTCTTCGAAGGTCACGGTTTTATGGCCGAGGTAACGATCGGACAAGCTGTCCATATCGTGACGACCGCCGACGCTGTCCAGCACATAAGATTCCAGCATAGTGTCGAAGGCAATGCCGCGCAGGGTGATGTCGTAACGCGCCAGCAGGCCCATATCAAACTTCAGATTTTGCCCGACCTTGAGCGCTTTCTCGTCTTCCAGCAGCGGCTTCAACGTGGCCAGCACATAATCGCGGTCCAGCTGCGCCGGGGCGTCGAGATAGTCATGCGCTACCGGCAAATAGGCGGCTTCGCCCGGTGCAATGGCAAACGACAGGCCGATCAGATTGGCGGTCAGGGTGTCCAAGCCGTCAGTTTCGGTATCAAACGCAAATACCTCGGCTTTTTTCAGCTTTTCCAGCCACTGTGCGAAAGTCTCTTCATCCAGGATGGTGACGTAACCTTCTTGCGACAGCGTCGCTTCGGCAGGCGCTTTGTCAGCTACCGCCGTAGCCTTTGGCGCACTGGCGGCTTTCACGCCGGCACCCTTTTTGCCTTCCAGCCAAATGCCGGCTTCAACATCCGCCAGCCAGCGTTTAAATTCGTATTGTTTAAATAACTGCTGCAGCACATCGACATCCAGCGCTGATACTTCGAGATTGGCGCAGGTGAGATCCAGTTCGACGTCGGTTTTGATGGTCGCCAGCTTGTAGGAGAGGTAAGCCACCTCTTTGTTCTGTTCCAGCTTGGCCGCCATGGTCTTGGCGCCGCGGAAGCTGAGCGTGGCGATGCTGTCGAGGTTGGCATAGAGCGCATCCAGCCCGCCAAGCCCCTGTAACAGCGCCTGCGCGGTTTTCTCGCCCACACCAGGAACGCCTGGGATGTTATCCGAGGAATCGCCCATCAGCGCCAGGAAGTCGATAATCAGCTCCGGCGGAATACCGTACTTGTCGCACACTTCCTGTGGACCAAGGATGGTGTTGTTCATGGTGTTGATCAGGGTGACGTTCGGTGTGACCAACTGCGCCATGTCTTTATCACCGGTGCTGATCAGCACCGCATGGCCGGCTTTCTCTGCCTCCAGTGCCAAAGTGCCTATCACATCGTCGGCTTCTACGCCGGGCGTGACCAGCAGCGGCAATCCCATCGCCTTGACCATTTTGTGCAACGGTTCGATTTGCGCGCGCAGGTCGTCCGGCATCGGCGGCCGGTGTGATTTGTATTCTGCGAACAGCTCATCGCGGAAGGTTTTTCCTTTGGCATCAAACACCACCGCAACATGGCTTGGCTGGTACTGCAGCAACAGGCTGCGCAGCATATTCAGCACGCCATACATTGCCCCGGTAGGTTCGCCCGCAGAGTTGGTCAGCGGAGGGAAGGCGTGATAAGCGCGGTAGAGGTACGAGGAACCGTCAACCAGGATTAATGGGTTTTCTGCAATCTGGGCCATAGCGTTTCTTTATCGTGATCGGACATGACGGTAAGCATGCCATAGCTGGCCGCCTGAGACGAACCTTAGCGTGCATTAAGGACGAAAATCATGTGATTCTGCAAAGCGATCCGCAAGATCCTGCCTGTGGATAACTTTGTGCATAGAAAAGACAACAAATTATAACGATGTGTTTATCGTTATAATGGGAAATAAAAATCCTATTGAAATCACTGCGTTAAACAGTACTATTTTAACTGAAGGTTATTATCGACTTTTACACAATTTGTGGATATAACTTGCGCCGAATTTTAATCGCACTATTAATCAAAATTGGCGCCTCAATTACCATAGCACAAGATGAGCAAGTTGCACGAAAACGCAGCAAATGCCCATTTCTTCCGCTCTAAAACAGCTACTGCTGGCAGGCGTTTTCCCCCTATAATGTCTTAAAGTATTTTTTGTTCATGCATACTGGCATGTAACGCTGTTCTCACCAACCGTCAGCCTATAACCATGCCAAGATTGCTATCCCCCGTTATTTTTATACTTTCAGCCCTGCTTGCCATTCTGGTCACGGTACTGTGTTCGATCCCCATTACGATCGCCGGCGTCATTAAGTTACTGGTGCCCTTTCCTGCCGTATGGCGACGTATCTCCGCCTTCGCCGACTTTATGATGTGGTGCTGGTGCCTGGGGTTATCACTGCTATTACGTATTAACGGCCAACTGCGCTGGGATATAGAAGGGTTGGAAGGTCTGGATAGAAAAAACTGGTATCTGCTGATCAGTAATCACGAAAGCTGGTCGGATATTGTGGTGTTGTGCGTATTGTTCCGTAACCATATTCCAATGAATAAGTACTTTCTTAAACAGCAATTAGCCTGGGTCCCCTTTGTCGGCCTGGCCTGCTGGGCGCTGGATATGCCCTTCATGAAACGCTATTCGCGTGCCTATTTGCTCAAACACCCGGACAAGCGCGGTAACGATATCGAGACCACACGCCGATCCTGCGAGAAGTTTCGTAAGCGTCCGACCACCATCGTTAATTTTGTAGAGGGTTCGCGTTTTACCGAAGCCAAGAAAATTAAAACTCGCTCGCCCTACCGCAATTTATTAGCGCCTAAAGCCGCCGGTATTGCTTTTACACTCAGTGCATTAGGTAAGCAGTTCGATAAGGTGTTAAACGTCACCCTGCTTTACCCAGATAATACTGAACGGCCTTTTATGGATATGCTGTGCGGCCGGTTAAAACGCATAGTAGTAAGGGTTGAATTGCTGCCAATCGACGAAAGCATGCATGGCGATTACTTTAACGACAAGCAGTTTAAGCGACGTTTCCAGCTTTGGCTGAACACGCTGTGGCAGGATAAAGACAGATTGCTGGATGGATTGAAACGGCAATAAAAGTTAAAAAAAAGCCGGCTGAGCCGGCTTTTTTACTTTAAATATCGGTTACTTCTGCTCGCTGAGGAATTTAACCACGTCGGCGAATTGCTTCACGTAAGCATCCATCGAACTGGTGTCCAGACCGTCGTTTTTAACCATGTATTTGCCGTTAACAAATACCGCCGGCACGCCGCGCAGTTGCAGATCTTCTGCGGCTTTCTCCTGTTGTACCACCAGGGATTTCACCACGAAGCTGTTCAGAGCCCCATCATAATCCGCCGCGCTCACGCCAGCTTTCACAAATACGTTGCGAATATCATCAGGCGTTTGCACAGTCTGAGTTTTCTGCACCGCTTCAAACATCAACGGGCTGACTTTATCTTCCACACCCAGCGCCATTGCAACAGCCCATGCCTGAGTCAGTTGTTTACCCAACGGCCCCAGGAACTCAACGTGGTACTTGGTCATTTTAGTGCCCGCAGGCAGCGCTTTTTTCACATTTTCGGAAACGTGATAAACCTGCTCGAACTGGTAGCAGTGTGGGCAATAGAAGGAGAAGAACTCCAGTACCTGAGGTTCACCCGTCACTGGCTTGTCCAGGGTGACGTACTGAGTCCCATCGCTAAACTGCGCAGCCGAGGCACTGAATGCCATTACCATGCCAACGAGCGCCAACCAAATTTTCTTCATAAGACTAAACTCTCCATTGTGTTAAAGCTTCAATACATTGGCATCAGCTGCAGAGGGGGCTCCTGCAACAGCTTAACCTGTTCGGTGAATGCCGCCGTCTGAGATAACCAAAAATCAGACTCCGCCATCCACGGAAAACTTTTAGGGAACGCAGGATCTTGCCAGCGGCGAGCGACCCATGCCAGGTAGTAAACCATACGCATAGCACGCAGCGGCTCGATCAACGCCAACTCACTTTGATCAAACTCGGCAAACTCTGAGTACGCTTCCAACAAAATATCTAACTGCATCAAACGATCGCGACGCTCACCGTGCAACAACATCCACAGATCCTGTATCGCCGGCCCGTTACGCGCGTCATCAAGATCAACAAACAGTGGGCCATCGCGCCACAGGATATTGCCCGGATGGCAGTCACCGTGCAAACGCCGCGGCTGCCAATCCTGATGCCAATGCTGTTTGATCGCCTCAATCAGCTTGTCAGTCGCTGCAAGAAAGCTGTCACACTGCGCTTTGGGCAACAGCTCGCAGCCCGCCAAAACCTGACGCGGTATAGTGAGGTACTCCTCGATGCCCATCGTCGGACGTTCAACAAACAGGCTTTCGCTGCCCACCTGATGAATGCGCCCCAGGAAACGGCCAACCCACTCCAGTTGATCGAGATTGTCGATCTCATACTGCCGCCCGCCAACGCTGGGAAAAACCGTAAAAAAGAAACCGTTGTGCGTATGCAGCGTATTGCCCTGCAGGACTAATGGCGCAACTGCAGGGATCTCCGCCAGAGCAAGATCGTGGGAGAACTGATGTTCTTCACCAATTTGTTTCGCGCTCCAACGTTCGGGCCGATAAAACTTCACCACATAACGCTTACGATCCTCGTCCATAAACTGATAGACGCGGTTTTCGTAACTGTTAAGCGCCGTTAGCCCGGAGTCTACACGCAGGCCAACCCCTTCCAGCGCGTCCATAATCAGGTCGGGCGACAGGGTCTGAAAATTAAAAGCTGAGTTGTTCATAACAACATTCGGTTTCGTTTGGGTGACATCACAATGCCGGGATTGAGAAATAGTAGCATTAATGACGGGCTGCACGAGCAACGGCTTCACCCTGGCGCACGAATGCTAATCCTTGATCACGCCACGGGCGCGTAGCAATGCCGTTTTGAAGTCTTCCTCATAATCCTTTTTCAGACCAGGGATCTGTTCGCTGCCGGCGCTGCCGCGCATTTTCAAATGGTAGATCAGGATATCATCGCTCAGTTCAGCCAGATTGCCCTGAAAGCCAGCTTCTTGCGCCAACTTCTGCAAAAACTGGATCAGATTAAGATCCGGATCTTCCTGCCAGGCCGGGTGCAGAAGCTCAATCAGCTCGTTTACGCGGTGCGTTTTCATCGCAATATTGTCCAATAGAATCAATAAACACACAAAGTAACAGGCTTGCCAACGCAGTGAAAGAAGCAGCTTGTCAATAAAGGTAAATCCTGATGCCATACCGGCTTTAGCGCTACAATCATGGCGTTAGTCACAATGCGGAATTTGAAATATGCATGAAGAGATTACCGGCATTATTCTGGCCGGAGGGCGTGCCACCCGCATGGGCGGGGAAGATAAAGGACTGGTTCCGGTTGCCGGCATCCCCCTGTATCAGTACGTGCTTACCCGACTACGGCCGCAGGTCGGGCCGATAGCCATCAACGCCAATCGCAATCAAGCGCGGTATAGGGAAAGCGGTCTGCCGATAATCGGCGATCTGACCCCTGACTTTTCAGGCCCGCTCGCCGGTATGCTGGCCGGCCTGAAATACGCGACGACCGAATGGGTAGCCTTTGTGCCCTGTGATGTTCCTGACTTTCCTGCAACGCTCATCGAGAAACTCTGGCAACAAAAAGGAAGTGCGATAGCCGCCTATGCCAGTGATGGGGAACGGGCGCACCCAACGCTGGCGCTATTGCACACCAGTCTGGCGACTCCGTTGGAGGATTATCTGGCCCGCGGTGAACGCAAGCTGATGCTGTTCCTGGCGGCAGCAGGTGCTCAACAGGTAGCGTTTGAAGGGCAACAGATGGCATTCCATAATCTTAATACACAAGAAGACTGCCAAAATTGGCTGCTGGAGAAAGAAACTCCCCATGGATAGTACTCTGCAACCTCCTCTGCTCGCCATTGCTGCCTATAGCGGTACGGGTAAAACCACCCTGCTTAAACAATTGATTCCTTTATTAAAGCAGCGGCAAATCCGCGTAGGACTGATCAAACATACTCACCATGATATGGATGTCGATACCCCCGGCAAAGACAGTTATGAACTGCGCAAAGCCGGTGCTGACCAAACGTTGGTCGCCAGCGATCGTCGCTGGGCATTAATGACTGAAACGCCGGAACAACCCCCACTGGATCTGCAATATTTGGCGAGTCGTTTTGATACTGGCAAGGTGGATATCATTTTAGTGGAGGGGTTCAAGCATGAGCCTATCAGTAAAATCATTCTCTATCGTGAAGAGATAGGTAGACCGCTGGAGGATATGCTGGACGAGTTCGTTATCGCCGTTGCCAGCGATCGGTTAATCACTGGAAAGGCCAGACTGTTGGACCTTAATGATCCAGAGTGCATCGCTGACTTTATCGCCGACTGGTTAAAAAGCGCAGCCTAGCTGCGCCATTTTTTCTTTTTCGCATAGCAAAAAGGCCATCCTTGCGGATGGCCTCTTGGCTTGATTGATGCCTGGCAGTGTCCTACTCTCGCATGGGGAGACCCCACACTACCATCGGCGCTACGGCGTTTCACT
>JAAXZN010000010.1 GCA_012719855.1 Serratia liquefaciens | reverse complement strand
GTCACGCCACAGGACTTCGGCGATGTCCGCCATGCCCATAGGTGCACCCGGGTGGCCGGAATTTGCTTTTTGTACGGCGTCCATGCTGAGTGCGCGGATGGCGTTGGCAAGCTCTTTACGAGAGGACATGTTTTACTCCAGGTCGGATTAAAAAATCAGTCAAGTTTTCTATTTTCTCAGACTCCGCATTAAAACGGCAATCCCTAATACCAAATGAGAGCGAGTTCACAACTTATTAGCACAATTGGTCGGTTTTTCGGAATAACACTATTTTCCCGATTGTCGGCGTACACTAGTCTCAAGCGGCAAGATTTCCCTAAACTAAAATGACACGACCCCCTTGTTACTCTCACAGGAAAATGGCTTTATGAAGATCCGTACCTCTTTGATTGCATTAAGCATTGCCACTTTGGTAAGCGGCTGTCAAAACCTGAACACCGATACCCTGATGCAGTCTGGCGCGCAGGCGTTTCAGGCCGCGACGCTGAGCAATAACGACGTAAAAATCCTGAGTGATAAATCCTGCGCAGAGATGGACAGCAAGGCACAAATCGCGCCGGCCGACAGTACTTATGCCAAACGCCTGAACAAAATCGCGGCGGCGCTGGGGGATAATATCAACGGCACGCCGGCCAACTACAAGGTTTACGTCACAAAAGACGTGAATGCCTGGGCGATGGCCAACGGCTGTATCCGCGTTTACAGCGGGCTGATGGACATGATGACCGACAATGAAGTGGAAGGCGTGCTGGGCCACGAAATGGGCCACGTGGCGCTGGGCCATACCCGCAAAGCCATGCAGGTCGCTTACGGCACCGTGGCATTGCGCACCGCAGCGGCCTCGACCGGCGGCATCATAGGTTCGCTGTCTCAGTCGCAGTTGGCGGATATGGGCGAGAAGCTGGTTAACGCGCAGTTCTCCCAAAAACAGGAAAGTGAAGCCGATGACTATTCGTTCGATCTGCTGAAACAACGCGGCATCGACCCGAACGGCCTGGTCACCAGCTTTGAAAAGCTGGCTAAAATGGAGGCCGGTCGTCAGAGCAGCATGTTCGACGATCACCCCGCCTCCGAAGCGCGCGCACAGCATATTCGCGAGCGCATCGCAGCAGGCAAGTAAAACACAACGCCCGGCAGATACCGGGCGTTATCATTTCATCAATATAACGTCTTTTGCGGTGGCCCGGCGAAGGTTAGCGGCCCGATGCTGTTCATATCCACTTCCACCACCGACGGCCCCGGATAATTAATCGCTTCCGCCAGCACGCCGTTGAACTGCGCCGCGCTGTCCACTTTCCACGCCTTCAGCCCCATCGCCTCGGCAACCAGGGTAAATGCAGGAGTGTGCAGTTCGTTATAATACTGACGGCCGGCAAAATACTTGTCCTGAATGCCCCGCATCACGCCGTAGCCGCCGTCGTTCATGATCAGCAGGGTAATATTGGCCTGCTCCTGCGCCATGGTTGCCAGTTCGCCCAAACCTAACGCCAGCCCGCCGTCTCCGACCAGCCCCACCACCTTGCGCTGCGGGTTAGCGATCGCCGTGCCAATCGCCATTGGCAGACCCATGCCAATCGCCCCGGCCAGCGAGTGAATGTTGCAAAGCGGCGAAATGGCGCGGAACAAACGGCTGCCCCACACGCTGCCGGAAACGGTGATATCACGCACCAACAGACCGTCCTGCGGCAACGCAGCGGCGATGGCGTCGTTCAGTTTGGCATATTCTCCCGACTGTTGGCGCAGCGCGCTTTCCGCCTGCTGTACCGCTTCGGCGATCTCGGCATCCCACTCGGCATTCACTTTTTCCCGCGGGCTCAACCGAGCAGCCAGCGCGTTAAGCAAGGCGCCGCAGTCACCGTTGATTTGCTCGTCGGCCAGATAGTTGCGGTTGGCCGCCGCCGGATCAATATCAATTTGAACCAGCGGGCGCGGCAGCGGCAGCGTCCAGGTACGGGTTTCATTGCTGCGCAAGCGTGAACCGGCCACCAGCGTCAAATCGCACTGCGTCAGGATCGCCTCAATGCTCGGTGAGTTATGAAACGCACGTAGGCTGCGCGGATGACTATCAGGCAAGATACCGCGTCCATGAGTGCTGGAGATCACCGCCACGCCGGCATCCGCCAGTTTGCGTACCGCATCGGCGCAGGCCAGCGCACCGCCTCCCAGCCACAGCAATGGGCGCTTGGCCTGTTTCACCCGCTGATACAGGCGCTCAACCGCCTCATCACTGGCCGCCGGCAGCAGCGCAGGCGCCACGGGCTGGCTCAGCACCGAACTGGAAACCAGGCTGCTTTGAATATCGATCGGGATTTCGACCGCCACCGGGCCACAAGGCACCGTCTGCGCATCGAGGATAGCCCGTTGGATCACGGCCACCGCCTGTTCTGCTGAGTTGACCCGATATGCGCGCTTGGAGCAGGCGCGCAGGAAACCCAACTGATCGCGGGTTTCATGAATAAACCCGGCGTCGGCATCCAGATAGGCCTTCTCCACCTGGCCGGTAATGTGCAGCAACGGCGTGTTGGCATTAAGCGCTTCGATCATGGCACCGACCGCATTGCCGGCCCCCGCGCCCGTACTGGTCAAGGCCACGCCCAAACCGGAGAAGCGGCCGTGGGCATCGGCCATGGTAACCGCGCCCGCTTCGCCGCGCGCCGGTACGAAACGGATGTTGCCACGCTGCCCTACCGCATCGGCAATCGGCAGATTATGAATCGAAATGATGCCGTACATCGCCGACACCTCGTACTGTTCCAGAGTCCGGGCTATCGCCTCGCCAACCGTTATTTTATCGCTCATCATCTGCCTTCTTATTGTGTTCGTTGTAGGGGGTACGCACCGTCGACCAAAACTAATCGCTCCAGCGGTTCGCCTGATGGCTCAGCGCCAGGTAAAGGCTTTTCTGCTGCATATAGGCCTTGATGCCGTGCAGACCCTTTTCGCGGCCCAGACCGCTCTCTTTGAAACCGCCGAAAGGCGTAGAAATAGAAAATGTCTTGTAGGTATTGATCCACACGGTGCCGGTTTCCAATTGTTCCGCCAGCGCCATCGCCCGCGGGAAATCCCGGCTCCAGATCCCAGCGGCCAGCCCGTACACCGAATCGTTGGCTTGCTCGATCAACTGCTGCTCGTCATCGAACGGCAGTACCACCAGCACCGGGCCAAAAATTTCTTCCTGACAGGCGCGGGCGCTATTGCTTAGTCCTTCGATAATCGTCGGCAGGTAATAGCTGCCGCCCGCCAGCAGCGGATCGGCCGGCGCTTCGCCGCCTATCACCAGCCGGCCGCCTTCTTGCTGCGCCAGCGCCACGTAATCCGCCACGCTTTGGCGATGCTTGTCGTTAATCAATGGGCCGAGGTGCACCCCCGGCGTCAGCGGATTGCCGACCCGCAGTCCGGCCGCCAGTTCACTCAGACGCGCCAGCAGCGGTTGGTACAAAGAACGATGCACAAACAGCCGCGAACCGGCGATGCAGGCCTGGCCGGCGGAGCTGAAAATGCCGTAGCAGATCCCGCGCGCTGCCTGCTCCACATCGGCGTCTTCCAGCACGATGGTCGGCGACTTGCCGCCCAATTCCAGCGAGGTGGGGATCAGCTTCTCGGCGGCGATATGCGCCAAATGACGACCGGTATTGGTTCCCCCGGTAAAAGAGATCTTTTTCACTAACGGGTGACGCGCCAGCGCCTCGCCAATCACCGAGCCCTTGCCCGGCAGTACGCTAAGCAGTCCGGCGGGCAGGCCTGCCTGCTCAAACAGTTCCGCCAGTTTTAGCGCCATCAGCGGCGTCGCTTCGGCCGGTTTGAGGATCACCGCATTGCCTGCCGCCAGTGCCGGGGCCACCTTTTGCATTTCACTGGCGATCGGCGAGTTCCACGGCGTAATGGCCGCGATCACGCCCAGCGGCTGATACTGGCTCAACGTCATGATCTCAGCGCTGCGCTGGGTCGGCAGCTCGCCCTCCAGCACCTCGCAGGCAGCGGCAAAGTAGCGAGCCGTCGCCGCCGCGCTGGCCACCAGCCCACGGGTTTCCGCCAGGGGTTTGCCGTTGTCTCGGGTCTGCAGCTGTGCCAGCTCTTCCTGTTGCGCCATAATCAGGTTGCTGACGCGGTACAGAATGTTGGCTCGCTGATGCGGCACCAGCCCACGCCACTCGGGTGCCCGCCAGGCGCGTTCCGCCGCGGCTACCGCATCATTGACGTCTTCAATACTGGCGGCACGCAGCCGCGCATTCACGCTGCCGTCGGCCGGGAACTGCGAGACCATTTCATCGCCACGCCCTTCGCACCAACGCCCAGCCACAAAAATCTTTAACCTTTCCATACTCGCTCCTGCCGTTCAGGCAATAAAACCACCGTCGATCAGACGGCGGCAGGCTTGTACCGCGCTTAGCGCCGCCAGGGTTGATGTCTTGGGATTGCTTGCCAGCGGGTTGCCGCTCAGCTCAATGTGAAACTCACCGAAATTGCCGCACACCTGCAGCCGGTGGGTATTGCGTCGGGTCGCGGGATCGACCAGCAACCGCACCCGGGTGGCGTCCATTCCGAGGCCGTTGAGCGCAATGGTCGCCGCCACATTGGCGTTGGCCGGGAATAACCGCGCCGCCTCCCGTGCCGAGCCTTCGAAAAACACCTGCGCCTCGCTTACCGCATCAAGATCAATCAATTGCTCTGCCATACTGCCGCGCCAGCTCGCCGGACTTTTACACGCCTGATAAGTGACGCTGTCCAGACCGCCCTCACGTGCCGACGCCAAGCCGTCCATGCCCGCCACCGCGCCAGACAGCACGATCACCTGCCCCCGATGCTGCCGACAGGCTTGCTGCAAACGCTGTTGCAAGGCGGCATCCGCTAACGCGCCGGTAGAGATCACCGCTAGAGGCCAACCGCGCATCACCACCGCCTCACCGAACTCCGCCACCGCCTGCTGGCTGGCGCACTCGAGCACCAGATCCGGTTTTTCAGCGCAGTGGTCGGGGTGGGTCAACGCCTGCACCCGACCACCAAAGGCTTTGGCAATCGCCGCATGATGAGCCGCACGCGCGACAATCCAGCCAACGCTCACCCCGTCCGGCAGGCGGGACAGCACCTCTGTGGCCATTGCGCCGTAACCAATCATCATGATCTTCTTCATCTTTTCAGCCTCTGCGGTTACAGATGACGGTTAAAGCCGCCGGAGACGTCCAGCGCGGCCCCGGTGGTAAAGGACGCCAGAGGCGAAGCCAGGAACAACAGCGCCCGCGCCGGCTCCTGCGGTTTCCCCAGGCGTTTCATCGGAATGCCGCGTCGTTCGGCAATCGCCGCCGTCCACTGCTCCCAGCTTTGATCTTTATCGCTGCGCTCGTCGAAGCGACGGCGCCACTGGCCGGACTCCACCATGCCCAACAGGATCGAGTTGACGCGAATGCCCTTGTCCACCAGCTCTTTCGACAGCGTCAGCGTCATGTTGAGCAGCGCCGCACGCGCTGCCGAGGTGGCGATCATGTGTTCTTCCGGCTGCAAGGCCAGCAGCGAATTCACGCAGGTGATGGAAGCGATATCCGAACGCTCCAGCGCCGGCAAAAACGCCTGTACCGGGTTAATCACGCCGAACAGCTTTAGTTCCGCCTCATGCAGCCAGGCGGTGCGCGGCGTTTGATCAAAATGCGCGACGAACCCCTGGCCGGCGTTGTTGATCAGCAAATCTACGCCGCCGAAGCGTGCCGTCACCTGGGCGGCAAACTGCGTTACCTGCGACTCGTCCAGCACGTCGCAGCACAGTGCCAGGATCTCCGCCTGCGGAAACTCATGGCGCAGGCTGGCCTCGGCACCGGCCAGTTTGTCAGGATTGCGGCCGCAAAATGCCACCTTCGAGCCTTCCGCCAGCAGCAGGCGCAGGGTTTCGAAACCGATGCCCGACGAACCGCCGGTGACCACCGCGACCCGTTTCTCAAGCTGAAAATTCATGGTTGAATTGCTCCCGTAAAATCCTGCAGATAGCGATTAAATTGCCCCGCTGCATCCAGGTAGCTGGCATGCCCGGCCCCCTCGATCAGGCGCAGTGGCGCGTCCTGCTGCTGCGCCAGCACCGCCGCCGCTTCCGGGGGCGTGATCCGATCGCAGTCGCCGCACCACACCTGCAGCGGGCCACGGTACTGCGTCAGATAGCGGCCGATATCGTCGTTGGCCAGCATCCAGGCGGCATTGAGAAAACCCTCGGGATCCAGCTGCTGCATGCCATTGCGTACCCAGGCAATGTCCTGCGGATCCGCCGTTTCACGCAGTAACGCAGCCGCCCGTTGTTCGCCGTAACCCTGCGGACCAAGCTGCTCGATCATCTGTTTTCTCTGGCTATAAACCTGCCGACGTTTCTCCGGCGGCGCGTTGGCGTAACCCTGCGCCGGATCCGCCAGCACCAGCCCACATAACCCGTCGGGATAAGCGGCGGCATAGGCGCTGCCGATCAAGGCGCCGAGCGAGTGGCCGACGATCAGCGGTTGCTCCAACTGCAAGTGGGCCACCAGCGCCGCCAGCGCGGCGGCGTAGACGGCGGCATCCGGCTCACTGACCGTCAGCGGCAGGCTGCCGCCGTAGCCTGGGGCATCCCAGGCCAGCAAACGATGGCCGTCGGCCAGCCCCGAGTCATTGAACTGCTTGATCCACGAAGCCGAACCGGAACTGATGCCGTGCAGCAACACCACCGGGCGACCGTGCCCCACCTCGCGCCAGCTCAGGGTAAACGTCCCACAGCGTGCCTGCTGACGTTGCGCCAGGCCGTTCATCAGTTGCGTTTCACTTTGGATAACGGGTGATCCGCCGGGTAGGTCGGGGTTTCCGGTTTGGCGGTACCCAGCATCACGCACATCAACGCCTCTTCTTCGCCGTGGTTGAACAACCCACGGTAGACACCGGCCGGCACCGAGATCAGATCACGCTCTTTCAGCTTGGTTTCGTAATACTCCGTGCCGTCCTGGATCATCAGCGTGATGCTGCCCTTCAGCATAAAGAACACCTCTTCCACGTCATCGTGCAGGTGCAACGGGCCCTCGCACTTCGAAGGCAGCACCATGGTGGAGAAGGTGAAATTGCCTGCCGGAATGGTGTTGGTGTCGCTGGCTACCCCGGTGGCGCCGGTACCGATGTAGCGCATCTGCGCACGGCGGTATTTCGGGTCGTAATCGGCCTGGAACTTCAACGCATTCCAGTCGTATTTGCGGCCTTCAAAGCGGGCGATACGAGATTCCACCCAATGCTCTATCGATTGATCCTGCGGCTTGACGCCGGCTTGCTTCTCAACCTGGGACATGTTGTAACTCCTCTGTTGAATCAAACGGTTAAATCAATACTTCTTCAGCAACGGCAGCAGAATGATGCAGCCGATCAGGGCCATCACCACCAGGAACAGCAAGCCGTTATCCATGTTGCCGGTGGCGGCGATCAGCGCCCCCATCAGCACCGGTGCCAGCGCACCGGCAAAATTGCCCAATCCGTTAAAAATACCGCCGGCGGTGGCGCTGACCTTGCTGCTGGTGGCTTTCGCCAGCAGGGCAAAGATGTTTGGCGCACCGGCCCCCCACATAAAGGTGCTGAAAGCCATGGCGGCTATCACGCTGTAGGTGCCCTGCAGCTGCAGCACCACGGCCAACCCCAGCCCGGCGCCGCACAGCGAGACAAAACAGGCCAGCGCACGACGATCCAGCTTGTCCGACAGCCAGGCACCGACCACTTCGCCCAGCAGCATGGCGATAAACGGCAGCGATGACAGGTAGCCCGCGTGCTCCAGATGGATGCCTTTCCCCTTGATCAGGTAGCTTGGCAGCCAGCCGTTCATGCCCCACAGGTAAGTCAGAAAGGCGATGTTAAACAGGCAGATCATCCAAAAATGCGGGTTGCGCAGCAGCTCATGGCGATGCTGTTTACGTTCGGCAATAGCCGGTTTGGAAACGCTGGCCGCTGCGGGGCGTGACACGTTGAGATGACGCATTCCGAACAGCACCAGCAGCATCACCGGCAGCGTCAGGAACGCCATAAAGAAGAAGGTGGTCTGCCAGTCAAAGGTGTTGAGGATGTACAGCGTGACCGGGAAACCGAGCGCTGCGCCCAACGGCGTACCCAGCAGCCACAGCATGGTGGCCCGCGCCTGCAAGCGCTGCGGAAAGGCCTGGCGGATGATGGCGTAGGCCATTGGCAACAGCGGACCTTCGGCAATGCCGAGCAAAATGCGCAGCGTCATCATGCTGTGATAAGAGCGCGTCATGCCCATCAGCACCATCAGCACGCCCCACACCACCATCATGCCAATCAGCACCTTGACCGGGTTAAGTCGGTCGCCGATTCCGCTCAGCAACATCGAAGAAATGCCGTAGGAGAACAAAAATGCACTCATCAGCAACCCCAGCCGCGCCGGGTCAAAACTGATGCCCAGCGCCTGCTGGAATTCACTATCGGAAAACAGCGCCGCGATACTGATCTTGTCGAAAAACGCCAGCAGCACGCAGGCAAACAGCGCGATTGGCACCGACCAGCGCACCCGTTGCTGCGGATTTTCGGCGACAGCATCCCCCACCCGTTCAGCGCGGGCGTCAATCTCTTGCGTAGTCATGAAACGCTCCCGAGGTTACGGGCGTTATTTCAACGCCATCAAAGAAAACTCCGCGTCCGCCAACTGCTGCGGTTCCAGCACTCGCCCGCTGGCCAGCCAGCGTTTGCCCAGCTTGATGGTGCGTGCGTCGTTAAACGCCACCATTTGCACCAGCTGACGATCGGCATTTAACGTAAAGAACACCTGCGATTGCGGCGTGCGCCGCACCACATGGTGCACGCCACCGGCCGGCACGCCGAGGATCTGGATATTGGCGTCGTATTGATCCGACCACAGCCAGGCCACGTCATCGTAGGGGGCGGCAAAGGCGTCCAGCATTGCGCAGGCGGTGCTGATCGCCTGATTCTGTGCATAGGCCCAGGACTGCAGGCACAGGCCAAGCGTCGGGTGGCGGGCTACATCACCTGCGGCAAAGATCGCCGGATGGCTGGTGCGCCCCTGGCCGTCAACCACGATCCCCGCGTCAATCTTCAACCCGGCACTGCGTGCCAGCTCCAGGTTCAACTCTACGCCGATCCCCACCACCACCAGATCAAACGGCTGAGGATCGCTGATGCCACTGCCGATCCAGGCGTCACCGTCACGATCTTCCAGCTGAATGTCACCGCAGCCGCAGTGCACCGTCACGCCCTGTTGCTGATGCAATTCCAGCAGCGCCTGGGAGACGTCCGCACCGACGCTGCGCATGCACAACGCGGGTTGGCGCTCAAAAACGGTCACGTCAGCACCGAGGCGCCGCGCCGAAGCGGCAATCTCCAGCCCGATCCAGCCGCCGCCGACGATCGCCAAACGGCGACACCCTTGCAGCGCCTGACGCAGCCTGGCAGCATCATCCCAGGAGCGCAGCGTCATCACCCGGGGGTGACTGGCCCAGCGGGCATCCGGCAGGCGCGGACGGCCGCCGGTGGCAATCAGCAGTTGATCAAACTGCAGCTGCCGACCGTCGCTGAGACTGACGATTTGCCGTTTTGCATCAATGCCTTCAGCCCGCATCGGACGACACCAGTTGAGGTTCAACCCGGCAACCACCTGTTCGCTGAACAGTCGGCTAAGCGGCGCATTGCCGTCCAGCAACGCCGCCTTGGAGAGCGGCGGCCGCTCATAAAAGTCATAGGGTTCGTCGCTGATCACCGTCAACCGGCCCGCATAGCCACGATCGCGCAGCGTTTTCGCCGCCCAACCGCCGGCCTGGCCACCGCCGATAATGACGATCCCCGCCGGTTCTGGTTGGCTCATAACACCTCCGGTTTTTTCTGCTGGCGGCGCGTATCGTGGTCGATACCGCCCTCCACCGCCCATTCAGTGAACGACACCAGTGAGTGTTCCAGCTCGCGTGGCTGCCAGTTTTCCGTCAGATAATCATCGTTGGTGTAGTACTCGAACGCGCCACCGGTCGGGCTGTTGACGTACCAGAAATAGGCTGAGGAGATGGGGTGACGGCCAGGGCCGATAAAGGTGCTCCACTTCTCTTTGTTCATGGCGATACCGCCGCCGATCACCTCGTGGATGTCGCGTACGGTAAAGGCCACGTGATTCAAACCGCGTGGGCGATTAGGCAATTTCAGCAGGAACAGGTTGTGATGGCCGCCGCGCGCCTGAGTGCGTAGGAACACCGCCCGATCGATATAGCGATCCGAGACCTGGAAGCCCAGGACCTCACGGTAGAAACGTTCGGTGGCGGCCAGATCTTCGACGAAGAACACCACGTGGCCGATATTGATTGGCTGTGCCTGCGCGTACACCGGGCTGGGCTGATCGATACGGCGTACATCTCCCCACTGGTTGATCGGCGAGACCGGTAAATCGACTTCGCACTGTTGGCTGACGCTAAAGCGCAGCGTCATACCGTTGGGATCCAGACACTCCAGCTCTTCCCCCACCAGGCGAAAGCCTGGCATCTGCGCCAACAGCGGCTGTAAAGCGGCCAATTCCGCCGGGCTGCCCACGCCCCAGGTCATGCGACGCAAAGTAGAACCGCCCTCAAACGCCGCCGGCAAGGTTTCGCTTTGCAGCGGATGCAGCACCACGCGCGCCCCGCTCAAAGTGGTGAATTCACGCTGGGTTTCGCCCCAGTGCTGCTGCGCTGCCTGCAGGCCGAAGTCCTGCATGAATTTTTCGCAGGTTGGCAGATCTTCGACGCCAAATTCCAGTTTTTCGATTCCGATTACGCTCATTACTGTGCCTCACGTTCTCGCTGAATACGGTTTTCAGGCATGACAAACCCCCGGCCCCTGTTTGCCATGAGCCTTATCCCTGCCTGATTCATTGGTAGAGGACGAATATTTTCGTCCCGATTAATACGGGCGTAGCTTGCAGTTAACCGACGTTTGCCTGCGGCGGTGCGCCCAGGAAGCCGGAGATTTTCTCCGCGGCATCCCGCACTTCCATGCGCAGCCGTTCGCGATCCGCTTTCGGGATCTCATCGAACGGCACCATAATGCTGACCACGGCCTCAACCCGCTGCTCGCGGTTGAAGATCGGATAGACGATCGAAGAGATGCCATGGCGGAAAAACGACTCGCCAATCACATAGCCGCGCGCCTTGTCCTGCTGCACCATCTGCCACAGCGTTTCGCGATCCGCCGGGGTTCCCGGAGCGCTGCCCGGCAGTTGATCCTGCGGATACAGCTGTTCGAATTCGTCGCGGGTAGCGCTGGTCAGCAGCATGCGCCCCAATGAGGTTTGGTGTACCGGCAGGCGAGTGCCGACGCTGACCTGATTGATTTGCGAACCGGCGGCGCTGACGCGGGCGATGTAGATCACGTCGCGCTCATCACGGATCGCCAGATGGCTGCTGCACTGGCTGCGATCGCGCAGTTGCTCTATCACCGGCTGGCCGGCCTGAGCAACGTCCAGAGAAGCGATATATTCAAAGCCGAGGCGCAGCACTTTGATGCCCAGCGCAAAGGTGTTGGTGCGCGGGTTGCGCTCAAGAAAGCCCAGATGCTCCAGGGTTTGCACTACGCGATAGGCGGTAGCCTTTGGCATGTCGACCAGGCGATGCAATTGGGCAAAAGTCATTTCCTTGTGCTGCTCGCCAAACGCCAGCAACAGTTGTAACCCGCGATCCAGTCCTGGGATCAGATACTTACACGCTTGATCGTCCGCCATGTGCTGCTCCTGGCTAAAGGTTGATTAGTTAAAAACAAAGCCGCCGTTAACCGGCAACAGTTGGCCGGTCACGAAATTCGCCAACGGCGACAGCAGGTAGAGCACCGAGCCGTTAACGTCGTCAGGGTGCTGTGCCCCGGCCAATGCACGCCCTTGTTCGTACAGTTGATGGCGCTCGGCGGGCACGTATTCGGTGGCCTCTACCCGCGTCAGCCCCGGCGCGATGGCGTTGACGCATATCCCCTGCGGGCCCAGTTCACGCGCCATTGAGCGGGTCATGGAGATGATCGCCCCTTTGCTGGCCACGTAAGCCATTAAACGCGGTGCGCCCCACAGTGCGGTATCCGAAGCCACGTTAACGATCTTGGCATGTGGGGTTTGCGCCAGCAACGGCACCGCCGCCTGACTCACCAGCCAGGTACCGCGCACGTTGACCTGCATCACCCGATCCCACAGATCGATATCGTATTCCATCATGGTTTTGCCACCGACGCCGGTAGCCAACGCCGCGTTGTTCACCAACCCGTCGATCGCTCCGCCTTCGGCAATGGCGTTGAATGCCGCGCTGATCGACGCCGGATCGGCCAGATCGATGCTCAGCGTTTCAACCTGTGCGCCCTGCTCGCGCAGGCTGGCTGCGCTGTCCGTCAGCTCATCAGCCAGAATATCGCACATCACCACTTTGGCACCGGCCTGGCTGATGGCTGCGGCGAAACTCCGCCCCAGCCCGCGCGCCGCGCCGGTCACCACAATGCGTTTTCCCGTCAGCAAGCCGTTCACTGCGCCGCCTCCAGCTCACTGAGCTTCGCCAGCTGCTTCTGCGCTTCTTTTTGCATCATGCGACGCAAACGAGACAAACCAACGTCATGCTGATACAGATACTCTCGGCCACGCGCGTTCGGGGCCATATTTTCCAGCACGATACGATCCTGTTCCAGTACGTCCCAGTGCAGCGACTCCAGGCGGTTGCGGTACATAAAGCGCCACATGTCACGCTGCCAGTCTTTCACCTTACGGATACGCCAGAAGAACACCCGGCAGTGGTCCTTGTCTTCCGGCACCACCATGCCGATGATCCAGAAGTGACCGCCCGGACCGAAGCGTTTCTTGTACGGGATCGACAAACGCATCCAGTAGGCACCGCTGCTGCCGAACTCCACCCAGTCAAAGTTAACGCCGATCTGACCATTCTTCTTAAAGATGAAACCGCTGTCGGTCGGCTCCAGCGCCATGTCCGCCTTGCGATCCCCCTCAGCCATCGAGTGTGAGGACGAATGCAGGTAGGTGCCGTGCATCGGATCCATCACGTTTTCCAGCGCGTACTGGTAATTGCAGTCCCAACTGGCGGTGCACAGGAAGTTGCTGTAGGCCACTTCGTCCGCCAGTTCCGGCGGAAAGGTCAATTCAGCCGGCTCTTCATCCGCCGTCACGCCGAAATAGAGGAACACCGCACCGTAGGCCTCTTTGGCGGGGTAAGAGCGCAGGCATTTCTGCCCCACCAGCGGGCAACGATCGACCGCCGGCACGTCTTTGACCGTACCGTCGCCGCCCACTTCCACGCCGTGATACCAGCAGGCAATGCGATCGCCCAGGTTCCAGCCCATGGAAAGGCGTGCACCACGATGCGGACAGCGATCTTCCAGCGCATGGATCGCGCCGTCGCCATCACGCCACACCACAATCTGCTGCTCCAGACGCGTAATGCCCACCGGGTTATTGCCGATTTCCCAACTGGCCAGCACCGGATACCACATGCCGCGCAGCCCCTGGTCGAGATAGTCCTGTAAGGTCTGTGCGGAGGATGTTGTGTTTGCTGTCATTTTCTTCTCCCGGATGCTGCTCAGAAACCGTTAACGTGAAGGAATTCGCGGAATGCCGTCTCATTCCACGGCTGGCCATTGCGATCGAACAGGCGACGCTGATTCAGTGCGCTGACGATCTGCTCCAGCTCTTCTGCACCCTGATCGAAGATTTCTTCCAACGCCGTCACCAGCGCAGTTTCGAAACCGTCCGGCACCCGGGCGCGGGTTTGCCAGATGACGTTCTGGAATTGGCCCGGCTGATGGATTTGACCGTTGCCGCCTTCGCGCGCCGGGATCACCTGTTGGGTGTCCGGCAGCCAGGGATTGAAATCGGTGATGTGCTGCATGATTACTCCTCCGCAATAAAGGTGATTTGGATTTGATTGTCGATCACCCGGGTGGCATAGGTTTGCAGATCGCGACCGCCTGGCTCACGCAGGCACTGGCCGGTACGCACGTCGAACAATGCTTCGTGCAACGGACATTCGACCTTGCCGTCATCAACAAACCCCTGGCTGAGCAAGGCATAGGCATGTGGGCAAACGTCTTCCAGCGCGTAATAGTTGCCGTCGATCAGATACACACCGACCTCTTTCCCCTCCACGTTGGCGGAGAAAGGAAAATCTTCTTTCACCTGAGACACTTCACACACGTTCTTCCAGCTCATTGCTTCTGTCCTCTATCTGATTGTTTCATATATGAAACTCAGTTTCTTATTTAATACACTCACTATAAGTCTGGTGAAACTTTCGTCAAGAGAGCAACACGGCAATTGTTAATGGAAAGTTGTTTAAACATGACAAATGCGGGAAGGATCACGAAAAAATGCACCGATATGAAAAACTGATGAAAGTTGTGCTTTCTATCACTAATTCATCGGTAAAAAGACGTTGATCTGACGGATGCAATGCGAGTAAAAGTGCTCTCTCACTGACGAATACACCTTTTTTGATAACAATAAATTTACATTAAAACGGCTCAGCCCTGCTTTTCAGCACTGTGAAATCAGCGGGTTAGTTTGCTGCTGCCTAAATTCTTTCTTCGCCCGCCAAAGGAGCGCATTGTGCAACAACGTCAACGCTGGTTCGGGGTGGTAGCCCTGCTGTTTCTGATCGTCATCGCCTATGCCGATCGGGTCAATATCGCCGTGATGCTGGTTAACCCCGAATTCTTGCAGCACTTTCAGCTCGACGGTAACCGGGCGCACCAGGGCATGCTGATGACGGTTTTTTTGCTCGGTTACGGGCTTTCCGCCATGCTGCTGACGCCCTTTCTGGAAACCCTGATGGGCTATCGCCGCGCGTTGACGCTCAGCATTGTGCTGTGGGCGCTGCTCACCGCCGCCTCACCGCTGGCGGGGTCGTTATTGCTGCTGTTTGCGGTACGCGCACTGCTTGGCGTCAGCGAGGGACCGCTGTTCTCGTTGAAAACCATGTACATCGGCGATCACTTCGCCGCCGATGAGCGCGGTAAACCCAATGCCGTCAGCACATTGGGGGTTTCTCTGGGCCTGGTGATCGGCTTTCCGTTGGTGAGTTTCCTGATGGCGCACTTCGGCTGGGCGGTCTCTTTCTATCTGCTGGCGCTGATCAACCTGTTGCTGGGGTTGGCGTTGGTGCGGTGGTTTATCCACCCCGCCTCGTTACCGCCGAGCGCCGTCGATCCTCAGCCGGTTCTGAGCCGTGTCTGGCAAACCTTCGCCCTGGCCTGGCATACCCCGATGCTGGGTTGGATCATGCTGATCGAGATTGCGACCCTGAGCTACCTGTGGGGCTCCAGCTCCTGGCTGCCGGCTTACCTGACCGACGAGAAAGGATTTTCCATCAAACAGATGGGCTGGATGGCTTCGTTGCCGTTTATCGTCAGCATCGCCTCAAAATATCTCGGCGGCGTGCTGCTTGACCGCATTCGCCCCTATCAGGCACCGTTGATTTTCGCCTTTGGCGGTGCGGCAACTGCGCTGTGTATCTATGGCGTGATGCACAGTCATCAGCTCGGCTGGATTGCCTTCTTCCTGCTGGCGGCCAATGCCTGCTGGGGGGCTCAGGGGGCGGCGATCCCAACCCTGCTGCAACATTATGCGCAGCCGCAGGCGGTCGGCAGCGCCTACGGGCTGATTAACGGCATCGGCAATATGTTCTCGGCGTTTGTGCCGATGATTATGGGCATGGTGATGGCCAGCCAGGGCAAGGTGTCTTCAGGATTTGCGGTGCTGATGGTGTCGCAGCTAGTGACGCTGTTGGCGGGCTGTGTGCTGTTTGGCCGGATGCGGATGACGCGAGAGGCCAGGCGGGCATAAAGCAGTCGGGGCGCACCTGCGCCCCGAACCCTATTCATGTTACCGGGGCTCAGCGCCCTTTCTTTTTACGACCCGGCTGAGCAAAGCGCTTGCGCGCAGGCGCACTGCTGCTGGGTTTGTCGGCGCTTTTCGCCCCGCTACCGGCCGGTTTTTTTACTGGCGGTTTAGCTTTCTTCGCCGGTTTTGCTTCCGAAGTGGAGCCCTCTATCGACTTAAACAGTTCGACCAGTTCGTCGTCGGTTAAATCGCGCCATTCACCCGGTGGCAAACCGGCCATGCTCACATTCATGATGCGAGTACGTTCCAGCTTGGTGACCTCATAGCCGAAGTGCTCGCACATGCGGCGAATTTGTCGGTTCAGGCCCTGAACCAGCACGATGCGAAACACAAAGGGGGCTTCTTTCTTCACTTTGCATTTTTTCGTCACCGTCCCCAGCATCGGCACGCCGGCCCCCAAACCACGGATAAAGTCGTCGGTGACCGGTTTGTTGACCGTCACCCGGTATTCTTTTTCGTGGTCGTTGCCCGCACGCAGGATCTTGTTCACCAGATCGCCGTGATTGGTGAGGAAGATCAGCCCCTGAGAGTCTTTGTCCAAGCGGCCGATCGGGAAGATACGGGTGCTGTGGTTGACGAAATCGACAATATTGTCTTTCTCGCCCTCTTCGGTGGTGCTGACGATCCCGACCGGCTTGTTCAGCGCGATAAAGATCAGGTTGTCTTCGTTACGAGGTTCAATCAGCTGACCGTTGACCTTGACGACGTCCCCTGGGAATACCTGATCGCCAAGCGTAACGCGCTTGCCATTGATAAAAACGTTGCCTTGTTCGATGTAACGATCGGCATCGCGGCGAGAGCAGATGCCACTCTCGCTAATATATTTGTTAAGACGTGTGGAAGGCTTGGTCAGCATATTTTCTCCATACCCGTCGTCTTTCAAGCCACAGCGTTGTTACCTGCACTCACCCCAGTCACCGTAGGGGGCGAATAAATTCGCCCCGCTGAACTCGGGCGCAGCATGCAGCGCCCCTACAATACCTGGGACTGAGCTGTGACTAGAAATCCATAGGTATATAGATACCGGTTATGTGTATTTCTCTATGGTACCGTGCTTACAGCCCATAACCGCCTGTTAATACTATTAAGAACTTATTTTGTTTTTTTAGCCGCTTGCAGATACAGCATCTCCAGACCCAGCGTCGCCGCAGCCAGCGCGGTGATTTCGGACTGGTCATACGCCGGGGCGACTTCTACCACGTCCATGCCGACGATGTTCAGCGACTGCATGCCGCGCACCAGTTTCAGCGCACGATCGGAGGTCAGACCGCCGATGACCGGTGTACCGGTCCCCGGTGCGAACGCCGGATCCAGGCAGTCGATGTCGAAGGTCAGATAGACCGGCATATCGCCGACGATCTGTTTGATCTGAGTCAGCAGATCGTCAACGCTACGATCGTTAACCTGTGCCGCGTCTAACACGGTGAAACCGTTGTCGTGATCGAACTCGGTACGGATACCGATCTGCACTGAGCGAGTGGGATCGATCAGGCCTTCGTTCGGCGCATGGAAGAACATGGTGCCGTGATCGTATTGGCTGCCGTTAGCATAGGTGTCGGTATGGGCATCAAAGTGCACCAGTGCCAGTTTGCCGAAATGTTTGGCGTGTGCGCGCAACAACGGCAGAGTCACGAAGTGGTCGCCGCCGAAGGAGAGCATGCGCTTGCCGGCTTTCAGCAGTTTTTCCGCGTGCGCCTGCAGCTTGTCGCTCATGTCCTGAGCGTCGCCGAAGTTGAACACCACGTCGCCGCAATCGACGACGTTCAGACGATCGCGCAGGTCAAAGTTCCACGGCCAGCGGTTGCCTTCCCAGGCCAGGTTGGTGGAAACCTGACGGATTGCCGCCGGACCGTGACGGCCACCGGCGCGGCCGGAGGTTGCCATGTCAAATGGAATGCCGGTGATGACCCACTCTGCATCGCTGTCGTAAGGCATAAAGTTCAGCGGAAAGCGCAGGAAACCAAAGGCATTGGACACTAAGGAATTATCGGGCTGATGGCCTAAGGTACTCATAGTAAACCCTCATATTTCAACGTTTCGCCTGTTGAAAAATCACACAGACGCTGGCAAAAAAAAATCCCTCCCGCGTCGTTAGCCCGACGAGAAAGGGATCCATTCGAAATCTGTTTCAGTACTGCCTATGCAGCAGATTATCGCCGCATTTCGCTCGCGCTTCAAGAGCGCGCATCATCATATCGGCTGCTCGTCGTTAGCCAGTATATACCCTGAATCCTACCGTCGTGTGACCGTTGCCGTGCGCCGAGGTTTGAACTTTGTGATTTTGATCCCTTTAGCCGGCAAGAAAAATATATAGGTTAATTATAAAAACCACTTTATTAAAAATAGGTTAATAGCCCTGTTAACAATTAATTCTTGCACTTTTAGATAACACGGGAGCAGTAAAACCATGTTTAATATTATGCCCATGCGCCAACGGCGAATAATTAAAAACAAAAAACTTTATATCACGCTAGAAACCCTGACTTTCTTATCAGGCATTCCGTTGGGTTATCTTTGCTCTAAATTTGACTCACTGAATGAAATATCCATAGAAGTAGTGCTTATCTATGTTCCCGTATCCATGATCGCCGTAGACTTTTTTTATCAGCGCCTTGTGGGTGACTAAGCGCTGTGTTAGTAATAAACGCGCTTATCAGCATCTGTGGGGGTAGGTAGTGATTATAAAATTTCTCAAAATATTTTCGCTTTTCTTTCTTTGCTATGTGCTTGTCTTTCTGGTTAAAGGGGAAGCCATTAGCGCCAGCATAATGCTTAAACCACTAGGTTACTCTTTCCTTATCGCATCGGGGTATTTATTCTTTACCAGCCGCTGGTGGAAAAAGCATGTTCTAAAATTGAAAGATGAGAAAATAAAATAGAATATCAGGCATCAAGATATAAAAAAGGCCGGACATCCATCAGATGCCCGGCCTTTCAGAAGCGCTCTACTTATTCATCTTCTAAATAAGTATAACCGTACAAACCGGCTTCGAACTCTTCCAGGAACTGCGCCTGCAGCTCGCTGTCCAGATCGGTTTCTTTCACCTGATCGCGGAACTTGGCCAACAGTGCGGTAGGGTCGAGCTGCACGTACTCCAGCATGTCGGCAACGGTATCGCCTTCATCGGACAACTCGGTTTCTACCGTACCGTCAGGGAAGACAAACACGTCAACCGAGGCGGTATCGCCGAACAGGTTGTGCATGTTGCCGAGGATCTCCTGATAGGCGCCAACCATAAAGAAGCCCAGTGCCGGCGGGTTTTCCGGATCGTACGGTGGCATTGGCATGGTGGTCGCCACGCCGTCGCCATCGATGTAGTGATCGATGGTGCCATCCGAGTCACAGGTGATGTCCAGCAGCACCGCGCGGCCTTCCGGCGGCTTATCCAGGCCTTCCAACGGCAACACTGGGAACAGCTGATCGATACCCCAGGCGTCCGGCATGGACTGGAACAGCGAGAAGTTGACGTAGAACTTGTCCGCCATACGCTCTTGCAGTTCGTCGATGATGGGACGGTGTGCACGATTGCTCGGATCCAACTGCTGCTGGATCTTGTTGCAGATGTTCAGATACAGCTGCTCAGCCCAGGCACGTTTGGTCAGATCCAACATGCCGTGTGCATATTGAGTATGAACATCGTGCAGATCCATTTGGCTGTCGTGCAGCCATTCACGCAGCGAGCGGCGATTTTCCGGCTCGTTCATTTCCTGCCAGGTTTCCCACATGCTTTCCAGCGCGCGTGGCGCGTCTTCTGCAGGCGGTAATGGATCGCTGAATTCGTTGCGTTCAACACCGATCACGTTGGATACCAGCACCGTATGATGCGCGGTCACTGCACGACCGGATTCGGTGATCACCGTCGGGTGCGGCAAACCGTGTTCATTACAGGCGTCGCCGATGCCCCAGATCACGTTGTTGGCGTATTCGTTCAGGCCGTAGTTCACCGAACAGTCGGACTGCGAACGGGTACCTTCATAATCTACGCCCAGACCGCCGCCCACGTCGAAGCACTGGATGTTCACGCCCAGCTTATGCAGTTCTACGTAGAAGCGCGCCGACTCACGTACGCCGGTGGCGATATCGCGAATATTGGCCAGTTGCGAACCCAGGTGGAAGTGCAGCAGTTGCAGGCTGTCGAGACGGCCAGCTTCACGCAGGGTTTCCACCAGCTTCAGCACCTGAATGGCTGCCAGACCGAACTTGGACTTTTCGCCGCCGCTCGACTGCCATTTACCGGAGCCTTGCGACGCCAGACGCGCACGCACGCCCAGGCGCGGCACCACGTTCAGGCGTTCGGCCTCTTCCAGCACCATGTTGATCTCGGACATCTTCTCGATCACCAGGTACACCTTGTGCCCCAGCTTTTCACCGATCAGCGCCAGACGGATATATTCACGGTCTTTATAGCCGTTACAGACGATCACCGAACGGGTCATGCCGGCATGTGCCAGCACCGCCATCAGTTCGGCCTTGGAGCCGGCTTCCAGCCCCAGCGGTTCGCCGGAATTGACCAGAGACTCAATCACGCGGCGGTGTTGGTTTACCTTGATCGGGTAAACCAGGAAATAGCCACCTTCATAGCCAAACGACTCACGCGCACGTTTGAACGCGGCATTGATCGAACGCAGACGGTGCTGCAGAATCTGCGGGAAGCAGAACAGAGCCGGTAGGCGCAAACCGTCGTTTTGACGCTGCTTCACCAGCTCGGCCAGATCGACACGTGCCTGCGGGACGTCCGGATCCGGGCACACGCTGATGTGGCCCAGTTCATTGACGTCATAATAATTGTTGCCCCAGTAGGCGACGTTATAAGTGCGCAGCATCTTGCTGGCATCACGATCATTCATGGCAACCTCCTGCATGGAGCGCAAAGATTTAGATTCGCCCGTTGCTGACGGACGGTGAATCAAAAGATCATCAGACATTACTCGCCTCACATCGCGTACTGACGATACAGTCAGCCACTATCGCAGCTACAACCCGCGAGAACAACCCAACAAACCGCCCTTGCGGCAGCGAATAAAACTGCCGTTCGCGGTCAGCGATCGGTTTATTACTCATATAATTGTAAGACACCCTGTTCAAACCTCGTGAATCGGGTCAAGAAACATCCCACAGGAAGGCTGCAGGCTACCCTTGTTCAGTTCTTCAGACGACCGTTAACCGGCCCGAGAATCCTGAGTAGCGCCCAAGTGTTTATCACACCTGGAAGGTGGTGTAGAGACAAGACGGGAAATAGCAGAAGAATGTGCGCCAGAACGGCACTGCTGTTGAGAACCAACAACCGGTAGACAACGGATCATTAATCCAACCACCTCCACGCACGTCGTCCTCAATGAACGACTGAGCCTCTATTAATAGTGTAAGAACGTGACCGTTCTATGAAGCGGCGACGCCAAAGGTTGGCGTCTGCGGCTGACAATCAGACCACCCGTGGAGGCGTCACAGAAGTTTACAACTTCGTACCCCGCACTGTGCACCAAATGAGCCGCGCGCGCAGTTTATACCGATAACACGGGGAAAATGCAAAATGAAAATTTGTCGGAAACTGTTTCAAGCGATGAAAATGGCGCCGCTAGCTTTGCGCAAAAGAGCGAAAGGGCAAAAAAATACTGGCAATCCGGCTAAGCCCTGACCTAAAATAGACGTCCAGATGTTAATCCATCTATACTGGTTAACTGATAAACTGCTTAACGGCTTTGCCTGAGGGGCGTTGCAGGAAGCATCTCGCGCCATCAGCGGAAGCCCCTTCGCTTTGATGCCGGATCTCCAGCGCTGTGCAGTAATTTCTAACCCGTCTTATGCAAGGTAAAGAACACCATGGCTAAACACCTATTCACGTCCGAATCCGTCTCCGAAGGACATCCTGATAAAATCGCTGACCAGATCTCCGATGCCGTCCTCGACGCCATCCTGGAACAGGATCCTAAAGCACGCGTAGCTTGCGAAACCTACGTGAAAACCGGCATGGTTCTGGTTGGCGGCGAAATCACCACCAGCGCCTGGGTAGATATCGAAGAGATCACCCGTAAAACCGTGCGCGAAATCGGCTATGTTCATTCGGATATGGGCTTCGACGCCAACTCTTGTGCCGTACTGAGCGCCATCGGCAAGCAATCCCCGGATATCAACCAGGGTGTTGACCGTACCGATCCTCTGGAACAAGGTGCCGGCGACCAGGGCCTGATGTTTGGCTATGCCACCAACGAAACCGAAGTGCTGATGCCGGCACCGGTGACCTACGCGCACCGTCTGGTGCAGCGCCAGTCCGAAGTCCGTAAAAACGGCACTCTGCCGTGGCTGCGTCCGGATGCGAAAAGCCAGGTCACCTTCCAATATGACGACGGCAAAATCGTCGGTATCGATGCGGTGGTTCTGTCCACCCAGCATTCCGAAGATATCTCTCTGAAAGACCTGCAAGAAGCGGTGATGGAAGAGATCATCAAGCCGGTTCTGCCTGCAGAATGGCTGAGCGCCAGCACCAAATACCACATCAACCCGACCGGCCGTTTCGTTATCGGTGGTCCAATGGGCGACTGTGGCCTGACCGGACGTAAAATCATCGTTGATACTTACGGCGGTATGGCTCGTCACGGTGGCGGTGCGTTCTCCGGTAAGGATCCGTCCAAGGTTGACCGTTCAGCGGCTTACGCAGCGCGCTACGTGGCGAAAAACATCGTTGCCGCCGGCCTGGCTGACCGCTGTGAGATCCAGGTTTCCTACGCTATCGGCGTGGCGGAACCAACCTCCATCATGGTGGAAACCTTCGGTACCGAGAAAGTCCCTACCGAACAACTGACCCTGCTGGTACGCGAGTTCTTCGATCTGCGCCCATACGGCCTGATCCAGATGATGGATCTGCTGCAGCCGATCTACCGCGAAACCGCAGCTTACGGTCACTTCGGCCGTGAGCACTTCCCTTGGGAAGCGACCGACAAAGCAGAACTGCTGCGCGATGCTGCCGGCCTGAAATAAGCCTGTGTATCGAATGTGAAAACGGCAAGCCTTGGCTTGCCGTTTTTGTTTTTAGCGGATGGGTGCTCGTGGATCCACGCTCAAACAACCAACAGGCGGGAGCAATGCCCCCGCCGTTGGGTTGCCTTACCTTTTGGATTCGTAAGCCAGAATGGCCGCAACTTCCGTGTTGCCCGATCGGATCCGCAGCTCACAAAGTTTGCTGCGTGTTATCCATGCCAGTGATATTACAGTGGCACAAATAACGACCAGTTTTACGACACTTCCTTTGTTCGGCATCATGCCTCCTTCTCCTTGCCTCTCGGCGGGTAAGAAGCTAACCTAACGTTCTCTGGCGTTAGAGTTGGCCTCGGGTTGATGTATATCGACACGGGGCTTTTCTCTTTCTATCCCTTACGAATGCTCGGGAAGAAAGATCCAGAGCACCCGCGCGCAGTATATTCATCGCCCCCCAGATCTCAGGCCCCTTTTCCACACTGAATATTCGTTCTGCGCAGCCATACGCAAAGCTTTGCAATGGTATGAAAATACAAAAACAAAAAGCGCCAACAGTTGGCTGCTAGCGCTTAAGTGTACTCAGTGACTTTCTGGTTTTATTTGACTGTAAGGGTCTAATCGTCCCGGATACTTTCATCGAAGGATAAGCCTAGTGTGAGGCAAGCTCACGGAAGAAAGCGGGGTTAGCCTGGATCGCCGCCAACACTTTTGCAGCCAGCCCGGTTGGGTTACGTCTTTTGGTTTCCCAGCTTTTAATGGTATCAATGCTGGTACCCAATACCTTGGCCATTTCGCTCTGAGAAACATTAAGCTGCGCCCTGATTGCCTTCACATCTGCGATATCATAACGCGTAACATTAGCTGGAGCCTTAACCCCGTTCTTAATGGCGACAGCTTCTTCAAGAGACGTTTTCATATCGTCAAAAAAGCTCATGTCACACCTCACCTTTCAACAATTTCGTTAATTTCTTCAGCTCTGATTTTTCCATATCCGTCAGACTGTCTTTAATGTTTTTTGGGTAGGCCATCACCAGATAGATAACCTCTTTGGTCGCCAGAAAGTAAATCACTCTGGCACTCCCCCTTTTTCCCTGGGGACCTGCTGCCATCCTGACTTTTCGCAACCCGCCGGTTTTCTGTATCAAATCGCCTTTATCTGGTGATTCGATAAGTTCTTTCTGAAGTTCTTTTAGCTCGTCATCCGTGGCTATTTGCATTATCTGGCGCGTAAACATTGGGGTCTCAATAAATACTAGCGCATGACTCACTGGCACCCTCTCCATGTTAAGGTACAAAGTACACCACAAAATGTACTATGTACACCAAGGTAACTTGAGTTCAGGAGCTCTCCAGATAGGATCCAGAGCACCCGCGCGCAGTATATTCATCGCCCCCCAGATCTCAGGCCCCTTTTTCGCACTGAATATCCGTTCTGCGCAACCGTACGCAAAGCTTTGCAATGGTATGAAAATACGAAAAAATAAAGGCCCAGCGATGCTGAGCCTTTGATGATGGAAACGGCAGGAACGACGTCGGCTACGAGGTTTGCTTCCGCAGCAAATAAACGAAATACGGCGCCCCGATAAAGGTAGCCAGCAGCCCGGCAGGGATCTGGTACGGGAACATCACCATTCGGCCACACCAGTCGGCAAACACCATCAGCAAGCCCCCCAGCAGGGCAGCTATCACCATCTGCGGTAACGCGCGGCGGAAGCCCAGCATACGTGCCATATGCGGCGCCATCAGGCCGATAAAGCTCAACGGCCCCACGGTCAACGTCGCCATCGCCGTCAGCGTAGCGGCCAGCAGCAGAATGACCACTCGCACCGGCGTTAGCGCAATCCCCACCGAACGGGCCGTAGCACTGCCCAGGGGCAGAATACTGAGCCAGCGACGACACAATGGCGCCAACACGATCAGCAGCGCGGCAATGGCCGCCGTACGTACCGCCTGTTCCGGCGTCACCGAGTAGGTGGAACCTGAAATCCAGGTCAGCAACCCGCCCATACGCGGATCGCCGCTCGCCAGCAGCAGGAAAATGGTGGTGGTAAAGGCCGTGCTGAGTGCAATGCCGGCCAGCAGCATGCGTTCGGTGGAGAAACCGCCACGCCCGGCAGCAATCATAATCACCAATAGCGTCGCCGCGGCCCCCAGGCTCCCGGCCGGCAGCAGCCAGACGAAGGCATCCCCCGGCACGATAAACAGCATGATCACCACGCCAAAGGCCGCACCGGAGCTGATACCCAGCACTTCCGGGCTGGCCATCGGATTACCGGTCAGCTTTTGGATCAGGGTCCCCGCTACCGCCAGCATCATGCCCGCCGCCAGCGCTGACAGCACGCGCGGCCAGCGCCACGGCATCAATGACTCCAGCTCGGCGCCCTGGCTCCAGTGCCAGCCTGTGGCGTTCTGACCAAACATCAACGCCACGGCGATACCGGCCAGCAATACCATCCCGGCCAGTGCTGCCCAACCCCACAGATGGCCGCGTTCGGCAGGCACCTTGTCACCCAGGTTCATTGGCGGCGGCGTAGCGGCACTGCGCAATCGCGGCAACAGCCACAGCAACAGCGGCGCACCAAACAGTGCCGTTGCCGCCCCGGTCGGGATCTCGCGCCATATCTGCGTCAAGGAGATCATCACCTGGTCGGTCAACCACAGCAGCAGCGCACCCAGCAGCGGCGCCAGCATCATGCGATGCGCCAGACGGCGTGCGCCCAGCATTTTTGCCATCAGCGGCGCAAACAGGCCGATAAAGCCAATCACGCCCACCGCATTCACCAACATCGCACTGAAAATAATCGCCACCGCCAGCGCACAAAAGCGCGCCATCGACAGCCCTAACCCCAGGTTACGCGCTACGCCATCATCCAACCCGAGCAAGGTCAGCGGACGCAACAGCAATACGGCCAGCACTCCGGCAATCAGCAGACGCGGCAGGATAAACTGTGCGGTGCTCCAGTCCTGCTGGTTTAGCGCACCGGTACTCCACAGGAACAGGCCCTGCAGTTGATCGTAATTGAACAACGCCAGCAGGCTGTTGACCGCCCCGCAGTACAGCCCCAGCACCAAACCGGCCAGGATCAGCGTCACCGGGGACATGCGCTTGCCCCAGGCCACGCCGAACACCAGTCCGCCGACCAGGATGGCGCCAGCCATTGCCGCCAGTTGCCGGGTTATCTCACCGCCCGGCAGCATCCACAAAGTGGCGATAGTCAGCCCGAGCTGCGCCCCAGCGGACACGCCGAGCGTCGCCGGTTCCGCCAACGGATTGCGCAGCACCTGCTGGAACAGTACGCCGACCAGCCCCAAGCCGGCACCGGCCAGCAGGGACACAGACAACCGCGGCAACAGGCTGTAGTGGAACAGCATTTGACGTACATCGTCGATATCGGGCGCGTTCAGCGCCTGCCCCCACAGCGACCACGGCAGCTGCTGCAGCAGGTTGTAGATCGTCAGACCGCCCGCCGCCGCCAACAGTAACAGCAGCAACGTCAGCGGTAATGCACGGATGCGTGCGCTCATGAATAACTCTCCTGCGCCTGCTCCAGCAGATGGCAAAAGCGCATCGCCGATAACGTCGCGCCGTAGAACCACACTGCCGGCACCTGGCGCAATTGGTTCTGTCTGACAAACGGCAATGCCTGCCACAATGGGGTAGAACTGACTTTTTCCATCATGGCCTGATTGCCGTGGTCGAGATAAATCGCGCGCGCATTTTTTACCGCCGTCAGGCGCTCAATGCCCACCACCGCCGTGCCCCAGAAGTTGGTTTCCCCCTCCCAGGCATTTTGGATCCCAAGTTGATCCATCACCTCCTGGAACAGGCTTTTCTGGCCAATGACCAGCGCATGGCGCGTGTCCAGCAGGGAGAACAGCAGCAGCGGCTGTCGGCTGTAAGACTGCAACCGCTGACGCGCATCCTGGATAAATCGATCGAACTGGATCAGGTGCTGCTCTGCCCGTGCCTCAAGGCCCAACCGCTGCGCCAGTTGCAGTAACGACTTCCGGCCCACCGTCAGCGGTTTGCCACTGCCGTCATTGAAGCCGAAGCTCATGGTCGGGCCGATAGGGGCCAGCTTTTGCGGCGTAGGCCCGTATCCCTGCGACAGCAGCATCAGCGAAGGCCGCAACTGCTGCAGCAGCTCCAGATTGGGTTCGGTACGCTGACCGACGTCGATCACCGACGCCGGCATTTTCGGCTCTTCCACCCACAGGTTGTAGTTGTGGATATCCGCGACGGCCAGCGGCGTGATCCCCAGCGCCAACAGCAACTCGATAGGCAGCCACTCCAGCGCCACGATGCGCGTAAGATCGGGTGGCGTTGCCGCCGCCTGGCTCGGCAAAGAAAACAGCAGGGGCGACAGCGCCATGGCCGTCAGCAGGCGACGGCGGACGGCATCATGATGAAAATCAGAAGAATCAGGCATCAGTAGACAAAACTCACCGGTGCGCCGCCGCTTGGATGCGGCAGCGTCCCCATAGGAATACCGTAAATTTGCTCCAGCACGTCACCCTGCATCAGCTCCAGCGGGGTGCCCTGGGCAATCATCTCGCCGCCGCGCAATGCCACCAGATGGTCGCAGTAGCGTGCGGCCATATTGATGTCATGCAGTACCGCAATCACCGTCAGGCCACGCTCATGGCTTAAACGTTGGATCAGTGCCAGTACCTCAACCTGATGGGCGATATCCAGCGCCGAGGTCGGCTCATCCAGCAACAGGCAGCGGCTGTCTTGCGCCACCATCATCGCCAGCCAGGCGCGTTGACGCTCACCGCCGGACAGGCTGTCGACCAGGCGGTTGGCGAACGGCTTCAACCCCACCAGCGCAATCGCCTCCTCAACCTGCTGACGATCGTTAACGCCAAAGCGCCCCAAGGCGCCGTGCCAGGGATAGCGGCCAATCGCCACCAGTTCGCGCACCGTCATCCCTTCCGCGGCGGGCAATTGTTGAGGGA
The DNA here is from genome assembly GCA_012719855.1 of Serratia liquefaciens. Lineage (GTDB taxonomy): Bacteria > Pseudomonadota > Gammaproteobacteria > Enterobacterales > Enterobacteriaceae > Serratia > Serratia liquefaciens_A. The sequence continues at coordinate 39,537 of JAAXZN010000010.1, read as the reverse complement.
GATAAGCGACCTGACGCGCGAAGGCTTTGCTGTCCCATTGGCTCAGCAACTGCTGATTAAGCCGCGCCGTACCGTCGGTTGGATTTTGGTGGCGACCGAGAATTTTCAGCAAGGTCGATTTGCCGGAGCCGTTATGGCCGATCAGCCCGCAGACTTTCCCCACGGGAAAGGTCAGCGACAAGGGTTGTAGCAGCACCCGGCCGGGAACGGCAAAGCTGGCGCTGTCCAGGGTAAAGGTGGCGTCGTGATTGAGGTGTTTATCCTGCATAGGTCCTACTCTGTCCGGGGCGACATGGCGCCGCCCCGGTAATCCGATTAGAAGCGGAAGGTTGCGGTGGCGACCACCTGGCGTTCGGCGCCCCAGTAGCAGCCATAGGTGGCGAAGCAGCTGGAGACGTATTCTTTATCAAACAGGTTGTTCACGTTGATGCCAATCGAAGAGCCTGGCAGATTGAAACGCGCCAAATCGTATTTTATCGCCGCATCGACGACCGTATAGTCCTTCACTTTAAAGGTGTTGGCTTCATCACCATAGCTGGAACCGACATAGCGAACGCCGGAGCCCAGCGTCAACCCGCTGAGTGCAGTTTCATGGAAGGTGTAATCCGCCCACACTGAAGCCATATGTTTGGGAATGGCCGCCGGGGTATTGCCCTGTTGCGTAGTGTCTTTGGAATACTCCGCATCCGTGTAGGTATAAGAACCCAACAGGTTAACGTTGGCCGTCAGCGCGGCTTTGCCTTCCAGTTCGATCCCACGAGAGCGAATTTCGCCACCCTGTATGGAAGCAAATACATGGTCTGGATCTGCCACCTTGTTGTTGGTTTTGGTCAGCTGATAAATCGCAATGCTGGCAGTAATAGGGCGATCCTTCGGTGCATACTTCACGCCGGCTTCATACTGCTTGCCTTTGGAAGCGGCGAAGGTATTGCCACTGAAATCAGCCCCTGAAGTAGGTTCAAAGGATTCACTGTAGCTGACATAAGGCGCGATGCCGTTTTCAAATACATAGTTCAAACCCGCGCGGCCGGTGAACTCGTTGTCCTTCTGCTTTGATACCGAGTTCTGGTTCAGGCGGTTGGTGCTGTTGGTGTCGCTCCAGTCATAGCGCCCTCCCATGGTCAGCACCCAGTTGTTCCATTCGGCCTGATCCTGCACGTAAAGCCCGGTCTGCTCTTGGCGATTCACCTGGCTGGCGCCGCCGGTAATGGTGTAGCTTTGGTTGCCGTACTGCGGCGCCACCACGTTAAGGTTAGAAGCGCTGCCATACTGATACACGACGTCGTTGCGCATACGCATATAATCCACACCCATCAATAAGGTGTGATCAACCAGCCCCGTCGCAAATTTGGCCTGCGCCTGAGTGTCTACAGCAAAACTCGACAAGTGCTCTTTCGAATTCATCACCCCACGCGTCAACTCAGCAGGATTGGTCGTGCTGATGCCCTGGCCATAGATAGAGCGGTAATCCACGTCCATTTTCGAGTAACGCAGGTTTTGACGCAGGGTCCACACATCATCAAACCCATGTTCAAAGGCATATCCCACCATCTGTTGCTTGCGCGAGATGTTGTTATAACCCGGCTCACCGTCGTTGAAGCTGGTCGGCAATTTACCGTTAATCCCATTTTGCACCGTCCCCTCTTTCGGCAGCCAACCATAGAAGCCCACGCTCGGGTCATCCTGGAAACTGCTGAGGAACGTCAGTGAAGTGCGATCATCCGGCCGCCAGCTGAAAGAAGGTACAATTGCATAGCGTTTGCTTTTTTCGCCAACCTGTTGCTGATCTTCATCACGCGCCAGACCGGTTAAGCGGTAAGAATAGATGCCGGCATCATCCAGCGCGCCACCAAAGTCGAAGCCGGTCTGGAACAGATTGTCGGTACCCATTTTGAACTGAACCTCACGAAGGGTTTCAGTGGTTGGGCGTTTGCTGACCAAGGCGACAACCCCGCCCGGGTTGCTCTTGCCATAGAGCACGGAAGAAGGGCCGCGCAGCACTTCGGCACGTTCCAGGAAGTAAGGGTCAATTTGGTAAATGGAATAGTTATCGTCCTGCAGCTTCAACCCATCCAGGTACATGTTGGTACCCACCGAGCTGAAACCACGAATATTCACGGCATCATAAGCGGTGGAGGCCCCACGGTTGCCCACCATCACGCCCGGCGTATAGGCCAGTGCGCCTTTTACCGTGGCTGGCTGGCGCATATCCATCTCTTCACGCGTCACGACGGAAACCGACTGCGGAGTCTTTTCAATCGGCGTGTCGGTCTTGGTACCGGTGGCGCTGCGTTTGGCCGCGTAGGTCCCCACCGGTCCCCAGGCGTTTTCCTGCTGCGACTGGCTGCTGCCCACCACGGTAAGGGTGTCTTCCTTGGCGGCGGATTGGGTGTCGGCGGAAAACGCCGGCATAGCCAGCGTGCCAAGGGCGGCAGCGATAGTTATCGCTAACCCACTGACGTGAGAACGGCTCTGCTTGGCCGCGGAAAGAAGACGCTTGGTCGACATAGATGGTTTCTCTGATGAATTATTTGATAACGAATGTAAACGATAATAATTATTATAATCGCGGCATTTTATGCAGAAGCTAAATTAAACTGCAAGTCGAATTCAGCCGGTGAATTGGTGTGTGATTAACCACTTAGCCACATTAAGCAGGTGGAAATAAACTGCGCAGAGAAATAAAAAAGCCCGCAACGGGAAGTTACGGGCTTAATAATAAAGAAAAACTTTTCACCTGAGCGGTGGCAGGCAAGGTCGCTTATTTACCGAACATGTCCTTGATCCAGCCGGCAACGCCGTCAGCATCTTTTTGTTCGCCCGCCTGCTGCTGTTGCTCTTGCTGCTGTTGCTGAGCAGCCTGGCTTGCCTGGCACAGTCCCTGCGGATTGTCGGTCCACACCGGAATGGTGCGCCCACCGCCACCACAGACAAAGTTGCCGCTGGAGTCGATGTTCATCTGGTTGATGCCTTCCGGCGGCTGCAGCATCAGCGGCAGCGGCGTCTGGTTCTCCAGATAGCGGCGGTACAGCGTCAGCGCACCGTTGGCACCGGTCAGCTTGGCCGGGCCGTTGTTATCGCGCCCTACCCAGGCGATAGCCACTTCTTTACCGTCGATACCGGCAAACCAGCTGTCGCGCAGGTCGTTGGTGGTACCGGTTTTCGCCGCCAGATTGTAGTTGGGGAACTTCACCGACAATGAGCGGGAGGTCCCGCGCGCTACGCCCTGTTGCATGGCATACAACGTCAGGTAAGCCGCCTGGGCCGGTACCACGCGTTCCGCCTGCGGGAAGCTCTGGTACAGCACAGAACCGTCTTCAGCAATCACCGAACGCACTGCAGACAGCGGAGCACGGTTACCGCCGCCGGCAATGGTCTGGTATTCCTGTGCCACTTCCATCGGCGTCAGGCCAATCGCGCCGAGCAGCATCGAAGGCACCGGATTGATTTCCGCCTTGGGAATGCCCAAGCGTTGTAACGTCGCACTGATTTGGTCCAGCCCAACCGACATCCCCAGGTTGACCGTAGGTACGTTGAGTGAAAAGGCAAGGCCATCCACCAGCATCACCTGCCCGCGGAACTTGCGGTCATAGTTGTTCGGCTGCCAGACGGTACCGTTCTGCAATTTCAGCGTCAGCGGCTGATCCGCCAGCCAGGTGTTCAGGCGGTATTTGTCCGGCTCGGACAGCGCAGTCAGGTAAGTTGGCGGTTTGGCCAGTGAACCGACCAGACGACGCGCCTGCATGGCACGGTTAAACCCGGCAAACTGCGGGTTGGCACCGCCGACCATGGCGCGAACTTCGCCGCTGAAACGATCGACAATCACCATCGCCGCTTCCAGATCCTGAACGTGACGAGCCGCCTTCAGGGCCGGAACGCCGTCTTCAACCGCTTTTTCCGCCGCATCTTGCGACACCGGATCCAGCGTGGTGAAGATTTTCACCCCGGACAAGTCGTTCACCTTGTCGCCCAGCTTGGCTTGCAGCTCCTGACGCACCATCTGCATGAACGCCGGCTGCGGCGTGATCACCCCGCCTTTCGGCTGCACGCCCAATGGACGAGCGCTGAGCATGTCGTAAAGTTCGGCGTCGATAACCCCCTGGTTCTGCAGCAGTTTGAGCACCAGATTACGACGTTCCAGCGCCAGCTTCGGGTTACGCCAAGGGTTGTACAGCGACGCGCCCTTGACCATGCCGACCAGCAGCGCCTGCTGATCCAGGCTCAGTTCGTCCACCGGACGGCCGAAGTAGTACAGGCTGGCCAACGGGAAACCGCGAATTTGATCGTTGCCGCTCTGGCCGAGATAAACCTCGTTCAGATACAGCTCAAGGATGCGATCCTTGCTGTAACGGTAATCCACCAACAACGCCATGTAGGCTTCATTGGCCTTACGCCACAGCGAACGCTCGTTGGTCAGGAACAGGTTTTTTACCAACTGCTGCGTCAGGGTACTGCCGCCCTGCACCGCACGTCCGGCGGTCAGGTTAGCCAGCACCGCACGACCGATGGAGTAAGGGCTGATGCCGTCATGTTCATAGAAGTGACGGTCTTCGGTGGCAATCAGCGTATCCACCAGCAGGTCAGGGAAACCGGCGCGCGGCACGAACAGCCGCTGTTCGCCGTTCGGCGACTGCAACATGGTGATCAGACGCGGATCGAGACGGAAGAAGCCGAAGCTGCGCTGGTTTTCCATGTTCTCGATATTCGCCAGACGGTTGTTCTGGAAATTCAGACGCGCGTGGATCTGCCCTTCTTTACCGTCCGGGAAATCAAACGGACGGCGCAGCAACTCAATGCTGTTGGCCTGCACGGTAAACTCGCCCGGGCGCGTCATGCGGCTTACCTGGCGGTATTGCATGCCCTCCAGCAGATCGACCATTTCCTTTTTGCTGTACGGCATGCCCGGTTCCAGGTTGACCATGCGGCCATAAACCGCCGCCGGCAACTGCCAGACCTTGCCGTCAATGCGGCTGCGGATCTGCGAATCCAGGTACACGCCGTAGATTGCCAACAGCACGGCAACCACCAGAATCAGTTTAATCAGCAGGCCGAGCCAGCGGCGTTTCTTACGCGGCGGAGTCGCTTTTACCTTACGCGGCATGCGTTCTTCCTCGTCTTCATAATCATCATCGTCATCCTGGTACTCGTCTTCCTCGTAATCATCGTAATCGTCATCTCGACGACGGCGCGGCGGCTTGCGCGACGCGGTGCGTGTTGGTTGTTTCCCTTTGCGCCCGATGGGCTCGCGGTCATCCCCAGCCATTGCTGTTGTTCTCCAGACTTGGCGGCACTGCCGGCCATTATGAGTCGCTTAATCTGTCGCGGCGCCAGGCCGCTGAACAGAAGAAACATCTGAATTCATTTACTGATATTTTTTCGTGCGCCGCGTCGGGGCGGTATTCGCCGGATCGTCCGGCCACACGTGTTTCGGGTAGCGCCCTTTCATCTCTTTTTGCACTTCCCGGTAAGCCCCCTGCCAGAACGCTGCCAGATCGCCGGTAATTTGCAACGGCCGGTGCGCCGGTGAGAGTAACTCAAGCACCACCGGGATGCGACCTTCGGCCAGCATCGGGCTGCGCTGCTCACCGAACACTTCCTGTAAACGTACCGCCAACGCCGGAGGTTTTCCGGCATCATAACGGATGGGCAAGCGGCTGCCGGTCGGCACAGTGTAATGAGTGGGTAGCGCATTATCCAGCCGCTGCTTTTGCTGCCAGTTCAGCAACCGCGCCAAAGCCTCGGCGATGTTCACCTGCTTTAATCCGCGCATGTCCCGCACGCCACTCAGCGACGGCAATAACCACTGTTCCAGCGAGGCCAACAGCGACTCATCGTCAACCGGCGGCCAGGCGGCCTCCGGCAACCAGTTTTGCGCACACTGCAAGCGCACCCGCAGCTGTTCGGCGGCGGTATCCCAGTTGAGTACCGCTATGCCCTGAGCGCGAACCCAGTTAATCAGCGCCTGTTGCAGCTCTTCGTCGGCCGGCTTGGCCAACGGCTGAGCACGCAGCGTCAGACGGCCAATTTGCTGGCGTTTCCAGGCACGCAACGTGCCTTTTTCGTCATCCCACTCCACCGCCGTTTGTTGGGAAACCATCGCCGGCAACTGCGCCGCCAGTGCATCAATTTCCACTGGCAGCGCGAGCAGGATACGCGCATCGGGGCTGTTGTGCCCCTGCAGCAGGCTTGGCACGATAAGCCAGGGGGCACGTGACAATGCCTCATCCTGATTCATCGCCGCGCCCATGCCGTTGGCCAGCAGATAACGGCCATCCTGCCCCCGTCGTTGGGCAATGCGATCGGTAAACGCCAGCGCCAACAGCCGCGGTGCCATCTCGACGTCAATCCGACCCGCTTTTACCTGCAGACGGCGGGCAAGCTGTGTGGCGCGGCGCTGCCAATTCGGCTGCGGACGACTCAGCCAGTAGCCGATATCCATTTGCCCGCCGCGCGGAGGTTCCTCCAGCAACGCAGCCAAAGCAGCGGCCGTCGCCAACCCATCCGGCCCCTGTTCTGCGCCGTGAGTCAACATCGCCGCCAAACGTGGCTCACAGCCCAGAGCGGCCATCTGTCGGCCACGCGCCGTGAGCTTATCGCCGTCATCGGTGGCGCCCAGCTGCTGCAATAGCCTTTTGGCGGCGGCCAGCGCCGTTTCCGGCGGACGGTCTAACCAGGTCAGTTGCCCAACGTCATGGCAACCCCATTGCAGCAGTTCCAGCCAAAAACCGGCGAGATCGCTTTGCAGGATTTCCGGCTCGGCGTGCTCTGCCGCCCGTTCAGCCTGCTCTTTGGCAAACAGGTGCCAGCAGATGCCCGGTTCCAGACGCCCGGCACGGCCTGCGCGCTGGATCATCGACGCCTGGCTGACACGCTGAGTCACCAGCCGCGTCAGACCATTGCGCACGTCATAACGCGCAACGCGTTCCAACCCGCTGTCCACTACTAACCGAATGCCTTCGATGGTCAGACTGGTTTCGGCAATATTGGTCGCCAGCACCACTTTGCGGCGCCCTGTCGGTGCCGGTTGAATCGCTTTCTGCTGCTGCGCCAGCGGTAAAGCGCCGTACAGTGGGCACAGTTCGGTATCGGCCGCCACTTCACCGTTCAACCGCTCCAACACCCGGTTGATTTCCGCCACGCCGGGCAGGAACAGCAGCAGCGACCCCGTTTGTTCAGACAGCAGGCGCTTCACCGCCGCCGCCACGCCGTCTTCCAGCCGTTGGTGGCTGGCCAGGGGCTGATACTGGCGATCGACCGGGAAGCTGCGCCCGGCAGACACCACCGCCGGTGCCTGCGGCAACAGCTGCGCCAAACGGGCATTATCCAGCGTCGCCGACATGATCAACAGTTTCAGATCGTCGCGCAGCCCTTGTTGCACGTCCAGCAGTAGCGCCAACGCCAAATCGGCCTGCAGGCTGCGCTCGTGGAATTCGTCGAGGATCACCAGCGAAACGCCCTGCAGCTCCGCATCCTGCTGCAGCATGCGGGTGAGAATGCCTTCGGTCACCACCAGCAGCCTGGTATCCGGCCCGCTTTTGCTTTCGGCGCGCATGCGGTAGCCCACGGTCTGACCGGGTTCTTCCCCTAACTGCTGCGCCAGCCGGTACGCCACGTTCTTCGCCGCCAACCGCCGGGGTTCGAGCATGATAATGCGGCCAGGCAATCCGGCTTTGGCCAGGATCTGCAGCGGCAGCCAGGTCGATTTACCGGCGCCGGTCGGCGCATGCAGCAGGACCTGCGGAGCGGATTGCAGCGCAGTGAGCAATTCATCAAGAACCGCGCTGACGGGCAGTGAAGACACAGAACTCTCCGTAGTGGTTAACATTGGACGGCGCACATTGTAGCATTAGACTCTGCGTTTCATTTACTTGCCGGGTATCTATGTCCAGTTCGCGCCGCCTGTTTTTCGCCCTGACCTTGCCTGATGCGCTACAGCAGCAGGTGATCCGCTGGCGTGCCGATGCCTTTACGTCGGAAGCCGGTCGGCCGGTCGCGGCCGCCAATTTGCACCTGACGCTGGCCTTTCTCGGTGACGTTACGGCGCAGAAAGAAACGGCGTTGAAAAAGCTGGCCGGTCGCATCAGTCAACCCGGTTTCAACATGGTGCTCGATGATCTCGGTCACTGGCCGCGCCCCGGCGTCGTTTGGCTTGGCACCCGGCGCGCACCACGTGGGCTGCTGCAGCTGGCGGAATTGCTGCGCTCGCAGGCGGCGCGCAGCGGTTGCTACCAAAGCCCGATGCCGTTTCATCCGCATATCACCCTGCTGCGCTGCGCGACCCAACCGGTCGCCATACCGCCCGCAACGCCGGGCTGGAACTTCAGCGCCAACGAATTCGCCTTATACCAGTCAGTTTTTGAAAACGGCCGCACGCGTTATCAGATGCTTGAACAATGGCCCTTAGCCCCTCAGGACACCCCATGATTTTTACGCCCCCCCTGCGCCATGCCACGCTGATTAAACGTTACAAACGCTTTCTGGCGGACGTCGTCACGCCAGAAGGGGAAACCTTCACGCTGCACTGCGCCAATACCGGGGCCATGACCGGCTGTGCTACCCCCGGCGACACCGTTTGGTATTCCACCTCGGATAATGCCAAACGCAAATACGCCCACAGCTGGGAACTGACGCATACCCAACAGGGGGACTGGATCTGCGTAAATACCCTGCGTGCCAATGGGCTGGTGCGCGAGGCAATCGAACAGAATCTAATCAATGAATTATCCGGTTACAGTAAAATCAGCAGCGAAGTAAAATATGGCAGTGAAAATAGCCGTATCGATTTGTTATTACAGGCAGAAAATAGAGCCAACTGCTATATTGAAGTTAAGTCAGTCACATTACTGCAACAACAACGTGGTTACTTTCCTGATGCGGTAACGCTCAGAGGACAGAAACACCTGCGTGAGTTGCAAAGCGTGGTTGAAAGCGGGCAACGGGCGGTATTGTTCTTTGCTGTGTTACATAGCGGTATTGAGCAGGTCGCACCGGCACATCATATAGATGAGCGTTATGCGGCACTGTTGGCACAGGTTCAGCAGTTGGGCGTAGAAGTGGTTTGTTATAGGGCTAAATTATCACCTGACGGTATCTCTCTCTGCGATAAGTTACCGTTTTTTATCGATTAGCGCTGACCGGGTACAAATAATCCGACTACCGGTTATCGCGTCGCCAAATACGCCTTCCTTCACACCATTGTCAAGCAGGCGACAGGAATAATTGCCAACCTACTCCCCATCTGGTATTTATAGCGGCCTGTTTTTCCCCCGCATTGGGGATTCGATAGTGCGTGTGTATGTAGGAGAAGCAACATGCAAGAAGGGCAAACCCGTAAAACCTCGTCCTTGAGCATTCTCGCCATCGCTGGGGTGGAGCCGTACCAAGAGAAGCCGGGCGAAGAGTACATGAACGACGCCCAGTTGTCGCATTTCAAGCGCATTCTTGAAGCATGGCGCAACCAGCTCAGGGATGAAGTGGACCGTACTGTATCGCATATGCAGGATGAGGCAGCAAACTTCCCTGACCCGGCCGACCGTGCCACTCAGGAAGAAGAATTCAGCCTTGAACTGCGTAACCGCGATCGCGAACGCAAACTGATCAAAAAGATCGAGAAAACGCTGCGAAAAGTAGAAGACGAAGATTTCGGCTACTGCGAATCCTGCGGCGTGGAGATTGGCATTCGTCGCCTTGAAGCGCGTCCGACTGCCGATTTGTGCATCGACTGCAAGACTCTGGCCGAAATCCGCGAAAAGCAGATGGCCGGCTAATACAGTTGTTATCGCTGCGGCGTGCGCGTCAGTGTGCGCCGCACAGAGAAAAGGGAAAGTTTCCCCTCTGATATGCAAGAAAGACATTATGTGGGGCGCTTTGCCCCATCGCCTTCCGGGGATCTGCATTTCGGTTCGCTGATTGCCGCTCTGGGAAGCTACCTCCAGGCTCGTGCCCAACACGGGCAATGGCTGGTTCGCATTGAAGATATCGATCCCCCGCGCGAAGTCGCCGGTGCGGCCGATCGTATCTTATCCGCTCTGGAACACTATGGTCTCCACTGGGACGGCCAGGTCATCTATCAATCCCAACGTCACGAAGCCTACCGCGCCACTCTGGAATACCTGCACCAGCAGGGGCTCAGCTATTTCTGCAACTGTACCCGCAGTCGTATCCAGCAGATTGGCGGTTTGTATGATGGCCATTGTCGTGCCTTGAATCTCGGCCCGCAGGGCGCCGCCATCCGTTTACGCCAGTCCAGCCCGGTTTATGCCTTTCACGATCGCCTGCAAGGCGAGTTGCAGGCCGATCCGGCGTTGGCGCGCGAAGACTTTATTATCCGTCGACGCGATGGGCTGTTCGCTTATAACCTGGCGGTGGTGGTTGATGACCATTTTCAGGGCGTGACCGAAATCGTGCGCGGTGCCGATCTTATCGAACCTACCGTGCGCCAGATTGCGTTGTACCGTCAGTTGCAGGCGCCGGTGCCCGCCTATGTGCATCTGCCGCTGGCGCTGGGCGCCAACGGCATCAAATTGTCGAAGCAAAACCATGCGCCCGCGCTGCCCGCAGGCGATCCGCGCCCGGTGCTGGTTGCCGCACTGAAGTTTCTGCGCCAACCGCTGCCGGAAAGCTGGCAAGATCTTGACCTGCCGTTATTATTGAGCTGGGCGATCGCACACTGGAAGCTGGATAATGTGCCGCGTCAGGAGGCTATTCCCCTGGACGAAAACACATCAGCATTCTCAAAAGAGCCATGGTGAGCTATGATTAGCCGCTATTTTTTGTTAGCGCCATTTTTTTCAGACACTATCGAGGTGTACCATTTTTACCCGAGTAGCCAATTTCTGCCGTAAGGTGCTAACCCGCGATGACAAGCTGCCGCGTGACGATGCGCCGGTCAGCGATACAAACGTAGTCCGCGAAGAAAGCGCGGTGGCTGCGAAGCCGTCTGCGCCGCAGCAACGTTCCGCCGATCGCGGCAGAGATACTCCTGCCCGCCGGCAGGCACCGCGTAAACGCCCACCTTTTCCTGCCGCAGAGGGAACCGGCTCAATGACCGTTATCCCGCGCGATCAGCACTCTATCTCACGTAAAGACATCAGTGAGAACGCGCTGAAGGTGCTGTACCGCCTGAATAAATCCGGCTTCGAAGCTTATCTGGTCGGCGGCGGTGTACGTGACCTGCTGCTGGGCAAAAAGCCGAAAGATTTCGACATCACCACCAACGCCACACCGGAGCAAGTGCGCAAGCTGTTCCGCAACTGCCGCCTGGTAGGTCGCCGTTTCCGTCTGGCGCACGTGATGTTCGGGCCGGAAATCATCGAGGTTGCCACCTTCCGTGGTCATCACGAACAGCAAACGCCGGAATCTGACAAGAACTCTTCCCAGCAGGCCCAAAACGGCATGCTGCTGCGCGACAACATTTTCGGTTCGATAGAAGAAGATGCCCAGCGTCGCGACTTCACCATCAACAGCCTGTATTACGGCGTGGCGGACTTCACCCTGCGTGATTACGTCGACGGCCTGCGCGACCTGAAGCAGGGCGTGATTCGTCTGATCGGCGATCCGGAAACCCGCTACCGCGAAGACCCGGTGCGCATGTTGCGTGCGGTGCGCTTTGCCGCCAAGCTGGACATGACCATCAGTGACGAAACCGCCGAACCTATCCCGCGCCTGGCCTCGCTGCTGCATGAGATCCCGCCGGCGCGCCTGTTTGAAGAGTCGCTGAAACTGCTGCAGGCAGGCTACGGTTACCCAACCTATCTGAAGCTGTGTGAATACCAGCTGTTCCAGCCGTTGTTCCCGCAAATCGCACGTCACTTCACCCCGACCCATGACACGCCAATGGAGCGTATTCTGGTTCAGGTGCTGAAGAACACCGACTACCGTCTGCAGAACGACATGCGCGTCAATCCGGCATTCCTGTTTGCTGCTATGCTTTGGTATCCGCTGCTGGAACATGCGCAGAAACTGGCGCAGGAAAGCGGTCTGGCGTACTACGACGCCTTCGCACTGGCGATGAATGACGTGCTGGACGAGCAATGCCGTTCATTGGCGATCCCGAAACGCATTACTACGCTGGTTCGCGATATCTGGCAGTTGCAGCTGCGGCTGTCTCGCCGTCAGGGCAAGCGCGCGCACAAGCTGATGGAACACCCGAAATTCCGCGCCGCTTACGATCTGCTGGCGCTGCGTGCTGAAGTGGAAGAAAACCAGGATATGTTGCGTCTGACCGAATGGTGGGGCGAGTTCCAGGAAGCCACCCCGGCGCGCCAAAAGAACATGTTGAGTACCTTGGGTGACGATCCGGCGCCGCGCCGCACGCGTCAACGACGCCCTCGCCGTCGGACGCCGCGTAAAGAAGGGGAATAATGATCCGCGTTTATATCGCGCTGGGCAGTAACCTGGCGCATCCGCTGCAACAGGTCAAGGCCGCACTGGAAGCGCTGGAGCATCTCCCGCGCACCCGGTTGATCCTTTGTTCTTCGTTTTACCGCACCAAGCCGCTGGGGCCGCAAAACCAGCCGGACTTTCTCAATGCGGTGGTGGCGCTGGATACCTTGCTGCCCGCGGAACAACTGCTGGATCACACCCAGGCGATAGAACGCAATCAGGGCCGCGTGCGCAAAGATGAGCGCTGGGGCCCACGTACCCTCGATTTAGACATCATGCTGTATGGCGAACAGGTTATTCATACCGATCGCCTGACGGTACCGCATTACGGTCTGAAAGAACGCGAGTTCATGCTCTACCCGCTGGCGGAAATCGCTCCTGACCTGATTTTCCCGGACGGCGAGTCGCTGACCAGTTGCCTGAAGCGCGTGCCGAAAAACGGCATGGAACTCTGGCATAAACCCAAGTAAACGCCAGAGTCGGGCGCAGTTCATATACAGTGCCCTTACAGCACCACCTGCGCGACAAATCCCCCGGCCGGCCGATTGGCAAAGCTGACACGCAAGCCATGCAGGCCAGCGATACGCTGCACAATAGATAATCCCAGCCCGCTCCCGGTTTGTTCCTGCCCTGGAGGGCGATAAAAACGTTCCCCCAGTCGAGCCAGGTGCTCCTCCGTCACGCCCGGGCCATCGTCTTCGACCCTCAGCATCCGCTCTGTCAGCCTCACCGTAACGGTACCGCCTGCCGGCGTGTAACGCACTGCGTTATCCACCAGATTGCGTACCAGCAGCGACAGCAGCAGCGCTTGTCCATGCAACGGCGGTGGTGTGCCCTGCTGTTCATAGCGCAGCGTGACGCCTGCAGCATGGGCCTGACGATCCTGTTCCGCCAGGGTCATCGGCACCAGTTGCCCCCAGTCGACCGCTTCCAACTCGGCCAGATCGGACAGTGAATCCAGCCGCGAAAGCGTCAGCAGCTGATCCACCAGCCGGGTCGCGCGATCGATACTCACCGTCAGGTTTTCCAGCGCATGCTCGCGCATCTGTTCGTCATCACCGGCCAGTTGCACCACTTCCGTCTGTACCCGCAGCGCCGCCAACGGGCTGCGCAGCTCATGGGCCGCATCGGAGGTAAAACGCCGCTCACGCACCAATAGCGCATTAATGCGGGCAAACAGCGCGTTAAGCGCATCCACCAGCGGGCGCACTTCGGTCGGTACCTGGCGCGCGTCCAGCGGTGTGGCGTCATCCGGAGCGCGCTTGCGCAGTCCAGCAGCGACCGCGCGTAATGGCTTCAGTTCTCGCCCGACCATCAAGGCAATCAGCAGCATCAGGATCGGCAGCGTCACCAGCCAGGGCACCAGTTGCCCGGTCACCATGCCCAACGCCATATCGCGCCGATAGTCCCACTCCTGCCCCACGACGATGCGATAGCGGCCGTCCGGGCTGGTCAGCCACAGCAGTCGCCAACTGTCGTCATCGCCTTTGCGTTCACCATCGGTAAAGCCTTCTCGCTCGCCATCGAACAGGAAATCCGCCCCGTTCTCGCCATCATTGAGCAACATCTTGCCGTTACGATCGAAAATGGCGAACGCCAGCGCGTCGTCGTCCTGCTCGCCGCGTTTACCGTGATGCACCAGCTTCTTGGTTTTCGGCAGGCTACGTACGCTTTCGTCGGCCAAAAGATCTCCCAGATTGGCGGTCGCCAGGCGTTTGGCGAACAGCATCTGTTGGGTATCGAACACTTCGTTGATGTTGTTGCGCGTCATCATCCACGCCACCACACTGGCGGAGCACCAGGTCAATAATGCCAGCAGGCTGAAGATCAGGATCAGCCGCAACCGCAGACTGAGATGTTTCACGGCACATCCCCCAGGGTATACCCCACGCCGTGAATGGTGCGGATAAAGCCGTTGCCCAACTTGCGCCGCAGGTGGTGAATATGCACTTCTACCGCGTTGCTGCTGACCTCGTCGTCCCAGTTGTACAATTTTTCCTGCAGCAGCGGCCGCGCCAGCACCCGTCCCTTGTTATGCAGGAACAGTTCCAGCACCGCCAGCTCACGCGGCGTCAGCGTGACCGGTTCGCCGTTGCAGCTTACGCTGCGGGTGGCGGCGTCAAACACCACATTGCCATGCACCAGCTGCGGCATCAGTTGGCCGTGGCGACGACGGATCAGCGCCTGCAGGCGAGCCGCAACTTCCGCCAGGGCAAAAGGCTTGCACAGGTAATCGTCGGCACCGCTCTGCAGGCCGCTGACCCGCTGCTCCAACGCGTCCCGTGCGGTAAGGATCAGCACCGGCACGTCGTGGCCAGCCTGCCGCCACTGTCGCAGCAGATCCAGACCGTCGAGGCCCGGCAGGCTGAGATCGAGAATAACCGCGTCGTAAGGCGCGCTTTCCAGCGCGTTTTTCCCCACCAGACCATCGGTAAACCAGTCCAGATTAAAGCCAAGTTTGGTCAAGCCGGCCTTGATGCCGTCGCCAATTAACTTGTCATCTTCTATCAGCAAAATTCGCATGTGCGTCCTTTTTTAGCCATTGCCGCCCATTACACCACAAGGTTCTTAAGAAGCTCTTAAGCATGATGATCTGCGCTACCCACCCCGTTAGGGTTACAGTAGAATGACAGCACTTTTTTGCAGCCAGGGCCCTGCGCATACCGCTCGGTCCTATTCAGGAGACGTAGTGATGAAACCCACCACCGTAACCCATTTGCGCCAGTGGAAGCAGGAACAACGCAAGTTCGCTTCCCTCACCGCCTACGATGCCAGCTTTGCCAAACTGTTTGAAGAGCAAGGCGTTAAAGTACTGCTGGTAGGCGACTCGCTGGGGATGACGCTGCAGGGCCACGACTCCACGCTGCCAGTCACCGTCGCCGACGTTGCCTATCATACCCGCGCCGTCCGCCGCGGCGCCCCGGCCTGTCTGTTGCTGGCCGATATGCCTTTTATGAGTTACGCCACCCCCTCCCTGGCCTGCGCCAATGCCGCCGAGCTGATGCAGGCTGGCGCTAACATGGTAAAACTGGAAGGCGGCAGCTGGCTGTGCGAAACGGTAAAAATGCTGACCGAACGGGCCGTACCGGTGTGTGGCCACCTCGGGCTGACGCCGCAATCCGTTAACGTGTTTGGCGGCTACAAAGTGCAGGGCCGTGATGAGCTTGCCGCCAAGCAACTGCTGGAAGACGCCAAAAATCTGGAGCTGGCCGGCATGCAGCTGCTGGTGCTGGAATGCGTGCCAAGCGAATTGGCACGCAAAATCACCGAAGAACTGACCATCCCGGTGATTGGCATCGGCGCCGGCAATGCCACCGATGGCCAAATTCTGGTGATGCACGACGCGTTCGGCATCACCGGTGGCCATACGCCTAAATTCGCTAAAAACTTCCTGGCGCAAAGCGGCGATATCCGCTTGGCGGTGCAACAATATATGCAGGACGTGGAGCAAGGAATTTACCCCGCTGAAGAGCACTCATTCAACTAAAGTGACTGCGTTAGGAGTTATGGAATGGTAATTATCGAAACCCTGCCGCTGTTGCGTCAGCAGATCCGCCGCTGGCGTCAAGAGGGTAAACGTATCGCGCTGGTGCCGACCATGGGCAACCTGCACGAAGGCCATATGACGCTGGTCGATGAAGCCCGCGCACGCGCCGATATCGTGGTGGTCAGTATTTTCGTCAACCCGATGCAGTTCGAACGTCCTGACGATTTGGCGCGCTACCCGCGCACCCTGCAGGAGGACAGCGAAAAGCTGACCCGTCGCGGCGTAGAGCTGGTGTTCGCACCGGCGCCGGCCGATGTCTACCCTCAGGGGCTGGAACAGCAGACCTACGTCGACGTACCGGGCATTTCCTCCATGCTGGAGGGCGCCAGCCGTCCAGGCCACTTCCGCGGCGTCGCGACCATTGTCAGCAAGCTGTTCAATCTGGTGCAACCGGACCTGGCCTGTTTTGGCGAGAAGGATTATCAGCAGTTGGCGTTGATCCGCAAAATGGTGGCGGATATGGGTTACGACATCGACATCGTGGGCGTGCCGACCGTACGCGCTAAAGATGGCCTGGCGCTCAGTTCACGCAATGGCTACCTGACCGCCGAAGAGCGTAAAATCGCCCCACAACTCAGCAAGATCATGAATGCGCTGGCAGAGCAGCTCAGCAACGGCGAACGCCATATCGACGAGTTGCTGGAACAAACCGCTGCTCAGTTGCGCAGTGCCGGTTTCACACCGGACGAGCTGTTTATCCGTGACGCCGACAGCCTGCAACCGCTGGGCGTGGAAAGCCAACGGGCAGTGGTGCTGATGGCCGCCTGGCTGGGCAAGGCGCGCTTGATTGACAACCAGCAGGTTGATCTGACGCTGTAGGTTTTTGCATATTTGGTACCGTTGTTACCGGGAAAGTAATAAAAAGATCTACCCTAATGGATTTCAAGTTGCAGCTAGGCGGCAAGTACGGGAATCCCCAGGAGCTTACTCAAGTAAGTGACTGGGGTGAGCGTAAGCAGCCAACAACACTGCAGCTTGAAAGACGAAGGGTTTAACGCCACCTCAATCGCCTGTGAAGGCTGATACTCAGTTAGGTAAAGTTATGATACGTACTATGCTGCAAGGCAAGCTGCATCGGGTGAAAGTGACTCAGGCCGACTTGCACTATGAAGGCTCCTGCGCCATCGATCAGGACTTCCTGGAGGCCGCAGGCATTCTGGAATATGAAGCTATCGATATTTATAACGTTGATAACGGTCAGCGTTTCTCTACCTATGCCATCGCCGCCGAACGCGGTTCGCGCATTATTTCGGTCAACGGGGCGGCAGCGCGTTGCGCCTGCGTCGGCGACAAGCTGATCATCTGTTCTTACGTGCAGATGAGCGATGCCGATGCCCGCCAACACCATCCGAAAGTGGCCTACTTCGAAGGCGACAATAACCTGCAGCGCAAGGCGAAAGCCGTGCCGGTTCAGGTCGCCTAAAAGTCACAACGGGCGCCGTCGGCGCCCGTTTCTTCCTGATTACTGCACCACCAGCGTTCCCGGCTTGTTGGCTATTCTGTCGGCCATGGTCTGAATCGAGTCGGTGCGCAAAATGTACAACCGCTTCAGCGTATAAGGGTTATCCCCCGGCTTCACCTTGCCCTGCACCGTGGTTACCGCCATATGGAAACCGGCATCCTTCGCCGCCTGTATCGCCCGTTGGTTATAGCCGCCAAACGGGTATGACACATACAGCACATGCGGATTAAACTGCGACAGCGCGCGACGCGAGTGCTCAAAATCGAACTCTATGTTGTGCAGCGAACGGCTCAGCAGGATCGGCTGACGATTGCCGTCGGTGCGATGCAGGAAATGCGTATGCGACTGCACGTCGAACACGTCCTGGATCTGCTTCAGTTCGGAAATGCTCATAAACTGCAGCGAATCTGGATTCCACTTTTGCGGATGGCGCTTGATGCGTGAGGAAATAATAAACGCCGTGGCGCGGAAGCCGTAATTCTTCAACACCGGGTAAGCGTAACGGTAGACCGATTTCAGCCCGTCATCGAACGTCAGCACCACTGCCTTGCCGGGCAGGTTGATCTGGTTGTTCAGATAGGCTTCCAGCTGATACAGGGAAATCGTGTCGTAGCCCGCCTGCTTCAGGTAGGTCATCTGATTGCTGAACGCCACATCGGAAGTGGTGGTCGAGGTATGGCGGAAACGCTTGTTCTCTTCGTTTTTCAGCAGGTGATGGTAGGTCAGCACCGGAATACCGGTGTCAATCTCGCAGTCCAGCTCGCTGACATAACCCAGACGATCGCCAATGTTGATCTCATACCAGGTGTTGTTGAGCCTATCCTTCAGCTTGCCGATAATCGGGTAGCGCAGATTCTCTTCCAGCACGCCAAACACATCACTGGCGTTATCCGCATCGGTATAGACGTTGATCGCCTTTTGAGTGATCAGGTTCTGGTTGGTCAGCGGCTTATTCAGCTCGCCAAGATCGTCCTTCACCTTGCGCGATTTTTTAAGACTGCGCACATCGTCTTTGTCGATAAACCCCGTGCCGTGGCCGAATTTGAACTCGTAATACTCCGCATCCGCCGGGAACACCTGAATCAGCTGCCCCTGCTTCACTTCGCCGACCGGAATAACATGCTCGCCAATCAGCGAATAAACCTCGCTGTCGCGCTGCGCTTCCATATATTCGGATTTAACGGCGCTGTCTTCCGACAGCAAACTTGCCAGGCCCGCCGGGGAGGTGAACGACAACAGGATGCCGAGTAACCCAGCCGCTATCTTGTGTGTAGACCGCATGATTATATTCTGCTTACGAGTACGTAATACCCGTCGTATTTCAGACTGCAGCGTTGTTACCTGCACTCGATCATCCCATTAATTACCTGAGGATGAGCGCGCTGGCCGCCTGGCTGCAATTTGAAATTCATAGGGTATATAACAAAATGGAGAAAATGTGGAGCGTCAGCATAGCACGATTTGAACAGCGGGGAGAAAGGGGTTATTCGAGCAATTTTATTGATTTACGGGATGTCTGCCGCAGATTGATAAACGCGTCCCCGTACGCCAGCCCGGGGACGCCATGCTATCAGGTGCGCAAACCGCGGCCACGCTCAATCAGGAACCAGGCCAGCAGATAGAACACCGCAATAAACGCCACCAGCACCGCCATGGTGAGCGCCAACGGCACGTCGCTGATGCCCAGGAAACCGTAGCGGAACCCGCTGATCATATAGACGATCGGGTTCAGCTTGGACACCGCCTGCCAGAACGGCGGCAGCAGCGTCAGCGAGTAGAACACCCCGCCCAGGTAGGTCAGCGGCGTCAGCACGAAGGTCGGGATCAGGCTGATATCGTCAAAGGTGGTGGCAAACACCGCGTTGATCAGGCCTGCCAACGAGAACAAGATCGCCGTCAGCAACAGCGTGACCACAATCACCCACCAGGCATGCACCTGCAGCGGCACAAAGAACAGCGAGATCACGGTCACCAGCACGCCGACGCAGATCCCCCGCGCCACGCCGCCGCCGACGTAACCGGCAATCACCACGTGCGTCGGCACCGGGGCCACCAGCAGTTCTTCGATGTTACGCTGGAATTTGGCGCTGAAGAACGACGAGGCCAAGTTGGCGTACGAGTTGGTGATCACCGCCATCATGATCAGGCCGGGAACGATAAACTGCATGTAATCGAAACCGTGCATCTCACCGATACGTGAACCAATCAGGTTGCCGAAGATGATGAAATACAGCGTCATGGTGATCACCGGCGGCACCAGGGTCTGGATCCAGATACGGGCAAAGCGGTTGATCTCTTTAGCCCAGATGCTCTGCAAAGCCACCCAATACAAACGCGTCATGCTTTTTCTCCATTACCGTTAACCAGGGTGACAAACAGCTCTTCCAGCCGGTTGGCCTTGTTACGCATGCTCAGGACCTGGACGCCCTGTGCGCTGAGCTGGGCAAACAGGCCGTTCAGGCCCTGCTCGCGCATCACTTCCACCTCCAGCGTCGAGGTGTCCGTCAGGCGATGACGGTAGCCGTCCAGCTTCGGTAGCGGGCTTTTCGCCGCCAGATCGAGGATAAAGGTTTCGGACTTCAGCTTGGCCAGCAGACCTTTCATCGAGGTGTTCTCCACCAGCTCACCGTTCTGGATGATGCCGATATTGCGGCACAACATTTCTGCCTCTTCCAGATAGTGAGTGGTGAGAATAATGGTGGTGCCCTGGGCGTTAAGCTCTTTCAGGAAGCCCCACATCGAGCGACGCAGCTCGATATCCACCCCGGCAGTCGGTTCATCGAGGATCAGCAGTTTTGGCTGATGCATCAAGGCGCGGGCGATCATCAAACGGCGCTTCATGCCGCCGGACAGCATGCGAGCGCGTTCTTCGCGCTTGCCCCACAGATCCAACTGAGTCAGGTATTTTTCCGCGCGAGCCAAGGCTTCGCGGCGGGTCACGCCATAGTAGCCCGCCTGATTGACCACAATCTGCATCACGGTTTCGAACGGGTTAAAGTTGAATTCCTGTGGCACCAGCCCGAGCTGACGCTTGGCGTTAACGATGTCCTTGTCGATGTCGTAGCCGAACACCCGCACGCTGCCGGAGGTTTTGTTAACCAACGAACTGATGATGCCGATGGTCGTGGATTTTCCGGCGCCGTTCGGCCCCAGCAGGGCATAGAAATCCCCCGCTTCGACATTGAGATCGATCCCGCGCAACGCCTTGACGCCACCGGCGTAAGTCTTGGTTAACTGCGCTAATTCCAGTGCATAATTCATAAGTTAAAAAGTACCTTGTACGATGAGTATGCTGCTGCGTTTTTGTAATGAAGATGATCTTATCATCAGCAGCGTTTTCACTGAGGCAAATCCGTGCGGTAAATTCAGCTTCCATCCCGCCATATTGAATAAAAAGTGGCCGAATATCGCCCGGCGCCACTGTTCCGATATCCAAATTGTGACGCTTGTCCTATATTACCCCAACGCAATCTGTTCGTTACAGGCCTATAACCTCCATGAAAGAGATCGAAAAGCTTATCGCCAATAACCACACCTGGTCGGCTAACATCAGCAAGGAAGACCCGGACTTTTTTGAACGCTTAGCACAGGCGCAAAAGCCCCGCTTTTTATGGATAGGTTGTTCTGACAGCCGCGTACCTGCGGAAAGACTGACCGGGCTGGAGCCGGGTGAACTGTTTGTTCACCGTAACGTGGCAAACCTGGTGATCCACACCGATTTAAACTGCCTGTCGGTGGTGCAATACGCCGTCGACGTGCTGGAAGTCGAGCATATTATTATCTGCGGTCACCTGGGCTGCGGCGGCGTGGAAGCGGCGGTCGAGAACCCGGAACTGGGGCTGATCAACAACTGGCTGCTGCACATTCGCGACCTGTGGTACAAACACAGCTCACTGCTGGGTGAACTGGAGCCGGAACAACGTCTTGACGTGCTGTGTGAGATCAACGTTATTGAGCAGGTCTACAACCTAGGCCATTCCACCATCATGCAATCAGCATGGAAACGCGGCCAGAAAGTGATGATTCACGGTTGGGTATACGGGATCCAGGACGGCCGTCTGCGCGATCTGGAAGTGGCTGCGACCAGCCGCGAAAGCCTGGAAATGGGCTATCGCAAAGCCATGGCCACGCTGCAACAGGATAAAGGTATTTAAAGCTCACGGGCGCGGCATACCGCGCCCACAGCCGTTTACTCGTCCAGCAGCACCACTTTGCCGACGTACGGCAAATGGCGGTAGCGCTGAGCGTAGTCAATGCCGTAACCCACCACGAATTCGTCCGGGATTGAAAAACCGACGTACTCAACCGGCACTCCCACTTCACGGCGTTCAGGCTTGTCCAACAGGGTGCAAATTGCCAAGGATTTCGGCCCACGCAGCGCCAGAATTTCACGCACTTTGTTCAGCGTATTGCCGGAATCGATGATGTCTTCCACGATCAGCACGTCTTTGCCGCGGATATCTTCATCCAAATCCTTAAGGATTTTTACGTCGCGAGTCGTGGACATGCCGCTGCCGTAGCTGGAAGCGGTCATAAAGTCGACCTCATGCGGCACTTCAATGGTGCGACACAAGTCAGCCATGAACATGAAGGAACCGCGCAGCAGCCCAACCAGCACCATGTCACTGCCGCTGTCGCGGTAATGTTCGGTGATCTGGCGGCCAAGTTCGGCAATACGGGTCTTAACTTCCTGCTCGGAAATCATTACGTCTACAGTGTGTTTCATAGTTTTCAGGTCAGTTGCCGGAAGAAGGGCGCAGAGTTTAGCATAGCCTGAAGCCGGTGGCGACGCGAGTGCGCCGCCACTTGAAAGACAACGAGGAGATCAGTCCGCGACCGTAAAGCCCATCATCATGCCGGTATCTTCGTGTTCCAGCAGGTGACAGTGGGCCATATAGGCGTGATCGCTGTTGGCAAGGTGATCGAATCGCACCAACACTTCACTGCGCCAACCTTCTACCCTTACCGTGTCTTTCCAGCCGCTGCGGTGAGCCGCCGGCGGTTT
The DNA here is from genome assembly GCA_012719855.1 of Serratia liquefaciens. Lineage (GTDB taxonomy): Bacteria > Pseudomonadota > Gammaproteobacteria > Enterobacterales > Enterobacteriaceae > Serratia > Serratia liquefaciens_A. Next base: position 17,139 of record JAAXZN010000010.1, on the reverse strand, counting down.
GCCGTTTTCCGACAGGATGCGGAATTGGGTGCCGTGAATATGGAATGGATGCAGCATCATGTCGCCTTCGCCGGAAAGGGTCCACTTTTCGTACTTGCCGCGTTTGGCTTCAAACATCGGCTTGGTCATGTCGAAGGCCTTGCCGTTGATCATGTTGCCATGGCTGAAATCGAACGGCTTCGCGCCGTGATCCATGCCCTTCATGTTGCGGTGATCCATGCCCTTCATACTGCCGTGATCCATCCCTTGCATGCCGGACATCTCACCGCTGTCGCCTTTGCCCATGCTGCCGTGATCCATGCTCATGCCGGCCATGGCCTGATGGCCATAGCGCTCCATCAGCGCCTGCATACCCAGCTTATCCAACTGTGGATTCATCATCAGTTGCAGCCAACGCTCCTGGATGCCGGCCACCGCAGGCAGCGCAGGCAGTTTCACCAGGCTGTCCGGCATCGTCTTGATGCCCTGCGCCAGCGAAGGCTGGATATGCAACACCGGCAGCGGCTGGTCGAACGGTGCCAGCGTCATGCCCATCTGTTTGACCGGCAGCGTGACGATATCGAAAGCTTTGCCGTCGGAGGCGTCCACCAACACTTCGAAACGTTCGCCCATCAGCATCGGCAATTCGGTCAGCTTGACCGGCTCGGCCAGAAAACCGCCGTCGCTGGCAATCACATAGAGTGGACGGTTATCGCTGGCGGCCAGGTTCAGCGAGCGTGCATTACAACCATTGAGAAAGCGCAGACGCAGCCAACCGCGAGGGGCCACGTGGCGGGGATACTGAGCGCCGTTGGTGAACATGCGGTCGCCAAACCAGCCTACCGCAGCACTCATGACGTCCAGTTGGTATTCAATCTGCGCGTCTTTACCCAAGCGTTTGTCCTGTAGGATCACCGGAATATCATCCTGCCCCCAGGTTTTCGGCAGCGGTAACTTACTGCTTTCGTCATCTTCCAGTAGCACCAGCCCGGCCAAGCCCTTCATCACCTGCTGACCGGTCTTGCCGTGGGTGTGCGGATGGAACCAGCAGGTGGCCGCAGGCTGTTCGATAGTGAACTGCACCCGGCGCGTCGCGCCCGGTTGAATCAGCGCCTGTGGCCCACCGTCTACGTCACCGGGGATTTCCAGACCGTGCCAGTGAACGGTGCTGGCTTCCGGCAGCGCATTGCGGATATCCACCGTGACCGGTTTGCCCCGTTGCAGGCGCACCGCCGGCCCCAGCAACGCGCCATTAAAACCCCAGGTTTGGGTCGCCTTGCCCGGCAGCCAGTTCACCTCGCCGGTTTGCAGCGCCAGAGCAATGTTCCCTTGTGCGTCCGGCATCAGCAATGGCGGGATCGGCAACGCCGGCAATTCAGCCGCCCATGCGCCCCGGCTCCATAACGGTAAGGCGCTTGCCGCGCCCAGCGCAGCGGTCAGTTTGATAAAATCACGGCGTAACATCGCTGACTCCCTCTTCTCAGTGATCTAACTTAACTATAGCCGTCAGCCTAAACCCTCCCCTTAGCGGAAGGTCAAGCCTTTGCTGCCGGTTATGTTACCTGTGAGTAATAAAATTTGGTGCCTTTACAGGCAAGTGTGATAACGTCTGTAGACAACAAACAGGTCTATTTTCATGATGAAAAAAACAAGTTTACTGGTGCTGTTGCTCACCATGCTGGGGTTCTCCAACGCCAGTCTGGCGCTGAATGAGTCCGAAGCGGAAGATCTGGCCGATCTGACGGCGGTGTTTATTTATTTGAAAAACGATTGCGGCTACAACGACTTGCCCAATGCGCAAATCAAACGCGCCATCGTTTATTTCGCGCAGCAAAACCGTTGGGATCTGACCAACTATAATAGTTTTAATATGAAGGCTCTGGGTGAAGACAGCTATCGCGATCTCAGTGGTATCGCCATTCCTACCCCGAACAAATGCAAATCTCTGGCACGCGACTCGCTAAGCCTGCTGGCCTACGCTAACTAATCCCCCGCCTTCCGCTATCTCTGTTTGAAATTCAGCCGTGCATCACCAGGCAGAGTTAGCTATGATGTTGCGCCAATTTTTCATGGCTGTTATTACGGAGTTCCCGCACATGACCCAGAAAGAAATTTGGTATGAAACACTGCATGCCAACTTCGGCCAGTACTTCTCGGTAGAGAACGTGCTGTATCGTGAGAAGACCGAGCATCAGGATTTGGTGATTTTTGAAAACCCGGTTCTGGGGCGCGTTATGGCGCTCGACGGCGTGGTGCAAACCACCGAACGCGACGAGTTCATTTATCACGAAATGATGACCCACGTCCCTCTGCTGGCCCACGGCCAGGCGAAGAAAGTGCTGATTATCGGCGGTGGCGACGGTGCTATGCTGCGCGAAGTCAGCCGCCATCAGGGCGTAGAACAGATCACCATGGTCGAGATTGACGCCGGCGTGGTGGAGTTCTGCCGCCAATACCTGCCGAATCACAATGCCGGTGCTTACGACGATCCGCGCTTTAAGCTGGTGATCGACGATGGCGTCAACTTTGTTAATCAGACCGATGAAAAATTCGATGTGATTATCTCCGACTGCACCGATCCTATCGGCCCCGGCGAAAGCCTGTTCACCTCAGCGTTCTACGAAGGCTGCGCGCGCTGCCTGAACGAGGGCGGCATTTTTGTTGCGCAAAACGGCGTGTGCTTCCTGCAGCAAGACGAAGCGGTCAATAGCCACACCAAGCTGAGCCAATACTTCAAGGACGTCAGTTTCTACCAGGCGGCGATCCCGACCTATTACGGCGGCATTATGACCTTCGCCTGGGCCAGCCAAAACCCGGCGCTGCGTCAGCTTGATCTGCCAACGCTGCAACATCGCTTTCATCAAAGCGGCTTAAACTGTCGTTATTATAACCCGGCAATTCACGCGGGCAGCTTTGCACTGCCGCAGTATTTGCTCGACGCACTGAACGTTTCACGTTAAGCGAGAAGATAAAGGAGGTGAACCAAATTGCATAAGCTAAAACTGCACGGCTTCAACAACCTGACCAAAAGCCTGAGTTTTTGTATTTACGATATTTGTTACGCCAAAACCGCGGACGACCGCGCCGGCTATATCGCCTACATTGACGAGCAATACAACGCCAACCGCCTGACGGAGATCCTGAGCGAGACCTGCTCGATCATTGGCGCCAATATTCTCAACATCGCACGTCAGGACTACGAGCCTCAGGGCGCCAGCGTCACCATTCTGGTCAGCGAAGAGCCGGTCGACCCGGACGATGTCGATACTTCAGAACACCCGGGCCCGCTGTCAAAGACGGTAGTCGCGCACCTGGACAAGAGCCATATCTGCGTTCATACCTATCCGGAGAGCCATCCGGAAGGCGGTCTTTGCACCTTCCGCGCCGATATCGAAGTGTCCACCTGCGGCGTGATTTCACCGCTTAAGGCGCTGAATTACCTGATCCACCAGTTGGAATCTGACATCGTCACCATGGATTATCGCGTGCGCGGTTTTACCCGCGACGTGAACGGCTTGAAGCATTACATCGATCATGAGATCAACTCGATCCAGAACTTTATGTCTGATGACATGAAGGCGCTGTACCACATGATGGACGTGAATGTTTATCAGGAAAACATCTTCCACACCAAGATGTTGCTGAAGGATTTCGATCTGAAGCACTACCTGTTTAACGCCAAACCGGACGCGCTGAGCGAGGCTGAGCGTAAAGAGATTACCGATCTGCTGTGGAAAGAGATGCAGGAAATCTATTACGGCCGCAATATTCCGCATCTGTAATCTGTATCGGGCGCGGCACGCCGCGCCCTTACGTTCAGTATTTCAGCATAAAAGAACGGTAGGCCTTCAATACCTGCAAAAAGTCTTCGACGCCGCAGAATGAGAGGCTTTCTTCGTCATAGTAATTCATCCCCTCCTCCATCTCGTCGCCCTCGAACTCCAGCAGGTTGGCGCGGATCATCACTTCCTCCCCGTCCATCAGCAACGTGTATTCATGGCCTTCCAGCTGCCATTGACGCTCGCTGCCCTTCACTTGCGCCGCACCGGCTTCGATGCGATCGAGCAGGTTGAAGTCGCCTTTGAGTTCTTCGTTGATCCAGTGGCCAATCGCCTCATGCCCCATCGAAAATCTGACCACCACCTGACCGGTAACGTCACGCAGAAATTCGTAATCCATAGCACGCCCTCCTGAGCCCTTTCTCTTAGTGTAAACATTAATTCATGACTAACTCAGTGAGCGCTCGCAAAGTTGGCAACTGAGAAAAATAAAACGGGAGGCCAAGGCCTCCCGTTAAACAGTTGCGCAATATAGCGACTTAAACAGCGGTTTGGAAGATCACGCCGTCGGCTTTTTCCGTGTACTGACCCAGCTGGTCAAAGTTCAGGTAACGGTAGGTATCCGCCGCTGACTTATCGACCTGCGCCATGTACGTCTGGTACTCGTCCGGCGTTGGCAGACGGCCCAGCAGCGAAGCCACCGCCGCCAGCTCCGCAGAAGCCAGATACACGTTGGCACCGGTCCCCAGACGGTTCGGGAAGTTACGGGTCGAGGTGGAAACCACCGTCGCACCGTCGGCCACGCGCGCCTGGTTACCCATACACAGTGAACAACCCGGGATCTCGATACGTGCACCGCTCTTGCCGAAGACGCTGTAGTAGCCTTCTTCGGTCAGCTGAGCCGCATCCATCTTGGTTGGCGGAGCCACCCACAGACGGGTCGGCAACTGGCCTTTGTGCTGATCCAGCAGCTTGCCTGCCGCGCGGAAGTGGCCGATGTTGGTCATGCAGGAACCGATAAACACTTCATCGATCTTGCTGTTGGCTACATCAGACAGCAGACGTGCGTCATCCGGATCGTTTGGTGCACACAGGATTGGCTGAGTGATCTCTGCCAGATCGATGTCGATCACCGCAGCGTATTCTGCATCCGCATCGCCTTCCAGCAGTTGCGGATCCGCCAGCCATTTTTGCATGCCCTGAATGCGACGCTCCAGGGTACGACGGTCGCCGTAGCCTTCGGAGATCATCCACTTCAGCAGCACGATGTTGGAGTTCAGATACTCTTCAATCGGTGCCTTATCCAGCTTGATGGTACAGCCGGCAGCGGAACGTTCGGCCGAAGCGTCAGTCAGTTCGAATGCCTGCTCGACTTTCAGATCCGGCAAACCTTCGATTTCCAGAATGCGGCCAGAGAAGATGTTCTTCTTGCCCTTCTTCTCTACGGTCAGCAGGCCCTGCTGGATGGCGTAGTAAGGGATAGCATGCACCAGGTCGCGCAGAGTAATGCCAGGCTGCATCTTGCCTTTGAAGCGCACCAGGACAGACTCAGGCATATCCAGCGGCATCACGCCGGTAGCGGCGGCAAAGGCAACCAGGCCGGAACCCGCCGGGAAGGAAATGCCGATCGGGAAACGGGTGTGGGAGTCACCGCCGGTGCCAACGGTATCCGGCAGCAGCATGCGGTTCAGCCAGGAGTGGATAACGCCATCGCCCGGACGCAGCGACACGCCGCCACGGTTCATGATGAAGTCCGGCAGCGTGTGGTGAGTCGTCACGTCAACCGGTTTCGGGTACGCGGCGGTGTGACAGAACGACTGCATCACCAGATCGGCGGAGAAGCCCAGGCAAGCCAAATCTTTCAGCTCGTCACGGGTCATCGGGCCGGTGGTGTCCTGTGAGCCGACTGAGGTCATTTTGGGCTCGCAGTATTCTCCCGGACGCACGCCGGCGACGCCACAGGCGCGGCCAACCATTTTCTGCGCCAGCGAGAAGCCTTTGCTGCTGGCAGCCACTTCTTTGGCAATGCGGAACACGTCGCTGTGCGGCAGGCCCAACGCTTCACGCGCTTTGGTAGTCAGGCCACGGCCAATGATCAGCGGAATACGGCCACCGGCGCGCACTTCGTCGAGCAGCACGTCGGTCTTCAGTTCGAAGTTGGCAATCAGTTCACCGGTTTCGTGGTTGCGCACTTCACCCTTGTACGGGTAAATGTCGATCACATCACCCATGTTCAGGTCATTGACGTCCACTTCAATCGGCAACGCACCGGCATCTTCCATGGTGTTGAAGAAGATTGGTGCGATTTTACCGCCGAGTACCACACCGCCGCCGCGCTTGTTAGGCACGTAAGGGATGTCGTCGCCCATAAACCACAGCACCGAGTTGGTGGCGGATTTACGGGAAGAACCGGTACCGACAACGTCACCAACGTAAGCCAGCGGGAAGCCTTTCTTGTTCAGCAGTTCGATTTGCTTGATAGGCCCGACGTTGCCCGGCTGGTCCGGCACAATGCCTTCACGTTCGTTTTTCAGCATCGCCAGGGCGTGCAGAGGGATATCCGGGCGTGACCAGGCATCCGGCGCCGGCGACAGGTCATCGGTGTTGGTTTCACCGGTGACTTTGAATACGGTAACGGTGATTTTTTCCGCCAGTTGCGGACGAGACAGATACCACTCGGCATCGGCCCAGGACTGCATAATCTGCTTGGCGTGCGGGTTACCCGCTTTGGCTTTTTCTTCCACGTCGTAGAAGTTGTCGAACATCAGCAGCGTATGGGACAGCGCAATGGCTGCAATCGCAGCCAACTTTTCGTTATCCAGCGCGTCGATCAGCGGATGAATGTTATAGCCACCTTGCATGGTGCCTAACAGTTCTACGGCTTTCTCGGGGGTAATCAGGGGGGAGGTCGCTTCGCCTTTGGCGATGGCTGCCAGGAAACCGGCTTTTACATAGGCGGCTTCGTCGACGCCCGGTGGCACACGGTTAATCAGCAGGTCTAACAGGAATTCTTCTTCGCCTTTTGGCGGATTCTTTAATGATTCAACCAGCGCTGCCATTTGGGTGGCGTCTAACGGCTTAGGGACTATGCCCTCTGCAGCACGCTCGGCTACGTGCTTACGGTATTCTTCTAGCACGACATTCTCCTCGCTCTCATTGTCATTTATTGTGCCTGGCGTTCTCTATTCAAACCGGGTTTAGCGCACGGTGTTGATGCCATTGATCCTGACGGGGCACTGCTGTCGATGTCCTGGACTGTAAGTTACAGTGCCCGGTTCCGCTCAGCCAGCATATCAGGATTTGAATTGGTTGTTAATTCGTTCACATAAAAGCAACATTAAATCTTTGCTGAATCGTTGAGCGCAGTGTAATCGGCTGCAACACAGGCCCGACGGGGCTGCAGGAAGGTTCCGTTCACAACCTGCATCAGCCTGACGAGCACAACATAATACCCACTCACTTACAATGGCTATTGGTCGCGAATAGTAAAATTTGAGATCGGAAGGCACAAAAAAACCGCCGTTAAGGCGGTTCTGTTGTTCCGTTCGGTGTTAGCAGGCACCTTACGGATTTCTTACATCGTTAAAGAACGATACAAGCGCCACAAAGCAGGGACATTGTGCGCAACGATGATTAAAAAATCAACAAAAAGAATGTCTGGAAATTCATTTCAACGTAATATTTAGCCGGGTCTGTTCTGCCGGTTTAGCAGTCGGTCATCGGGCTTGAGAACAGTGCTACAACGACTGCGATACAGGCGCCACAAAGCGCTTGTTCCGCCGGGATTTTTCCGGTGAAGTCGCGGTGGTCGTGGTTCCACAAGGATCGCGCAATGAAAGGGAGTTCCCTATTTATCCTGCTCATTGTACTGGGGTCGGCGTTTGGCGTGAGCAAAGGCGGTTGGTCGGTTAACGGCAACAGCCTCACGTTCAACGTGATATTCCAGAACAAGTAAGCTACTGGCCGCTCATCGAGCGGCCTTTTACCTGGATGCCACGCATAAAAAAACGGCCCCTTTTCAGGAGCCGCTTATTCACCTTTCAACCAGCAGAATTACTTCTTCTTAGCTTTCGGGTTAGGCAGATCGGTGATGCTGCCTTCAAAGATCTCTGCCGCCAAGCCTACGGATTCGTGCAGGGTTGGGTGAGCATGGATAGTCAGCGCGATGTCTTCTGCGTCGCAACCCATCTCGATAGCCAGACCGATCTCACCCAGCAGCTCGCCGCCGTTGGTGCCTACAATCGCGCCACCGATGATACGGTGAGTTTCTTTGTCGAAGATCAGTTTGGTCATGCCGTCTGCGCAGTCGGAGGCGATAGCACGGCCAGAAGCTGCCCACGGGAAGGTGGAAGTTTCGTAGCTGATGCCTTTTTCTTTCGCTTCTTTCTCGGTCAGACCCACCCAGGCAACTTCCGGCTCGGTGTAAGCGATCGATGGGATCACTTTCGGATCGAAGTAGTGCTTCATGCCGGCGATAACTTCAGCGGCAACGTGGCCTTCATGCACGCCTTTGTGCGCCAGCATCGGTTGACCGACGATGTCGCCGATAGCGAAGATGTGCGGCACGTTGGTGCGCAGCTGTTTGTCGACGTTGATGAAACCACGCTCGTCAACTTCCACGCCGGCTTTACCCGCTTCCAGCAGCTTACCGTTAGGTACGCGGCCGATAGCAACCAGCACCGCGTCATAACGCTGTGGTTCTGCAGGGGCTTTTTTGCCTTCCATCGTGACATAGATGCCGTCTTCTTTGGCTTCTACCGCGGTCACTTTGGTTTCCAGCATCAGGTTGAACTGCTTGCTGATACGCTTGGTGAAGACTTTCACCACGTCTTTGTCAGCCGCCGGGATCACCTGGTCAAACATTTCGACGACGTCGATCTGTGAACCCAGCGCATGGTATACGGTGCCCATTTCCAGGCCGATGATACCGCCGCCCATCACCAGCAGACGCTCTGGGACAGTTTTCAGTTCCAGTGCATCGGTAGAGTCCCACACGCGTGGATCTTCATGAGGAATGAATGGCAGTTGGATCGGACGAGAACCTGCAGCGATGATGGCATTGTCGAAGTTGATGGTGGTTGGACCATTTTCGCCTTCAACAACCAGGGTGTTAGCGCCGGTGAACTTGCCCAGGCCGTTAACCACTTTCACTTTACGGCCTTTAGCCATGCCAGCCAGACCGCCGGTCAGCTGATTGATGACTTTTTCTTTCCAGACGCGCACTTTGTCGATGTCAGTTTTCGGCTCGCCGAAAACGATGCCGTGCTCGGCCAGCGCTTTGGCTTCTTCGATCACTTTGGCAACGTGCAGCAGTGCTTTGGAAGGGATACATCCCACGTTCAGGCAAACACCGCCCAGCGTGGAATAACGTTCAACCAGAACGGTTTCAAGACCTAAGTCAGCGCAACGAAAGGCAGCAGAGTAACCTGCCGGGCCCGCCCCAAGTACCACGACCTGAGTTTTAATTTCAGTACTCATCATGACCTCTTAATTGATTGTCCGGCGGGTCAGACGTCATTTTTATTGCTAATCGATCTCATAACGCCCTTCATCCACCGGGACGCTTACACCGCGAGCAGTTTACAGAATTGTTAATAATCTGCAAAGCGTGTTCGAGTGACCCGTGTCTCAACAATTTTGTCGAGTCGTGCAAAAACCGACAAAACTGCTACAAAAGTGATAAGGGCGCAGCATGCTGCGCCCTTTTTTCATTACATCACCATACGGCGGATATCAGCCAGCATGTTGTTGATGATGGTAATAAAGCGCGCACCATCTGCACCATCGATAACACGGTGGTCGAAGGAGAGCGACATTGGCATCATCAGGCGCGGCACGAACTCTTTACCGTTCCAGACCGGCTCCATAGCAGACTTGGAGACACCCAGAATAGCCACTTCCGGCGCGTTCACAATCGGCGCGAAGTGAGTTGTCCCGATACCACCCAGGCTAGAGATGGTGAAACAGCCACCCTGCATTTCGCCGGCGGTCAGTTTACCGTCACGCGCTTTTTTGGAGATAGCCATCAGCTCACGGGACAGTTCGGTGATGCTCTTCTTGTTCACATCTTTGAATACCGGAACCACCAGGCCGTTTGGTGTATCAACCGCCACACCCACGTTGATGTACTTTTTCAGCGTCAGCTTCTGGCCATCTTCGGACAGAGAGCTGTTGAAACGCGGCATCTGCTCCAGAGCGGCTGCAACGGCTTTCATGATGAACACCACCGGGGTGAACTTCACGTCCAGCTTACGCTTGGCCGCTTCTTCGTTCTGTTGCTTGCGGAAAGCTTCCAGATCGGTGATGTCGGTTTTGTCGAAGTGAGTCACATGCGGGATCATCACCCAGTTACGGCTCAGGTTGGCACCCGAGATTTTCTGGATGCGGCCCAGTTCAACTTCTTCGATCTCACCGAACTTGCTGAAGTCCACTTTCGGCCATGGCAGCATGCCTGGCAGACCGCCGCCGGCAGCAGCAGCCGGAGCCGCTTCTGCACGTTTGACCGCGTCTTTCACGTAAGTCTGAACGTCTTCGCGCAGGATGCGGCCTTTACGACCGGTGCCTTTCACTTTCGCCAGGTTTACGCCGAACTCACGCGCCAGACGGCGGATGACCGGGGTAGCATGCACATAAGCGTCGTTCTCAGCGAACTCGCCTTTGGCAGCAGGAGCAGCCTGTTTGGCTGGTGCCGCACTGGCAGCCGGAGCCGCACTGGCAGCCGGAGCCGGTGCAGCTTCTGCTTTTTGAGCAGGGGCTGCCGCTGGTGCTGCGCCTTCAACTTCGAACACCATGATCAGGGAACCGGTTTTCACTTTGTCGCCGGCGCTGATTTTGATTTCTTTCACGGTACCCGCGAACGGTGCCGGCACTTCCATAGAAGCCTTGTCACCTTCAACGGTGATCAGTGACTGCTCAGCGGCAACTTTGTCGCCCACTTTTACCATCACTTCGGTCACTTCTACTTCGTCGCCACCGATATCCGGTACGGCAACCTCTTTGGCCGCAGAGGCAGCCGGTGCCGCTGGAGCAGCAGGCGTTTCAGCCGCAGCCGGAGCGGCAGCAGAAGCTGCGCCGGCCACTTCGAAGACCATGATCAGCGAGCCGGTGGTGACTTTGTCGCCGGTGCCGATTTTGATCTCTTTCACGGTGCCTGCGAACGGTGCAGGGACTTCCATGGAAGCCTTGTCGCCTTCAACGGTGATCAGGGACTGCTCGGCTTCCACCTTGTCGCCCACTTTCACCAGGATCTCGGTCACTTCCACTTCGTCGGCACCGATGTCCGGTACGGCAACGTCTTTGGCAGCCGCGGCCGCCGGAGCAGCAGGTGCTGCAGCCGGTTTTTCTTCAGCCTTGGCAGCCGGTGCGGCCTGAGCCGCCCCTTCCGCTTCAAAGATCATCAGCAGTTTGCCGGTTTCGGTTTTATCACCGACGGCAACTTTGATCTCTTTCACCACACCCGCCTGCGGGGAGGGGACTTCCATGGAAGCTTTGTCACCTTCAACGGTGATCAGCGATTGTTCAGCTTCAACTTTATCGCCCACTTTCACCAGGATCTCGGTGATTTCCACTTCGTCTGCACCGATGTCCGGTACTTTGATTTCGATAGACATTTCTTCTGTACCTCTTATGCCAGACGCGGGTTAACTTTTTCTGGGTTGATGTCGAATTTCTTAATCGCATCAGCTACCACAGAAGCTTCGATTTCACCGCGTTTAGCCAGTTCACCCAGTGCAGCAACCACAACGTAAGAAGCGTCAACTTCAAAGTGGTGGCGCAGGTTTTCGCGGCTGTCTGAACGACCGAAGCCGTCAGTACCCAGTACGCGATAGTCGCTGGCTGGAACGTAAGTACGAACCTGTTCTGCAAACAGCTTCATGTAGTCGGTAGACGCCACCGCCGGCGCATCGTTCATCACCTGAGCGATGTACGGCACACGTGGGGTTTCGGTTGGGTGCAGCATGTTCCAACGTTCGCAGTCCTGGCCATCACGCGCCAGTTCAGTGAAGGAAGTCACGCTGTAGATGTCAGAACCCACGCCGTAATCGTCTGCCAGGATCTTCGCCGCTTCACGTACGTGACGCAGGATAGAACCTGAACCCAGCAACTGAACCTTGCCTTTGCTGCCTGCCAGAGTGTCCAGCTTGTAGATACCTTTGCGGATACCTTCTTCTGCGCCCTGCGGCATGGCCGGCATGTGGTAGTTTTCGTTCAGCGTGGTGATGTAGTAGTAGACGTTTTCTTGCGCGTCACCGTACATGCGGACCAGACCGTCGTGCATGATCACTGCCACTTCGTATGCATAAGCTGGATCGTAAGAGATACAGTTAGGGATAGTCAGAGACTGAATGTGGCTGTGGCCGTCTTCGTGCTGCAGACCTTCACCGTTCAGGGTGGTACGGCCTGAAGTACCGCCGATCAGGAAGCCGCGCGCCTGTTGGTCGCCTGCTGCCCAGCACAGGTCACCGATACGCTGGAAACCGAACATCGAGTAGTAGATGTAGAACGGAATCATCGGCAGATCGTTGGTGCTGTAGGAAGTCGCTGCGGCCAGCCATGAAGATGCTGCGCCCAGTTCGTTGATGCCTTCCTGCAGGATCTGACCTTTTTCGTCTTCTTTGTAGTAAGCAACCTGCTCACGGTCTTGCGGAGTATATTGCTGACCGTTCGGGCTGTAGATACCGATCTGACGGAACAGACCTTCCATACCGAAGGTACGCGCTTCGTCGGCGATGATTGGAACCAGGCGATCTTTGATCGACTTGTTCTTCAGCATCACGTTCAGGGCACGCACGAAGGCGATGGTGGTGGAAATTTCTTTGTTCTGCTCTTCCAGCAGCGAGCTGAAGTCTTCCAGAGCCGGCATTTCCAGCTTCTGGGTGAAGGCTGGCAGACGGGTAGGTACATAACCTTTCAGCGCCTGACGGCGTTCGTGCAGGTATTTGTACTCTTCAGAGTCTTTCTCGAAGGTGATGTACGGCAGTTTTTCGATGTCAGCATCGGCAACCGGCACATTGAAACGATCGCGGAAGTGGTGAACCCCTTCCATGTTCATTTTCTTCACCTGGTGAGCGATGTTTTTACCTTCCGCGGTTTCACCCATGCCGTAACCTTTAATGGTATGGGCCAGGATAACGGTTGGTTTGCCTTGGGTGTCCTGCGCTTTTTTCAGTGCAGCGAAGACTTTCTTCGGATCGTGACCGCCGCGGTTCAGCGCCCAGATTTCGTCGTCGGTCATGTCTTTGACCAGAGCGGCGGTTTCCGGGAAGCGGCCGAAGAAGTGCTCACGTACGTAAGCGCCGTCTTTGGATTTGAAGGTCTGGTAGTCGCCGTCCAGGGTTTCGTTCATCAGCTGGATCAGCTTGCCGCTGGTGTCTTTACGCAGCAGTTCGTCCCAACGACCGCCCCAAATCACTTTCAGTACCTGCCAGCCTGCGCCGGAGAAGATACCTTCCAGTTCATTGATGATCTTGCCGTTACCGGTGACCGGGCCGTCCAGACGTTGCAGGTTACAGTTGATGACGAACACCAGGTTGTCCAGCTTCTCACGGGTAGCGATGGTGATCGCACCTTTGGATTCCGGCTCATCCATCTCGCCGTCGCCCAGGAAGGCGTAAACGGTCTGAGCAGAGGTGTTTTTCAGGCCACGGTGTTCCAGGTATTTCAGGAACTTCGCCTGGTAGATGGCGCTGATTGGGCCCAGGCCCATGGAAACGGTCGGGAACTGCCAGAATTCCGGCATCAGTTTAGGATGCGGGTAAGAAGACAGGCCTTTACCGTGAACTTCCTGACGGAAGTTGTTCATCTGGTCTTCGGTCAAGCGGCCTTCAAGGAAGGCACGTGCGTAAACGCCCGGAGAGATGTGGCCCTGGAAGTAAACCAGGTCGCCGCCGTCTTGCTCGTTGCGTGCACGGAAGAAGTGGTTGAAGCAGACTTCATAGAAGGTCGCGGAAGATTGGAAGGAAGCCATGTGGCCGCCCAGGTCCAGATCTTTCTTGGAAGCGCGCAGCACGGTCATTACCGCGTTCCAGCGGATAGCGCTGCGAATACGACGCTCAAGATCCAGGTTACCAGGGTAAGCAGGCTCGTCTTCCACCGCGATGGTGTTGACGTAGTTGTGAGCCGCAGCACCGGCTGCAACGCTAACACCGCCTTTACGGGCTTCACCCAATACCTGATCAATCAGAAACTGAGCTCGCTCAACACCCTCTTCACGGATGACCGATTCGATCGCCTGCAGCCAGTCGCGGGTTTCGATCGGATCCACGTCATTGTTTAAACGTTCTGACATGGTGGTATTCCTTATCTGTCTAATGGTTTGTTTTGGAGCCTGTCTTCCTGTGTTCTGAGGCAAAACACACGAAGACAGGCCCATCAGTTTAGTTGCCGCTTAAATGCTTAACTAAGCACTTCGAACGAAAGCTCCGCAGGCTGGTGTGCCCTGAAGAGAACGCTCTTAATCCTTGCGTTGCTGGAGACGCCGTAGCGATCTCTCGCGCCGAGTATGCTCCCGACCGAGATCCAGCAAGATTTCCTCGATAAACGCCAAATGGCGGTGCGAGGCTTCACGGGCCTTTTCCGGCTCGCGTGCCACAATCGCCTCAAAAATTCCGGCGCGGTGGCTGCTCACCTTTGCCAACATCTCACGGCGCGAGTAGAGCAATTCAAAGTTCTGACGTACGTTCTGTTCCAGCATCGGCCCCATGCAGCGTAGCAGGTGAAGTAACACAACGTTGTGGGCAGCTTCGGTCACGGCGATTTGGTACTGCATGACCGCGTCGGCTTCGGCGTCGAGATCGCCGCTTTCCTGGGCCTGCTGGATCACAATATGGCAGTCGCGGATGCGCGCCAGATCTTCGTCGGTGCCGCGCAACGCCGCGTAATAGGCAGCGATGCCTTCGAGGGCATGACGGGTTTCCAACAGATCGAATTGTGATTCAGGGTGGTCGGCCAACAGTTCAGCCAGGGGATCGCTGAAGCTCTGCCACAGATTAGTTTGCACAAAGGTACCACCGCCCTGACGGCGCAGGAGCAGCCCTTTGGCTTCCAGGCGCTGGATGGCCTCTCTCAGAGAAGGACGGGAAACATCAAATTGTTTCGCCAGTTCGCGCTCCGGTGGCAGTTTTTCGCCTGGACGCAGTGTTCCCTCGAGGATCAAGTGTTCGAGCTGCTGCTCGATAACATCTGACAACTTGGGTTGGCGGATTTTGCTGTAGGCCATGGGTGAATTCTTCTCTGCGAATGGCGCGGAGTCAATTGGTAATACCAATTTCAAAAACGTGACGGTAAAGTAACAAAGTATTCACCTCCTGTCCATATGGGCCTTGATCGAAATCAGGTTACCCGCACATTTTAACACCCCAATACCAGACCTGCTGCAAACCGCTAACGCGTGCTTGGTAATACCATTTACGAGGTAGGTTTTTGATTTAACTTTTGCGAAACCTCCCGTCAGGCAGACTGAAGCATCAAAGACGGCATTTTATTGCATGTTTATTAAGCTTTAACGAATAGCTATTTGCAGCGCATAAAGTGCGCCTGACCGGTTAATATTTCGCCATCGCAAAGCGACCAGCGCCAAATTATTTTTGCGCATTATGTGATTTATTGCTTATTTCATGCACTGAATCCCCCTTGCCGTCACACAACCCGCATTTTGTTTCCTAAACTGCTGAAATCTTAATCACTCACCCTATAAAGCAGGTGCAAACTGACGCGCATAACATTATTCTTTGCCAAACGGTAGCGGCTCCGTGGAATTAATAGATATAACGCCGTAAATAAAACAAAACACACATCGTAACCACTGCTTTACAGCATGTGAGTAATTCTGCAACGACAGAGGGTTTCATTGATGGATGGTCAACAGCATGGCGACCAGCTGAAGCGCGGCCTGAAAAACCGCCATATTCAGCTCATTGCTCTAGGGGGCGCTATCGGTACCGGGCTATTTCTCGGGATCGCGCAAACAATAAAAATGGCCGGTCCTTCGGTCATTCTCGGCTATGCCATTGGCGGCTTTATCGCATTTCTGATCATGCGCCAACTGGGTGAAATGGTAGTGGAAGAGCCGGTTGCCGGCTCCTTTAGCCACTTCGCCTATAAGTACTGGGGCAATTTCGCCGGTTTTGCGTCCGGCTGGAACTACTGGGTGCTGTACGTGCTGGTGGCGATGGCGGAACTGACCGCGGTCGGTATCTATGTGCAGTACTGGTGGCCGGAGATCCCGACCTGGGTATCGGCGGCGGTGTTCTTCCTGGCCATCAACGCCATCAACCTGGCGAATGTGAAGGTCTACGGCGAGATGGAATTCTGGTTCGCCATCATCAAAGTCGTGGCGATTATCGGCATGATCGTGTTCGGTGCCTACCTACTGTTCAGCGGCATGGGCGGCCCGGAAGCGACCGTGACCAACCTGTGGGCACAGGGCGGGTTCTTCCCGAACGGCATCATGGGGCTGGTGATGGCGATGGCGGTGATCATGTTCTCGTTCGGTGGGCTCGAGCTGGTGGGCATTACCGCCGCAGAGGCCGACAACCCGCAGAAAAGCATCCCTAAAGCCACTAACCAGGTAATCTACCGTATCCTGCTGTTCTATATTGGCTCTCTGACCATTTTGCTGTCGCTGTACCCTTGGGGCAAAGTGGTGGAAGGTGGCAGCCCGTTCGTGCTGATCTTCCACGCGCTGAACAGCAACCTGGTAGCAACGGTGCTGAACGTCGTGGTGTTGACCGCCGCACTGTCGGTGTACAACAGCTGCGTTTACTGCAACAGCCGCATGCTGTACGGCTTGGCGAAACAAGGCAACGGTCCGAAGAGCCTGCTGAAGGTCGATGGCCGCGGCGTACCTGTCATTGCCATCGCCGTCTCCGCCACGGCCACGGCGTTCTGCGTGCTGATTAACTACCTGATCCCCGGTCGCGCATTCGAACTGCTGATGGCGCTGGTGGTCTCTGCACTGGTGATCAACTGGGCGATGATCAGCCTGGCACACCTGAAGTTCCGCGCCGCCAAGAACCGCGAAGGCGTAGAGCCGAAGTTCAAAGCCTTCTGGTATCCGTTCAGCAACTACCTGTGCCTGGTGTTTATGGCCGGTATCCTGGTGATCATGTACCTGACGCCGGGCATTCAAATCTCGGTGTTGCTGATCCCGGTCTGGGTGGCCATTTTGGCCATTGGCTATATCGTCAAGCAACGCAGCCAACGTGCAATGAGCGCAACCAGCCGCAGCTAGTTCACGTCAAAAGTAAAAATCCACCTCTTGAAGAGGTGGCTTTACATGGGGCTCCCTAGAAGGGAGCCTTGTCCGTTTTAATCCTGTAACAACTCCATTTGCTGTTCGTATTCTTGGTCCTTCTTATCCTGATACCTCACATAACGCCTG
>JAAXZN010000009.1 GCA_012719855.1 Serratia liquefaciens | reverse complement strand
CGTTAGCTCAGTTGGTAGAGCAGTTGACTTTTAATCAATTGGTCGCAGGTTCGAATCCCGCACGACCCACCATTCTTAAAGAAATACTCTTTCTTAATTAAAACTCTGAATTGGCATATAGCACGAATCGTGTGGGTGAGAAGCTGCGCTCAGGTTCGACAAAATTGCCTGTCAATTTTGAACAGCGCTTGCGCTGGCCCGCAGGGTGAGGCCAAAGGCCGAGTCATCCCGCACGACCCACCACTTCTCAAAGCACCTCAGCACTTTTTCCCAGAATCAAAAATCACATAGCATGCGAATCCTGTGGGTGAGAAGCTGCGCTCAGGTTCGGCAAAATCTCCGGTTCCGTCCCTCTCTCGAAAAAGCACTTTGCCCCTGCAGATCTCTCGCTTTGCTCAAAAATTCAATCCATTAAACTTCATTGGCGTGATATTGAAAATATCAGCGGACTTTTCGCTCAGTTTTAGGTATTTTGTTTAGTATATAAAACGAAGGGGGTTGCGATGGGGACTACCCGGGCAGCAGACACCCAGCCTAGCACAGAGATTGCAGCGATGAGTGAAATGTTTGATGTTAATGCGGCGGTGTACCCGTTCCCGCCCAAACCCGTGCCGCTGGACGTTGCGCAGAAAGCGTTTTATCGCGAGAAGATTAAAACCCTGCTCAAACAGCGCAATGCGGTAATGGTGGCCCATTATTACACCGATCCTGAAATCCAGGCGTTGGCGGAAGAGACCGGCGGCTGCGTGGCGGATTCGCTGGAGATGGCGCGCTTTGGCAGCAATCATCCGGCTTCGACCCTATTGGTCGCCGGCGTGCGCTTTATGGGCGAAACCGCCAAAATCCTCAGCCCGGAAAAACAGGTGTTGATGCCGACGCTGCACGCAGAGTGCTCGCTGGATCTTGGCTGTCCGGAAGAAGAATTCCATGCATTTTGCGACAGTCACCCGGATCGCACCGTGGTGGTCTACGCTAATACCTCGGCGGCGGTAAAAGCCCGCGCGGACTGGGTAGTCACCTCCAGTATCGCCGTTGAGCTGATCGAGCACCTCGACAGCCTGGGCGAGAAAATCATCTGGGCCCCGGACCGTCATCTGGGCAACTACGTGCAAAAGCAGACGGGCGCCGACGTATTGTGCTGGCAGGGGGCCTGTATCGTCCATGACGAGTTTAAAACCCAGGCCCTGATGCGCATGAAGGCCTTATACCCTGATGCGGCGATACTGGTGCATCCGGAGTCGCCACAGGCGGTGGTTGATCTGGCCGATGCGGTAGGCTCAACCAGCCAATTGATACAGGCGGCGAAAACTTTGCCTAATCCGCAGCTGATTGTCGCCACCGATCGCGGTATTTTTTATAAGATGCAACAGGCCTGCCCGGACAAGGAGCTTTTTGAAGCGCCGACTGCCGGTGAAGGTGCCACCTGTCGCAGCTGTGCGCACTGCCCATGGATGGCGATGAATGGCCTGAAGGCGATCGCCGACGGGCTGGAGCAGGGCGGTGCACTGCATGAGATCCACGTGGATGCGGCGTTACGTCGAAAGGCGTTAATCCCGCTGAACCGGATGTTGGATTTTGCTGCCCAATTAAAAATGCAGGTAAAAGGGAACGCTTAACCGTTTAATAAGGATGATAAAATGAGCTTTTTCAGTACCAGCAACATCTTGGTGCATATCCCGCTGGGCGCGGGGGGCTATGATCTGTCGTGGATTGAGGCGATCGGCACCTTGTTCGGTTTGTTGTGTATCTGGTATGCCAGCAAAGAGAAAATCATCAATTACCTGTTCGGCCTGATTAACGTCACGCTGTTCGCGGTGATTTTCTTCCAAATCCAGCTTTACGCCAGTCTGCTGCTGCAGCTGTTCTTCTTTGTTGCCAATATCTACGGCTGGTACGCCTGGAGTCGCCAGACGCAGGATAATCAGGCCGAGCTGAAGATTCGTTGGTTATCGTTGCCGAAGGCATTGGGCTGGGCGGCGGTCTGCGTGATCGGCATTGCACTGATGACCTTTAATATCGACCGCGTTTTCGCCTGGTTGACCCAGGTTGCGGTGACGGTAATGCAGGGATTGGGCCTCAGCGTGCAAATGCCTGAGTTGCAACCGGACGCCTTCCCGTTCTGGGATTCAGCGATGATGGTGCTGTCGATCGTCGCGATGATTCTGATGACGCGCAAGTACGTGGAGAATTGGTTGCTGTGGGTGGTGATTGACGTGATCAGCGTGGCGATTTTTGCCTATCAGGGCGTTTACGCCATGGCGCTGGAATACGTGATCCTGACGCTGATCGCACTGAACGGTTCCTGGCTGTGGATCAAAAGCGCCGGCAACAACCAATCGCGGCCTTTGTCTTCCGCTCCTTAAAATATCGCCGGGGCGCCCTATAAGGCGCCCCGATGGTATTAATGATGATGCCCCAGATGGGAATGCGAACCGGAATGTGAGTGGTCACTCGGCTCGGGAGCCCGGTTAATTCCGCAGTCGGGCGTATCGCAATGCTGGTATTCCATTTGAATGGTCACGTGGCCAATCCGGTAGTGTTCCAACAGATAGCCCTGAATGCGGCGCAGTAAGCCATCATGGTCATTCGGCGGTATCACCTGCGCATGCAACGTCATCAGCTTCTGTTCACCAATCTGCCAGACGTGGACGTGGTGGATGTTGCGCACCTCAGGAATATTCAGGCACAGGTCTTTTTGCAGTTTGGCGATATCCACTTCTTGCGGCGTCCCCTCCAGCAGCTCGTGGAAGCTCTCCTTCAGCAGCCGCCAGGCACTGCGTATCACCAGGCAGGACACCAGCACCGACAGTATCGGGTCGATCGGCGTCCAGCCGGTGGTCAGGATCACAATCGCTGCGGCAATGGCCCCCACCGACCCCAGTAAATCCCCCAACACGTGCAGTGCCGCGGCCCGCACGTTGATGTTCTTCTCTTCGCTACCGCGGTGCAGCAGCCAGAAGGCGAACAGGTTAGCCAGCAGCCCCGCAATGGCGATAATCAGCATCGGCGTACCCATCACCGGCTGTGGCTCGAAGAAACGCCGTATCGCCTCCCACAGGATGAATACCACGATCACCAACAGCGCGGCGGCGTTGAGGAAGGCCGCGAGGGTGGTCAGGCGCAGATAACCAAAGGTATGGCGTGCATTGGGCTTGCGCTGCGAGAAGTGCACCGCCATCAAGGCGACCAGCAGCGCAGCGGCATCGGTGAGCATATGGCCGGCATCGGCCAGCAGCGCCAGTGAACCTGAAATTAACCCACCGGCTACTTCGGCGATCATAAATACCGCGGTGACTAAAAAAGCGGTCAGTAGGCGTTTACTATTACTGTCTTTCGGCTGGTGTACGTGCGGACTGTCCGACATTATTCATCCTTATGGTGCATAACAATAGACGACGCGTTAGCGCTGACCAGACCATCCAGTTCTATCAGTATCTGTTCCACTAACGCACTTAATTCAGTATAGGTGGCCTGAAGCAATGTTCCTTCACGCCCGCTGTCCACCAGTTGTTGACACAGGCTGGCTGCCGCCGGCAGTTGCAGCATCAACAGGCTGCCCTTAATGCGATGCGCGGCTTGCCCAAGCTGCAGCCAGTCCTTGCTCTGTACCGCCTGCTCAAGCCGCTGCTGGTCCTGCCGCAGCGTTGTCAGCAGCGTTGTCGCCAGACGCTGGATCATCGGTCGGTCATTACCGGCCATATCGGCCAGGGACTGCTGAAGGTCAGTAAGGACTAACTGCTGCTCCAGCGCCTGGGATTGCTGTGGCAACGTCTGGGCGAGTGCATCCAGTGAAATGGGCTTGGTTAAAAAGCGATCTATGGCCACCAGCTCCGGCGGGATACGGGTAAATTCCTGCACGTCCGCCGAGCAGAGGATAATTTGGCAAGCCGGACGATGATGGCGCTGCTCGTCACGCCTTATCAGCCTCGCCAGCGTCAGGCCATCCGGACGCGGCATATTGTAATCAATAAACAGCAGGTCAAACGGCTGCTCACGATGGGCTTTCAACAGCGGGTAACCCTGCTCGAACAGCGTCGGCTGCAGGCCGAAGTGGCGCAGCTGTCGCTCCATCAGCAGCAGATTGGTGGGGTGATCGTCGATCAACGCCACGCGCAAGGTCGACGGGGGCAAATTGAGCGGCATATCGGCCTGCTGTACCGCCGAGCCAAGGGCGACCTGGCTGACCGGGATGGACAGGGTAACTTCGGTACCGATGCCTAACTGCGAGTGCAACTCTATCCTGCCGCCCATTTGCTCGATGATTTCCTTGCAGATAGACAGCCCGAGCCCGGTTCCCTGCACGGACACGCGCTGTGCGCCGCGTGCGCGGTAAAACGGCTGAAACAGCTTGTCGATCTCATCGGCGGCGATGCCACAACCGCTGTCGGTCACCGTCAGCGACAGTTCCCCCAGTGGCGCTGACTGTTCACGCCAGCCGAGACTGACCTGAATGCTGCCGCGCGGGGTGAACTTAATGGCATTATTTATCAGGTTGTTAGCGACCTGAAGTAAACGCTCACCATCGATAACAACGGCGGCTGGCAAGTTGTCGCTCGCACTCACGCCGAAGGTTACCGGGCGTTCACCGATCAGTGGCCGATACAGGGCACTGATGTGGTCAATCCAGGGTTGCAGGGCCACGGCCTTGGGCACCAGGGTCAGCGAGCCGGTAGCCAGCCGGGCATGGTCTTGCAAGTCATTGAGCAGGTTGAGCAATGATGATGCCGAGCTGTAGATGACCGGCAGCCCCTCGGGAGTCGGCTGGCGCTTTAGCTCCAGTTCCAGCAAGCCAAGAATGGCGTGCATCGGGGTGCGCAGCTCGTGGCTGACGGTGGCCAGAAACTTGCTCTTCATTCGGTTTTCGGCTTCGGCATGCCGACGTGCCTGTTCAATCACTTCCCGTTCACGTGTTTCGCGTCTTTGCAGGATAAAACGGCGTAGGGTCAGCCCCAGCAGCAGCAGGATCGCCGCAGCCAGCAATGCCAGCAGCCAGGTGGTTTGCGGCTGCATGCGGTTTTCATTCACGGCGTCGATCAGGTTGCTGCGATCGACAATCCACTCATCGCGCAGTGACTGCAGCGTTTCCGACGGGATTTGCATCAGGTTCTTGTCGAGAATAGCCAGCAGCAAAGGTTGATCCTGCCGCACACCGAAGGCTACCGGATAGGCGATATTATTGGCGGCGAAGGCCAGCTTTATCGCCCCGGAGTAACGCGACAGCGCGACAAAATTTGCCGAAATCACATTATCCACCAGCGCATCCAACTGGCCGTTAGCCAGGGCGTCATACATGGCTTTGCTGTCGGCAAAACGGATCTGTTCTTCATTGGCGGGCACCAGGCCCTGCGCCAAATCGCCCTGCAACACGCCGATACGTTTACCGGCCAGATCGCTCCAGGTGGAAATGCCGTTGTCGTGCTGGCCCACATACACCCCCCACAGCGAACGGTGGATGGGCATACTTGCGCTGTAACGCGCTTTAACCCCACGCGCCAGTGGCAAAGCGGTACGAAAGCTGGCCTGGCCGGATTGCACCAGTTGATCCGCCTGTTCGGCATTGCGCGCCCAGAGTGGAACAAAGCGCAACCCGGTGTTTTGCGCGATGATATTCAAAATGTCGATGGCATAACCGCGCGCTTGCCCACCGGAACCGCGGTAAGCGAAGGGGAAGTTATTCTCGATAGCGGCGTAATAGACGGTGGGGTGAGTTTTCACCCAGCTTTTCTCCATCTGCGTCAGATCGGCGTTGCCAGTATCGAGATAGCTGGGGATCTTTTTACTCCAGCGGCTTTGGATGGCATTCATCAACTCCATCGGGGTGTCGGCGATGGCCACGTTGAGGGTCTCGATCAGCGCCGGGTTGGCGGCGGCAAATACGAACGACAGGTTGCCGAGGTTGAGGGTACTTTCGATCTGATAAAGCTGGCCGAGCTGCAGTTGGTCGATGATAAAGCTGGCGCTGGCTTCATCGGCAATAAAGTAGTCGCTGCTGCCGTTGAGCAGGGCATATACCGCCTGAAGGTTGTTGTCATAGCGTTGGACGTGGGACGACACCGTCTTTAGCGCATTGCCGGCCTGCATATCGGTCAGGGTGCTGATCGCCACCCGTGCATTGGCGGAGTTGAGCATTACTTTGCGATCGTTGCTGCGATCCCGAAGTACGCGCAGGTTACTGACGTAATAAGGCTGAGAAATTTTCAGGCTGTGCAGCGCTTCGTTTTGCGGAATGCCGTACACCAGATCGACAGTCCCGTCATGCAACGCTTGCTCAAGCTTCGCCAGATCGGAGAAGCCGTAGATCTGAAAGTGGATGCCGGTGACCTGCTGAACATAGCCCAGGTAGTCGGCATTCAGACCGTACAGATCGTCATCCACAATAATGTTATAGGGGCTGGTATTTTCACTGATGATACCGATGCGCAGCGTCGCGTCGCGCCAGGGGTTTTTCTCGCTGGCGATCAGCAGGTCGGGCGGGATATTCAGGTTGCTGACCAATTGATAGCGTACCGGCTGCGCCGCGTGCGCCAGGCTGCCGATGCACAGCAGCAGGGTTAACAGCAGCAAAAGCGCACGCATCATGGCGCCAGCTCTTTAAACACCGCCACCAGCTCCAACAGATTACTGGCGCCGGTCTTACGCAGAATATTCTTCTTGTGAGTACTGACGGTTTTGTTGCTGATGTTCAGCATCTCGGCGATTTGCAGATTGGACAAGCCTTTGCTGAGCAGCCCGAGCACCTGCAGTTCTTTTGGTGTCAGCAGCGTGCCTTCTGCCGGTAGCGCCTCTTCGGTCATGGCGGCGGCGGGAAAGCTCAAGCTTCCATCCAGTACGGTTTCAATCGCCAGCACCAGTTCTTCAAGCCGGCTGCCCTTGTGCACAAATCCGTTGGCACCGGCCGAATAGGCCATGCGGGCGTAGATATCTTCTTCCTGTGCGGTATAGATCAGGATCGGCTGCTGCGGATAGTGGCGGCGGATTTTTTTCAATAATTGCAAACCGTCCACCTGTGGCAGACCGATATCGAGGATCACCAGCGCAAAATCGGCCGTGGCCAATTGGGCCAGTGCCTGAACGTCGTCTTGTACCGCCTGCAGGTGATAGCGGCGGGATGACTTGATTAGCGCCGCTTCCAGTGCGACATGAACCACCGGGTGGTCATCAACTAATAACAAAGAGGGCATGGCTTGGCTCGAGTAACAGTATCCTGGTCGTTAGCATAACGAAAAAGGAGCCACTGCGCTCCCCCGATGAAACAGCACAATCTACTGTTAATTTAGAGGTTCATTCGGCACGTGGCAAAGGTGATTTACAGCGTTACCCTCTCAGGCTAAATTGGATGGATCTATGCTCTGCGAAATACCGCCTCTCGATACCGAATGGAAAAGTTATGAATTACCAAAACGACGATTTACGCATTAAAGAAATTAAGGAACTCCTGCCACCGGTGGCCCTGTTAGAGAAGTTTCCGGCTACTGAGCGTGCAGCAGAGACGGTGTCAAAGGCACGCAGTGCCATTCATCAGATCCTTCGCGGCAGTGACGATCGCCTGCTGGTGGTTATCGGCCCTTGTTCAATCCACGACACCAAAGCGGCGAAAGAGTATGCCGGACGCCTGCTGTCGCTGCGTCAGGAACTGAGCGGCGAGCTGGAAGTGGTGATGCGGGTTTATTTTGAAAAGCCGCGTACCACCGTGGGCTGGAAAGGGTTGATCAACGATCCGCAAATGGATAACAGCTTCCAGATCAACGACGGTCTGCGTCTGGCCCGTAAGCTGCTACTGGATATCAACGATACCGGTTTGCCGGCAGCGGGCGAATTCCTCGACATGATCACCCCGCAGTATCTGGCGGATCTGATGAGCTGGGGCGCGATCGGCGCACGCACCACTGAATCTCAGGTGCACCGTGAGCTCTCTTCCGGCCTGTCCTGCCCGGTTGGCTTCAAGAACGGTACCGACGGCACCATCAAGGTTGCCATTGACGCCATCAATGCTGCCAGCGCACCACACTGTTTCCTGTCGGTGACCAAGTGGGGCCATTCAGCCATTGTGAACACCAGCGGCAACGGCGATTGCCACATTATTCTGCGCGGCGGCAAAGAGCCGAACTACAGTGCGGCGCACGTGAAAGAAGTCAAAGAAGGCCTGGTCAAAGCGGGCCTGCCGGCGCAGGTGATGATCGATTTCAGCCATGCCAACAGCAGCAAGCAGTTCAAAAAGCAGCTGGAAGTGAATGCAGACGTTTGCAAGCAGATTGCCGGCGGTGAAAAGGCGATTATGGGCGTGATGATTGAAAGCCATCTGGTGGAAGGCAACCAGAACCTGGAAAGCGGCGATCCGCTGGTTTACGGCAAGAGCGTCACCGACGCCTGCATCGGTTGGGAAGACACCGAAACCGTGCTGCGCGAGCTGGCGGCAGCGGTGAAAGCGCGCCGCGGCTGATAAGCCTGCTTGGTTCCAATAAAAAAGCCCTCGGCCAAAACCGGGGGCTTTTTAGATCAACCAGCGAAAATTACTTCGCTTTACCCTGGTTTGCCACGGCGGCCGCTTTGGCAGCGATCTCGTCGGCATTGCCCAGGTAGTAACGTTTGATTGGCTTGAAGTTCTCGTCAAATTCATACACCAACGGCACGCCGGTTGGGATGTTCAGCTCGAGGATCTCGTCTTCGCTCAGGTTATCCAGGTATTTCACCAGTGCACGCAGGGAGTTGCCGTGTGCAGCAACGATAACGCGCTCGCCGCTTTTGATGCGTGGCAGAATTTCTTCGTCCCAGTAAGGGATCACGCGATCGATGGTCAGCGCCAGGCTTTCGGTCAGCGGCAGCTCTTTCTCGGTCAGCGCGGAATAACGCGGATCGTGGCCCGGGTAACGCTCGTCATCTTTGGTCAGCTCTGGTGGAGTAACGGCGAAGCCGCGACGCCATTGCTTAACCTGCTCGTCACCGTATTTTTCTGCGGTTTCAGCCTTGTTCAGACCCTGCAGCGCGCCGTAGTGGCGTTCGTTCAGTTTCCAGGATTTCTCAGTCGGCAGCCAGGCCTGATCCAGTTCGTCCAGAATGTTCCACAGGGTGTGGATAGCGCGCTTCAGTACGGAGGTGTAAGCAAAGTCAAAAGAAAAACCTTCGTCTTTCAACAGTTTGCCTGCTGCTTTCGCTTCGGTGCGGCCTTTGTCGGACAAATCAACATCATACCAACCGGTGAAGCGGTTTTCGTTGTTCCACTGGCTTTCGCCGTGACGCACCAGAACCAGCTTAGTTACAGCCATAGCTTAACTCCTTAATAATCTGACATTTCAATGATAACGAAAATCATTATATTGCCGCGGCCGGGGCCTCGGCAATCGATAGTGTTTAACCATAGCCAATTTCTTGCCGCAAAGTAAGTGCTGTTCTGAGGAAAAGCTGAATCGATCAGGCTGGTGCGTACAGGGAATGTGGCACGGCGAAGGGAGATTCGGCCGTGCCGTGGGGAAGGGTAATCAGGCCGCTTTTTTCAGGCAATTGCTCATAAAGGTTTTGCGCTCGTCGCCCTTCAGGCTTTTGGTTTTGGCGTCGGCGTTACAGGTTTTCATTTTCTGCTGCTGCGGAGTCAGCGTTTTGGTCGCAGCGGTGCCTTCGGATTTCAGGCAGGTGCTCATAAAGGTAGAGCGATCCGCGCCTTTCAGCGTTTTGCTGGTGGCCTGTTGATTACAATCGGTCATGCGTTTCTGCTGCGCGGCCTGTGCCGGTGATGGCGTTTTTGCTGCGGTCTCGGCAGCCATCAGATTGGTGCTCAGCAGTAAACCCGCCAGTAATGGAAGTGCAGTAATCAGACGCATAGGTGTTCCTTCAGCTATTGGCCGGCCGGGGTGGCCGAAAATTGTGACGTTGCACAAGGTGTTGTGCTTATCACCGTAGCCTGATTCTAGTGCGCGCTTTGGAATAAGGAAAGGCAGCCCCCGGCGCGGCAGCGGGGTAAAAAGGTAAGCATTTATAACAAACGGCCCCTCGCCGCGTGGCAAGGGGCGTAACGGGTCAGATAGGATAAAACTGATAATGGGTGGCGCTCAGGTATTGTTGCCCCGGCTGTAGCCAACAGTCGGGCTGCGGCCATTCCGGGTGGTTCGGGCTGTCCGGCAAAAACTCGCTTTCCAGCGCTACGCCGGCGTAATTGGCGTAGCTGCCGCCTTCGCGCGCCGGGGTTCCGCTCAGATAGTTGCCGCTGTAGAGCTGCAACGCCGGTGCACTGGTGAAGACGCTCATTTGAACCTGGCCATCAGCTGACCAAAGATGGGCCGCCGGGCAGTCCAATGCGCCACAGGTGCGATGCAGCAAAAAGGCATGATCGTAGCCTTTTACCCGCTGTTGACAGCGATCGCTCAAAAAATCCTGCAGCAGCGTTTTTGGCTGGCGGAAGTCCATGCCGCTGTCTGCCACCGGGGTAAGATCGGCACAGGGGATCCCTTCGCTGTCGACCGGCAGATAGCGGTCGGCAAACAGCTGCAGCCGCTGATGGCGGGCGTCGGTTCCGGCACCGTCGAGGTTGAAGTAGGCGTGGTTGGTCAAATTGACCGGGCAGGCGCGGTCGGTCCGCGCCTGATAGCTGATTTCCAGGCGATTGTCGGCAGTGAGTCGATAGCTGACCTGAACGTCGAGATTGCCGGGAAAACCCTGGTCACCCTCTGGCGAATGCAAGGCGTAGCTCACCTGCTGCTGATCCTGCTGGGTAATGCGCCAGCGGCGGGCATTAAAGCCCTCCGGCCCACCGTGCAGTTGGTGTTCGCCCTGATTGGCGACCAGCGGATGCGGTTTGCCATCAATCTGCAGGCTGGCGTGCGCGATGCGGTTGGCGTAGCGCCCGACGGTAGCGCCAAGGTAGGCAGCCTGATTCAGGTAGTCCGCTGGGGTGTGACAGCCCAGCAGCAACTCGCGCGTTTTGCCCGATTTCAGTGGCAATACCGCGGAGCGCCAGGTAGCGCCCCAAT
>JAAXZN010000008.1 GCA_012719855.1 Serratia liquefaciens | reverse complement strand
GTCACGCCACAGGACTTCGGCGATGTCCGCCATGCCCATAGGTGCACCCGGGTGGCCGGAATTTGCTTTTTGTACGGCGTCCATGCTGAGTGCGCGGATGGCGTTGGCAAGCTCTTTACGAGAGGACATGTTTTACTCCAGAGTGATTACAGTTCAGCGACCAGCATGTCTTCCAGCTTTTGCTGGTCAACGGCGAACAGGCGGATACCTTCGGCCAGTTTTTTAACGGCCATGGCGTCCTGATTATGCAGCCAACGGAATTCGGCTTCGGCCAGCGGGGCAGGCTGATGGAAGGCTTCGGTGGATGGCGTCAGTTTGCGTTCTACCGGTTGCTCGCTTTGTTTGAGCTGTTCCAGCAGGTTCGGCGCGATAGTCAGACGATCGCAACCGGCCAGGGCCAGGATCTGCTCTACCTTACGGAAGCTGGCACCCATGATCACGGTCTGATAGCGGTGCTGCTTGTAGTATTCATAAATGTTGCGCACCGATTTCACGCCCGGATCCTGCTCTGCGTCATAGTCTGCGGCAGGCTGTTTGGCCTGATACCAGTCATAGATGCGGCCGACGAACGGGGAAATCAGGAACACGCCGGCTTCGGCACAGGCGCGGGCCTGGGCGAAGGAGAACAGCAGCGTCAGGTTGGTGTTGATGCCTTCTTTTTCCAGTTCTTCGGCGGCTTTGATGCCTTCCCAGGTGGAGGCCAGCTTGATCAGAATACGCGACTTATCAATACCTTGTTCCTGATACAGGCCGATCAGCTTGCGCGCCTTGGCTACGCACATGCCACGGTCGAAGGACAGGCGGGCGTCCACTTCGGTGGAAATGCGCCCCGGCACGCTTTTGAGGATTTCGACGCCGATGTTGACCGCCAGTTTGTCGCTGGCGTTGATCAGCTGGGTTTCTTTATTGCCGCCTTGCTGGCGGGCATAGTTCAGGGCTTCGAGGATCAGTGGCTTATATTGAGGCAGCGCAGCAGCTTTCAGGATCAGGGAAGGGTTGGTGGTGGCGTCTTGCGGTTCGAACTGGCGGATGGATTCGATATCGCCGCTGTCGGCTACCACTGTGGTTAGCTGCTTGAGTGCGTCTAATTGATTCATTAATAAGCTCCTTGACCAAACGTCAATGTAGGGAAATGAGAACGTTTTTCATCGTAGGCTGAACACACTGCATCAGATGTCCGATGATTAAAATGCGCTTTTTCTGATTGTTGCGATGGATAAGAACAATGGATCCCGAAACGAGCCAGGCAGGGCGCGGTTTTGCAGCCGCTTACCGCACCTAGGAAGGCGCTGTCAGTATGGGCTGAGCGAGGGGAAAAAGATGTGGCATAGCGCACTTGCAATAAAAAAGGGTTCAGCAGCTGGCTGAACCCTGTGGTATTTCCTTTCCTTATTATTTGGTCAAGTTAACGTCAATCGCCTGATAGAAGGCATTGGCCGTGTCTGCTACATCCCACACGGCGAGGATCACGTGCGAACCGCTACGGTCTGCCGGTATGTTGCACTGGTGGGTGACCTGCGCGGCGGGAATGGCGCCACCGTCGTTCTGTTGACAGAACGGCGTCAGGTCAAAGGACGCACGGGTCAGCGGCTGCGACGCGTCCCAGTTTGGTTTGGTAATGAAATAACGCCAGCTGGTGGTGCTGTGGCGGGCGGTCAGTCTCCAGGTGAAGGAATTGGCGCCGGTGTGCAGATTGATCTTGTTCCAACGGGTTGGCGTTTGCTGATCCAGTTCGAAGAAGGTGGATTTGTCGGCGCTGGCGATATGCCCATCAGCCGGGCCCGCCAGCGGGAAGCCTTTCAGCCCTTCAACGCTCTGCGGCTCATATTGCACGCTGCCGCATTGGGTATTGAGCTGCAGTTTGCACTGATAAGAGCGGCTGGCCGGTGTTTCGACGTAGCCGTGGGCGGCCGCCTGTTGCGATACGCCAAACAGCGCGGCGCTCAGCAGGCCAAGAGACATAAGGGTACGGGAAGTATTGTTCATAAGTCACTCCTGACTGAAGTTGTATTGTAAGTTGGGATTATTTTCACCGACGAAACGAGAGGTTATTAAAAAATTAAAAACATCATTCCCGGCGGCTTGTTTTATTTTTACCCTTAGTCTCGACTGTCAGGGTGGAATGTTTTATAGGCTATTAACTAAAATTATTATGATGATTGTCTTTTATTTCTTGATTGAATTTATTTAAACGCTACTGTCTAAAAAAACGGCGTCATGATGAATTTTATTTAAAGTATTGATGAATAGTCTTTCAGATGATGCGCTGCAATATAGAGTATATTGCTTGTGGTTTTGCTTACTCTTGTGTGACTTGAACGACTTTTACGCGCCAACCACTTGGGAATTTAGTGTCATTTTTTTCTTATTTTATGTCAAAGAGGAATTTGTATGACTAGATTATCCCTGGATGCGATTAAAATAATCAGCACCATCAAAAGTACCGGCTCATTCTCAATGGCGGCGGAGGCGTTGCATAAAACCCCTTCGGCGATATCTTACCGGGTTTCCAATATTGAAAGTAAACTCTGCGTGAAACTTTTTCATCGTAATGGCCCGATGATTACCCTGACGGATGAAGGGGAATTCCTGCTGCAGGAAGGGAGCTGGATTTTAAATGCGGTACAGGATCTGGAGAGTAGGGTAAGAAACATCCCAAAGTTCGATAATAATATCCGCATCGTGGTTGATAATTTCTTTCCGCTGGAAACGCTCACCCAGGATATCCGCGACTATATCCAGCACAGCCCGAACGCCAACATTTCTGTGCAGCGTGAAGCGCTCAATGGCACCTGGGATGCGTTGAAGAACAACCGGGCGGATTTGATTATCGCCATCGGCCAGATCCCGGACAGCGTGCAGGCCAAGACGCTGATGCTCGGCAAGCTGAATTTTGTCCTGTGCGTTTCCCCTTCTCATCCCTTTGCGGCGCAGAAAAAGCCGGTGGATAAAAACCAGCGCTTGAACGATATCGTGGTGGGCATTGCCGACAGCAGCCACGAGCTGCCCAAGCGTAACCACGGCGCCATGCCGTTGCAGCGCCAACTGATGGTATGCGACGTCGAGAGCAAATTGGCGCTGTTGAAGCGGGGTATCGGGCACGGCTTCTTGCCGCCGGCGCTGATAGAAAAAGAGTTGGCCAGCGGCGAGTTGGTGACGGTGCCCGTCGATATGCAAAAAGGCGATGAAATGATTTGGCTGGCCTGGCATCCGGCCAGCAAAGGGGCCGGTTTTAGCTGGTGGCATGAGCGGCTGACGCGCAAGAGCGATGTCTTCAGCCTGATGGGACGGGAAGTGATACGTGATGGGGGTTATCCTTGGTGTAACAACTGAGGGAGTGACCACGAAGGGATGCGAAAATTAAACTTTTAAAACAGTAAAAACCCCGTCGCCATCAGCCACGGGGTTTTTTATGTCGTCGCTTACCGTTACGCTACGCGACCCACTTTCAGCCAGGCGGTGTCGGAGCCCGGCACGGAAGTGATATAGCCCCACTTGGCCTGCCAGACATAGCCCTGATAGGACACCAGTGCTCCCTGATTATAGGTGGTACCGGCAACGTAGGCCGGGGCGCTCATGACGGGCAGATTACCTGGGCCGACGCCGGTATAGCGCAAGCCGGTGCCCATATCCAACTGGCTGTCGTCATAGTCCGGTGCGTTGAAGTAACGGTCCAGTGAAGCCAACAGATCGCCATTGCGGTTGTCCTGACCCAGGTGCCAGAACATCACGCCGCCCAACTGCTGTTGTTTGATGTACTTCGCCTTGTACTTGAAACTTTCGGCGTCGTCATAGGTGACGAACAGGCCCTTGGCCGCGTGGTACAGGTATGGCGTTTTGGTTTTATCGTTCCACAGGCGCTGATAGCCATAGTTGCCCAACAGCATTTGCTCCAGCTGGCGGTAAGAGGCGATGCGCGGATCCTTGTCGCGGACGCACTCTTCGCAGCCGACCAGCCAGTAATCGGTACCAGGGAAGGGATCTTCCCCCGGCGTGCTGTGGCTGCTGTACTGGCCGCCGTTAGTGGCGCTGACGCCTTTGAACGCCCGGCCGTAGAACGGCACGCCCATGACGATTTTGCTGCTCGGCACGCCTTCCAGCATCAGATGTTGCTGTACGGCGGCGTCTACCGTCAGGCTGAACGGGCTGGGGAAGGCGCGGGTCAATTCTTCCCAACTCCAGCCGAGATTGGCTTCACGCAGCGCGTTATAGAAGGTTGGCCCGGCGCTGTCGCCAAACAACCCCGCCTGATGGTTGGTGATTTTCTCCCATGGACCGGCCAGATCGTAAGTCATCAGGTTAATGTAATCGAGCGAGGCGACGATCTGCGGCAGCTTGCTGTAGTAACGCGACAGGAAGAACGCTCCGCCGGCACCGGCAATGGTCAGTTGATAAGGCAGCGCCTGGCGGCCGTCGGTCTGGGTCTGCTGATTGAGCAGGGTGCGGATTTCCTGTAGCGCGGCGACAAAACCGTCGACCTCGCTGCTCTGCGGGTATTCCCAGTCAATGTCTACGCCGTCAAAGCCATAGTCTTTCATGATGCGGACGCAGGATTGGGCAAATTTGGTTCGTGCCGCCGGGGTTTTGACCGCGTTGACATAGTTGGCGTGGGACACCCCCAGATCGTTGGAGTAATACCAGCCGCCGATGGAGAACATGATGCGCAGATTCGGGTTATGCGCCTTCAGCGCAGTCAACCGGCTAACCACATCGCGCGCCTTGGCATCGTTGGTTTCCGGATCCCAGGCGCACTCCAGATTGCTGTTGATGTCGAGGAACGAGAAATTAATGTGGGTCAGTTGCCTGGCCTTGGCCGGTGTAATATTGGACACCGGGAAAGGTACGATTGAAGTATCGGACTCGGTATAGTGATTAATTTGGTTGGTAGGAATGAAATAATAACCAATAACGGCTTTACGTTCTGACATGGTATTTCTCCAGGGTTAAGGTTTTTGTCATTGAGAGTGAATCTCCCGCCGCTATTAATGTTTATTTCCCGAGGAAAGAGAAGTCGAAAAAAATCACAGTAAAGATGAATTTTTTATCGACCCATGCCGTTATTTGATTGGCGGCTGTTGTGTCAGGGTTGAGCGTGAATGAATTTGACTTTAGAGGCTGTATTTATTCATTTGCTTTGTTATAGCATCCTTCACTAGATTCTGAAGGTACCGATATTTCACCGGCCGTGATTGGCGTTTAATTAAAATAAAATAGGAGTATAGCTATGTCCAGCTTAG
Source organism: Serratia liquefaciens (assembly GCA_012719855.1). GTDB lineage: Bacteria > Pseudomonadota > Gammaproteobacteria > Enterobacterales > Enterobacteriaceae > Serratia > Serratia liquefaciens_A. The sequence goes on along the minus strand of JAAXZN010000008.1, from coordinate 57,386 downwards.
AGCCAGACGCTGTTGGCTTAATTATCCAGCGAGCATGTGAATATCTTCAGCCGGTGATGAATGCCATTTTGGCAGGCCTCATGGCGTTATTACACGGAGCGTATCGCAATGTCGGTATGCGGCGGCGGTTATTAAATGCAGCTATGTGCGCATTATTGGCCTGGACGGTACGCGATGCGCTGGCGCTGACCGGACTGGAATTAAAATGGGCGAACCTTGCCAGCGTACTGATTGGTTTCCTTGGGGCTGATTATATCAGCGCATTAATTAAAAGATTCATTGGCAAAAAAACGGGGCTTAAAAATGATAAATGAAATTGAAGACATTCGTTTTACCGCACGCAGCGAGACGAATTTACTGGGCGTCCACCCGGATCTGGTGCGGGTGATGCGGCTGGCGCTGCATTATTCGCTGGTGCCTTTTTCCATCACCGAAGGGCGGCGCAGCATGGCGCGTCAGCGTGACCTGGTGCGCGGTGGGCAAAGCCAGACGCTGAAAAGCCGCCATTTGACCGGCCACGCGGTGGACGTGGTGGCCATGCCGGCGGGCGTGGTGTCCTGGGAGTGGGATTACTACGCGCAAATCGCGGTTGCGGTCCGTCGCGCAGCGCGAGAGTGTGCGGTTACCGTTGAGTGGGGCGGGGAATGGAAGACGCTGAAGGACGGGCCGCACTTCCAGCTTTCCTTCAGGGATTACCCCGCATGAGCGGCTGGCTGAACAGATTGGCGCAGGGCGGATTGCTGCTGCTGTTGTTGGTAGCCATCTGCCTTGGCGGCTATAGCTCGCTGTTGTCGCACCGGCTGGAGCTGGCGCGGCAGCAGGCGGGAGAGCAGCAAAAGACCCTGGCGCAGCAAGCGGGGTTGATTGCCACGCTGCAAACCCAGGATGCACAGAATCGCGCGCTGATGGCGGCCCAACAGCAGCAGGAGCAGCAGCTGCGGCAGCAAAGCGATGTTTATCAGAGGAAATACCGTGAAGCGATTAAAAATGACGCCTGCGCTGGGCAGCCTATGCCTGGCGCTGTTATTGAGCTCCTGCGCCCAACCGCCGCAGCCGGCAGTACCGGTGGTGCTGTTACCCCCTGAAACGGTGTTTATCCCTTGTGAACAACCGCAGCTGCCGGGCAATACCTGGGGGGATGCGCTGAGTTATACCCTGGCGCTACAAACCTCGTTACAAATTTGCGCAGGCCGGGTGGCCACGCTGAATGCCTGGCGCGCCAAACTGCCGCCGCACTGACGGCAGTGTTTTTCTTCTTCGTCCTGTGGTACTTCTTTTTTTACTTTTATAAAACTATTTCGATCAAGGTTATGGCCCGCTTCAAAGTTTGTGACGTTTCTCTCACTATACTTAAAGGCTGTGCCCTGCCATTGTACGTGAGCGCCGCTGGCGGTCATTTGGACGCGCAGCAAGGCGCGGGTCGTGAGGTTTGGTGGGCCAAATAAGCGACTCGTAACACAGATGCGCGTTCAAATGGCCCCAGCCCTTCGGGTCGCGCCCCAAAAGCCCGTACTCCGCGTTGTCGGGTTTGAACATAGGCCCGCTATGCTCTGCTCCCTCCGCCTTGATTACGGGCTTTTGGGTCTGCGACGGCGCCACGGACAATGACAGGACGCAGCCTCATAGCCCCATAGCTTTACAAGCCTTACCTCAACATAAAAGCAAAAAGCATAGGAACCTACAATGGACGAACAGCTCAAACAGAGTGCGCTTGATTTCCACCAATATCCGGTCCCAGGGAAGATCCAGGTATCCCCCACCAAACCACTGGCAACGCAACGCGATCTGGCGCTGGCCTATTCGCCGGGCGTCGCGGCACCTTGTCTGGAAATTGCTGCCGATCCGCTGGCGGCCTACAAATATACCGCGCGCGGTAACCTGGTGGCGGTGATTTCCAACGGCACGGCCGTGCTGGGCCTGGGCAATATCGGTGCGCTGGCCGGTAAGCCGGTGATGGAAGGGAAAGGCGTCCTGTTCAAGAAGTTTTCCGGTATCGACGTGTTTGATATCGAAGTCGATGAGCTAAACCCTGACAAGCTGATCGACATCATCGCCGCGCTGGAGCCGACCTTTGGCGGGATTAACCTGGAAGACATCAAGGCGCCGGAGTGTTTCTACATCGAGCAGAAACTGCGCGAGCGCATGAAGATCCCCGTCTTCCACGACGATCAGCACGGTACTGCGATCATCACCACTGCCGCAGTGTTGAATGGCCTGCGGGTAGTGAAAAAGAATATTTCCGACGTGCGGCTGGTGGTTTCCGGTGCCGGTGCTGCGTCGATCGCCTGTCTGAACCTGCTGGTGGCCCTGGGGCTACGCCAGCAGAACATTACCGTCTGCGACTCCAAAGGGGTGATCTACAAAGGCCGTGACGCCAATATGGAGCAGACCAAGGCGGCTTATGCGATTGAAGATAACGGCCAGCGCACGCTGGGTGACGCTATCCCTAACGCCGATATCTTCCTCGGTTGTTCCGGCCCGGGTGTCTTGACTCAGGATATGGTGAAAACCATGGCCAAGGATCCGTTGATCATGGCGCTGGCCAACCCGGAACCGGAAATCCTGCCGCCGCTGGCGAAAGCCGTGCGCCCGGACGCCATTATCTGTACCGGTCGTTCCGACTACCCGAACCAGGTAAACAACGTGCTGTGCTTCCCGTTCATCTTCCGTGGTGCGCTGGATGTAGGGGCTACCACGATTAACGAAGAGATGAAGCTGGCCTGCGTGCATGCGATTGCCGATCTGGCGCTGGCCGAGCAAAGCGACGTGGTGGCATCGGCCTATGGGGATCAGGATCTGTCATTTGGCCCTGAATACATCATTCCCAAACCTTTCGACCCGCGCCTGATTGTTAAAATTGCTCCGGCAGTGGCCAAGGCCGCGATGGAGTCTGGCGTGGCGACGCGTCCGATCGAAGACTTCGATGCCTATATCGAGAAACTGTCTGAATTCGTCTACAAAACCAACCTGTTCATGAAGCCGATCTTTGCCCAGGCGAAGAAGGAAATGAAGCGGGTGGTGATGGCGGAAGGCGAAGAGGAAAGGGTACTGCACGCCACTCAGGAACTGGTGTCGCAAGGCTTGGCCTATCCGATTCTGGTAGGGCGCCCGAGCGTGATCGAAATGCGCCTGAAAAAACTCGGTCTGCAGCTGACGCCGGGTAAAGATTTTGAAGTGGTGAACAACGAGTCCGACCCGCGTTTCAATGAATACTGGGGCGAGTACTACCAGATCATGAAACGCCGAGGCGTTTCGCAGGAGCAGGCGCGCCGAGCGGTGATCGGCAACCCGACGCTGATTGCCGCCATCATGCTGCATCGTGGCGAGGCGGATGCGATGATCTGCGGCACCATCGGCAGCTATCACGAGCACTACGACGTGGTCGAAAAAGTGTTTGGCTTCCGTGAGGGCGCCCATGTCGCCGGGGCGATGAACGCGCTGCTGCTGCCAAGCGGCAACACCTTTATCGCCGATACCTATGTCAATGACGATCCGACGCCTGAGCAACTGGCGGAAATCACCCTGATGGCGGCGGAAACCGTGCGTCGCTTCGGCATTGAGCCGAAGGTGGCACTGTTGTCCCATTCCAGCTTTGGTTCTTCCGATAACCCGGCGGCCTGCAAGATGCGTAAAACGCTTGAGCTGGTAAACCGGATGGCACCGGAGCTGGAAATCGACGGCGAGATGCACGGTGATGCCGCGTTGGTTGAGAGCATTCGTAATGACCTGATGCCGGACAGCCCGCTGAAAGGCTCGGCCAACGTGCTGATCATGCCGAACATGGAAGCGGCGCGTATCAGCTACAACCTGCTGCGCGTGTCTTCTTCCGAAGGGGTTACCGTAGGGCCGGTGCTGATGGGAGTAGCGAAACCGGTACACATCCTGACGCCAATCGCCTCGGTGCGCCGCATCGTCAACATGGTGGCGCTGGCGGTTGTGGAAGCGCAGACCGAACCGTTATAAGCCTTTGGCATTAAATCGCCCCCTGACGCCTTGGCGCAGGGGGCTTTTTTATGCCTTGCAGAGTGCCGCGATCTGGCAAATATCCTTTGGCGTAGTCCGGCAGCAGCCGCCAATCAGCCGTGCGCCGATGCGTTGCCATTCTCCTACCTGATCAATCAGGCTGCCGTGCTCACCGCCGCAGGCGTGCCAGGTTTTGCTCACCGCGTCGTAATGCTCGCCTGAGTTTGGGTAGACCAACAGCGGTTTGTCGGTCAGCGCGGCAAACTGGCGCAGCGCCGGGGCCACATTTTCCAGCGCAATGCAGTTGATGCCAATCGCCAACGCCTGCGGATTGCCGTGCAGCGCTGCCAGCACCTGCGTCAGCGGCGTGCCGTCGCTGAGGTGTCGGCTGTCGCGCAGGGTGAAGGCGAACCAGGCGCCGAGCGTCGGGAATTCTCGCAACACAGCCAGCAGCGCCTGCAGCTCACTGAACGAGGGCAGGGTTTCACAGGCCAGCAGGTCTACGCCAGCTTCGGCCAACGCACGGATCCGTGGGCGGTGGAAGGCGATCATTTCTTCCTGCGGCAATGCGTAATCGCCGCGATATTCAGACCCGTCGGCGAGATAAGCGCCATAGGGGCCGATTGAGCCGGCGACCAGCAAGGGCGTTGCCTGTGGGTGCTGAGCCAGATAGTCGCGGCGCGCCTGCTGCGCCAGGTGCACGCTTTTGGCGATCAGCGCCAGTGATTGAGCTTGATCCAGGCCGCGGCGCAAAAAGCCCTGCGGCGTGGCCTGATAGCTGGCGGTGATGGCGCACTGCGCCCCTGCGTTGAAATAGTCGAGATGAACCTGATAAATCAGCTCGGGGTTTTCGATCAGCACCTTGGCCGACCACAGGGGATCGCTGAGGTCACAGCCGCGAGCCTCCAGTTCGGTCGCCAGCGCGCCGTCAAGAATCAGCGTGCCGTGGGTGGCCAACAGCGTGGCGACGGGGTTGTTAACCGACATGATTTTCTCCCAAAGATGTTTTTTGCCCGCTGCGGCGGGTCAGATAATAGGCGGCGTAGCACAGCGCGACGAACGGCAGCCCGCAGTAAAGCGCGATGCGTTGCTCCGGATCGAACGCCAGTCCGATACAGGCCAGCAGGCACAGGGAAAAGCCGACGATCGGCGTTAACGGATAACCCGGCGCGCGGTATTTCAGGCCGGCGATCGGCTGGCCGCTGCGCAGATAGTGGCGGCGGAAAGCGTAGTGTGAGGCGCAGATGCTCAACCAAACCACCACTACCGCAAAGCCGGAAATGGCCGACAGGGCGACAAACACCGTGTCCGGCGCAATCACGCTGGTTAACAGCGCCAGTACGCCGCCAAGCATGCTGAAGGTCAGCGCATTGATCGGAATGCCGCGTTTATTGACGCGAGAAAAATAGGTCGGCAGAGTGCGCTGGTTGGCCAGCGACCACAGCATGCGCCCCGAAGCGTACAGGCCTGAGTTGGCGGCCGACAGGATGGCGGTCAGGATGACGAAGTTGAAGATATCGGCGGCATAGGGCACGCCGATGCGTTCAAACACCAGCACAAACGGGCTTTTGACAATCCCGGCCTGATCCATCGGGATCAGTGCAGCCAGAATAAACACCGTACCGATAAAGAACAGCATCAGGCGGATCACCGTGGTCCGTATCGCCCAGGGCACCACCTTTTCCGGATTTTCGGTTTCGCCTGCGGCAATGCCGATAAGCTCCGTGCCCGAGAAAGCGAAGTTGACCGCCACCATCGTCATCAGGATCGGCAAGGTGCCGTTGGGCAGCCAGCCTGAGGCGGTCAGGTTATGCAGGAAGGGGGCCGGGGTGCCGTCTTTCATCGGCAGCAGGCCAAACATGGCTGCGCCGCCGAGGATAATAAACGCCAGAATAGTGATCACCTTGATCAACGAGAACCAGAATTCGCTCTCCGCAAAGAAGCGAGTGGTGACTACGTTGAGCAGGAAAATGGCCGCGCAAAAGATCAAACACCACAGCCAAACCGGCGACTGCGGGAACCAATACTGCATGCAGAAACCGGCGGCGGTCAGGCTGGAACCGAGTGCGACTGTCCAGGTGAGCCAATAGAGCCAGGCCACGGTATAACCGGTCGCCGGACCAAGGTAGCGGGAGGCGTAAACGTGGAAGGCGCCGGTTTCCGGCATCGCCACCGAAAGCTCGCCCAGGCACAGCATGACCAGATAGACCACCAGTGCGCCAATCAGATAGGCCAGCAGGGTACCCAGGGCGCCGGTAGTGGAAATGATATAGCCGGTGTTGAAAAACAGCCCGGTGCCGATCACGCCACCCAGCGACAGCATCACCAGGTGCCGGGCCTTCATGGTGCGTTTGAATTGCCCTTCGGCGGGGACAGGTGAGTGCATGGTATTTTACCCGTATAGACGTCTAAGCTGCTAAATGGCTATTGGTTATACCCGCAATACCTCATGAAATCAATGCGTGTTCAGGGATCCTAAAGTAAAAAAATAGTTATCGATATCGTAGGAAAGGGGGTTCTCTATATGCAAATGATAATTATTATCTATAATATCGCCACTTTTTATGACAGGGCAGCATCATGAGACTTTTGATTTTATTGGCCGCGCTGGCGCTCGGCGCCTGTAGCCAAACCCCGGTTTCCTCGCCAAAAAATACCCTTGATAGTTTGGGCAAAATTACGGATTTGCGCAGTGGGGAAAGCCTGTCACCTGACCAGCTTCTGGCCCGTTTGGCCGCTCAACCCCGGGTCATCGTCGGCGAAAAACACGATAACCCCTATCACCATCAGATTGAGCTGTGGCTGGTGCAAAACCTGCCACAGCAGCGTCCCCAGGGCAGCGTGCTGATGGAAATGATTAACCCGAATCAGCAAGACAAGGTTAATCAGGTGAAACAGTGGCTGCAGGGGGAGCCCAGCGTTCGTGACGGACGCGTAGCGGAGTTGATCGGCTGGCAGTCGGGGTGGAAATGGTCACTGTACGGCGATGTGGTCATGGCGGCGATGCGTGCCCCCTATCCGCTGTGGTCGGCTAACCTGGATCGCGATGAAATCATGGCTTTTTATCAGCAGCCAAGTTTCCCGCAGGGCCAGCTGTCGGTGCGTCCGGTGGTGCAGAAAGCGCTGGAAGAAACCATCCGCACTTCGCACTGCGGCAAGATTGAACCTCAGCAATTGCATGCGATGCTGGCGATCCAACAGCAGCGCGACCGACGCATGGCTGAACGCTTGCTGGCCGCGCCCACTCCCGCGCTGTTGATTGCCGGTGGCTACCATGCAGCCAAATCCGTAGGAGTGCCACTGCACGTGCAGGATTTGCAACCGGCTGCGTTGCCAACGGTACTGATGCTGGCGGAACCCGGTGTGCAGGTCGATAAACAGGTGGCCGATTACCTGTGGATCACCCCGGCAGTAAAATGAATGTGTTAAGGCAGTGAAAAGGGCTGTTAATAATAATTACAAATGATTATCATTAGCAAATGTGATCTGCAATCATTCGCAATTAAGTAATCTAATGTCCCTATGCTAAGTCAGTCTTTCTCTTTTTCGGCCCCTGCGATGCCGCAACCAAGCTGGGCGCGCGGTTTTTTGTGCGCTATCGCGGCACATGTGGCGCTGGTGCTGTTGTTTTACTGGCCGCTACGGTCGCTGCCGCCGATGTCATTGCCGCCTCCGGCGGTGATGATGAGCTGGGCCGCGCAGATTGAAGCGCCGGAAAGCCCCAAACCCTTACCCTTAGGTATACAGCAGGCGCAATCCTCCGCGGCACAGCCGGCCGAACAGCAGGAACAACCCGATTTGCCGAAGTTGGCGCGGGCTGAAAACACCAAGATTGCCGTGGCTGAAAAAAAGCGAACTGAGCGGCGACCGCCGCAGAAAGCCCAGCCAAAGCCGGAGGAGCAGGCGAAAGAGACTAAACGTGCCGCCGCTTCCAGCGCCGCCGCACCGAAAGCGTTGAATATTGCCCAGCAGGCGGCGGCGCCGCTGAGCAGCGATTCTGCCAGTCAGCTGCAGGCCAAGCTGTCGTGGGAAAGCCAGGTAAAGGGGCAGTTGAATCGCATCAAGCGTTATCCGCCAGATGCGCAGCGCCGTCGTCGTAGCGGCATGCCGCAGGTGACCTTCACGGTGGATGCGCTGGGGCGGGTGTCTGATTTGAGATTGCAGGCGTCGTCAGGCACCGCCTCGCTGGATCGGGAGGCGCTGTCGGTGGTGACTCGGGCGCAGCCCTTGCCGCAGCCACCGGTTGAGATGCTTCAGCAGGACAAGGTTCGGGTGACGATGCCGATTGATTTTAATCTGGCGGCGTTCAACGCCGTCCAATAGTTTATGCCGACGGCAGCGGCCTTTTGTTTGCTGAAACAAAAGAAGGCGTTGCCGATGTAAAACCATCGTGAGGGACTATGAAATATCCACTTTTGCCGGGCCGTTGTTGGCGTGCGGCAACCTCTGTCGTGATTTCATTAAGCTTAATGGGCCAGGCCGTTCAGGCGGCACCGCAGGCTCCCAGTGCGGAAATCATCCCGAAAAAATTGACCGCCCAGGGTGAAACCCGGGTGGACGATTACTATTGGCTACGCGACGACAGCCGCCAGAATAAAAAGATGCTGGATTATTTGACGGCGGAAAACCATTACACCGAACAGATGATGCAGCCGTACAAAAAACTGCGCGATACGCTGTACCAGGAAATGCTGGGCCGCATGAGCCCGGAAGATCGCTCGGTGCCTTATCAACTGAACGGCTATCGCTATCAGGAAAGCTATGCAGCGGGCAAGGATTTTGCTCTGTACCAGCGTCAGGCTCTTACTGCCGATGCGCCATGGCAAACCTTGCTGGATGCCAACCAGCGCGCGGTAGGGCAGGCTTACTACCGCGTCGGCGGCCTGGAGATCAGCCAGGACAATCAGCGTATGGCGATCGCCGAAGATTACCAGGGGCGCAGGCAGTACCGTATTTCGTTGCGTAATGTCGACAGCGAGAAATGGGCACCGGAAGTGATTGAGAATACCTCTGGCGACATGGTGTGGGCCAACGATGGCAAGACGCTGTTTTATATTCGCAACCATCCGCAAACCCTGTTGCCGTATCAGGTTTATCGCCATCAGTTCGGCACGCCGGTCGCGGACGATAAACTGGTGTATCAGGAAAATGACGCGGCGTTTTATCTGAGCCTGGCCCATTCCTCCTCCCGCGACTACGTCATTATTACCGTCAGCGGCAACACTACCTCTGAGGCGCGGCTGATCGATGCCAACCAACCGCTGAAGGCGCCGGTGCTGTTTGCCGCTCGCAAGAACGGCCATGAATATTACCTCGACCATTATCGCGGCGAGTTCTATTTGCGCTCCAATCACCAAAGCCCGCATTTTGGTCTGTATCACACCGCAGCGCTCGATAAACCGTGGCAGACGCTGATTGCGCCGCAGGAAAAACGTGAGGTCGAAGGCTTCACCCTGTTCCGCGACTGGCTGGTGGTGAAAGAGCGCGACGACGGCCTGGTGCAGCTACGGCAAATCAGTTGGGACGGCAAAACCCAGCGCAGCATTCCGTTCGATGACGCCAGCTACATGGCCTGGCTGGGCTATAACCCCGATCCGGACAATCAACACCTGCGCTACGGCTATTCGGCGATGACCACGCCGACCAGCACCTACGAATGGGATCTTGATAAAGGCACTCGTACCCTGTTGAAACAGCAGGAAGTTAAAGGGGTTGATCCCAGCCAGTACCACAGTGAACGGGTATGGATCAGCGCGCGTGACGGTGTGAAGGTGCCAGTCTCGCTGGTCTACAACCGTGCGATGTTCAAACCGGGACACAGTCCGCTGCTGGTGTACGGCTATGGCGCTTACGGCATGAGTATGGATCCGGCCTTCAGCGCCAACCGCATCAGTTTACTGGATCGCGGTTTTGTTTATGCGCTGATCCACGTGCGTGGCGGCGGTGAGCTGGGGCAGAACTGGTATCAACAGGGCAAACTGACCCATAAACCCAACACCTTCAGCGACTTTATCGATGCCACCCAGGCGTTGATTAAACAGGGGTACGGCCAACCGGGGCGTATCTACGCCATGGGCGGTAGCGCCGGGGGGTTGTTGATGGGCGCGGTTATCAATCAGGCGCCGCAGCTGTATAACGCGGTGGTGGCGCAGGTGCCTTTTGTGGATGTTTTGACCACCATGCTTGACGACAGCATTCCACTGACCGTCGGGGAATATGAAGAGTGGGGCAACCCTAATCAACCAGAAGCCTATGCGCTGATGAAGTCTTATAGCCCCTATGACAACGTGCGCAAGCAGGCGTACCCGAACCTGTTGGTGACCAGCGGCCTGTATGATTCGCAGGTGCAATATTGGGAACCGGCAAAATGGGTGGCCAAACTGCGTCGCTTTAAACAGGGGGATTCACTGCTGCTGCTGGCCACCGATATGACGGCCGGGCACGGCGGCAAATCGGGCCGTCTGACGCGGCTGGAAAATAGCGCCCTGGAATACAGCTTTATTTTGGCGGTGGATCAGAAAGCACGCAAATAACCCTTCTGGCCGCCGGGCAATAAACCCGGCGGCTTATTAAAATAATAAAAAAATAAATACCCTATAGCTTTTAAATTGCAGCTAGGCGGCCAGCTCGCTCATCCCCAGGCGCTTACTTTAGTAAGTAACTGGGGTGAGCGAGTGCAGGTAACAACGCTGCAACTTGAAAGATGACGGGTATATTTACCGTCGATTTCGGCGGGCTTTATGCTGGGCATTGTCGGCCATAAAATCTTTTTGGTTATTTCTGGGGACCTATGAAAATTAAATTACTGGTAAGCCTGATCGGTGCGGGAATAGCGCTGAGCGGGACGGCGACGGCTGCGCAGGATGGGGCGGACAATGGCAACGGCAAAGTGGTGTTTAGCCCGTTGAACGTTTCGGCCGCGACGGAAAGCGACCGTAGCGAAAAGGAGGCGTTGGAAAAACCGGGTGCCTTCAGTTCACGAGGGGAAAATAAGAACCTCGAATCGGTAGACAGCATTTTGCGCAGCATGCCGGGCACCTATACCCAAATCGATCCGGGCCAGGGATCGGTTAGCGTCAATATTCGCGGCATGAGCGGTTTTGGCCGGGTTAATACCATGGTGGATGGCATTACCCAGACCTACTACGGCAGTTCGCCGAGCGATGCAGCACATGGCGGTTTACCCACCAGCCAGTTTGGTGCACTGATCGATCCCAATTTTATCGTCGGCGTTGATGTAGCGCGTGGGAATGCAACAGGCTCCGCCGGAGTGAATGCTTTGGCAGGCAGCGCCAACTTCCGCACCCTGGGGGTGGATGACGTGGTGTTTTCGGATAATCCCTTTGGCGTGCGCACCAAATTTTCCGTCGGCAATAACGGCATCGGCCGCAGCGGCATGATTGCCGTGGGCGGGAAAACCAGCGCCTTTGGCGAAGGCGGCAGCCTGGGGGCAATGGCGGCCATCAGCGGCAGTTCCATCACGTCTAATTACAAGAACGGTTCGGGTTTTGACAGTGAAGAATTCAACGTTGATAAAACCTACCGACAGAACCCTAAATCCCAGTTATTCAAAGTCGATATTAAGCCAGACGCTTTTAATAGTATCGAACTGTCGGCCAGGACCTACCAGAATAAAATAACCCGCCGTCATATCGACAGTAATGACTTCTATATTAAATATCACTATGCGCCTTTCTCCGAGCTGATTGATTTTAACCTGACAGCCAGTACCAGCCGCGGTGAGCAGAATTTTATGTCTGACAATATGGCAGGGTTTAGCGACAGCAAGGCGAAAAATATCTCGGACGCGCTGGACGTCAATAACACCAGCCGTTTCAGCCTGCAGGAGGTCGATTTTGCCTTCAGCTATGGTGGCAAGCTGATTCGTAACGAATATAAGAAGCACGCTTCCGGGCTGGTGACCGATGATAACCAGGCCGAAAGTTCTCCGGTGGGGATCGCGGGTAAACAAAATATCGCCAGCCTTTACAGTGGGCTGCAGCTTAACTACGGCATCTGGCAGAGCAACTTTGATCTGAACTACAGCTCCTATGACATTTCCGGCTATAAACCGGCCTGTGATGATCGCGTGGCCTGCTTCCCGCAGGGGGCCAGCAATATCAATTTGAAAGAGCACGGTTTTAATCCGTCGGTGCTGTTGTCGGCGCAGGTGACGCCATGGTTGCAGCCGTTTGTCAGCTACAGCAAGTCGATGCGCGGGCCGAATATTCAGGAGGTGTTCTTCGCCAACAGCGGCGGGCAGTCGATGAACCCGTTCCTGAAGGGCGAAACCGCCGAAACCTACCAGGCCGGCTTCAACGCCAATGCTCATGACCTGTTGTTCAAGCAGGACAGCTTCCAGCTGAAAGCGGTGTATTTTGAATCAAAAATCAAAAATTACATTTCCAGCCAGAGTTACATGGTGTGCAGCAATCGCCAGAAGTGCAACCGATCCCAGGCGACGCAGGAAGAGTGGGATAACGCCGATGTGAATGTCAGTATGACCATGTACAGCAATGCTTATGAGCCGGTCAGAACACGCGGGGTGGAAGTGGAGGCAATGTATGACGCCGGTTTTGCCTACACCAAACTCTCTCTGAGCAAAGAGCACACCAGCCAACCCACCAATCAGGCCAGCAATGTGTTTGGCGCGGGGGATGTCACCGAACTCCCGGAGATGTATTTCACGCTGGACAGCGGGGTGCGTCTGTTGGATGAAAAGCTGACGTTGGGCGGGCTGATAAAGTACACCGGCAAAGCGGTACGTCTTTCACCTGATTCGAACGTCGACGAAAATGAGCAATTGTTGAAAGAGCCTGCGCCGCATATCCCGACGATTATCGATCTGTACAGCACCTATCAATTCAACCGTAATCTGCTGTTGAAATTCAGCGTACAGAACCTGATGGACAAAGACTATTCCGATGCGTTGAACAAGATGAATTCCCTGCCATCGCAGTCTAGAGACTTCTCACCGACCAACACCGCCCGCGGCCGAACCTATATCTTCGGCGGGGAGGTGCGATTCTAAGTGGAGTACGGGCGCAATCACTGCGCCCGTTTAGATTGATGGCAAACACCCGAAAAACGGGGTTTTCGGGTGTTTGGGGAAAACCTGAAGACATAATTCTTTGTTTTTATGAGCACTGAAAGCAGAACTTTTAACCGCAAAGGACTTTATCAGCAGCCTGACGGGCGTAATCACTGCGCCCGTTTTGCCTGCTGCAACCACTTGTCCAGCTCGTTGGCGAACTGCTGACGGTCGCGCTGGTTCAGCGTATTCGGGCCGCCGGTCTGGATACCGCTGGAGCGCAGGGTGTCCATAAAGTCGCGCATGTTCAGGCGTTCACGAATGGTGTCCGGCGTATAGCGCTCACCGCGAGGGTTCAGCGCCACCGCGCCTTTTTCGATCACTTCGGCGGCCAGCGGAATATCGGCGGTGATCACCAGATCGCCTTTCTCGCAGCGGCGCACGATTTCGTTATCCGCCACGTCAAAACCGGCCGCCACCTGCAGGGTGTGAATATGCCTGGAGGGCGGCGTCCTCAGCGGTTGGTTGGCGACCAGCGTTACCGACATGGCGGTACGATCCGCCGCGCGAAACAGCACTTCTTTGATCACGTTGGGACAGGCGTCCGCATCGACCCAAATCTGCATTATTCCGGCTCCTTCAACCAATCGCGCACCGGCAGGAAGTCACGGTACAACGCCGCTTCCGGGCTGTCTTCCGCCGGTTGATAATTGTATTCCCAGCGTACCAGCGGCGGCATCGACATCAGGATGGATTCGGTGCGCCCGCCGGTTTGCAGACCGAACAGCGTGCCGCGGTCCCAGACTAAATTAAACTCGACGTAGCGACCACGGCGATACAGCTGGAACTGACGTTCGTTATCGCCCCAACTCAGCGCCTTGCGTTTTTCCACGATTGGCAAATAAGCCTCGAGGAAGCCTTCGCCTACCGCCTGGGTAAATGCGAAACAGGTGGCAAAGTCGGGGGTGTTGAGATCGTCAAAGAACAGGCCGCCGATGCCGCGTGCTTCATTGCGGTGCTTGATAAAGAAATAGTCATCGCACCACTTTTTGTATTTGGGATACACCTGCTCGCCGAAGGGGGCGCACAGCTGCTCGGCGGTGCGGTGCCAGTGAATGGCATCTTCTTTAAAGCCGTAGAAGGGGGTCAGATCAAAGCCGCCGCCAAACCACCACACCGGCTCTTCGCCCGGCTTTTCCGCAATGAAAAAACGCACGTTGGCGTGGCTGGTCGGGATATAAGGGCTGCGCGGATGGATCACCAACGACACGCCCATCGCCTGGAAGCTGCGGCCGGCCAACTCGGGACGGTGCGCGGTAGCGGAGGCGGGCAGGGTGGCACCGGAGACGTGTGAGAAGTTGACGCCCGCTTGTTCGAACACCGCGCCGTCGGTCAATACCCGGCTGCGGCCACCGCCGCCTTCTTCCCGCGTCCAGCGGTCCTCGTTGAAAACGGCGCCGCCGTCGGCCTGAGCCAGCTGCGTGCAGATGCGGTCCTGCAGTGCCAGCAGGAAGGATTTTACTTCTGCGATGGTCGATAAACTCATACGGATTAATTCACAGCGTCTGACTGAACAAGCCGCAGAGTATACCTTTATTCACCGTGGCTGGCAGTATCAGCCGGGTTTTCGTTGGTGTGAATCGTAATAGCTGAAGAAACTGATCACGCCGTCGGCGATGGCGCGGGCGATTTTCTCGCGGAATGCGGTGGTGCCAAGCAGGCGTTCTTCCGCCGGATTGGTGATGAACGAGGTTTCGACCAGTACCGACGGAATCGACGGGGATTTCAGCACCGCGAATGCCGCTTGTTCGGTGCTGTTGCTGTGCAGGTGATGCACCGGACGGATCTGGCCGAGCACGTGGCGGCCGAGCGTCAGGCTGTTGTTGATGGTATCGGTTTGCACCAGGTCGAACAGCACCTGCTGCAGATAGTTGTCCTGGTTTTTGTATTTGCCGCCGGCCACGTCATCGGCGGCATTTTCGCGATTGGACAGATAACGCGCCATGGCGCTGCTGGCACCGCGATTGGACAGGGCAAACACTGAGGCACCGGAGGCTTCCGGGCTGGTAAAGCCGTCGGCATGGATAGAGATAAACAGGTCGGCCTGATGCTGGTGGGCAATCTCTACCCGCTGAAACAGGGGGATAAATTCGTCTTCTTCCCGCGTCAGGCGCACTTCAACGTGTTCCTGCTCGTGCAGAATGCGACGCACGTGGTTGGCAATCTCCAGCACCACGTGTTTTTCCTGAGAACCTTCTCTGCCGACGGCGCCCGAATCGATACCGCCGTGACCGGGATCGATCATCACCAACCTTTTGCTGCCGCTGGGTTTGGGTGCGGTTTTAGCGTGTTGCTTGCGCAGCATGCCGCCGGTTTCGGCCTGGGCCGTTTGGCTTTTGCTGCCGAGCAGCACCAGCGCCAGGCCGGAGAGCAGTAATTGGCGCCGCGTGGGGGAAACGGAGAGCGGTTTAAAATTGAGGAAGGGATTAACCTGCTTTTTCATAACGCTACGCTCCATCGACAAATTCTATTTTGCGACGTTATATCGTATTGATAATCATTAATCGACCGGATAACTATGTCCATTTATTACGCGGGTTACCGGGGATTTCTGCATTATTGCCCGGGGAAATCGCAGTTTGATATTGCGTAAGTGAATAATCCCGCGATAATCAGATAAACATCTTAATTAACAGCGGCGAACATCGATGGAAATTCGCGTATTTCGACAAGACGACTTTGAAGAAGTCATTACCCTGTGGGAGCGCTGCGATCTGCTGCGGCCGTGGAACGATCCCGAGATGGATATTGAGCGCAAACTGAATCACGATCCGGATCTGTTTCTGGTCGCGGAAGTGGGCGGGGAAGTCGTGGGGTCGGTGATGGGGGGATACGACGGCCACCGTGGCTCGGCGTATTATCTCGGCGTGCATCCGGATTATCGCGGACGCGGTATCGCCAACGCGTTGATCAGCCGGTTAGAGAAAAAATTGATCGCACGCGGTTGCCCGAAGATCCAACTGATGGTGCGGGAAGATAACGACACGGTGATCGAGATGTACGAGAAACTCGGTTACGAGATCCAGAGCATTACCAGCCTGGGCAAGCGACTGATCGAAGATCAGGAATATTGAATGTTGTTTTGGGCGGTGAGACTTCACCGCCCAAACTGCGCGTTAAGGCAGTTTTTTGATGGTTTTCACATCGACTTCCACACTGCTCCAGTCCTTATCCACTTTCCCTTCCAACTGCACTTTATCTTTCGGGGTGATGGTCTGACCGTTCCAGCGTTTTCTGTCGATCTCCACCGTCAGGGTGCCGCTGGCGTCGCGGAAGGTATAGGTGTCGTCACCGACGCGTTGTTCAATGTTGCCTTGCAGCATCACCCAGGTGTCATCACTCATTGATTTGACCTTGTCTACGGTGGTCAACGCGGCGCTAGGGCCGGAGAATCCACCTTGCTGAGCGTTTTGGGTGTGCGTTTGCGGTGCCGCAGGATCGAGGAACCCGCCTTGCTGAGCCAGAACCGGTGCGCTGCACAGAGCAATTAATGCCGCCAGGGTATATTTTTTCATCTTAAGCTTCCTTATCTCAATCTAAAATTAAAGCCCTGCCAATCAGGACTGCTGGTTTGATGGGGTTAAGTAAAGCATGAAAATCTTAAGGGGTTCTTAAGCGCGCGCATTGAAAACAATAAACACGGCACCCATTTGAAAAGTCATCATGATATTGGCAAGGAATCGATGTTGAAGCCACTTCCATCCCGTTTTTCCCCCGACGATTACGATCAGCACGGTGCGTTGCGTTTGCCGCTGTGGTTTTGGGGCGTACTGATTTTACAGGCCCGTACCTGGATCCTGTTTGTGATGGCCGGGGTTTCGCGCCAGCAGGGGGAAGGCCTGCTGTCGCTGTTTTACCCGGACACCCAATGGTTCTGGTATGGCATCGTGCTGGGGTTGCCGGCGGCGTTGGCATTTTTGATTGCTCCGCGTCGTCACCAGTGGCCAAGGCTATGGCGTGCCTGGCGCTGGGTATTGATGGCTTCACTGCTGGCGGCGTTGGGCGGCTCGCTGTTTAGCCTGTGGCAGCAAGACGACAATCCTTCGGCGTTGGACATCGTGCTGGCGTTGCTTGATGCGTTGGCGCTGGCTTACCTGTCGTTGAGTGCGCGTCTTAAGGCCTGTTTCGTTGTACAGGATGAGGTGGGTTAATTGCCGCGCAGTGCGGCACTTTTCTCATTTTCCGCACTCCAAGCTCGCAACCGATGGCGATGCGTGGACAGTTGTGAGAGGCTGGCACGCAACAAAACGCCAAGTGCGGCAGGGCAGAGCAGGCTGTGCCCCGTCATTGATGTTAAGGAGCTAAAAATGAATGTTCGCCCACTGTTGTTAGGGCTTCCACTGTTACTGACCGGCTGTTCGACGATGTCCAATTTCTCTTGGTCCAGCCTGTCGCCACTTAACTGGTTTGGCAGCAGCCTCGAAGTCAGCGCCAAGGGCGTTGGCGATCTCAACGCCGGTACCCCGATGTCGGAAAGCGCGATTAACGACGGGCTGAACGGCGATTACCGCCTGCGCGGTGGCATGGCCACCAGCCAGGGTAAGATAGTTTCCTACTATCAGGCGATGGACGGCAACGACGTGAAGTTGGTGATCACCGGGGAACCTAAAGGTCACGTGCAGCGCGTGGACGTGATGGACAGCAAAGTCGCGACCGAGTGGGGCAGCAAACTCGGCACGCCGTTCAGTGATCTGTACAGCAAGGCGTTCGGTGCCTGTAAACCGGCCGACGGCGACGATGCCGGCAAGGTCGAGTGCGTCGCGCAGCAGAGCAAGTACGTCACCTATATCTTCGACGGCAAGTGGGCCGGCCCACAAGACATCATCCCACCGGACGACACGCTGAAAAGCTGGACGGTCAGCAAGATCATCTGGCACGCCAAGCCGCAATAAAACTTCCCCTCGGGGCGTCCGTTGATTCCGCGGCGCCCCTGGTTTATCTGGTTTCCATCCCCGCCGAACGTTAAATCACCGCTACCTTTGGGCGAGATTGCCCGGTTACGGGTAACCCTATTTTCTTTGCGCTGATGCAAGGCAATCCCGTTTTCATCGGGTATGATACTGCGCATTCGTAACAGGAAACCCATGGACAAACAGCTGCCTGTTACTCGATTTCGATTTGAGGATAACGATAATGACCCAGGTTCAGAGCGGTATTTTACTGGAACACTGCCGCTTCGCCATTTTTATGGAAGCCACCGTGCAGGGCGAATTCGCCGATTTACGTCAGGGCTGCAAGCAGTTCTGCCAGACGTTGACCGAGCTGCAACAGCAGTTTCCCGATGCGCATTTGGGCGCGGTGATCGCCTTTGGCTATGACGTCTGGCACGATCTGTCCAGCGGACAGGGTGCTAAAGAGCTGAAGCCATTCACCCCGCTGGGCAAAGGGCTGGCCCCGGCCACCCAGCGCGATCTGCTGATCCACATCCAATCCCTGCGTCATGACGTTAACTTTACGCTGGCTCAGGCGGCGCTGGCAGCGTTCGGCAACGCCATCAAAATTGAAGAAGAGACCCACGGCTTCCGCTGGGTGGAAGAGCGCGATCTGAGCGGCTTTATCGACGGCACTGAAAATCCGCAGGGCGACAAACGTCCTGAAGTGGCGGTCATCGCCGAAGGTGAAGAAGACGCAGGCGGCAGCTATGTGCTGGTGCAGCGTTACGAACACAACCTGCGCCAGTGGCAGCGTTTCACCACCGAGCAGCAGGAGCAGATTATCGGCCGTACCAAGCACGACAGCGAAGAGTTGCCGCCGGAGCAGCGTCCGGAAACCTCACATGTCAGCCGTGTCGATCTGAAAGAAGACGGCAAAGGCCTGAAGATCCTGCGTCAGAGCCTGCCTTACGGTACCGCCAGCGGTAAACACGGGCTGTACTTCATCGCTTATTGCGCCCGCCTGCACAACATCGAAAAACAGCTGCTGAGCATGTTTGGCGATCTGGACGGCAAACGTGATGCGATGCTGCGTTTCAGCCGTGCGGTGACCGGCAGCTATTACTTTGCGCCTTCGCTGACGCGCCTGCTGTCGCTTTAACCTCGCCACCGGGGTCGGCCATGCCGGCTCCGGATTAACTTCCTCCTCTGCCATGCCGCTCCGCCCCTGCCTTATAGCGTTTGATGCTTGAAAATCACTAAACGGTATATAAAAGCGTTACAGCTCCGCACCTAGTTATAAATACACTGGTCAACATCAGGGCGAAAGCCCGGCAGATTGATTCAGCTATAAGGTGCACAATGAAACAAACACGGGTTAAAAATTTCATGCTGAAAGTAGGGGTGGCGGCGCTGTTAGCCAGCGGTACCGTTTCGGCCGCTGAACTGCTGAACAGCTCCTATGACGTTTCCCGTGAATTGTTTACCGCGCTGAACCCGGGTTTTGAACAGCAGTGGAACCAGCAGCATCCGGGCGACAAGCTGACCATCAAACAATCTCACGCCGGCTCTTCCAAGCAGGCGCTGGCGATATTGCAGGGGTTACGTGCCGACGTAGTGACCTACAACCAGGTGACCGACGTGCAGATCCTGCACGATCGCGGCCAACTGATCCCGGCGGACTGGCAGGCTCGTTTACCGAACAACAGCTCACCTTTCTATTCCACCATGGCTTTCCTGGTGCGCAAGGACAACCCAAAAGGCATCCATAGCTGGAACGATTTGGTGCGCGACGATGTGAAGCTGGTGTTCCCGAACCCGAAAACCTCCGGCAACGGCCGCTACACCTATCTGGCCGCCTGGGGGGCCGCCAGCCAGGCTGATGGCAACGATCAGGCCAAAACCCGCGCCTTTATGACCCGTTTCCTGAAAAACGTGCTGGTGTTTGACACCGGCGGTCGCGGGGCGACCACTACTTTTGTGGAACGTGGCCTGGGTGACGTGCTGATCAGTTTTGAGTCGGAAGTGAACAATATCCGCAAGCAGTATGGTGAGGACAAGTATCAGGTGATCGTACCGCCGGTCGATATTCTGGCCGAGTTCCCGGTCGCCTGGGTCGACAAAAACGTGGAAAGAAACGGCACTGAACAGGCCGCCAAAGACTACCTGAATTATCTGTACAGTCCGGCTGCGCAGCAAGTGATCACCAGCTTCTATTATCGCGTGTATGACAAGCAGGCGATGGCGGCCGCGAAGGGCCAGTTCCCGCAGACCAAACTGTTTCGTGTAGAAGATCAGTTTGGTGGCTGGCCGCAGGTGATGAAGACGCATTTCTCTACCGGTGGCGAGTTGGATCAACTGTTAGCGGCAGGGCATAAGTAATGTTGTTGTCCAGCAAACGGGTTCTGCCTGGGTTTGGTCTCAGTCTGGGAAGCAGCCTGTTTTACACTTGCCTGATCCTGCTGCTGCCGCTCAGCGCACTGGTGATGCAACTGGCGCAGATGAGCCTGGCGCAATATTGGGAAGTGGTTTCCAACCCGCAGGTGGTTGCGGCCTATAAGGTTACGCTGCTGGCGGCGGGCGTCGCCAGCCTGTTTAACGCAGTGTTCGGCATGCTGATGGCCTGGATCCTGACTCGCTATCGTTTTCCGGGACGTACGCTGCTGGATGGCCTGATCGACCTGCCGTTTGCGCTGCCGACGGCGGTGGCCGGTTTGACGCTGGCGGGGCTGTTTTCCACCACCGGGTGGTATGGCCAATGGTTGGCGCATTTTGACATCAAGGTGACGTTCACCTGGCTCGGCATCGCGGTGGCGATGGCATTCACCAGTTTGCCCTTCGTGGTGCGTACCGTTCAGCCGGTGCTGGAAGAGCTGGGGCCCGAATACGAAGAGGCCGCAGAGACCCTGGGCGCGACCCGCTGGCAGAGCTTTCGCCGCGTGGTGATGCCGGAGCTGGCCCCGGCGCTGCTGGCCGGCACGGCCATTTCCTTTACCCGCAGCCTGGGTGAATTCGGCGCGGTGATTTTCATCGCCGGCAACATCGCCTGGAAGACGGAAGTGACCTCGCTGATGATTTTCGTTCGCCTGCAGGAGTTCGATTATCCGGCGGCCAGTGCGATTGCCTCGGTGATCCTGGCGGCTTCGCTGCTGTTGCTGTTCAGCATTAACGTTCTGCAAAGCCGCTTTGGCCGACGCATCGGGGGGCACTGATGGCGGATATCTCTGAGTTCAACGGCGTCGAACGCCCGCGCGTCAATTGGGGCAAGTGGACGCTGATCGGGATTGGCGTGCTGTTTTCGGTCTTGCTGCTGGTGGTGCCGATCATTTCGATTTTCGCCGAAGCCTTTTCCAAGGGCGCTGGCGCGATGTGGAGCAATCTGGTCGATCGCGACATGTTGCACGCTATCTGGCTGACGGTGCTGATTGCCCTGATTACCGTGCCGTTCAACCTGGTGTTCGGCACCTTGCTGGCCTGGTTGGTGACGCGGTTCACTTTCCCGGGCCGCCAGCTGCTGCTGACGCTGATCGACATTCCGTTTGCCGTGTCACCGGTGGTGGCGGGGCTGATTTACCTGCTGTTTTACGGCAGCAATGGCCTGCTGGGCGGTTGGCTGGATGCGCACAATATCCAGATCATGTTCTCCTGGCCGGGCATGGTGTTGGTGACCATTTTCGTGACCTGTCCGTTCGTGGTGCGTGAGCTGGTGCCGATGATGCTCAGCCAGGGCAGCCAGGAAGACGAGGCCGCCATTTTACTGGGCGCTTCCGGTTGGCAGATGTTCCGCCGGGTGACGTTGCCGAACATTCGCTGGGCGCTGTTGTACGGCGTGGTGCTGACCAATGCGCGCGCCATTGGCGAATTCGGCGCGGTCTCGGTGGTGTCCGGTTCTATTCGCGGCGAGACCTTTAGCCTGCCGCTGCAGGTCGAGTTATTGCAACAGGATTACAACACTGTTGGCTCCTTTACCGCCGCCGGGTTACTGACCCTGATGGCGATAGTGACCCTATTTTTGAAGAGTGGCCTGCAATGGCGTCTGGAACGTCAGAATGCACGTCTCGAGCGGGAGGAAAATCATGAGCATTGAGATTAACGGTATCAACAAGTTTTTCGGTCGTACCAAGGTATTGAACGATATCTCGCTCGATATTGCCTCCGGTGAGATGGTGGCGTTGCTGGGGCCGTCGGGCTCCGGCAAAACCACGCTGCTGCGTATTATCGCCGGGCTGGAAAGCCAGAGCGGTGGCAAGCTGGGCTTCCACGGTACTGACGTCAGCCATGTGCATGCCCGCGATCGCCGGGTGGGTTTCGTGTTCCAGCATTATGCGCTGTTCCGCCATATGACCGTGTTCGACAACATTGCCTTTGGCCTGAGCGTGCTGCCGCGTCGTGAACGTCCGAATGCCGCGGCAATCAAACAAAAAGTGACCCAGCTGCTGGAGATGGTGCAGCTTGGCCATTTGGCTAACCGCTATCCGTCACAGCTTTCCGGCGGCCAGAAGCAACGCGTGGCTTTGGCTCGTGCACTGGCGGTAGAGCCGCAGATTTTGCTGCTGGACGAACCTTTCGGCGCGTTGGATGCGCAGGTGCGTAAAGAACTGCGCCGGTGGCTGCGACAGCTGCATGAAGAACTGAAGTTTACCAGCGTGTTCGTCACCCACGATCAGGAAGAGGCGATGGAAGTGGCCGACCGTATCGTGGTGATGAGCCAGGGCAATATTGAACAGGTGGGATCGCCGGAAGAAATTGTCCGCGAACCGGCCAGCCGCTTTGTGCTGGAATTTATGGGCGAAGTGAACCGCCTGAGCGGAGAAATCCGTGGCTCGCAGCTGTTCGTCGGCGCGCACCAGTGGCCGCTGTCGTTCCAGCCGATGCATCAGGGCAAGGTGGATCTGTTCCTGCGGCCTTGGGAAATGGAAGTGGGCACCGAGAGCAGCGAACGCTGCCCGTTGCCGGTGCAGGTGCTGGAGATCAGCCCGCGTGGCCACTTCTGGCAGATGACCGTTCAGCCGATCGGTTGGCACCAGGAACCTATCAGCGTAGTGTTGCCCGACGGCAACGAGCCGCCGGTTCGCGGTGGCCGTTATTACGTCGGCAGCCTGAATGCGCGCCTGTACGCCGGCGATCGGTTGCTACAACCTGTTGCGTTAGCTAAAAGCGCCTGATAGTTTTTACCTCCCAACATCATTTTAAAGGCAACCCCGGGGTTGCCTTTTTACATTACGCACTTCAACACACAGGCAAAGAACGTGACAACGCTCGAACAATGCATCGGCAATACCCCGCTGGTAAAATTACAACGTCTGGCCACAGGGCTGGGCGGCGAGGTTTGGGTCAAACTGGAAGGCAATAATCCGGCGGGCTCGGTGAAGGATCGCGCCGCGCTGGCGATGATCCAGCAGGCGGAATTGCGCGGCGAGATAAAACCCGGTGACCGGCTGATTGAGGCCACCAGCGGCAATACCGGCATTGCATTGGCGATGATCGCGGCGTTGAAAGGTTACGCTTTGACGCTGCTGATGCCGGAAAACATGAGCCTGGAACGTCAGGCGGCGATGCGCGCCTACGGGGCCGAGCTGATCCTGGGCAGCCGGGAAGTGGGTATGGAAGGCGCGCGTGATCTGGCGTTGGACATGCAGAATCAGGGGCAGGGCAAGGTGCTGGATCAGTTTAACAATCTGGACAATCCCTACGCCCACTTCACCACCACCGGCCCGGAAATCTGGCAGCAGAGCCAGCAGCGGGTCACCCATTTTGTCTCCAGCATGGGCACCACCGGCACCATTACCGGCGTGGGTGGTTACCTGAAGAGCCAAAATCCGCAGGTGCAGATCATTGGCCTGCAACCGGCGGAAGGCAGCAATATTCCCGGTATTCGTCGCTGGGCACCGGCCTATCTGCCGGGTATCTTCCGCCCGGAGCTGGTGGATCAGGTGCTGGACATCGAGCAAACCGACGCCGAGCAGACCATGCGTCTACTGGCGCAGCGCGAAGGCATTTTCTGCGGCGTCAGCTCCGGCGGTGCCGTGGCCGGTGCGCTGCGGATCGCGGCGTCGAATCCGGGCAGCGTTATTGTGGCGATCATCTGCGATCGCGGCGATCGCTACCTCTCCACCGGCGTTTTCGACTGAGGGTTACTCCCTTTCCAACGCATGTATCGGATCCATCCCGGCAGCTCGTCTTGCCGGGAAGAAGCCAAAAATCACCCCGATCAGCGTCGAACAGATAAACGCGGCGACGATGGACTCGGTGGAATACACCATCGTGAAATTGTCGCTGAATTGGCCGAACACCACGCCGATCCCCAGCGACAGCAGAACCCCCAAAGTGCCGCCCAGCAGGCACACCAGCACTGCCTCAATCAAAAATTGTTGCATGATGTCGCTGGCGCGGGCACCGACCGCCATACGCACGCCGATTTCGCGGGTGCGTTCGGTGACCGACACCAACATGATATTCATCACCCCAATCCCGCCAACCACCAGAGAAATCAATGCGATCATCGACACCAGCAGCGTCAGGGTGGCGGTGGTTTTCTCAATGGTCTGGCGAATGCTGTCGGTATTCATCACAAAGAAGTCCTTGCCGCCATGGCGCTGGCTCAGCAGACGGGTCACGCCGTCTTCGGCGCTGGTGAGATCGATATCGTCGTTAACCCGCACGGTGATGCTTTTCAGGTAGCTCTGGCCCAGCATGCGTTTCATGGCGGTGGTGTAGGGGATCCAGACGTTAAGGGTTTCGTCGCTGCCGAAGCCGCTCTGTTTTTTGGCGGCGACGCCGATAATGCGACATGGCAGCGAGCCGAGCAGGATCACTTCGCCAAGCGGGTTGGCCCCCTGAGGAAACAGTTTGTTGCGGGTGTTCTCGTCAATCACCGCTTCCTGCATCAACTGGTCGACGCTATGGCGGTTAAACGCCATGCCGCTGTCGATGCTGTAACCGCGCACCAGGAAATACTGCTCACCGACGCCATTGACCGTGCCGCTGACCGACTGATTGCCATAGCGGAAGGTGGTGCTGCTTGAAACGGTAGGCGTGACGCTGTGCACGTAGCCCTGCTGCGCCAGCGCATCGGCGTCGGTGGCCCGCAGCGTCTGCACTGCAGCAGAACGCATATCGCCGAAATCTTTGCCCGGATAGACTTCCAGCGTGCTGGTGCCCATGGCGTTGATGTTGGCCAGCACCTGCTGTTGAGAGCCCTTGCCCAGCGCCACCACTGACACCACCGAGGCGATGCCGATGATGATGCCGAGCATGGTCAGCAGGGTGCGCAGGCGTTGGGAGGCCATCGCCAGCAGTGCCATTTTGAATGCTTCGTACAGGCGATCTCGTTGGGATCGCCAGCGGTTGACGGCGCTATCCGGCGTTTTCGGCAGGCGTGCGACGGTTTGGGTGGTTTTCTGCCGGTCGGCGATAATCTCGCCGTCGCTAAGTTCAATGATGCGCTGAGCATGTTCGGCGATCTGCATATCGTGAGTGACAATCACCACCGTATGGCCGCGAGCGTGCAGGTCTTTCAGGATGCTCATCACTTCTTGCCCGCTGTGGCTGTCCAGTGCGCCGGTGGGTTCGTCCGCCAGAATCACCTCGCCGCCGTTCATCAAGGCGCGAGCGATACTGACGCGTTGCTGCTGGCCACCGGAGAGCTGACTGGGACGATAATTCAACCGTTGCGCCAGGCCGAGCCTTTGCAGCAGATCGGCGGCGCGTTGTCGACGTGCGCCGCGCGCATGGCCGGCATACACCGCCGGGACTTCCACGTTGCCTTGGGCGCTAAGATCTCCCAGCAGATGATAGCGCTGAAAGATAAAACCGAAATGTTCGCGGCGCAGTTCGGCCAGGCTGTCGCGATCCAGCTGTGCGGTACTGCGACCGGCCACCTGATAATCCCCCTCGCTTGGGCGATCGAGACAGCCGAGAAGGTTCATCAAGGTTGATTTGCCGGAGCCGGAGGCGCCCACGATCGCCACCATTTCACCTTGGGCAATGGTGAGATTGATATTGTTCAGCACGGTGACGTTTTGTTCACCGGCCTGAAAACGGCGGCTGATGCCGCGCAGCTGCAGCAGAGGCGGTAGGTTCATCATCACATCCCCATCGGTGGTGGACCCATGCGCCGTGGGGTGCTTTGGGTCGCGGCATTGACCTGGCTGACAATCACTTTCTCGCCGGCCAACACGCCGCTGATGATCTGTGCGTCGACGTTGTTATTGATGCCGACCTTGACCGGGCGGCGGGCGATATTGCCCTGGCTATCGACCACCTGTACCCAGTCTCCCTGCAAGGCGGTAGCGGGGATCACCACGGCATTTTCTGCCTTGGCCAGCACGATATACACCTGTGCGGTCATTGAGATGCGGAGTGCCCCATCTGGGTTTGCCACATCGAACAGGCCGTTGTAGTAAATCGCGGTGCTGGAACTGGAAGTGCTGCTGGAACTGCTGGTGCTGGTCGAGGTGGTTTCGTCGTTGATCGAGTCAGGTGCCGGTTCTATGGCCCGCAGTTGGGTGCTGTAACGCTTGCCTGGTTCGCCGAGGATGGTGAAATAGACCGGCATGCCGGCTTTCACCTTGACCACGTCGGCTTCGGATATTTGCGCTTCGACAGTCATGGTAGCCAACTGGGCGACTTTAACGATGGTCGGCGCACTCTGTACTGCGTTCACCGTTTGGCCTTCTTCTACCGGTAACGCGACGATGGTGCCGTCGATCGGCGAGGTGATTTTGGTGTAACCGAGGTTTACCTGCGCGGTATTGACCGCGATTTGCGCCTGAATGATCTGCGCATCCAGCGCGTTGATGTCGGCGCGGGTGGCAACCAGCGCGGCCTGGGCACTGTCCAAATCAGCTTGCACACCGACGCCGCGCGCCACTATGGCCTGCTGACGCTGATAAACCAGCTGATTGTTGCGCAGCGCTGCCATTTTGGACGCGCGCTGCGCCTGAACGTTTTTTAAGGCCGCTTCTGCATCCCTCAGGGCGTTCTGCTGGGTTAAGTCATCAATCTCAGCCACTCGCTGGCCTTTATGCACTTTGTCGCCCAGCGTCACGTACAGGGCCTTTATCTGGCCCGACACCTGAGCGCCCACGCTAACCTGCTTTTGCGCTTCTATCGTACCGTCCGCCAGCACCGTTTGTTCCAGGTCACGGGTTTGCGCTACCGCAGTGATATACCGCGGCGTTTCTGTAGCGTCGTGGGATCGGAAGTAGAGAAATAGGGCGATAGCAGCCACAATAACAGTGGGCACCCGATAGCGTTTAACGCGTTGAAACGATGGCATGACGATAAGCTTCCCTGACATAAAAGCGTGACGAAATTCTGTTGCACTAATTTAGCGCGCCGTCGACCGGGCTGCGGTTAAGTGGCCTTCAGGAATATGTAAGGATTGAGTAAAACCGGCTGCGAAGCAGGCAAATAGGCGTGAAAATGGCGAAAATCCGCGAAGGAGTAAGGCATGAAAATTTTATTGGTCGATGATGACCTCGAACTCGGCACCATGCTGAGTGAATACCTGACTGGCGAAGGGTTCAACGCCACGCTGGTGCTGACCGGCAAGGCGGGCGTGGAAGGTGCGTTATCAGGTGACTACACCGCGATGATCCTCGACATCATGCTGCCGGACATGAGCGGCATCGACGTATTGCGTGACGTGCGTAAAAAGAGTCGCATGCCAATCATTATGCTGACGGCAAAAGGCGACAATATCGATCGGGTTATCGGGTTGGAAATGGGCGCCGATGACTATATGCCCAAGCCATGCTACCCCCGTGAGCTGGTGGCGCGTCTGCGTGCGGTGCTGCGTCGTTTCGACGAGCGTCCGGAAGAAGTGGACGACGAAATTGCCATTAACTTCGGTGAGCTGACCCTCAATCCATCGACCCGCAGCAGCGAATGGCGCGGTAAACCTTTCGATCTGACCGCTTCCGAATTCAACTTGCTGGAGCTGTTGCTGCGCGCACCCGAGCGGGTGGTATCGAAAGACGAGCTGTCGGAAAAAGGGTTAGGGCGCCCGCGCGAAGCCTATGACCGCAGCGTTGACGTTCATATCAGCAACATTCGCCAGAAGCTGGGGGCGTTGACGGATAACGCGCTCAGCATTGAAACGGTGCGCAGCATCGGCTACCGCATCCGATAATGGCCATGCGCGGAAGACTGTTCTGGAAAATCCTGCTCGGCTTCTGGCTGACGTTTATCATCATGACGCAGGCGCTGTGGGTTGCTTTTTCTTTGTATGGCGATCGCTATGAGCCGCCGGAAAATGCGATGGCCCGCCGGGCGGTCACGCTTCAACTGACATCGGCCGCCACGCAGTTGCGTAATGGCGGGATGCCGGCATTGAACGCCATGCTGAAAGACTGGCCGGATGGCGATCGGCGCTTGCTGTCCGTCACGCCAATGGCTCAGCCGCCTGCACCGGAGGAGCCGGTATTTGAAGGCCGTCGCAGGCTTAAAGAAGTCACTGCATGGGTGGCGGGTGAAGGGGGGGCTGGCTACCTGCTGAGTTACGACATGCGCGCGCTGCGGGAAGAATACAGCCCGAACCGGCGTCCGCACCTATTCAATATCCCTATGCCGATGCTTTGGGTCGGCGGGCTGGCGGGGTTGCTGTTTAGCACGGTGCTGGCCTGGAACCTGACCCGGCCGATGCGCAAGCTGCGCGACGGTTTTGACCGCGTAGCCCAGGGCGACTTATCGGTACGTTTGTTCCCGGCGATGCGCCGGCGGCATGATGAACTGTCTGAAGTGGCGCGTGATTTTGACAGCATGGCCGAGCGGCTGGAGCTGTTGGTCAGCGCCCGCGAGCAACTGCTGCACGATGTCTCGCACGAACTTCGCTCGCCGCTGGCCCGGTTGCAGTTGGCCATTGGCCTGGCACGGCAAAATGAAGGCAACGTCGAGAACTCGCTGCAACGCATTGAGCATGAAGCGGGGCGGTTGGACAAAATGATTGGCGAACTGCTGGCGCTGTCACGTGCCGAGAACAACAGTCTGCCGGATGAAGAGTACTTCGATCTGTACGGGCTGGTGGATGCGGTGGTGAGTGACGCGCGTTACGAAGCGCAGATCCCTGGCGTCGAGATCGTGCTGCAGGCCAGTTCGGACGTGGAGTATACCGTCAAGGGCAATGCCGAGTTGATGCGGCGCGCGGTGGATAATATCGTGCGTAACGCGTTACGTTTCTCCAGCCATGGTCAGCGGGTGACGGTGGTGTTGACGCGAATCGACCAACTGTTCCAAATAGAGGTCAGCGATCAGGGGCCTGGGGTGGAAGAGTCGAAGCTCTCCAGCATCTTTGATCCGTTCGTCAGGGTAAAATCGTCGATGTCGGGCAAGGGTTACGGGCTGGGACTGGCGATCACCCGCAAGGTGGTGCTGGCACACGGCGGGCAGGTTGAGGCACGCAACGGCGAACAGGAAGGTCTGGTGATTACCCTGCGCATTCCACGTTGGAATTGAGTAACGGCTCCCAGGGGCGCTGCATGCTTGCACGACAGACATAAAAAAACGGCGCCAGGGGCGCCGTTCTTATCTCATTCGCAATTACTTCTTGATGCGGATGATTGGGGTCTCACCAACGGTCACGTTACCGGACAGTTTGATCAGCTCTTTGATCTCGTCCATGTTGGAGATAACCACCGGCGTCAGGATAGACTTGGCTTTCTCTTCCAGCAGGGCCAGGTTGAACTCGATAACGACGTCACCTTTCTTGACGCGCTGGCCTTCTTCAGCGATGCGTTTGAAGCCTTCGCCTTTCAGTTCAACGGTGTCGATACCGAAGTGGACAAACAGCTCGATGCCGCTGTCTGATTCGATAGAGAAAGCATGGTTGGTTTCGAAAATTTTACCGATAGTACCGTCAACCGGGGCAACCATTTTGTTGCCGGTAGGTTTGATGGCAATACCGTCGCCAACGATTTTTTCAGCAAATACTACGTCAGGCACATCTTCGATATTAACGATTTCGCCAGAAAGTGGAGCTACGATCTCGATAGTGCCCGTGTCTTTCTTGTCATCAGAAACCAGAGATTTCAGTTTATCGAACAAACCCATGATCTTCTCCTAAGCATTAAATTGGGCGGCGTTCCAGTGTCGTGGAAGTTTAGCAGAGCGTCTTTTCTTCGATGAATTTATTCACGCAATTCATCAGGTCTTGCGCCGTTGGCTGTGCCAAGGCTTGCGCTGCCAACGCCTTCACATCTTCGAAATTAGTATTACGAATAATTTTCTTGATGCGCGGGATTGAAATCGCACTCATGCTGAACTCATCCAGCCCCATGCCCAATAACAACAGTGTAGCACGCTCATCGCCAGCCAGTTCACCGCACATACCGGTCCACTTGCCTTCTGCATGAGATGCATCAATAACCTGTTTGATCAGGCCAAGCACTGATGGGGACATCGGGTTATAGAGATGAGAAATCAGCTCATTGCCGCGATCTACCGCCAGAGTATACTGGGTTAGATCGTTTGTCCCAATACTAAAGAAGTCGACTTCTTTCGCCAGGTGATGAGCAATCACTGCCGCGGCCGGTGTTTCCACCATTACGCCCACTTCAATGGTCTCATCAAAGGCCTTGGATTCTTCACGCAGTTGCGCCTTCAGCGTCTCGATTTCGCCTTTCAGATCGCGGACTTCTTCCACGGAAATGATCATCGGGAACATGATGCGCAGTTTGCCGAAGGCGGAAGCGCGCAGGATGGCGCGCAGTTGCGCGTGCAGGATCTCTCTGCGGTCCATGGCGATACGAATCGCGCGCCAGCCGAGGAACGGGTTCTCTTCTTTCGGCAGGTTCATGTACGGCAGGTCTTTGTCGCCGCCGATGTCCATGGTGCGGACGATCACGGCCTGTGAGCCCATGGCTTCCGCAACGGCTTTGTAAGCCTGGAACTGCTCGTCTTCGGTCGGCAGTGAATCGCGGTCCATGAACAGGAATTCGGTACGATACAGGCCGACACCTTCAGCGCCGTTGCGCTCTGCACCGGCGACGTCGCGCACGGTACCGATGTTGGCACAGACTTCAACCTGATGACCGTCCAGCGTAATCGCCGGCAGATCTTTCAGCTTGGCCAGATCGTTTTTCTCGGTGACGTACTGGTTCTGTTCGGCTTTCAGCTGATCGATAACGTCAGCGGTCGGGTTAACGTAAATTTTATTGTTAACCGCATCCAGAATCAGATAGTCGTCGTTCTTCACCTGCTTGGTCACGTCGCTGGTGCCTACGATTGCCGGCAATTCCAGGGAGCGAGCCATGATGGAGGTGTGGGAAGTCCGGCCGCCGAGATCGGTGATGAAGCCCAGCACTTTGTCCAGGTTCAACTGTGCGGTCTCTGACGGGGTCAAATCGGTAGCGACCAGGATAACTTCGTCCTGGATGGCGCTCAGATCGACGATAGCCAGGCCCAGAATGTTCTGCAGCAGGCGTTTACCGATGTCGCGTACGTCGGCCGCACGCTCTTTCAGGTATTCATCGTCGAGTTCTTCCAGTGCTTTCGCCTGGCCTTCGATGATGGTGTAGGCCGCAGCGTCTGCAGAAGCCAACTCATCTTTGATTAGGGCTATGATTTCCTGCTCAAGCTCTTCGTCTTCCAACAGCATGATGTGGCCTTCGAAGATAGCTTCTTTCTCTTCGCCGAAGGTTTCGCCAGCTTTGGTCTTGATCGCTTCCAACTGCTCGGACGCTTTGGCGCGGCCGGCAAGAAAACGTGAGACTTCCTGCTCTACATCATCTGCAGAGATTTTCTTCCGGTTGATGACAATTTCATCTTCTTTCAGTAGGAGAGCCTTACCAAAAGCGATACCCGGTGATACTAAAATGCCTGAAATCATAACCCTACCTTACTCTTGACTGGTGTTAACTAAGAAGACGGGCCGATTACTCAAGCTCTGCCATCAGTTTTACCAAGTGCTCAACGGCTTTCTGCTCGTCTTCACCTTCAGCGGAGATGGTCACTACGGTCCCTTGAGTCAGCCCCAGAGTTTGCAGTTTGAACAGGCTTTTGGCGCTGGCGCTTTTCCCGTTAGAGGTCACGGTGATGTCAGAAGTGAAGCCTTTGGCTTCTTTAACGAACTGAGCGGCAGGGCGAGTGTGCAGACCATTCGGAGCGGTAATAGTAACTTCTTGCTGGAACATTGATGTTTCCCCAACTTATTGGTGTGTCGTGGAGCTAAAGTTTAGCCCAAGGGTATGACTTTAGCTTGTCTGGTTAGCGCCTGACTATGGTACAGGGGCGAGCATTGATGCAACAGAAAACGACGAGTTTGGCACTTCAGATCAAAAAATTTGGCTTCCGCCGTCGTTTCAATCCGCGCTTCATTATGCCGTGTTTAACGCATCAGCGACAAATGAGTAAATCGATTCAGCCTAAACAAGAAATGAAGGGCGATTAATTTTGCGCATCGAAATAATGCACCGTTAAATACTAAAGCTGACGGGTAAAATCAATCTTTGACTGCTAGAAACTTTGATCCAGTCCACAAAAAAGCACCCCGAAAGGTGCTTTTTTAGCGATTTGTGCACGGCTGGCACTACTGTTGCAATTCTTGCTCGGTGAACAAATCGGCGAACAGGGCGGTGCTCAAATAACGTTCGCCGGAAGACGGCAAAATCACCACGATGGTTTTGTCGGCGAATGCCGCTTCTTCAGCCAATTTCACCGCTGCGGCCACTGCTGCACCGGAGGAAATGCCTGCCAGAATGCCTTCTTCGTCCATCAGACGGCGCGCCATGCTGATGGCCTCGTCGTTGGTGATTTGTTCCACGCGGTCCACCAGATCGAGATCCAGGTTGCCGGGGATAAAGCCCGCGCCGATGCCCTGAATTTTGTGCGGGCCCGGTTTGATTTCTTCACCGGCCAGCGCCTGGGTGATAACCGGCGAGTCGGTTGGTTCCACCGCCACGGTGGTGATCGCCTTGCCTTTGGTATTTTTGATGTAGCGGCTGACACCGGTCAGCGTGCCGCCGGTACCGACGCCGGAAATGAATACGTCAACTTCGCCATCGGTGTCGTCCCAGATTTCCGGGCCGGTAGTTTGTTCGTGGATCGCCGGGTTAGCCGGGTTACTGAACTGCTGCAGGATGATATAGCGGTTCGGATCGGTGGCGACGATTTCTTCCGCCTTGGCGATCGCGCCCTTCATGCCTTTTGCGCCTTCGGTCAGCACCAGGTTGGCACCCAGCGCCTTAAGCAGCTTGCGGCGTTCGATGCTCATGGTTTCCGGCATAGTCAGCGTCAGCTTGTAGCCACGCGCCGCGGCGACGAACGCCAGCGCGATGCCGGTGTTGCCGCTGGTCGGCTCCACCAATTCTTTACCGGCGACCAAAATGCCACGCTTTTCTGCGTCCCAAATCATATTGGCACCGATGCGGCATTTAACGCTAAAGCTGGGGTTGCGTGATTCAACCTTGGCCAGGATGCGTCCGTTGCCGATACGGTTCAGACGAACCAGCGGCGTATGGCCGATTGTTAATGAGTTGTCTTCATATATCTTGCTCATAGCCCGTCCTTTAACTCTATGAAAAATGTGGGGAACGTCGAAAGCATACGCTAACAGTACCGGCAGGGAAGTAAAGAATTGGTATATCTATATGTTATTAGGAAATAAGTTTTAAGCACAAGGATAAGGGCGCAAATTGCGCGCCCTGTCGAAGAATTAATCGTAATGCGGCCAATAAAACGGCTCAGGCACGGACGAATTGTGGGCGATAACGATCGACCCACATGGCGGTGGCACCGCAAACCGCGACCGGCAGGATCACCAGGTTAAGGATGGGGATCATGGTGAACAGGCTGACCATGGCGCCAAATTGCAGGTTGTCGGTTTTATGCTGGCGTAGCGCGCGGCGCATATCGGCGAAGCTGACCTTGTGGTTATCGAACGGGTAGTCGCAATACTGGATGGCCAGCATCCAGGCGCTGAACAGGAACCACAGCACCGGTGCTACCGTTTGGCCGATGCCCGGGATGAAATAGAGTATCAACAGCACCAGCGCGCGCGGCAGGTAGTAGGCCAGCTTGCGCCATTCGCGCGCCATAATGCGTGGCAGATCTTTCACAATGCCAAAAATGCCGGTATCCGGCAGCGGTTTGCCGGTCAGGCTGCCCTCCAGCTGTTCGGCCAGCAAGCCACAGAACGGGGCGGCAATCAGGTTGGTGATGGTGCTGAACAGATAGCTGAACACCAACAGGACGGAAATCACCGCCAGCGGCCACAGGACATAGCTGAGCCACTGCAGCCAGGTCGGCACATGGCTCATCATGCTGGGGATCCAGTCGCCAAGCTGACTGAACAGCCACCAGAAGGCGGATCCCATCAACAGCACGTTGACCAGTAACGGCAAGACGACATAGCGTTTAATCCCCGGGCGCGAAATCAGGCGCCAGCCTTCGGCGAAATAATGAAAGCCGCTGGTGGAGTGAGAAGGTGACTGCGAATAGGACATATCTTAAGTTATCTCTTTGTCTGAACAGGCATCGCTATCATATCGGGATGATTTTCTACTGGCTAGGGTGACATTGGCTGAAAAAACAGCAAAAAAAGGCAGAATAATCATCTTTATTGGCATAAAGTTCAGCACGGACTTGCACTTGTGTGCTTGGGCAAATAGAGTTAAAGAGTGAATGTTTGCCGCGGTGGCAATGTATTGGAACAACAGAGATAGCAATGATGCAGGATTTGCGTCTGATATTAATCGTTGTTGGCGCGATCGCCATAATAGCGTTGTTATTGCACGGTCTTTGGACCAGTCGTAAGGAACGCTCATCGCTTTTTCGCGATCGCCCAGCCAAACGTTCCAAAAAGGAACGTGAACAATCCCCGATCGACGATCTCGATGAAGGCGTGGGAGAGGTGCGTGTACGCTCCGCTCACCCGCAAGATGAGCCGTCCTTTGGTCATTTTGATGCCGCTCGCGAAGAACCCGTGGTTGCGCACAAGCCCGCTCCGGCGGCTGAGCCAGCACCGCGTGCCGTTCAACCGGCTGCTCATCAGTCTCCGCCACCGCTTTCTCAGCGACCGGATTATGATGACATCCTGCTGGACAACTACGCGCAGGATGAAGACGACGAGCCGCAGCAGCCTGCGCCGCGCCGTGAACCGCGCGTTGACGATCTGCCGCCAGTGGCGCATGCAGCGGAGCCGGCGTTCCACGCCGAACCTGCTCATCAGCCACAGCCGGAAGAGAAGCCAGCGGTGGTGCACGAGCCTCAGCCTGCACCTGCTGCCGTCAAACCGGCAAAACTGAAAGAAACCGTACTGGTGCTGCACGTTACCGCACATCAGGGTGGCGTGATCGGCGGCGAAGTTCTGCTGCAGAGCGTGCTGCAAGCGGGCTTCCAGTTTGGCGAAATGGGCATTTTCCATCGCCATATCAGCCCTGCGGGCAGCGGTCCTGTGCTGTTTAGCCTGGCGAATATGGTCAAACCAGGGTCCTTTGATCCTGAGATGATGTCCGATTTCTCAACGCCGGGCGTGTCGATGTTCATGATGGTGCCGTCGTATGGCGACGCTAATCAGAACTTCAAGCTGATGCTGCAATCGGCACAGCGGATCGCCGACGATGTGGGTGGTGTGGTACTGGACGATGAGCGCCGCATGATGACCCCGCAGAAGCTGGAAACCTATAAAGCGCGCATTCGTGAAGTGTTGGATAACAACGACTAAACGGCTGCTACGCGCACTGAACATCCGTAACAACAAAGCCCCCGCCTGCCGGGGGTTTTTTATCTTTGATGGTGAGCCATGGAATCGATAATCCAACAAATCAATCAACTACGAACCTCACTGCGCCATCATGAATATCAATATCATGTGCTGGACGCGCCGGAAGTGCCGGATGCGGAATACGACCGCTTGATGCGTGAGCTGCGTGAGCTGGAAAGCGCGCATCCTGAGTTGATCTCTGCCGATTCTCCTACCCAGCGCGTGGGTGCCGCCCCTTTGGCGGCTTTCGATCAGGTGCGCCATGAAGTGCCGATGCTGTCACTGGACAACGTTTTTGACGAAGAGAGCTTCCTGGCGTTCTACAAGCGGGTGCAGGATCGCCTGAAGAGCAGCGATCCGCTGACCTTCTGCTGTGAACTGAAGCTGGACGGTCTGGCGGTCAGCCTGCTGTACGAAGAGGGCGAGCTGGTGCGCGCGGCCACGCGCGGCGACGGTACCACCGGTGAAAACATTACTTCCAACGTGCGTACCATCCGCGCCATTCCGCTGCGGTTGACCGGTGACAACATCCCGCGTCGCCTGGAAGTGCGCGGCGAAGTCTTTATGCCGCAGGCCGGTTTCGAGCAGATGAACGAAGAGGCGCGTCGCAAAGACGGCAAGATCTTCGCCAACCCGCGTAACGCCGCCGCCGGGTCGATTCGTCAGCTTGATCCGCGCATCACCGCCAAGCGGCCTCTGACCTTCTTCTGCTATGGCGTTGGGCTGTTGGAAGGCGGCGAGTTGCCGCGCAGCCACTGGCAGCGTCTGATGCAGTTCAAAGAGTGGGGTCTGCCGGTCAGCGATCGCGCCAAATGTTGTACCGGCAGCGACGAAGTCCTGGCGTTTTATCGCCAGGTCGAGCAGGACCGCGCGCAGCTTGGTTTTGATATCGACGGTGTGGTAGTGAAGATCGACGATATTGACCTGCAGGAAACGCTCGGCTTTGTGGCGCGAGCGCCACGCTGGGCGACGGCGTTCAAATTCCCGGCACAGGAACAGATAACCCAGGTGCGCGAGGTGGAGTTCCAGGTGGGCCGTACCGGGGCGATTACCCCGGTGGCGCGGCTGGAGCCGGTGCTGGTTGCCGGGGTGATTGTCAGCAACGCCACGCTGCATAACGCCGACGAAATTGAACGTCTGGGCCTGCGCATTGGCGATACGGTGATCGTGCGCCGCGCAGGTGACGTGATCCCACAGGTGGTGGGGGTAATGGCCGATCGTCGCCCGGCGGATGCGCGTGAAATCGTATTCCCGCAACACTGTCCGGTATGCGGTTCCGACGTCGAACGGGTGGAAGGCGAAGCGGTGGCTCGCTGCACCGGCGGGCTGATTTGTGCAGCGCAGCGCAAAGAGGCACTGAAGCATTTCGTTTCCCGCAGAGCGTTGGACGTTGACGGCATGGGCGACAAAATCATCGAACAGCTGGTGGAAAAGGAGTACGTCAAGGATCCGGCGGATCTGTTCCGCCTGTCCGCCGGTATTCTGACCGGGTTGGATCGCATGGGGCCGAAATCGGCACAGAATCTGGTCAACGCGCTGGAGAAGTCCAAGCAAACCACCTTCGCCCGTTTCCTGTATGCGTTGGGCATTCGTGAGGTCGGCGAAGCAACGGCCGCCAATCTGGCGGCGCACTTCGGCACGCTGGAGAAGCTGTTCGCGGCGGATATCGAAGCGCTGAAAGAAGTGCCGGACGTGGGGGAAATCGTGGCGAAGCACACGCGTCATTTCCTTGACGAAGAGCTTAACCAGAAGGTCATCAATGAACTGGTCAGCGACGAAATCGGCATCACCTGGCCGGCACCGGTGGTGATAGTGGCGGACGAGATCGACAGCCCGTTTGCCGGCAAAACCGTGGTGCTGACGGGCTCGCTGAGCCAGCTTTCACGTGATGAAGCCAAAGATCGCCTGACGGCGTTGGGCGCCAAGGTCAGCGGCAGCGTCTCGAAGAAAACCGACCTGGTGATTGCCGGGGAAGCGGCCGGTTCCAAGCTGGTGAAGGCGCAGGAACTGGGCATTGCGGTGATCGACGAAGCGGAAATGATCCGCCTGTTGGGTGCCTGATGGAAAAAGAGAACCTGCTGGAAATCGCCAACACCGTGATGCCGTTCGGCAAATACCAAGGGCGGGTGCTGATTGACCTGCCCGAGGAGTACCTGCTGTGGTTTGCCCGCAAGGGGGAGTTCCCGAACGGCAAGCTCGGCATGCTGATGGAAATGACGCTGGCGATTAAAATCGAAGGGCTCGACCACCTGGTCAAGCCGCTGAAGAAAAGCTGAGTGGCCGGGCGCGGCAATCGTCGCGCCCGTTTGATTATCCCCGCGCCGTTTCGGCGTTTGGCACTGCCTGTTTTTCCTGCTGTTTCTTTTGATAGCGGCGTGCCAGCACGGCGCAGGTCATCAGCTGGACCTGGTGGAACACCATCAGCGGCAGCACCATAATCCCCACGGTAGCGGCCGGGAACAGGATATTGGCCATCGGGATACCGTTCGCCAGGCTTTTCTTCGAACCGCAGAACACGATGGTTATCTCATCGGCTTTACTAAAGCCCAGCCAGCGCGCCATGTAAGTGTTCACCACCAGCACGATCGTCAGCAGCACCAGGCTGCCCACCACGATAAACACCAGCGATCCCAGACCGACCTGATGCCAGATACCGTGCGTGACGGCTTCGCTAAAGGCCGCGTAAACCACCAACAGGATCGAAGTCTGATCGGTCTTGCCAATCAGCTTGCGGTTGCGTTCAATCCATTTGCCAATCAGCGGGCGCGACAGATGCCCGGCCACAAAGGGCACCAGCAGTTGCAGGACGATGGAACCCACCTGCTGCAGGCTGCCGGTTTCTCCGTGAACGTTCATCAGCAACCCGACCAGCAGGGGCGAAACGAAAATCCCCAGCAGGCTTGAGGCCGAAGCACTGCATACCGCCGCCGCCACGTTGCCGCCCGCCAATGAAGTAAAGGCGATGGCCGATTGCACGGTGGCGGGCAGAATGCACAGATAAATAAAACCGGAATACAGCTCCGGACTGACGTTGACCGGCGACCACCATTTAAACAGTACGCCCAGCGCCGGGAAAATAATGAAGGTGCTGAACATCACCCACAGGTGCAGCCGCCAGTTGTTGCTGCCGGCCAGAATGGCTTCGCGCGACAGCTTGGCGCCGTGCATAAAGAACAGCAGGGCGATGGCGGCGATGGTCAACGCATTCAGCCAGCCGACGAACTCGCCGCGCGCCGGCAGGAACGAAGCCAGCAGCACGGTGGCGATCAACGTCAGGGTAAAGCGATCGGGCAAGAATCTCATGGCGGCGTACTCGGATGAAAAATCAATGCGCTCATTGTCGCGCGGCGGGATATAATAATTAAATTGATTTATTTAATTCATTTATGAATAAAAAACATGAATTACTCGATTAAGCAGCTCAGGGTTTTTGTCGCCATCGCCCGCCATCGCAGCTTCAGCCGCGCCGGTGAGGCCATTGGCCTGACTCAGTCGGCGGTCAGCCACAGCGTAAAGGAGCTGGAGGCGGAGGTCGGCGTTCGCCTGCTCGATCGCACGACCCGAGAAGTGGTGCTGACCGACGCCGGGCAGCGGCTGGCCAACCGCGTCGAGCGCTTGCTGGATGAGCTGCAGTCGTCATTGCTGGATGCACGCAGCTTCGGCGTGCAGCGGAGCGGTACGGTGCGGGTGGCCTCCAGCCAAACCATCTCCGCTCACCTGATGCCGCAGTGTATTGCGGCAGGGGAAAAACAGTACCCGGATATTCGCATTATGCTTCGCGACCAGGCACAACAGCAGGTTCTGCACAGCATTCGCAACGCCGAGGTGGATTTTGGCATCGTGGTGGATCCGGTACAGGTGGTGGATCTGGACTGCGAGCCTATCCTGCATGAACCCTTCCTGCTGCTGTGTCGTAACGATCACCTCTTCGCCGGGCTGACCGAGGTGCACTGGTCGGCGCTGAACGGCAGTCGTCTGGTGCTGCAGGATTATGCCTCCGGCAGTCGGCCGCTGATTGACAGCGCGCTGCGTCAGCAAGGGGTGGAGGCGAAGGTGGTGCAGGAGATTGGCCACCCGGCGACGCTGTTCCCGATGGTGGCGGCAGGTATCGGCATCAGTATTTTTCCGGCGCTGGCGTTACCGCTGCCGGAAGGGGGGCAATTGAAGGTGCGTCGGCTGGTGCCGGAAATAAACCGCGCGCTGATGTTGGTGCGGCGTAAAAATCGCTCGCTGACCCCGGCGGCAGAAGTTATCTGGCAGGTGGTGGCGCAGCAGGCGGCGTTACTGCAGCAACAGCGCCGACAGCAAGCGGACTACTGAGTCAGATATACACATCTACGGCATTGGCGGCCGTCGGGCGGTTGATGCCGTCGCCCTTGGCGGAGGCAATGTTCTCGTTGGCTTTAGCCATCTGCTCGGCCTGCTGTTTTTCCATCTCTTCTTTTTGAATGCGCGCGATCTCGGCCTGCAGCATTTTGATCTGCGCCTGAATCAGCTGTTTCTGCTTTTCTATCTCTTTGGGATCGCTGTCCGAATCCTTCAGATCCACCAGCTTTTGTTGCAGAGCCTGAATTTGTTTGTTCAGCACCTTGATCCGTGCCGAAGCGCTGCTGTCGGAAAGATTAACCCGATCGCCAGCGCCAGCCTGTTGGGTTTCTTTGGATTTGTCGCCTTCAGGCTGCTGATGCACCGGCTTGGCCATCAGCACCTGGCCCTTATTCCCGGGGGCGCTAAAAACGTTGCTGACGCCGGGTACGGTGTTTTTCACCGGAACAATCATGGTAATGCTGGTCGACATAATACTCTCCCTGAGTCTGGATGCGGCTGCTCAGGGTATCGGCAATCTGCGGGAAAACTTTACCGACGGATTTGCCGCAGGCGCGGCCAGCGCTGCAGCCATCCTTTGCTGGCGACCCGCTGTTCATAGGCGTCGATGTCACCGTTTTTGGCATTGAAGGTGATGGTGTCAGCAAACAGTCCTTCGAGACCCAACGGCGCTACCAGCGTGATGCTGTCGTCCGCATTCAGGCGGGCACCCACTGCCGTTTCCACCTCGGTCCAAAAACTGATGGCCTCTTCGCTATTGAGATAGGGAGCCCGGCCGCTGCGCAAGTGCATGCGCGCCTGGTTCTTCACCGACCAGGGCTGCGGCAGCCACTGTTGCAGCCGGGTCTCCAGCATCTGGTCACGCTCCGCTTCCGGGCGCTGTGGGTCAAAGTGAATCACGTCGATGTCGTTGAGCGGCGTAGCGGTCGCGTAGCCGTGGCGTTGGTCCCAGACCAGATTGCGCACAAAACCGGCCCCCAGGCACCAGTCATTCAGCCCGAGGCGTCGCGCGGTGCGCAAAGCCATCATTCTTTCATCATCTTGCTGTAACCATTGGATAATTTTCTGCTGCCGAGTCATTACCTCTCCTTTGTTGCGGCTACTGTAACCCGAAGCGCCTGCAGGCGAAATGCCGTGCATGATTTTAGTGCGCTTTGCTCAGGTGCGGACCGCCCGGCGGGAGCGTTAATCGGCTGATTTTCGACAAAAAATAATTTCGCGCCCCGACTGGCTACACTTGGTACAGGGTTTGCAACTTCCACCGACCATTCAGGGCAGAACAGGGGGCGCTATGTATCAGGCCACGCTTAGCCGGCGCAGCTACCGTTTCAGAGAT
Source organism: Serratia liquefaciens (assembly GCA_012719855.1). Classification (GTDB taxonomy): domain Bacteria; phylum Pseudomonadota; class Gammaproteobacteria; order Enterobacterales; family Enterobacteriaceae; genus Serratia; species Serratia liquefaciens_A. The sequence continues at coordinate 16,098 of JAAXZN010000008.1, read as the reverse complement.
TTACGCCAGTTGTTGGCCAAGGCGTCACCGGCACGTTCCGGCGATTATCTGGCGGAGGTGGCGGCGGAGAGTGCAGAAGAACGCATGGCGGCGCGCATCGCATTGGCGGATGTGCCGCTGAAAACCTTCCTCCAGCAGCTGCTGGTGCCCTATGAACAAGATGAGGTCACACGGCTGATTGTCGATAGCCACGATGCGCTGGCCTTTGCGCCGATATCGCACCTGACGGTGGGGGATTTCCGCGATTGGCTCCTGAGCGAGCAGGCGGACAGCGCGATGCTGGCACGGGTGGCTGCCGGTATTACGCCGGAAATGGCGGCGGCCGTGAGTAAATTGATGCGCAATCAGGATCTGATCCTGGTGGCGAAGAAGTGCCGGGTCATCACGCGTTTTCGCAATACCCTCGGCCTGCCGGGGCGGCTTAGCGTGCGGTTGCAACCGAATCATCCTACCGACAGCCTGCAGGGCATTGCCGCCAGTATGCTTGACGGCCTGCTGTATGGCAGCGGCGACGCGGTGGTGGGGATCAATCCGGCCAGCGACAGCCTGCCGCTGTTGGAAAAGCTCAATTACATGCTGGACGATGTGATCCAGCGCTTCGCCATTCCGACGCAGTCCTGCGTGCTGACCCATGTGACCAATACGCTGCGGCTGATGGAGCGTGGTACGCCGGTGGATTTGGTGTTCCAATCGATCGCGGGTACCGAAGCGGCCAATCAGGGGTTCGGCATCAATCTGGCGCTGCTGGCGGAAGCGCAACAGGCGGCACTGAGCCTCAACCGCGGCACGTTGGGCAATAACGTCATGTATTTCGAAACCGGGCAGGGCAGCTGTTTGTCGTCCAATGCGCACCAGGGTGTCGATCAGCAAACCTGCGAAGCGCGGGCCTATGCGGTGGCACGTCATTTCTCCCCGCTGTTGATCAACACCGTGGTCGGGTTTATCGGCCCGGAATATCTGTACGATGGTAAACAGATTATCCGGGCCGGATTGGAGGATCATTTTTGCGGCAAGCTACTCGGGCTGCCGCTGGGGTGCGACGTGTGTTACACCAACCACGCGGAGGCGGATCAGGACGACATGGACACGCTGCTGACGCTGTTGGCCACCGCCGGGCTGACTTTCCTGATTGGCGTGCCGGGCGCGGATGACATCATGCTCAATTATCAAAGCACTTCATTCCACGACGCGTTGTATATCCGCGAATTGTTGGGGCTGAAGCACGCGCCGGAGTTTGCCGACTGGCTGACCAAAATGCAGATTACCGACGAACGAGGCCAACTGCGTGATACCGCCGCCAATCACCCCTTGTTACTGGCGTTGCAGGGAGAGAATCGATGAGCAAACCGGTGCACGTTAACCGTTGGGACGCATTGCGCGCCTTTACCGATGCGCGCATTGCATTGGGGCGTACCGGCTCCAGCCTGCCTACGGAGGAGTTGCTTAAATTCGGCTTGGCCCATGCGCAAGCACGTGATGCGGTGCATCAGCCGTTTGATAGCGATACGTTGGCCGGGACCTTGCAGGAGCAAGGTTGGCAAACCTTGACGGTGCACAGTCAGGCCGCCGATCGCACCGCCTATCTCCGGCGGCCGGATCTCGGGCGGCGTTTGGCTCCCGACAGCCGCAGCCTGCTGCTGGGCCTGCCGGAAAAACCGGCCGATCTGCTGCTGGTGGTGGCGGACGGTTTGTCCTCCAAGGCAGTGCACCGTCAGGCGCTACCGTTGTTGCAGGCGCTGCGACCTTATCTCGATGGGCTGGGGCTTTCGGTTGCCCCTGTGGTATTGGCACACCAATCCCGGGTCGCGCTGGGGGATGATATCGGCGAGTGTTTGCAGGCCAGAGCGGTGGCGATGTTGATCGGCGAGCGGCCGGGCTTATCGTCGCCGGACAGCCTCGGTATTTACCTCACCTGGGGGCCGAACACCCGGCGGCGCGAGTCGGAGCGCAACTGTATCTCCAACGTGCGTCCGGAAGGCCTCGATCACCCACAGGCGGCGTTCAAACTGGCCTGGCTGCTGGAGCAGGCTTTCCAGCGTCGGCTGACCGGGGTGGAACTGAAAGACGAAAGTGACAACCCGGCGCTGCAGGGGCGGGTTTCCCCGCGTTACTCCCAGCTCGGCGGCTGACCGATGCTTTGTTTTAACAGAGTAATAAACAGGTTCAGCCGCGCGGACACCTTCGCCACCGGGCGTAACAGGTAAATGCCCTGTTGCTCCTGGCGAGGGTCTTCCAACACCTGCAGCAAGCGGCCGGCCTGAATATCCGGCCCAACCACCCAGTTGGGCAAAAAGGTGAGCCCCAGCCCCAACAGCGCCGCCTGGCGCTGAGCCGTAAAGTCGTCACAGCGCAGCACCATGCTGCAGCGGCTCATCAGCGGAACGCTGAGGATTTGCGCCCAACAGGCCGGTTGCTGCTTATGGTAGCGGGCAATCAGCCGATGCTGCGGCAACGCATTGAGGTCGGCCGGCTGTCCGTAACGGGCAATATAATCAGGGCTGGCGCACATCACCCAGCGCTGGGTCGCTATGCGGCTGGCGTACAGCCCGCTATCTTTTTGCTCGCCGATGCGGATGGCGGCATCCAACAGTTCCTGGGTCGGATCGGTTTGGCGTTCGGTCAAATCCAGGTCGACAAACAATTGCGGATAGCGTTCAGCCAGCGTCGGCAACAGCGGCAGGATATAGGTTTTGCCGAAGGTGGGTAGACAGCTGATACGCAGCGTGCCTTGCGGCATGTCGTTCCACGAAGCCAGTTCGGCGCGGATGTCGGTGATATCCGTCAGCAGCGTGCTTGCTCGCGCCTGCAGCCTTTCACCCGCATCCGTCAGCATCAGACCCCGCGTGGAACGGATAAACAGCGTAGTGTCCAGGGCGTTTTCCAGCGCATCAATGTGGCGCACCAGCGAAGAAGGCACCCTTCCCAGCTTGCGAGCGGCGGCAGAGAAGCTGCCCAACAGGGCCACCTCGAGAAATATCGGCAGATGTTCAACATAGCGGGCGTCATTCATCTTTGCATTATATGCAAAAGCGTTTCTTATGAATACCAGGTTCTCCGTCCGTCGCAATGCGGCTACTCTTTTTTCGGGCTTACGGAAAGCGATGGCGTGCCGTTCCCCCTGCCGCACAGAGAAAAAACGCATAAAACTCGCGGTTTTTAGAACTTTAAATACAGTATTTCCCTCAGGCACCGTTGTACGCCTGCGGTATTGATGATGACTTCAACACCAGATTAACCGTTCAAATTGATGCCCTGTTTACCAACAATGATTAGTGAATCTAAACCGTTGTTGACATTGGGCATCGCCGGCCTGCCGTGCCGGTTTTTTTGTCGCCGTTGGCTGAATCGTTCCACCTGAACGCGTTGCCGGCGACATCTTTGTTCACCTTCGGGTGGGCATTTTTGAACGCGCGGGGCATTTCACTCCGCGCTGGTGGAGGAGAAGTTATGAACGAAGACCAAGGGTGTTCCTGCGCGCAGCATTTGGCGCAAGGGTTTGCCAGGCAGTCGCTGAGCGTTGGGGAGGGCGAGATCTATCAAATCTCGCTGATGAGCGCATTAATCAGCGGCGTTTACGAAGGGGAGGTCACCATTGCCGAATTACTCAAGCACGGCAACTTTGGCCTGGGAACGTTCAATCACCTCGACGGCGAGCTGATCGCCTTCGACCAGGAAATTCACCAGTTGCGCGCCGACGGTAGCGCACGACCGGCCAGCTTGCAGCAGAAAACCCCGTTTGCCGTTGTCACCTTTTTCCAACCTAGCGTCACCCAACACTTCGACCGTCCGATCACCAAGGCGCAGTTGCACCAGTGCATCGATGAGCAGGTGGCTTCGCCGAACCTGTTCTGCGCGCTGCGGGTCGACGGCGAGTTCAGCCATGTGGAAACCCGCACCGTGCCGCGCCAAGAGCGGCCTTATCGTCCGATGCTGGAGGCGATAGAAGAGCAGCCGACCTTCGCCTTCCAGCGACGTCAGGGCACCCTGGTGGGCTTCCGTTCGCCTGATTATATGCAGGGCGTTGGCGTGGCCGGTTATCACGAGCACTTTGTCACCGACGATCGCAGCGGTGGCGGTCACGTGCTGGATTACCAACTTGATCATGGTCGCCTGCAATTTGGCGTGATCACCCGTCTCAATCTTCAACTGCCGCATGATGCGGATTTTCTGCGCGCCGACCTCTGTCCCGAGGATTTGGATAGCGCAATTCGTTCTGCCGAGGGTTAATTCCGCGACAGTCCTGGGTGTATTTTCAGGAGGTATTCCATGAACAAGGCAAAAACAGACAATAACTGGGCATGTGGCGCAGATTTGGTAGTGAAAAATCTGGAGGCGCAGGGGGTAAAACACGTATTCGGTATTCCGGGCGCCAAGATTGACCGGGTATTCGATTCGCTGGAAGACGCGCCGTCGATAGAAACGGTGGTGGTGCGCCACGAGGCCAACGCGGCGTTTATGGCGGCGGCGGTGGGGCGTTTGACCGGTAAGGCCGGGGTGGCGTTAGTGACCTCCGGGCCGGGCAGTTCCAACCTGATCACCGGGCTGGCGACCGCCACCTCGGAAGGGGACGCGGTCGTGGCGTTCGGCGGGGCGGTGAAGCGTGCCGACAACCTCAAACAAACTCACCAGAGTATGGACACCGTGAGTATGTTTCGACCGGTGACCAAGTATTGTGCCGAAGTGCATGCCGGTTCGGCGATTTCCGAAGTGATCGCCAACGCTTTCCGCCATGCCGAGTTCGGCCGTCCGGGGGCGTCTTTCGTCAGTTTGCCGATGGATATCGTCAATGAGCCGGTCAGTGCACCGGTGCTGGCGGGGTGCCGGCTGCCGCGAATGGGGGCCGCCGCTGCCGAGGATATTCGCGCTGCGGTTAAGCTGATCCAACAGGCGAAATGCCCGGTGCTGTTGCTGGGTCTGCAGGCCAGCCGCCCGGAAAACAGCGAGGCGGTGCGCCAACTGCTGCATCGTACCCATATGCCGGTGGTGGGGACCTACCAGGCGGCAGGGGTGATCGACGTTAATCATTTTGCGCGCTTTGCCGGCCGCGTCGGGTTGTTCAATAACCAACCCGCCGACCAGTTGTTACAGAAGGCCGATTTGGTGGTCAGCGTCGGCTATGGCCCGATCGAGTACGATCCCTGCATGTGGAACAGCCAGGGGCGATTGAAACTGGTGCATATCGACGTGCTGCCGGCGGACATCGATACCTGCTATCGCCCGGACGTAGAGCTGGTGGGCAATATCAGCGCCACGCTCGACATGATGACCGAAGCCTTTAACAGCGTGGTGAGCGTGCCGGCCGAAGTGGAGTCGATCCTCAGCGATCTTGGTCGTCAGCGTACCGAACTGGCGGAACGTGCCGCACGGCGCGGCGGTATGCCAATCCACCCGCTGCGCATCGTCAAAGAGTTGCAGGATATCGTCAGCGACGACGTGACGCTGTGCGTGGACATGGGCAGTTTCCACATCTGGATTGCGCGTTACCTTTACAGCTTCCGGGCGCGCCAACTGCTGATTTCCAACGGCCAGCAGACCATGGGGGTGGCGCTGCCGTGGGCCATCGGCGCGGCGCTGGTGCGGCCGGGCGACAAAGTGGTGTCGATTTCCGGCGACGGCGGTTTTATGCAGTCGAGCATGGAACTGGAAACCGCCGTGCGGCTGAAAAATAACATCGTGCACGTGATTTGGGTGGATAACGCCTACAACATGGTGGAAATGCAGGAGGTGAACAAATACCGGCGCAAATCCGGGGTGGAATTCGGCCCTATCGATTTTAAAGCCTATGCCGAAGCGTGCGGGGCGGTCGGGTTTGCGGTGCAGTCGGTGGATGACCTGCGGCCCATGCTGCGCAAGGCGATGGAAATTCAGGGGCCGGTCGTGGTGGCCATTCCGGTCGATTACGCCGACAACTACAAGCTGATGGCGCAGATGAACTTCAGCCAGATGATTTAATTTCAACAGGCGTAAAAACCACGGGGAATGCCGTACGCGGCGCTCCCCGTTTTTTATGCCTAAAATTTGTTCTTTACATCCCTAACTTCATGATTTATTGGTATCCATCGAGTCTATTTTCTATACCGGGGATGGCAGGATGAAAACAAAAGCAATAACAATGACGCTGGGATTATTGGCTTTGACGGTGATGGGCGGTGCGCGCGCCAGTACGCTGGTTTATTGTTCCGAAAGCTCACCGGAAGGGTTTAACCCGCAGTTGTTTACCTCTGGACCGACGGTGGACGCCAGCTCGGCGACGATCTACAACCGATTGGTGGACTTCAAAACCGGCACCGTTGAGCTGCAGCCCAGCCTGGCTGAAAGCTGGCAGGTAAGTGAAGACGGAAAAAATTACACTTTTCACCTGCGCAAGGGGGTGAAATTCCAGAGCAATAAATACTTTACCCCCACCCGTGATTTCAACGCCGACGACGTTATCTTCTCCTTCATGCGGCAAAAAGATGCCAATAACCCTTATCACAAGGTTTCCAACGGCGCTTACACCAACTTTGAGTCGATGGAGTTTGGCACGTTGATCAACAACATTGTCAAAGTGGACGATAACACCGTGCGCTTTGAGCTTTCACGCGCTGAAGCCCCGTTTGTGGCCGATCTCGGCATGTATTTCGCCACCATTCTCTCCGCCGAATATGCCGACGCGATGCTAAAGGCCGGTACCCCGCAGCGGGTGGACAACGACCCGATCGGCACCGGTCCCTTCCAGTTGGTGCAGTACCAGAAGGATGCGAAAATCCTCTACAAGGCGTTCGACCACTATTGGGAAGGCAAACCCAAGGTTGACCGCCTGGTGTTCTCAATTACCCCGGATGCGGCGGTGCGTTATGCCAAGCTGCAAAAAAATGAGTGCCAGGTCATGCCGTTCCCTAACCCGGCGGATCTGACACGCATGCGTCAGGATCCCAATATCCAGGTGATGGAGAAATCCGGTCTGAATATCGGTTTTCTGGCGTTCAATACCCAGAAAAAGCCGCTGGATAACGTCAAGGTGCGGCAGGCGCTGGCGCTGGCGGTGAACAAACCGGCGATCCTCGAAGCGGTGTTCCACGGCGCGGGCCAGCCGGCGAAAAACCTGTTGCCGCCGACCCAGTGGGGCAGCAATGACAAGATTGAGGATTACCCGTATTCCCCGGAGAAAGCCAAAAAGTTACTGCAAGAGGCTGGGCTGGGGCAGGGCTTTGCGATAGATCTGTGGGCGATGCCGGTACAGCGGCCCTACAACCCGAATGCCAAACGCATGGCGGAGATGATCCAGTCCGACTGGGCGAAGATTGGCGTGAAGGCCAAGATTGTCACCTTCGAGTGGGGCGAATACCTGCAGCGGATAAAAAATGGCGAGCATCAAACGGCATTGATGGGCTGGACTACGGCCAATGGCGATCCGGATAACTTCTTTGGCCCGTTGTTTACCTGCGTGTCGGCCAACGGCGGTTCGAACTCGGCCAAGTGGTGCTATCCGCCGTTCGACAAGTTGATTTCACAAGCGCGTGAGGAAAACGATCATGCCAAGCGGGTGGCAATGTATGAACAGGCACAGGTGATGATGCATGACCAGATGCCGGCGTTGATGATTGCCCATTCGACCATTTTTGAACCGGTGCGCAAAGAGGTGAAAGGCTACGAGATCGATCCCTTCGGCAAACACATCTTCAAACAGGTTTCGCTGGAGAAATAATAAAAAAGGGGCTGCATGGCAGCCCCTGAGTTTGTTCATTGTCGTGTATCTGATTGGTTCATCCAGGCGTGAAATAGGGTCGACAATATTCGACCCTTACCTGTTTGTCTGGCATCAGAAATGCGTGTTGATGCTCATATAGTAAGTACGGCCCGGTTCGTTGTAGGTGGCGGCGCCTGCGCCGGCAATGTTAATGGCACCGGTGGTTGGGTCACCCACGTTCTGCGAGTTACCTTCGCGGAACTGACGTTTGTCGAACAGGTTGTCGATACCCGCCGTCAGGCTGATGTTTTTAGTCACATCATAAGTCGCGCTGGCACCTACCACGGCGTAAGGGCTGACTTCCTTGGTTTCCGTACCGCTGACCGGTTTACCCTGGTAGTTGTACTTCTTCGGTTTTTGACGGCCATACCAGGTCAGTGTCGATTGCATCGACAGGTCCTGGGTCGCTTGCCAGCTCAGCGTCGAGTTGATGGTGAACTTAGGGATCACCGACAGGTAGTCGCCGGTGCTCTTGTTCTTGTTCTCAATCATGTAAGTGGCGTTGTTGCTCCAAGAGACGGTCTCGCTGACCGGCACGTTCAACGTACCTTCCAGACCCTGAACTACCGCTTTCGGCACGTTTTCCCACTGGTAAACCGCTGTGCCGGTGCTGCTGGTACCGATACGGCTATTGCCCGCTTCGATTTTATTGTGGTAATCGTTGCGGAAATAAGTCACGCCGGCCAGCCAGCCTTCATTATGGAATTCCAGCCCGACTTCTTTGTTGACGCTGGTTTCCGCTTTCAGATCGTCGTTACCCAACAGGTAGCAGCCATTTTTGACATCGCTGGACGAACAACCCTGACCTTTGCTGTACAGCAAATAGTTCTGGTTAGTCTGGTACAGGTTAGGCGCTTTGTAGGCACGCGCGATACCCATTTTCAGGGTGAAGTTGTCGCCGAGTTCCTGTGACAGGTTCAGCGACGGGCTCCAGTTGTTGCCGGCTTCGGAGTGCAGATCGTAACGCAAGCCCGGCGTCAGCATGGTGCTGTCGGTCAGCTCCATGTTGTCTTCGGCGAACAGCGAGAAGATATGGGCGGATGCGTAAGGGCTACGAGTACCGCTACCTTGACCGGGTATGGTGCCGCCCATCATCGTCTGGCTGGTGGATGAACCGTCCTTCATGCGTTGCTGGTTCCATTCGGTACCCAGGGTGGCAGTTTGCGTCACGCCCAGCTCGAAGGGCACGCTGACTTCGCTGTGCGCCAGGAAATCGTCCAGCTTGGTGGTGCCGAAGCCTTCGTTTTTGGCGTCGAAGATACCTTCGGTACCGCCGGCCAACCCTTCGTTCAGGCGCGTATTGCGGGTGCGCTCGAACTGAACGTAGTTGTTGGTGCTGACCCCGTTATCCCAGGCACCACGGTGGTTAAGGCCGAAGGTCTCGCGATAGATACGGTTGGTTTCTTTGCCATAGTTGCTCTGGACCAGCGCATTGGTGTTGGTGTTCTGAGTGTCACCGGCGTACAGGTTGCCCTGGCGGCCATAGGAGTATTCAAACTCCAGCGACTGCAGGTGAGCGAAGTCCCAGTGCAGCAAGGCGTCGATATTTTTATCTACCACCCCTTCACGGCCGGAAGGAATGCTGCTGGCATAGGCCCCTACACGCTCGGACTTATGCGATTCGTTAATGTCCCAAGCATCGGCCTGAGTTTTGCTGTAACCCCCGAACAGCCGGAAGCTCAACTGGTCGGTCAGCGGGCCGGACAGGCTGAAGTCGGTACGCTTGGTCGAGCCTTCCTGCTTGTGCTCCGGCACGTCGAAATAGGTATTCAGCGAGCCGTGCAGCTCTTTGGTGTTCTTCTTGGTGATGATGTTGACCACGCCGCCGGCGGCGCCGTTACCGTAACGTGCCGCCGCAGGGCCGCGCAGCACTTCGATACGTTCAATCATTTCCGGCGGTACCCAGGCGGTATCGCCACGGGTATCACGCTCACCGCGCCAGCCCTGACGCACCGAGTTGCGGCTGCTGGCCGGTTTGCCGTCGATCAGGATCAGGGTGTTTTCCGGGCCCATGCCGCGGATATCGATCTGGCGGTTGTTGCCGCGTTGGCCGCTGGTGGAGTTACCGGTCAGGTTAACGCCGGGCATGGTGCGGATCAGCTCGCTGATATCACGGGCCGGCGGGCGCTTTTTGATTTCGTCGGCGGTAATGGTAGAAACCCCCGGCGCCTGCAGGTTCTGCTTGGCGGCGGTGACGACAATGGTGTCCTCGGTGGCTTCTTTTTTGCTTGTGGCGACGTTGTCTGTTTCTGTGGTGCTGTCAGTTTGCTGTGCGGCGTGGGCAAAAGCGGACGCGCCTAACCCTAACCCGATGAGTGTGGCTAAGGAATAACGTGATAGTTTGCTGTTCATCTGAGAGTTCCTACCTTGCTGCCTTTCTCGGGGCACCGAAGCGGTAGCTCTCCAGGTGTGAGAAGGGCGGTTGTAGTTTTTTGTTTTCGGAAAGAGAAACCCAATCGGCCAAGACGCAGTGGCCACGACATTGGATTCAGCGCTAAAATTCGGTATCCGTCCCTGTTGAAGAATACCTGCCCTGTTTACGAGCCTACACACACTATTGCAAACGCAAATAATTATCAATAGTATTCGACTTACCGTTTTCTTGGGCAGCGCCTCGCGCCGTGAATCTACCGGCTTTCCTGAAGCTGCCAGCTAAATAGTGAATAGGCGTTTTGAAAACAAAATCCGAGTCAGAAAGCAGCAGATTATTATCAAGCAAGCACGCCGGGCGCCATGGATGGTGGCTGAATATCGCCAAACGCGGCACGCCGCTGGTGGAGCTGCAAGGGGATGGACGCGGGAAGGTCACCTTTTTATGGCGTGACCCTCAGGGATGTGAACTCACTTCAGCCTATCAGCGGGTCTGGATCCACATCAATTGCCTGACCGACCACCATCAGTCGTCGCCGCCGCAGAGCCTGCAACGCCTGGAAGGGACCGACGTCTGGTACTGGCAAACCGAACTGAGCGCCGATTGGCGCGGCAGCTACTGCTTTATTCCTTGTATGGACGACCGTCCACTGATCCAAAACGATGAGGATACGCACGCCAATATGCATTCGGTCCGTCATTGGTGGCATCAGGTGTTTGCCGGTGCGACCCAGGATCTGCTGAATCCCCATCGTTCCTGGGCCGGTGTCGGCGGCCACGTGTTGTCGGGGCTGCATATGCCGGAAGCGCTGCCGCAACCGGCCTGGCAGGATTTCGATCGCTATGCGGTCGCCAGCGGTCGCTGTACCCCAGCGCCACCCGCGCGTTTACAGCGCCACCGTTGGCACAGCGAGCGGCTGGGCAATACCCGTGACGTCTGGGTTTATACCACCGGCGAAGGCGATCCAACACAACGTCCGCTGGCGATATTGCTGGATGGTCAGTTCTGGGCGAGCAACATGCCGGTCTGGGATCCGCTGATGCAGTTGACCCGCGAGGGCAAGCTGCCGGAAGCGGTTTATCTGCTGATTGACATTATCGATCTCAAACACCGTTCCCAGGAGCTGGCCTGCAATGAAGATTTCTGGCTGGCTGTGCAGGAAGAATTGCTGCCGCAGGTCGCCGAATGGGCGCCGTACCATCGCGATCCTGCCCGTACTCTGGTGTGCGGCCAAAGTTTTGGCGGCTTGTCATCGTTGTATGCCGGGCTGCACTGGCCACAGAGCTTTGGCGGGGTTATCTGCCAGTCCAGCTCTTTCTGGTGGCCACGTCGCGACATGTATCAGCTGGCGGAAATCCCGACCGACGCCGGTTGGTTACTGCATCAGGTTGAGCAGGGCGTTGGCAAAGGCAAGCTGAAGGTGTTTATGGAAGCCGGCGTGCATGAAAAAGTGGCGCGTCGGGTCAACGATCGGATGGCAGACTTGCTGCGTGATGCCGGTCACCGGGTGCAATACCGGGTGGTAGCCGGGGGGCACGATCATTTGTGCTGGCGTGGCGGCCTGATAGACGGTCTGCAGGCACTGTGGGCGGATCAATCTTTTTCTCCCTCGATCAAGCTAACCTTCACTGCCCAAGGAGTCCGCGATGGAAACTCTGAACCCGTTCGATGACGAGCAACAAAGCTGCCTGATTGTGCAGAATGATGAACTGCAATACAGCCTGTGGCCGGACTTCAGCGCAGTGCCGGCGGGGTGGACGCCGGTGTTTGGCCCGGCGGCACGGGCGCTGTGCGTGATTTGGCTGGAACAGCATTGGCAGGATATGCGGCCCGCTTCGCTGCGTAAGGCGTGATGACGCCAATACCGATAACAGGAGTCAGTACTTTGTCAGACAGCACCGTATTACCGACCGAACAGCCGTTCGCCACTGAACTGCCGTTGGTCGCGGCGCAACCCGGGATCTGGGTTGCCGATCAGATTTCACCGCATGCCAACGCCTATGCGGTTTCCCACTATATTGAGTTGAACGGCCCGTTGGATCAGGCGTGCCTGCTGCGGGCGATTGAGCAGGGGCTGTCCGAAGTGGACACCCTGCAATTCCGCTTTGAAGAGCGTGATGGCGTGCCGATGCAGTGGCATGATCCCGCGCTGGCAGTCCTGCCGGTGGAACTGATCGATCTCAGCGAGTCTCCGGATGCCGCTGCGGCGGCGCGTGCCCTCATGGAACTGGATATGTCCGGTGACTTGCGCATTGGCAGCGGCAATGCGTTGTATCGTCATATGCTGATCCGCCTGTCGGAGCAGCGCTGGTTTTGGTATCAGCGTTATCACCATATCCTGGTGGATGGCTTCAGTTTCACCGCCATTGCTCGCAGAATTGCCCATATTTACACCCGGACGTTGCACAATGAACGGCCGGATCCGACGCCCTTCAGCGCATTCAGCGAAGTGGTCGAGGAATATCAACGCTACGCGCAGTCGCCCACTTGCCAGCGCGATGCCGCCTTCTGGTTGAATAAGGCGCAGCAGTTGCCGACGCCGGCCACCCTTTGCCCGCAGCCGCTGGCCGGGCAGACGCCAACCACCCGAATTCACCGTTTATCGCAGCTGTGCGATCGCCAAGACTTCACTCAGCTGGTGAACGCCGGTCAGCAGCAGTTCAGCGTCGCGGATATGGCGCTGGCGCTGGTGGCGCTTTGGGTTTCTCGCCTGAGCGGGCATGCCAGCTTCAGCGCCGGTTTTATCTTTATGCGCCGTACCGGTTCGGCCGCCCTGTGCGCCAACGGACCGGTGATTAACGTCTTGCCGATCGAAATGCACCTCGATCCTCAGGCGACGCTGAGCGAGGTCGCCGGCAATATCGGCCGCGAGTTGAAAATCGTTCGCCGCCATCAGCGCTACGAGGCGGAACAGGTACAGCGCGATTTGGGGCGGATTGGCGATGCCCAGCCGCTGTACGGCACCGTATTCAACTTCAAGATGTTCGATTTCCAGTTGGACTTCGGCGGTATCGAAGGCGTCACCCATGAGCTGGCCTCCGGCCCGGTGCGCGATCTGGAGATCGCACTGTACCTCGATGAAGCCGGTACGCTGAAGGTCGATCTGCTGGCCAATGCCGAGCGTTATCAGCGTGATGAGCTGGCGGCGCATCTGCAACGTCTGCCCCTGCTGCTGTGTCAGTTTGCCGCACAGCCACAGATGCCGATCGGCGACGCCGATTTACTCACCGAGCAAGACTGCCAGCTGTTGGCCCGTGTTAACGACACGGCACATCCGGTGCCGGCGCAAACCCTTTCCGGCCTGCTGGCTGAACAGGCGCAGAAAACGCCTGATGCCCCGGCGCTGGCCGATGCGCAATACCAATTTACCTATCGCGAAACCCGTGAACAGGTTGCCGCGCTGGCGCGTCAGTTGACGGAGCAGGGCGTACAGCCCGGTGATATCGTCGCCGTCGCCTTGCCGCGCTCGGTCTTTTTGTCGCTGGCGTTAATGGCCATTGTCGAAGCCGGGGCGGCCTATTTGCCGCTGGACACCGGTTATCCTGACGAGCGCCTTGGCATGATGCTGGAAGACGCTGCGCCGCGCCTGATTATCACCGAACCGACCCAGCAGGCACGCTTTGCCGGCAAGGGCGAGATCTTGCTGTATGACGCGCCGTTGCCGAAAGACAGCGCAGCCAACGTCACGCTCAACGGGCCTACGCCGCATCACCCGGCCTACATTATCTTTACCTCCGGTTCGACCGGGCGACCGAAAGGCGTGTTGGTGGGGCATCAGGCGATCGTCAACCGTTTACTGTGGATGCAGCATCAGTATCCGATGGCGGCGGGCGATGTGGTACTGCAGAAAACGCCTTGCAGCTTTGACGTTTCGGTATGGGAATTTTTCTGGCCGCTGATGGTGGGTGCCCGGTTGGTGATGGCCCCGCCTGAAGCGCACCGCGATCCGGAACAGCTGCTGCAGCTGGTTGATCAACACCGCGTCACCACCATGCACTTTGTTCCTTCGATGCTGGCGGCCTTTGTCAGCGCGCTGGACAGCCCTCAGGCGGTAGCGTGCTGCGCGCCGTTACGCCAGGTATTTTGCAGCGGCGAAGCCTTACCGGCGGAGTTGTGCCGACTGTGGCAAAGCCGCACTGCGGTACCGCTGCATAACCTCTACGGGCCGACCGAAGCGGCGGTGGACGTCAGCTGGCATCCGGCCTGGGGCGAAGCCTTGGCTGCCGTTACTGGCGCCAACGTGCCTATCGGTTTGCCGGTTTGGAATACCGGTTTGCGCATCCTCGATGCGCGTCTGCGGCCAGTACCGCCAGGCGTGGCCGGTGATTTGTATCTTACCGGCGTCCAACTGGCGCAGGGTTATCTGGGGCGACCTGAACTGACCGCCAGCCGCTTTGTTGCCGATCCTGAGGGCGATGGCGGGCGGATGTATCGCACGGGTGACGTTGCCCGTTGGCTGCCGGGAGGCGAGGTGGAATACCTTGGCCGCAGCGACGATCAGTTAAAAATTCGTGGGCAACGCATTGAATTGAGTGAAATCGATCATGCCTTGCTGTCGCTGCCAGGCATCAAACAGGCGGTGACTCATGCGCTGGTGCTGGAAAATACGCCAACCGATCCTGGCGGTGGCGATGCCCGTCAACTGGTGGGTTATCTGGTGGCCCAGCCCGGTGTCCGCCTTGATCTGGACGTCCTGCGTGCTGCATTGGCCGATCGCCTACCGCCGCATATGGTGCCGGTGGCACTGGTGGAGATGGAGGCGCTGCCGCTGAGCGCCAATGGCAAGCTGGATCGTAAAGCGTTGCCGCAGCCGCAAGGCGCAACCCGCGCCGCAGGACGTGAACCGCAAGCGGGGCTGGAAACGGCGATCGCGGCCGTGTTCGCTCGTCTGCTGCAACGCGAAACCGTGTTTGCCGACGATGACTTCTTTGCCCTCGGCGGGCACTCGTTGCTGGCGATGCGTTTGGCGGCGGAGCTGCGGCGTGAGCTGGGCAAGGCGGTGTCGGTAGGGCAGGTGATGGTGGCTTCCCGCGTGGAACAGCTGGCGCAGCTGTTGGCCGAGGAACGCACTCAGGAAGAAGCTGACAAAATCGGTTTTGACAGCGTTCTGCCGCTGCGCACCACCGAAGGGCCAACGCTATTCTGCCTGCATCCGGCTTCCGGCTTCTCCTGGCAGTTCAGCGTGCTGCCGCGTTACATCGATCAGCATTGGTCGCTGGTAGGTATTCAGTCGCCACGGCCGGATGGCCCGCTGGCGCTCAGCGAGAATATGGATCAGGTGTGCGACGCGCATCTGGAGACGGTATTGCAGGTGCAGCCTAAGGGCCCATACCACTTTATCGGCTACTCGCTGGGAGGCACGCTGGCGCAGGGCATCGCCGCGCGACTACAGGCGCGGGGCGAAGAAGTGGCTTTCCTTGGGTTGCTGGATACCTATCCGCCGGAAACGCAAAACTGGGACGTCATGCTGGATGATAACGTGTTGAAAGAGGTTCAGCGCGAACGTCAGCAGTTCCTGGCGGTGTCTGAGGATGCGCTGGATCCGGCGTTGGGCGAAACCCGCGTGGCGATGTTCGATAATATCGAAGCCAACTATGCCGATTCGGTTCGTCTGCTTTCCGCCACCCACACGGCAAACTTCAAAGGGCAGGCGACGCTGTTTGTCGCGCGTCAGACGTTGCAGGAAGGGATGGATGTTCAGCAGACCTGGTCGCAGTATGTGGATGCGCTACAGGTTCATGAACTGGATTGCGCGCACGTGGATATCGTTTCACCAACGTCGTTCAAGGTATTAGGACCCTTGTTGAACCGCATACTTCGCGCTTTATAATACCCAGTGACGGTAGGGGGCGAATACAGGTACAACCGCTACATGGGTTACAGATCTGACCGGCCACATAGGTAACACTTTCGTCTAATCGATACGGATAATACTGTGCTTAGCTCTGTCGTAGTAAGCCAGTATCATCCGGTCGAACAACACAACATCCAACCCTTC
>JAAXZN010000001.1 GCA_012719855.1 Serratia liquefaciens | reverse complement strand
GAAACGGTGTTTTCACCGGCTTGAATCTTTCTGGCTGGGCGACTGGTTCTCGTTAGAGGAGTCGTTGTTCCCGGTCAGTGGAGGCGCATTATAGGGAGTTCTCAGAAGGCCGCAACCCCTAAATGCAAAAAACTTTTCAAGTGCTCAAATAACCACCAACAAAGCCATTTTAGGATATTTATTAGACGAAATTACGGGGTTTTAGCGCCATTGCCAGGGCAAACAGCTTGAACCTATCGAAAGCAGATAAAAAAAGGGAGCGGTCGCCCGCTCCCTTCATGACTATATAGTCGTTACTGTTTGGCGACGATATGCTCGTCTTCCACATCCAGCGTCACCGGTATACCCGGAATCAGCTTGCCGGAAAGGATTTGCTGCGCCAACGGGTTTTCGATCTCCTGCTGGATAGCACGTTTCAACGGACGAGCCCCATATACAGGATCGAAACCGGTCTTGCCCAACAGCTCCAACGCCGGTTCGGTCATAGTCACTTCGTAACCACGCTCTTCCAAACGTTTGTACAGACGCGCCAACTGAATCTTGGCGATCTCGGCGATGTGTTTCTGGCCGAGCGGGTGGAACACTACCACCTCATCTATACGGTTAATGAATTCCGGACGGAAGTGGTGTGTGACCATTTCCATTACCGACTCTTTCATCTGCGTATAGTTCATCTGACCAAAGTGCTCCTGGATCAGATCAGACCCCAGGTTGGAAGTCATGATCACCACAGTATTGCGGAAATCGACGGTGCGACCCTGGCCATCGGTCAGACGACCGTCATCCAATACCTGTAGCAGGATGTTGAACACATCCGGGTGCGCTTTCTCCACTTCATCCAGCAGGATCACTGAATAAGGTCTGCGACGCACTGCTTCGGTCAGATAACCGCCCTCTTCATAACCGACATAGCCTGGAGGCGCGCCCACCAGCCGCGATACCGAATGTTTCTCCATAAACTCGGACATGTCGATACGCACCATAGCGTCGTCGCTGTCGAACAGGAACGAAGCCAGCGCTTTACACAGTTCGGTTTTACCTACCCCGGTCGGACCGAGGAACAGGAACGAACCGATAGGCCGGTTTGGATCTGACAGCCCGGCACGGCTACGACGGATCGCGTTGGATACCGCGCTCACCGCTTCGTTCTGGCCAATGACCCGCGAATGCAGCTCTTGTTCCAGGCGTAACAGCTTATCCCGTTCGCCTTCCAGCATTCTGGCAACAGGAATACCAGTAGCACGAGCCAGCACTTCCGCGATTTCGGCGTCGGTCACCCGGTTACGCAGCAGCTTCATGGTCTTGCCTTCGGCCAGGGTGGCGGCGGCAAGCTGTTTTTCCAGCTCTGGGATCTTGCCGTACTGCAGCTCCGACATCCGCCCCAGGTCACCAACGCGACGCGCCTGCTCCAGGCTGATTTTGGCCTGCTCAAGATCCGCTTTAATATTTTGCGTGCCGGAGAGCGAAGCTTTTTCCGCTTTCCACTCTTCTTCCAGCTCTGAATATTCGCGTTCTTTCTGCTCCAGCTCACCGCTGAGCATTTCCAGGCGTTTCTTGCTGGCGTCGTCCGACTCTTTGCTCAACGCCTGCTGCTCCAGCTTGAGCTGAATAATGCGACGCTCAAGGCGATCGAGCGATTCCGGTTTGGAGTCCATCTGCATGCGAATGCTGGACGCCGCCTCATCGATCAGGTCAATGGCCTTATCCGGCAACTGACGATCGGAAATGTAGCGGTGCGACAGCGTCGCCGCAGCAACGATTGCCGGGTCGGTGATCTGCACGTGGTGATGCAGTTCATAACGCTCTTTCAAACCGCGCAAGATAGCGATGGTGTCTTCAACACTGGGTTCCGCCACAAACACTTTCTGGAAACGACGTTCAAGCGCCGCGTCCTTCTCTATATATTGTCGATATTCATCCAGTGTCGTCGCACCCACGCAGTGCAGCTCACCACGAGCCAACGCCGGTTTCAACATATTGCCGGCATCCATGGCACCATCGGCTTTACCCGCGCCTACCATAGTGTGCAGCTCATCAATAAACAGGATGACGCTGCCTTCCTGCTTGGACAGATCGCTCAATACGGCTTTCAGACGTTCTTCGAACTCACCGCGATATTTAGCACCGGCGATTAACGCCCCCATATCAAGGGACAACACGCGTTTATGTTTTAGGCCTTCCGGCACTTCACCATTAATGATGCGCTGCGCCAGACCTTCGACGATGGCGGTTTTACCCACGCCAGGTTCACCGATCAATACCGGATTGTTTTTGGTACGACGTTGCAGCACCTGAATGGTACGGCGGATCTCTTCGTCACGGCCGATAACCGGGTCCAGTTTGCCCTGTTCAGCACGTTCGGTCAGATCGATAGTGTATTTCTTCAACGCCTGACGTTGGTCTTCAGCACCTTGATCTTCCACGCTATCACCGCCTCGCATTTGCTCAATGGCCTTACTGATTTTATCGGTCGTCGCCCCTGCGGCCTTCAGCAGATCGGTCAGGTTGCCGCGATCTTCAAGCACCGCCAGGACAAAGAGTTCGGATGAAATAAACTTGTCCGCCCGCTTTTGTGCCAGCTTGTCGCACAAATTCAGGACGCGCACCAGCTCATGGGACGGTTGAACGTCGCCACCGGTACCTTCAACTTGAGGCAGACGAGACAAGGCCTGTTCGATCTCGGTGCGCACGCGCCCGGCATCGATACCGGCAGAAGTTAATAATGGGCGAACCGTGCCCCCATCCTGATTAAGCAGAGCGCTCATCAGATGTAACGGTTCAATAAATTGGTTGTCGCGCCCAAGGGCTAAAGATTGGGCATCGGCGAGGGCAAGCTGGAATTTGTTGGTAAGACGATCCAGACGCATAACACCTCCAAGATTGGTCGAAATTGCTACTGGAGATTAAATGAGGTCATCCCTCAAATTTTCAAGGTTATTTCGACTGTATATTTTCGGTACTACATCATGCGCCGTTGGACCGTCCTAATTCAATAGGTTATATCAGCCAGATTAAACTTGCCAGACGTCCGGTTATTCCATCGCGTCGATAGGAGAAAAAATGACTGATTTCGCTCACCGTACAACGGTCGCCGCCATAGATGGCGTGGACCCCTGCGCGTTCTAGACGCTGGCGAGCCAATAAATAGATATCTGCGAGGTATTTATCGCCACGGGGCGTAAAAGCCAGCTCAGCGGCGGCATCGACGGCAATAAATGCCGCACGAACTTCCGGCCCCACCTCAAACTGCTGCGGGCCGATCGCCGGGCCGAGCCAAACGCTGATGCCTGCAGGTTCAGCGGAAAACGTCGCTAAAGTCTGCTCGAGCACGCCGTTACACAACCCACGCCAACCGGCATGGGCTGCTGCTACTTCATCACCAGACTGCGAGCAGAATAAAACCGGCAAGCAGTCTGCTGTCATTACCGCACACACCTGCCCTGGCACATTGCTGTAAACCGCATCCGCTTGCAGATCGGCAGGCGTTTGCCCATCCAGCCGAACTACGCGCGTGCCATGCACTTGCTCCAGCCAAACCGGCATCTGCGGCAGACTCGCCGCCGCGACCAGACGTTGACGGTTATCCGCCACTGCCTGAGCCTCGTCACCCACGTGAGTGCCGAGATTGAGCGAACCGAACGGCGGCAGGCTAACGCCACCATTACGGGTGGTGCTGCAGGCTTTAACTCCAGCAGGCAGTGGCCAATCGGGCAGGATAAGCGAATCCATTACCAGTTCATCTGATCTTTGAATTCTTCGGTATCAAGCTTCAGCGCGTTAATCAGATCGACCATATCCTGCGGCAGCGGCGCATGCCACTCCATCTGGATACCGCTGATAGGATGGTATAAACGCAGCATGGTGGCGTGCAGAGCCTGGCGATCAAAACCGCGCAGCGTAGCAATGAATGCCTCCGAAGCCCCTTTTGGCGGGCGTGGACGACCACCGTATAGCTGATCGCCCACCAGCGGGTGGTTAATGTGCGACATATGCACACGGATCTGGTGAGTACGGCCGGTTTCCAGACGCAAACGCAGGCGAGTGTGCGCGCGGAAGTGCTCCATAATGCGGTAATGCGTCACCGCCGGTTTCCCCATCGGGTGCACCGCCATATGGGTACGCTTGGTCGAATGGCGCGAAATCGGCTCTTCGACGGTACCGCCGGCGGTCATGGTGCCAATGGCGACAGCTTCATATTCGCGGGTGATTTCACGAGCCTGCAGCGCTTCTACCAACCGGGTTTGCGCCGGAACGGTTTTCGCCACCACCATCAGACCGGTAGTGTCCTTGTCCAAACGGTGCACGATGCCGGCACGCGGGACGTCGGCAATTTCAGGATAGTAATGCAGTAGCGCATTGAGCACCGTGCCGTCCGGGTTACCGGCGCCAGGGTGCACAACCAGGTCACGCGGCTTGTTGATGACCAGAATGTCGCTGTCTTCGTAGACGATATTCAGCGCGATGTCCTGCGGTTCCCAACGGGCCTCTTCTTCTATCTGTGCATCAATGGCGACCGTCTCTCCCCCCAGCACCTTCTCTTTCGGTTTGTTTATCGTTTTGCCATTGACCTGCACCCGATCGTCCAGGATCCAATCTTTTATGCGAGATCGTGAATAATCAGGGAACAATTCGGCCAAAGCCTGATCTAAACGTTGTCCGAGTTGAGATTCGGCCACCGTTGCGGTGAGTTGTACTTGTTGTGCCATATGCAGCTTCTTCGTTAACGTTGGGTTTTCACGGCGATGCCGTTTAATATAATGTGCTATTGTAACTGGTCTTTGTCGGGAGCTTAACGGACAGTCTCCCGGAATAACACCCTGAGGATAATCAAAACGTCATGACGCGTATGAAATATCTGGTGGCGGCAGCCACGTTGAGCCTGGCGCTGGCAGGTTGCTCCACATCCAAGGATGCGGTTCCCGACAACCCGCCTTCGGAAATCTATGCTACTGCCCAGCAAAAACTGCAGGACGGTAACTTTAAGGGCGCGATTACGCAACTCGAAGCGTTAGATAACCGCTATCCTTTCGGACCTTACTCTCAGCAGGTACAGTTGGATCTGATTTATGCCTACTATAAATCTGCCGATTTACCTATGGCTCAGGCATCTATCGATCGTTTCATGCGTCTGAACCCAACGCACCCAAACATCGACTACGTGATGTATATGCGTGGCCTGACCGATATGGCGTTAGATGACAGTGCACTGCAAGGCTTCTTCGGGGTCGATCGATCAGACCGCGATCCACAGCATGCCCGCGCTGCATTTCGCGATTTCAGCCAGCTGATTCAGCAGTACCCGAACAGCCAGTATGTTACCGATGCCAACAAGCGTTTGGTGTATCTGAAAGACCGCCTGGCCAAGTATGAGCTTTCGGTGGTGGAATACTACACTAAACGCGGTGCCTACGTCGCGGTCGTTAATCGTGCCGAACAGATGCTGCGTGAATTCCCTGATACTCAAGCGACGCGCGACGCGCTGCCGCTGATGGAAAATGCGTACAAGCAGCTGCAACTGAACGGCCAGGCCGACAAAGTGGCCAAAGTGATTAGCGCCAACCCGGCTTAGTCTGGTGAATAACGGCAGAAAAACAAAACGGCAGCCTCGGCTGCCGTTTTTATTGGCTGAGCATCTAGCCAGCGCAGGATAAATACACAAGCAAAAACACGATGTTAGCAAGAGTGCGACACCGCTTATCCTTTCAATAATGCGCGTTCCGCTGCCAAGACTCAAGCGTTAGATGACCATTTCAAATGCTGAATCACAGATTGAACTAACTTTGCAAAAAGTGACAAAAAAACGTGATTTTCATCACGCATTTAAGCAAAAAGCGCGGTATGCTGGACTCATCCAAGACGGAAAGACAGAGAGGTAAGTTATATGACATTGAACATTACCAGCAAACAAATGGATATCACTCCCGCAATCCGCAGTCACGTCGAAGACCGTCTCACCAAACTGGAAAAATGGCAGGCCCAACTCATTAACCCTCATATCGTCTTATCCAAAGAACCGAAAGGGTTTGTTGCCGATGCCACCATTACCACCCCTAACGGCCCGCTGGTTGCCAGCGCAAAACATGAAGACATGTACACCGCCGTTAATGAGCTGATCGCCAAGCTGGAGCGTCAGTTGAATAAGGTGCAGCACAAAGGCGAAGCTCGCCGTGCCGCCGCCAGCGTGAAGGACGTCGTTCCGGAAGTGGAGCCGGAACAGGAATAACCGTTTAGCGGCTGTTTCGCATCAAACGCGCCTGAGGGCGCGTTTTTTGTCTGGTTTTTTTATTGACGGGATAAAAGCCTGCGGTTACTTTAAAACCTGTCTCATACACTTTGGATAGCACATGGCCCGTAAACCGTTTTTCTTCGCATTCTTTTTTACCTTCCCCTGATTGGGAGGCGTTTCGTCGTGTGATAAAGAATGCGAAGACGAACAGCAAAGCCTCCTGAAACCAGGGGGCTTTTTTTATGGCTATTTTACGACGTATAAAAAATAAGGCAGAAGCTGATTATGACCGACAACCCGTTACTCGTGCTGCGCAAACGCATCAGCGCACTGGATCTGAAACTGCTGTCTTTACTGGCAGAACGCCGTGAGCTGGCGGTAGAAGTAGGAAAAACCAAGCTTCACTCCCATCGGCCAATCCGTGATAAAGAGCGCGAGCGGGATCTGCTGGATGCGCTGATCGCCGCAGCCAAACCCTACGATCTGGACGGATTTTACGTCACCCGTCTGTTCCAACTGATTATCGAAGACTCCGTACTGACTCAGCAGGCACTGCTGCAGCACCAGCTCAACCAAATCAGCCAGCATTCTGCCCGCATCGCTTTCCTTGGCCCGAAAGGCTCTTATTCACACCTGGCTGCCCGCCAATATGCCGCTCGCCATTTCGATCAGTTGATCGAGTGCGGTTGCCAGAAATTCCAGGATATCTTCACCCAGGTCGAAACCGGTCAGGCGGATTACGCCATCCTGCCGATCGAAAACACCAGCTCTGGTTCTATTAATGACGTTTACGACCTGCTGCAACACACCAGCCTGTCGATCGTCGGTGAACTGACTAACCCTATCGATCACTGTGTGCTGATCGCCAGTGATACCGACCTTGCCCAAATCGAAACCGTCTATAGCCACCCGCAACCTTTCCAGCAGTGCAGTCAGTTCATTAATCGCTACCCGCACTGGAAAATCGAATACTGTGAAAGCACCGCTGCGGCAATGGAAAAAGTGGCAAAGTTGAACTCACCAAAAGCGGCGGCGCTGGGCAGCGAAGCCGGCGGCGCACTCTATGGCCTGCAGGTACTGGAACATAATCTGGCCAATCAGCAGCAGAACATTACCCGCTTCATCGTATTGGCACGCAAGGCTATCGAAGTTTCTGAGCAGGTGCCGGCTAAGACTACGCTGATTATGGCCACCGGCCAGCAGTCGGGTGCCTTGGTGGAAGCGCTGTTGGTACTGCGCGACAACGGCATCATCATGACCAAGCTGGAATCTCGCCCGATTAACGGTAACCCGTGGGAAGAAATGTTTTATATCGATGTACAGGCTAACCTGCGTTCTGAAGCGATGCAGAAGGCATTGAGAGATCTGACGCCTATCACCCGCTCGCTGAAGGTGCTGGGATGTTACCCAAGCGACACCGTGGTACCGGTTAACCCGTCCTGAACACATTAAAAAAGGGTTCGGCATGACCGAACCCTTATCGCTTATTGCCGGCTGTCGTTCGCCTGACGAAGCAGCGAGCGGCTTTCCACCAGGAAACGCTGCGCATAGTCGCCAAACCAATGCTCGACCTTCTGGAAGCTCTGGATAAACGCCTGTTTATCGCCCTGCTCCAACAGTTTTATTGCTTCGCCAAACCGCTGGTAGTAACGCTTGATCAGCGCAATGTTCTCTTCAGAAGACATAATGATATCCGCGTACAACTGCGGGTCTTGAGCAAACAGCCGCCCGACCATCGCCAACTCCAGGCGATAGATCGGAGAAGAGAGTGCCAGCAATTGCTCCAACTGCACGTTTTCTTCCGCCAGATGCAAGCCGTAGGCAAAGGTCGCGAAGTGGCGTAACGCCTGAATAAACGCCATGTTCTGATCGTGCTCAACCGCGCTGATGCGGTGCAAACGCGCACCCCATACCTGCAGCTGTTCGAGCAACCATTGGTAGGCTTGCGGTTCGCGGCCATCACAATAGACCACCACCTGCTTGGCCACGCTGCCTACGTCTGGGCCAAACATCGGATGCAACCCCACCACGGGGCCGCTGTGCGCCGCCAGCATGGCATTCAACGGGCGATTTTTTACCGAGGCCAGATCAACCAAAATACAGTCGGCAGGCAATGGCGGTAACCGCTCAATCACCTGTTCGGTCACGTGAATAGGCACGCTGACAATGACCATACCGGCATCGGCCAGCAGCGTATCAGCCTGAGCCCAGTCTTCCTGGTCCAACACTTTGACCTGGTAACCGGACAGCGTCAGCAAGCGATTAAACAACCGCCCCATTTGACCGTTGCCGCCGATAATGACGATCGGACGCAGTTGCGGATGTAGCGTTTTAAAGCCTTTGTCGTTCTCGCTGACGTAAGACTCGCGCATCACCCGGCGCAGCACATCTTCAATCAGATCGGGCGGCACGCCAAGGTTTTCCGCTTCTTTGCGCCGCGAGGCCAGCATCGCCGCCTCACGCTCAGGAACATACACCGGCAAGCCATGGTGGCTTTTAACCTCTCCTACTTCCGCCACCAGGTGCAAGCGTTTCGCCAGCAGCTCCAGTAGCGCCTTATCCACTTCGTCGATTTGATCGCGCAACGCGGTCAGTTCAGCCACCATAACTTACTACTCTCCAGTGCGTGCCGTCAGCGCGGCGCCGAGTTCCTGGTGCATATGGCGCAGCAGCGTCTCTGTACTTTCCCAGTTAATACAGGCGTCGGTAACAGAAACCCCATAGCGCATATCTGCACGCGGTTGCTCAGAAGACTGACTGCCTTCGTGCAGGTGGCTTTCCAGCATGATGCCGGTGATCGAACGGTTGCCCGCTTTGATCTGCTCTACCACGGACTCGGCAACCGCCGGTTGACGGCGATAGTCTTTATTCGAGTTGCCATGGCTGCAATCTATCATCAAGGACGGGTGGAGTCCCGCATCCAGCATCTGTTTTTCACAGGCCGCTACGTCTTCGGCACTGTAGTTCGGTGTTTTCCCGCCGCGCAGGATCACGTGGCCATCCGGGTTACCTTGCGTCTGCAGCAGGCACACTTGCCCAGCCTGATTTATACCGACAAAACGATGTGGCATTGCTGCGGCGCGCATAGCATTGATCGCCGTGCCCAGGCTGCCGTCGGTACCGTTTTTAAAACCTACCGGCATCGACAGCCCTGAAGCCATCTCACGGTGAGTTTGTGATTCCGTCGTGCGGGCCCCAATGGCTGACCAGCTGAACAAATCGCCCAGGTATTGCGGACTGTTCGGATCCAACGCTTCGGTCGCCAACGGCAAGCCCATACCAACCAGGTCCAGCAGCAGGCGACGCGCAATGTGCAGACCGGCTTCAACATCAAACGAACCGTCCATGTACGGGTCGTTAATCAGACCTTTCCAGCCGACGGTGGTACGAGGTTTTTCAAAATAGACACGCATAACGATATACAGCTGATCGCTCAATTCAGCCGACAGGGTTTTCAAATGACGGGCGTAATCCAATGCTGCATCCGGGTCATGAATAGAACATGGTCCGCACACCACCAGCAGGCGATGATCGCGCCCCTGCAGAATATCGGCGATGGTTTTGCGTGCAGTGGCGATTTCATTCTCGTCGCTGGCACTGAGCGGGAACTGGTTTTTCAGCTCTTCCGGAGTGATCAGAATTTGTTCTGCACTGATATGAACGTTATTGAGCGCGTCTTTTTGCATGATGCTATTCCTGTCGTTTGCCGTTATGCGTAAGCGTTGATAGAACATTGAGCGTTTCAGGTTCTTACCCTATCACGAAATGTAAAGATTTCAATCCATTTACTGTAAATAAAAAATTACCACAAATAAAAGGCGCTAAAGAAGTAATAAAAACAACAAAGATAACAAATTAACACAATGATTATTAATGACTTTTAACGCGAGAGGTCTCTAGAGTCCTTTGGGTGCCTCAAAATCCTAAAATCCGACAAAATCGTAAACAATTCTATACACAAGAAATTCAACAGCCCACAGTCCCATCCAGCGGACGTGCAAAAAACCTGAGGATTACGTTTTCCTCCGCAGAGAACCTTAACCGAAAAATCAAATTACCTAAAAATTAAACAACTGAAATACAAATAACAAACAATTAACCGGAGATTTATTTTCAATTACTTTCATCTGTAAATTTCAATACGAAAAGATGAGTAAAACCATTGAATAAACATTGCGGAACCTCACAGTTATCATGCGAAAAATAAATAATTATGGTCTTGTTCGTTCGCACCTCTTTAGGGGTAATCTGCGTAGACAGAGCCCATGTCACCTGCATTGAGAATGTATGAGCGTCAGCAGCTTTTCATTTCTTGACAAGGGACTATCATGATCACTTTGCAGTTCTCCATTATTATAATCTGTTTATTAGTCGGCACTCGGTTTGGCGGTATGGGGCTGGGCCTAATAAGCGGTATTGGTTTATTCCTGTTGTGTTTTATATTCGGGCTGGAGCCAGGTAAACCTCCGGTTGAGGTTATGCTCACCATTCTTGCCGTGATAGGTTGCGCTTCGGTGTTGCAAACTGCCGGCGGTTTGAACGTGATGATGCAATATGCAGAGCGACTGCTGCGCCGCCACCCTCAGCACATCACGCTGCTTGCCCCTTTCACCACCTGGACTCTGACCTTCCTGTGCGGTACGGGCCATGTGGTGTACACCATGTTCCCGATCATTTCCGATATCGCCATCAAAAAAGGGATCCGCCCAGAACGCCCAATGGCCGTGGCTTCCGTCGCCTCTCAAATGGCCATCACGGCTTCGCCGGTTTCCGTCGCCGTAGTCTCCCTGGTTTCAATCATTGCCGCAGGACATGGGATTGGCAAAGCTTACACGCTGGTAGAGATTCTTGCCGTTTCGATCCCGGCTTCATTAGTCGGGGTATTAATGGCGGCCTTATGGAGCCTGCGTCGCGGTAAAGATCTGGATAAGGACGCTGAATTCCAGGAGAAAATCAAAGATCCAGAGCAACGAGCCTATATTTTTGGCAGCACCGAAACGCTGCTCAACCAGAGATTCCCCAAGCAGGCTTACTGGTCCACAGCGATCTTCTTTGCGGCCATCGCCATCGTCGTACTTTTGGGGGCCTTCGCTGACTTACGCCCTTTCTTTGCAAACGCCAAAGGGGTACTGAAACCGCTGTCGATGAATCTGGTGATCCAGATGATGATGCTCATAGCCGGCGCCGTTATTCTGATGGGCTGCAAAGTCAAACCCGGCGATATCGCCAACGGCGCGGTTTTCAAAGCCGGTATGGTCGCCATTTTTTCCGTGTTCGGCGTGGCGTGGATGAGTGACACCTTCTTCCAGGCACATATGGGAGACTTAAAGCTGCTGTTGGAGGATGTGGTCAAAAGCCAGCCATGGACTTACGCGATCGTTCTGTTTCTGGTTTCCAAGCTGGTTAACAGCCAGGCAGCTGCGCTCACCGCCATTGCCCCAATGGCTCTGCAGCTGGGTGTCGACCCCAAAATGCTGCTGGCTTTCTTCCCGGCCGCGTACGGTTACTTCGTCTTGCCCACTTACCCAAGCGATTTGGCCTGTATTGGTTTTGACCGCTCCGGAACAACGCGCATCGGCAAATTCATCATCAACCACAGCTTTATTATTCCAGGCCTGATCGGCGTGCTGTGTTCCTGCATCACCGGGTATCTTCTGGTCACCACCTTCCTGTAATCACTTTCTTGGCGGCAACGGGATCCTGCCGTTGCCGTCAACATCATTACCCCTGCAAATAGTAATGACAATCAGTATTTTATGCCGTTAACAGCGTTAAAAGTCAGTAGAAGAAAAGTGAATAAGTGAGGAGGAAAAATTAAAAACTTAAGCTAATAGTCGCTATTTTGGTCGCAATGGCGAACCGATATAATGTGACCGAAATCACTTATAACCACTCTTAACAACTGGATCAAAAATGCTCTCTTTACGCGCTCGCCGCGCTATTCCGCTGTTCATTAGCTGCTTAACGACTTTCACCAGTGTTTCAGCTCTTGCCGACAATACGCTTTTCACCGCGATGGACGATCCGGCCACCGCGAAAAAACCGTTTGAAGGCAACGTCCAGGCCGGTTACAACTCGCAGTCAGGCAACTCACAAAGCTCTACCCTGTTGGCCAATACCAGCATGACCTGGTTCAACAGCGATGCCGCCTACAGCCTTTGGGGAGCGGCCAACAACACCACATCCTCCAACGTGCGCTCGTCAGAGAAGTATCAGGCCGGCGGCCGTACCCGTTATAATCTTTCCGACCGCAACTACCTGTTCGGTCAGGCAAGTTGGCTGAGCGACCGCTTCAACGGCTATGATTCCCGTTCCACGCTGACCGGCGGTTATGGTCGCCAAATCCTCAATGGGCCGCTTAGCGATCTGCGAGTTGAATTCGGTCCGGGCGTACGTCACGACGAATACCATGGCGGCGGGCGTTCAACCAAAGCACTGGCTTACGGCGCAGCCAACTATTCATACCAGCTGACCGACAACACCAAGTTCTCTGAAGGCGTTTCCGCTCTGGCGAACGAAGAAACCACGCTGAACTCCGAAACCGCACTCAGCGTCGCCATCAATGAGAAGTTCGCGTTGCGTCTGGCTTACACCGTGACTTACAACAGCAAGCCTCCAGCCTCTGCGCCGAAGAATACCGACACCACCACTTCTATCAGCCTGGTGTACGGTTTGTAATCCTTCTCGCTTCTGCACCTGTTATACGACTAAGCCCATCATTGATGGGCTTTTTTTATGCCTGAAAATCAAATTTAGACATTTTGCTAAAAACATAACGTTTACTATTGACGAGTTTAGCAAATAGCTTAATACTGTATGTATACACAGTATTAATTGAATGGGTGCAGAGCATGAGCAAACTCAATCATCGCGGCTGAAGCCGTTACCACCATCAGGAGTGTCCGTTAATGAGCTGGGGTGTAACTTCCCCCTAATTGGGCAGGCTACTGATTTTGATTGTGGCTCAATGCCCAACCCGTTTTCACTTAAAATATTGCAAGGGGGTTTTTATGATGCACTGTCCACTCTGCGGTAGCGTGGCCCATACTCGCTCCAGCCGTTATCTAAGCGAAGCGACCAAAGAGCGCTATCACCAATGCCAAAACATTAACTGCAGCTGTACCTTTGCCACGCACGAGTCTGTCGCGCGCGTGATTGTAAAGCCTGGCGATATCGTTCCTGCGCAGCCGCATCCGGAAAAAAGCAAACAGCGCGCCGCGGCGCTGTAATGCAAAGAGCCTGCAAACGCAGGCTTTTTTATGCCTGTAAAAACAGACATCCTGGGAGCATTTTCGCATCTTGCAGATGCAATCCCCGATCTGCAGGCATAAAAAAAGGGGTTGGCACAGTGCCAACCCCTTCATAGCTATTAACTTTTGGATGCAGCGTTAGCCGACGCGGTTCAGACGCTCTTTGATACGAGCAGACTTACCAGTACGCTCACGCAGATAGTACAGTTTGGCTTTACGAACGGCACCACGACGTTTAACAGCAATGCTGTCAATTACTGGTGAGTGAGTCTGGAATACACGCTCAACACCTTCGCCGTTGGAAATCTTACGAACAGTGAATGCAGAGTGCAGACCGCGGTTACGGATAGCGATAACCACGCCCTCGAATGCCTGCAGACGTTTTTTGCTACCTTCAACGACCCATACCTTAACTTCCACGGAATCACCCGGACGGAATGCAGGTACGTCTTGCTTCATCTGCTCTTGTTCAATTTGCTTAATAATGTTGCTCATAATATGTCTCTTACCCTAGGTAAACTGATATATCGGTCCCGTCGAGCCAATTGCTCAGACGTTCCCTTCATAGTCCTGTTGCTTGGCCTGATGTTCCCGTTGGAACTCAGCCAGCAACACCGCTTGCTCGTCAGTCAGAGCTAGGCTTTCTAGAAGTTCAGGTCTTCTAAGCCAGGTACGGCCCAGCGACTGCTTTAAGCGCCAGCGACGTATCTCGGCATGGTTGCCCGACAGTAAGACTGGCGGAACCTCCACCCCTTCCAACACCTCAGGACGGGTATAGTGCGGGCAGTCCAGCAATCCATCGACAAAAGAATCTTCTTCTGCTGAGGCCTGATGGCCCAGTACACCCGGTATAAAACGGGCGACTGAATCAATCAGGGTCATTGCCGGCAGTTCTCCGCCGCTGAGGACGTAATCGCCGATTGACCATTCTTCATCAATTTCGGTTTGGATTACGCGCTCATCTACCCCTTCATAACGACCGCACACCAGAATCATCTTCGGGTTGGCCGCCAGTTCGCGTACGCCGGTTTGATCCAACTTACGCCCCTGAGGTGACAGATAAATCACCTTTGCTCCCTCGCCTGCCGCTGCTTTTGCTGCATGAATGGCTTCCCGCAAGGGTTGCACCATCATCAACATTCCCGGGCCGCCGCCATAAGGGCGATCGTCCACGGTACGATGCCGGTCGTAGGTGAAGTCACGCGGACTCCAACACTGCACGCTCAGCAGGCCATTTTTTACTGCCCGGCCAGTCACCCCGTAATCGGTGATTGCGCGGAACATCTCAGGAAACAGGCTTACAATACCAATGAACACAAGCCAATCCCCATACTGTCATTCCACTTGTTTCGACCGTTTAATTCGGAGGTCAAAAACCAGGATCCCAATCTGCTTCAATCACGCGAGCAGTGAGATCGACTTTCTTGATAACCTGCCCATGAAGAAACGGGACCAACCGCTCCTTCATGCCGAACGCATCTTTCAGGTTAGCTTTCACCACCATCACGTCGTTTGAACCGGTTTCCATCATATCGACGACTTTACCCAGTTCGTACCCGGTGGTCGTGACTACCTGGCAACCCATAAGGTCTTTCCAGTAGTAATCATCACCCACCAGTGGAGGAAGTTGTTCCGAATCCACCAGAATTTCGCAATTGGTCAGTAGATTCGCAGCATCCCGATCGTCAACGCCTTTGACTTTGATGATCAGATCCTGACTGTGGCGCTTCCAGTCTTCCAACTCGACAAGCTGCCATTGACCCGCCCGCTGGATAAACCACGGCTGATAGTCAAAAATGCTTTCGGCGTTCTCGGTGGATGAAAATACTCTGAGCCAACCACGAATGCCGTAAGTAGACCCCATTTTACCGAGTACAATCGGCTGCTTAGGTGCTACCGGTTTGAGTTGCTTGCTCATTGCCACCACCGCGACAGATTAAGCTGCTTTCTTAGCGTCTTTGATCAGCGCGTGAACGCGATCAGAAACGGTTGCACCCAGACCGACCCAATGTTCGATGCGGTCCAGGTCCAGACGCAGTGCTTCAGCCTGACCAGATGCGATCGGGTTGAAGAAGCCTACGCGCTCGATGAAACGACCATCACGAGCATTGCGGCTGTCGGTCACTACTACTTGATAGAACGGACGCTTTTTAGCGCCGCCACGTGCCAAACGAATTGTTACCATAACATCCTCTTTAGTTAATAAAACAGCCGGGCCCCATTGAGGGAACGGGGCCCGGTTGCAATATAAAAAGCCCGAAAATTTTACTCATTTTGGCGCAAAAAGCAATCTAAAGCGTAGATCGCTATCAACTACTTTTTTCGGCCAGCAATATTTCGAGCGGTTTTTGCCGCGAACGGCAAATGCTTAAACACGCTCACCCCAGAGGGCAAGCGCCTGTCAGCGGCCTGGGAAGCCCGGCGGCATCATACCTTTCATGCCGCGCATCATCTTCGCCATTCCGCCTTTCTTCATCTTTTTCATCATGCGCTGCATTTCGTCGAACTGCTTCAACAAGCGGTTTACATCCTGCACCTGCATACCGGAACCCATCGCAATGCGGCGCTTGCGCGAGCCTTTGATGATTTCCGGTTTGGCGCGCTCTTTCAGCGTCATCGAGTTGATGATTGCTTCCATACGCACCAGAACCTTGTCGTCCATTTGCGATTTCACATTGTCCGGCAGTTGGCCGGCGCCAGGCAGTTTGCTCAGCATGCTGGCCATACCGCCCATGTTACGCATCTGCTTCAGCTGTTCCAGGAAGTCGGTCAGATCAAAACCGTCACCTTTCTTCAGCTTGTTAGCCAGTTTCTCCGCCTGCTCGCGGTCAACTTTGCTTTCGATATCTTCGATCAGCGACAGCACATCGCCCATGCCGAGAATGCGTGATGCCACGCGGTCCGGATGGAAGGGCTCCAGCGCTTCGGTCTTCTCGCCCACGCCAAGGAACTTGATCGGCTTGCCCGTGATGTGACGGATAGACAACGCGGCACCGCCACGCGCATCACCGTCGACCTTGGTCAGTACCACACCGGTCAGCGGCAACGCTTCATTAAAGGCTTTGGCGGTGTTGGCAGCATCCTGGCCGGTCATGGCGTCGACCACAAACAGGGTTTCTACCGGCTTGATCGCCGCGTGTACCTGCTTAATCTCGTCCATCATCGCTTCGTCAACGTGCAAACGACCGGCGGTATCGACGATCAGTACGTCGTAGAACTTCAGCTTGGCCTGTTGCAGTGCACGGTTAACGATGTCGATCGGTTTTTCTTTGACATCAGACGGGAAGAAGTCGATAGCGACGCTTTCCGCCAGGGTTTCCAGCTGTTTGATCGCCGCAGGGCGATAAACGTCGGCGGAAACCACCAAAACCTTTTTCTTCTGTTTTTCCTTCAGGAACTTGCCGAGTTTGGCGACGCTGGTGGTTTTACCGGCACCTTGCAGGCCCGCCATCAGCACCACTGCCGGCGGTTGCGCCGCCAGGTTCAGTTCGGTGTTCACTTCGCCCATCGCGGCAATCAGCTCGCTCTTGACGATCTTGACGAACTCTTGCCCCGGCGTCAGGCTTTTGTTGACTTCATGACCCACCGCGCTCTCTTTCACACGGTTGATAAAGTCCCGCACGACCGGCAGCGCAACGTCCGCTTCCAGCAATGCCATGCGCACTTCACGCAGGGTTTCCTTGATATTTTCTTCGGTCAGCCGCCCACGGCCGCTGATATTGCGCAGGGTGCGCGACAAACGATCGGTTAAATTTTCAAACATCGTCTCATGCTCAACGTGTAATGACAGGCCGCTCTGGCGACATAATTGCGGCGATTATAACACGAAGCGTAGAGGATCTCTGCCTCAGCGTTGGAGATCGGTTGGAGTGGGACGCGCTCGACGCTATACTGACAATCCAATTCACCACGTCGAAGCAAAATTAAACGCTATGCCAGTTTTCTCCATTGTGGCTTTGATCGCCTACCTGCTCAGCCTTGGACTGATTATTCCCAGCTTGTTGCGGAAGAACAGCGCATACCGTCGGCTTGCTCTCGTCTCGGCGGTGGTGGCGCTAATTTGCCACGCCATCGCACTTCAGCAGCGTATCTTTGACGTCAGCGCCGGGCAAAATCTCAGCTTGCTGAACATAGGTTCGATAGTCAGCCTGATCATTTGCTCGGTCATGACCTTCGTGGCTTCGCGCGACCGCGGCTGGTTCCTGCTGCCTATCGTTTACAGCTTTGCGATGATCAACCTGGCCTTCGCCAGCTTTATGCCGGGTGAGTTTATTACGCATCTGGAAGCCAGCCCGGAACTGATGGTACATATCGGCCTGGCGCTGTTCTCCTACGCTACGCTGATCATTGCCGCGCTGTATGCGCTGCAACTGGCCTGGCTGGATTACCTGCTGAAAAACAAAAAGCTGTCTTTCAGCGCCGATATGCCGCCGCTGATGAGCATCGAACGCAAGATGTTCCACATCACCCAGATTGGCGTCGTGTTGCTCACGCTCACGCTGTGCACCGGGCTGCTTTATATGGATAACCTGTTCAGCAAAGAGAACGTGCACAAAGCCGTGCTGTCCATCATGGCGTGGTTTGTGTATATCGTCTTGCTGTGGGGCCATTATCACGAAGGCTGGCGCGGTCGCCGCGTCGTTTGGTTCAGCTTTGCCGGTGCCTTCCTGCTCACGCTCGCCTACTTTGGCAGCCGTCTGATTCAGCAAGTGATGGTTCGCTAAGCTCTCAGGCACTCTTTCTCTATACATAAGGAATACCGCGTTGGAGCACGTTTCGACAGGGACCCTGATCATTATCCTGGTGGTCATGATTGTGGTTTCCGCTTACTTCTCAGCATCCGAAACCGGCATGATGACGCTGAACCGCTATCGTCTGCGTCATCTCTCCAAGCAGGGCAACCGCTCCGCCCGCCGGGTCGAAAAGCTGCTGCAAAAACCGGATCGTCTGATAGGCCTGGTGCTGATTGGCAATAACCTGGTCAACATTCTGGCTTCGGCGCTGGCCACCATTGTCGGCATGCGCCTGTATGGCGATTTAGGCGTTGCCATCGCCACCGGCGTCCTGACCTTCGCCGTGCTGCTGTTCGCCGAAGTGCTGCCAAAAACCTTTGCCGCCCTGTATCCGGAACGCATTGCATTCCCCAGCAGCTTCTTGCTGGCACCGCTGCAAAAGGTGATGTTCCCGCTGGTATGGCTGCTCAATGGCATCACCACGCTGATTTTACGGCTGTTCGGCATTCGCACCAATGTGCGGATCAGCGATGCAGTCAGCAAGGACGAGCTGCGCACCATTGTGAAGGAATCGCACTCGCAGATTTCTCGCCGCAATCAGGACATGCTGATCTCGGTGTTGGATCTGGAGAAGGTGACGGTCGATGACATTATGGTGCCACGCAATGAGATTGTCGGCATCGATGTCAACGACGACTGGAAGTCGATCATGCGTCAGCTGACTCACTCCCCGCACGGTCGCATCGTGCTGTACCGTACCTCGCTGGATGATGCCATCGGCATGCTGCGGGTACGTGAAGCCTACCGCCTGATGACCGAGAAGAAAGAGTTCAACAAGGAGAACCTGCTGCGCGCCGCCGACGAAATTTACTACGTGCCTGAAGGTACGCCGCTGAACGTCCAGTTGGTGAAGTTTCAACGCAACAAAGAGAAAGTCGGCATCGTGGTCGATGAATACGGTGATATTCAGGGGCTGGTGACGGTCGAAGATATCCTGGAGGAGATCGTCGGCGATTTCACCACGTCCATGTCACCAACGCTGGCAGAAGAGGTAAATCCGCAAAGTGACGGCTCCGTACTGATCGATGGTACTGCCAACGTGCGCGAGTTAAACAAGGCATTCAACTGGACGTTGCCGGCCACCGATGCGCGCACCATCAACGGCATGCTTTTGGAAGAGCTGGAAGAGATCCCGGAAGTCGGCACCCGAGTCCGCATCGGCCATTACGACATCAGTATCCTCGACGTGCAGGACAATATGATCAAACAGGTACGCGTCACGCCGATCAAATCGCTGCAGTCCAGCGTTCAGCAACGCTGACCGCCCGCCAGAAAGGAAAAAAGACGCGAAAATCGCGTCTTTTTTATCGTTGTAGCCCGGGACGAACTAGATGTGCAGTTCCTGCAGCTTCTCTTTCGGCAGCGCCAGCTCTTCGTTGTGGTTCACTACGACGTCATGGTCAAGAATGTGCTTCGCGATTTCCTGCGCTTCTTCCAGCGAGTGCATATGGTAAGTCCCGCACTGGAATTCATTCAACTCAGGAATTTTACGCTGGTCAGTCACTTTCAGCACGTCGGCCATCGCCGCTTTCCACGCATCGGCAACACGCTGCTCTTCCGGCACGCCAATCAGGCTCATGTAGAAACCGGTGCGGCATCCCATTGGGGAGATATCGATAATCTCGACGCCCTGACCATTCAGGTGGTCACGCATAAAGCCGGCAAACAGGTGTTCCAGCGTATGAATGCCGCGCTCTGGCATCACTTCCAGGTTCGGTCGACAGAAGCGCAGATCGAACACGGTGATGGTATCGCCATGAGGAGTTTTCATGGTTTTCGCGACGCGGACAGCCGGGGCTGCCATGCGGGTATGGTCTACGGTGAAGCTATCCAGCAGTGGCATTTCGTTACCTCCTCGTAAAAGAGTATTTATTTCGAAACTTTTTTATCTAACCAGGAAACCTTTTCCAACCCAGCGAGTCTGAGTATGTGAAAGACGCGCATTTGTTATCATCATCCCTGTCATCAGAGATGCATATTTGGCCACATTGATGTGGCCTTTTCTTTTTTTAGCCCCCGCCGTGTTGCTTCAGGAACTCTTCAAAGCTTAGCGTATCACTGGCTTCTATGTTGCGTTGACGCTGCCACGAGGCTTTCTGCTCTTGTGCCAATTCAGCTTCCGTCAAAATCTCCAACGGCTCCTCCGTCAGCATCTGACGATACTGTTCAGCCAGCTGCAGGCCCACACGCCCCGTCCCCTCTTCCTTCATGGCCTTCAGGATACGAGCGGAAAACGTCAAATCAGGATCGTCAAACGCCGCGACCAGTTCGTCACACACTTGTTGATACTGGCGATCGCCGGCTTCGCTATCCAACACTTCTGCCACGCGGCGCAGATCGTCAAACAGCGCTTTACCCACCTTGGCCAACGGCTCGCGGCTGTCGTCACACCCGATGCCAATGGTTTGGCCCGGCTTGCGCCCTTCGAGGATCACCCGATTCCAGTTCTTGCGCGTACACAGCAATTCATCGCTGCTCATCTCTGGCGCATCGGCCAGCACGCACCACACCAGGAACAGGTCCAGGAAACGCGCTTGTACCGCATCCACACCGATAGGCGAGAACGGGTTGATGTCCAGCGAGCGAACCTCAATGTATTCGATACCGCCACGCAGAAGCGCATCTGACGGTGTCTCGCCACTTTTGGTCACACGCTTCGGCCGGATTGGCGCATAGAGTTCGTTTTCGATCTGCAACACGTTACTGTTCAGTTGCAGATAACGATCGCCATCCTTCACGCCCAGTTTGGCAAACTCTTCGGAAGGCGTGACAATCGCTCGCTTCAGGCCTTCAACATAGCTTTGCAGGTCGTTGAAGGTGATACCCAGATTGCTCTGAGATTTATTGGTATACCCCAGGTCACTTAACCGCAGCGAGGTGGCATACGGCAGATAACACATGCCCTGCTCGGTACGCTCGAAAGGCAACGAGGTTTCACGCCCTTTCAGGAACGAGGAACAGATTGCCGGCGAGGCGCCGAACAGATACGGGATCACCCAGCCAAAACGGTAATAGTTACGGATCAGGCGGAAATAACCCGCCGAAATCTGCTCTTTGCCGCTTTCGGCATCTTTAACGCCGGCCCATGCCTGCCAGAATTCCAGCGGCAATGAGAAATTGTAGTGCACGCCTGAAATGGTCTGCATCAGCGCACCGTAGCGGTTCTTCAACCCTTCGCGGTACAGCGTTTTCATGCGGCCAATGTTCGACGAACCGAACTGTGCCAGCTCAATGTCCTGCTCGGCTTCAATAAAGCACGGCATGCTGAGTGGCCACATACGCTCATCACCCAGATTGCGTGCTACGTAACGATGAATATCACGCAAGAACGTCAGCATGTGATCAAGGTTATCGTCAACCGGAGTAATAAACTCTAACAGCGCCTCAGCAAAGTCTGTGGTTATCCAGTGGTGCGTTAATGCCGCCCCCAGTTTCTCCGGATGTCCGGTTGTTGCCAGCTTTCCGTCTTCGGTGACACGCAGCGTTTCACGCTCAATGCCGCGACGGATGCCTTTTAATGCATGGGGATGGGCTTCCAACCAAGAAAGCGCCTGGGATACGTCCGGGATCAAATTGACCTCCCGCTTCTAAAAACAATAACTCGTAAGCATACTGAATCTGCACCCGAGAGAATATTGAGTTATATTCACGTCGTTAATGCCACCAGGCCATTCCCTGTAGCGTTATCATAGTCAAAATGATGTAACGCAGCGCCTTTCCGATACACAGAAACAGCGCGACAGGGCCCCAGGGCATGCGCAGCCAACCTGCCAACACGCACAACAAATCGCCCACTACCGGTACCCAACTGAGCAATAGCGCAGCCGGGCCAAAGCGTTGCATCCACCCGAGCGCTGTATCCAGCCCTCGCTGCGGTTTCAACGCCGGTAACAGGCGCCCGATAATGACATTGGTCAGCCCGCCAAGGGTATTCCCCAACGTCGCGGCCAACACCAGCAACTCTGGTGAGACACGGCTGTTGGTCAGCAAGGCGACCAAAACAATTTCTGAATTTCCCGGCAGCAACGTCGCACTGAGGAAACTGCTGCCGAATAACGACATGACTGCCAGCGTACTACTCACAGCGTACGGACGTCTACCACGGCCATATTGGCGCTTTTCGCGGCCTGAATACCGAAGTCTGCGTCTTCAAACACCACGCATTTCTCCGGTGGCACGCCAATCAGTTCGGCGCAGCGCAGGAAGGTATCCGGCTCAGGCTTGTGGCGTTGCACGTCATCGGCACCCACAATCGCATCGAAGCAGTGGAACAGACCCAGATGGCGCAGCAGGGTTTCTGCCATGCGGTGCTCACTGCCGGTACCCACCGCCATTGGGCGGCGGCCATGATAAGCTTTGACTACCTCGATCAACGGCAATGGACGCACGCTGTCCAACAGCATCGCTTCTACCGCGCGGGTTTTCTCTGCAGCCAACTGATGGGGATCGAGATCGGCTTGATGGCTGGCAAGGATCGCCTGGGCAATGCGCCAGGTCGGAGAACCGCTCAACGCCACCATCGCCGCCTCATCAAACGTCATACCGTAACGGGACAGCACCTCGTGCCACGCCTTGCGGTGCGTCGGCTCGGTATCGAGAATGGTGCCGTCCATATCGAAAATAAGACCCTGATAGCGGTCGTACATCGTTACTCCATGATCGTTGAGGAAAGAAAACTACTTTAGCGTAAAGCCAGAGGGTTGTCGCTGATCGCGTAATAGCGGAATGTGCTGTGCGGGAGAGTGAAGGGCCGGGGGTTCAATAGTCTATGCCCGGAGCCAGAAAGCGAAAAACCCGCCGAAGCGGGTTTTTCTTTAGATGGTGCATCCAGGAGGATTCGAACCTCCGACCGCTCGGTTCGTAGCCGAGTACTCTATCCAGCTGAGCTATGGATGCAAATGGCGGTGAGGCGGGGATTCGAACCCCGGATGCAGCTTTTGACCGCATACTCCCTTAGCAGGGGAGCGCCTTCAGCCTCTCGGCCACCTCACCATACGCTTCTTTCGAATTGTGCCTAACTTGCTTTGGAGAAGCTCATCGGCACTGCGTGGCGCACATATTACTTTCTCCGACTTTTAAGTCAAACAATTTTTCCCAACTCATGCGCGTTTGCACAATTCCCACTCAACATGAGCGATTTCACGGCAAAAAGAGTGTTTTATCAACAGGCAACCACAGCGAAATAGCAAACAAAGTCAGGGAGGCGGCAAAAAGATTTAATCGGAGAAGTCAGGAAAGGAACGGTGATGGGCACAAAAAAGCGCAGTAGCGTCTCGCTGAGCAACGAGACGCTGCTTCGAAATCAGTAAGTCGTCTGTTGAGACTTCTCTGCCTGAATGCGCTGATAGATTTCTTCGCGGTGAACTGACACCTCTTTGGGGGCATTCACACCAATACGAACCTGGTTGCCCTTGACCCCTAGCACTGTGACCGTGACCTCATCGCCAATCATGAGGGTTTCACCAACTCGACGAGTCAGAATTAACATTCTTTGCTCCTTGAAAGATTAAAAGAGTCGGGTCTCTCAGTTTCCCCGTCATTATCCATCATATGCTGTGAAAACGTAAGTCATGTAACCCACAATAAGTGTAAGCAGACTTGGTCTCACCTCAGATAATGATAAGTTTAGCCGACCTGAAAAACTTTGTTCCCGTAATTGTAACCAAATTGTGTTAGCACAGTTTAAAAACGCCATAATCAGCAATGAGTTATGGCGTTTATAAGTGCTATTTATTTATATTCACAGTTTCGAGGCCACCCAGGCCTCTACGCTGTCTAGTGCCGCCGGCAGGGCACTGACGTCGGTCCCCCCTGCCTGCGCCATATCAGGGCGTCCGCCCCCTTTACCGCCGACCTGCTGCGCTACGTTGCCGATCAACTCGCCGGCTTTCACCCGGTCGGTCAGATCTTTGGTCACGCCGGCAATCAGGCTCACCTTATCATCGGCCGTGGTGGCCAGCACGATAATCGCGGAACCCAGTTGATTTTTCAGATCATCAACCATGGTACGCAACATTTTTGGCTCGACGTTATCAAGCTGGCTGACCAACAGCGGGACGCCGTTAACCATTTTTGCCTTGCTGGACAATGAAGCGCTCTCCTGCGCCGCCTGCTGATCCTTCAACTGCTGCAGTTCTTTTTCCAACGCGCGAGTGCGATCGAGTACCGCACGCACTTTATCTGTCAGGTTGTTGCTATCCCCTTTCACCAGGTGCGCAACGTCCTGCAACAAATCATTTTGCTGATGCAGGGTAGCCATCGCGCCTTCACCGGTAACGGCTTCAATACGACGAATACCCGCAGCGGTACCTGATTCGCTCAGAATACGGAACAGACCGATATCACCGGTACGGCTGGCATGGGTGCCGCCGCACAGTTCGGTCGAGAAGTCTCCCATGGTCAGTACGCGCACGTTATCGTCGTACTTCTCGCCGAACAACGCCATAGCACCCTTCTCTTTGGCATCATCCAGCGCCATGACTTCCGTTTGTACCGGCAGGTTACGACGTATCTGCTGGTTCACCAAGTCTTCTACAAGGCGGATTTGCTCCGGCTTCATCGCTTCAAAATGCGAGAAGTCGAAACGCAGGTATTTATCGTTAACCAACGATCCCTTCTGTGCCACATGCTCACCCAGCGTCTGACGCAGTGCAGCGTGCAGCAGGTGAGTTGCGGAGTGATTCAGACGGATGCGATTGCGGCGAACGGTGTCGATCTGCGCATCAACGCGATCCTTCACCTTCAAAGAGCCTTGAACCAGCTTGCCCTGATGACCGATAGCCTGGCCGTATTTCTGGGTGTCGCTCACTTCAAAATCAGCGCCGGCGGCTTTCAGCACGCCTTTATCGCCAACCTGACCACCGGATTCACCGTAGAACGGGGTTTCATCCAGCACCACTACGGCTTCTTCACCGGCGTGGATCTCATTGACCGACTGACCGTCGCGGAACAGCGCGATCACGGTTGACTGTTGCTGCTCGTGGTCATACCCACTGAACTGGCTGGCGCCATCAACGCGGATCATGCTGTTGTAGTCTGCGCCGAAGCCGCTGGACTCACGTGCACGACGACGCTGTGCTTCCATAGCCAGCTCAAAACCGGCCTCATCCACTTTCAGGCCACGTTCACGGCACACGTCCGCCGTCAGATCGACCGGGAAACCGTAGGTGTCGTAAAGACGGAAGGCAGTTTCACCATCCAGGGTATCGCCCTGCAGATTAGCCAGCTCTTCGTCCAGCAGCGTCAAACCACGCTCCAGGGTACGAGCAAACTGGTCTTCTTCCGTTTTCAGCACTTGCTCAACCAAAGACTGTTGGCGCTTCAGTTCGTCAGCGGCCGGCCCCATCACTTCGATCAACGGAGCAACCAGCTTGTAGAAGAAGCTGTCTTTGGCACCCAACATGTTGCCATGGCGGACTGCACGG
Organism: Serratia liquefaciens; assembly: GCA_012719855.1. Taxonomy (GTDB): domain Bacteria; phylum Pseudomonadota; class Gammaproteobacteria; order Enterobacterales; family Enterobacteriaceae; genus Serratia; species Serratia liquefaciens_A. Next base: position 107,424 of record JAAXZN010000001.1, on the reverse strand, counting down.
CGAATGATGCGACGCAGCACGTAACCACGGCCTTCGTTTGACGGCGTTACGCCATCGGACACCAGGAAAGCACAGGAACGGATATGGTCGGCAATAACGCGCAACGATTTGTTGTCCAAATCAACCGCACCGGTCACCTTGGCCACTGCCGCGATCAGCGTGCTGAACAAGTCGATTTCATAGTTGGAGTTCACATGCTGCAGAACTGCCGCAATACGCTCCAGGCCCATACCGGTATCTACCGATGGCTTTGGCAGCGGCAGCATGGTGCCGTCGGATTGACGGTTGAACTGCATGAAAACGATGTTCCAGATCTCGATGTAACGATCGCCGTCTTCTTCCGGGCTACCCGGTGGGCCACCCCAGATATGATCGCCATGATCGTAGAAAATCTCGGTGCACGGACCGCACGGGCCGGTGTCACCCATCTGCCAGAAGTTGTCAGAGGCAAAGGCTGCGCCTTTATTGTCGCCAATACGGATAATGCGCTCTGCCGGCACACCAATCTGCTTCTGCCAGATGTCGAAAGCTTCGTCATCGGTTTCATAGACGGTCACCCACAGCCTTTCTTTCGGCAGGTTAAACCAGTTTTCACCGGTCAGCAGTTCCCAGGCGAAGCTGATGGCGTCATGTTTGAAATAGTCGCCGAAACTGAAGTTGCCCAGCATTTCAAAGAAGGTATGGTGACGTGCGGTATAACCGACGTTCTCCAGATCGTTATGCTTACCGCCCGCACGCACGCAACGCTGTGAGGTGGTGGCTCGGGAATAGGCGCGCTTGTCCAGCCCCAGGAAAACATCTTTAAATTGGTTCATGCCGGCATTGGTAAACAGCAATGTCGGATCATTGTTAGGCACCAGGGAGCTGCTTGCTACAACCTGGTGGCCCTTACTATGAAAGAAATCGAGAAACGCTTGACGGATCTCAGCGGTGCTCTTGCTCATAATTTTCCCGGAAAGGCTAGAATAACGACACGTGAGCAAGATACGCGACATCCTGACGATGGCATCTAACTCACGAACAAAAAGTGGGGATAAGATAAATTTTCTTCAAGGGGAAGTAAAACCCCGTGTGCGTTCATTGCGCAAAATCACGGTAAATTGACTGAATTTCTTCCTGGAAGAAGCCACGATAGAGCAGATAACGCTGCACTTTGGCTTTCTCTTTCCAGTCCGTTGGCAGTTTGTCGCCAAATTTACGCTGCGCAACCTGCCTGGCCTGCTCACACCAGTCGATATCACAGTCTGCCAGCGCCGCCTGCGTCAGCTCTTTGTCCACGCCCTTTTGCATCAGTTCCGAGCGGATGCGTTGCGCACCGTAACCTTTACGGCTGCGGCTACCGATGTAGCTGTGGGCAAAGCGTTGATCATCCAACCAATTATGTTGATAGCAATAGGCGATTACCTGTTCGATAACGGCAGGATCAATAGGTTCTTCGGGAGACGGAGCAGGAGCAGAGGAGGGAGACGTTTTGGCGCCAAATCTGGCTTTCGCCATAAATGGCTGCGCCGCAAGCTTGCGGCGCAGTTCAGCTTCACTATGATCGCGTTGCGACAGCAGGCGCATGGCGCGGCTTAGCAAGTCATTCATTATTCAAGCCTGATGTAGTCGACGCCCGTAAACCCATAACGGCGTTCACAAGCGTCAGCAGCGATTAAAACTCTTCGCTGGTTTCAGCTTCGTCATCGAAGCCTTCGTTGGTTGCCGCAACCAGTTCACCGTTGCTGTGCAGCAGCAGGTCACGCAGTTTCTTGTCCAACTCGGCGGCAACCGCCGGGTTCTCTTTCAGGAAGTTACAGGCATTTGCCTTACCCTGACCGATTTTATCGCCGTTGTAGCTGTACCAGGCACCGGCTTTCTCGATCATCTTGTGCTTCACGCCCAGATCGACCAGTTCGCCGCGGCTGTTGATACCTTCACCGTACAGGATTTGGAACTCGGCCTGTTTGAACGGCGCAGCAATTTTGTTTTTGACGACTTTCACGCGGGTTTCACTGCCGACGACTTCATCGCCCTCTTTCACCGCGCCGATACGGCGGATATCCAGACGGACGGAAGCGTAGAATTTCAGTGCGTTACCACCAGTAGTGGTTTCCGGGTTACCGAACATCACACCGATTTTCATACGGATCTGGTTGATGAAGATCAACAGCGTGTTGGCGTTTTTCAGGTTACCGGCCAGCTTACGCATCGCCTGGCTCATCATACGTGCCGCCAGGCCCATGTGTGAGTCACCGATTTCACCTTCGATCTCCGCTTTCGGCGTCAGGGCCGCCACGGAGTCAACGATGATCACGTCAACCGCGCCAGAACGGGTTAAGGCATCACAGATTTCCAACGCCTGCTCACCGGTGTCCGGCTGAGAACATAGCAGGTTGTCGATATCAACGCCCAGCTTCTTCGCATAAATCGGATCCAGCGCGTGCTCGGCATCGATAAAAGCACAGGTTTTGCCTTCGCGCTGCGCCGCAGCGATAACCTGCAGTGTCAGGGTGGTTTTACCGGAAGATTCCGGGCCATAAATTTCAACGATACGGCCCATTGGCAGGCCGCCTGCACCCAGTGCGATATCAAGTGACAGCGAGCCGGTAGAGATCGTTTCTACATCCATAGAACGGTCTTCACCCAGACGCATGATGGAGCCTTTGCCGAACTGTTTCTCAATCTGGCCCAGTGCCGCAGCTAGCGCCTTTTGCTTGTTCTCATCAATAGCCATTGTTGCTCCTTCGTTACGCAATGTCGGTGTTACCCCACACTGCCACTGAATGTATGTTGTGCAGGAAATGTCACTAATTATACTGTATGGTCATACAGTATCAAGCCTAATTTCACAAAAATTCGTCAAGGGCGGTTTGCAGCGCGAAAATCGTCGCCTGAAGCCGCACCGCATCACGATCGCCGGAAAATTGCATCTTTTTCGCCAGCACGCGTCCTGAGGATTCGGCAAAACCAAACCAGACCGTACCCACCGGTTTTTCCACGCTGCCACCGTCCGGTCCGGCAATGCCGCTGACCGACAGCGCCAGGTTGGCCCGAGCCGCATGCAAAGCCCCCAGAGCCATCTCGCGCACCACCTCTTCGCTTACGGCACCATGGGCATTCAGGGTGGCTTCCGCCATGCCTAACAGCTCATGCTTCGCCGTATTGCTGTAGGTGACAAAACCGCGGTCGAAATAAGCGGAGCTGCCGGCAATATCGGTGATGGCCTTGGCGATAGCGCCCCCGGTGCAAGATTCTGCGCTGGTGATCCACTGGCCATTGGCCTTCAGTTTTTCCCCTACTGCAACGCTGAGTTTACGCAGTTGCTGTTCACTCATAACCTCTCCTTAGCGAATCAGGTATATGCGCCCGATAGTAGCATTTATCAAGCTTATCTGACGCGGCGATGACAGAAATGCGCGACGCTTCGCAGCCGATGCGGTGTTAAGCCTTAACCCAAACTGCTAGTATCGAATGTAGCGTTCGGGTTAATGAGCGGCGTTTTATCAAGAGGGATCTCACAGGGTTGTTTTTGCCGCCGGCATGGCCAGCCCATGGCAAACCAGGATAAAAGATTAGGATGATAGAGTGAAAAAAACGTTAGGCGTCTTCTTTCCGTTGTATACCACCACCCTGCTGATGCTGCTGGGTTCAGGGTTACTCACCACTTACATCTCCCTGCGTTTAACCTCTATTCACGTGACCGGCGCGTTGATCGGCGCGATTATTGCCGCCAACTACATCGGTTTGGTGATCGGCGGCAAGGTCGGTCATTTTCTGATTGCTCGCGTCGGCCATATCCGCGCTTACGTTTCCTGCGCCGGCATTATTACTGCGGCGGTGCTGGGACATGGCCTGACGGAATACATTCCCGTGTGGGTGGTGCTGCGGCTGATTATCGGCCTGTGCATGATGTGTCAGTTCATGGTGCTGGAAAGCTGGCTGAACGATCAGTCGGAATCCAATCAGCGCGGGATGGTCTTCGGCTTCTATATGGCTGCCACCTATTTGGGCATGTCGTTAGGTCAGGTGGTGCTGATGCTGCAAACCAACCTCGGCATTACCACTCTGCTGGTGATCGCCCTGTGCTTTGCGCTTTGCCTGGTGCCTATAGCCCTGACTACCCGCACCAATGCACGTCATATGTCACCGGCACCGATGGAGCTACGCTATTTTATCGGCGCCATCCCCAAGGTGCTGGCGACCACGCTGGTCATCGGCATGGTGGTAGGATCTTTCTACGGGCTGGCTCCGGTTTATGCCAGCATGCAGGCACTGACCACTCAGCAGACCGGCCTGTTTATGGCGATATCGATCTTCGCCGGACTGGTGGCGCAATTCCCGCTCAGTTGGCTGTCGGATCGCTATAACCGTACGCTGCTGATGCGCATCAACGCCATTTTATTGATCGTGGCTGCGCTGCCGCTAGCGCTGGTGCCGCACATTGATTTCCCAGTGCTATTGGTGGTGGGCTTTATCGTCAGCATGTTGCAGTTTACGCTGTATCCCTTGGTGGTTGCCCTGGCAAACGATTTGATAGAGCCGGAGCGGCGCGTCTCGCTAGCCGCCTGTCTGCTGATGGCCTTCGGCGTGGGCGCCAGTGTCGGCCCCCTGGCGGTCGGCGCACTGATAGAGCCGCTGGGCGGGAATACGCTGTATGCCTTCTTTGCACTCTGTGGTGTAGTTCTGGTGGCCTTCAGCCGGACGGTAAAACAGGACGAATCGCAGTTTGTGCAGGATGCGCCCTTGCCGCACATTCCCCTGCCGGACAGCCTGACCAGTTCTCCGCTCTCGCCGGCGCTGAACCCAACCTTTGATGAACAGATTATCCACGACACCATGCCACCACCGGAGGCGGCCCCCGATCCAATAGAACCGCAGGCCAGCGAAGCGTCGGGCGAGGAAGAAGCGGAAGCCCCCGTTCCGCAGGGTGCCGATCCTGATGAAGATACCGGGCTGAAAAAGGCCCACTCAATGCTTTAAGCGGGCCATCGCGGTATCCGATGGGCTTGTCACAGATCGAGGAAAGATCCCAGACGGTAACCGCGTTCCGCGATGGCGTTTTTCATGCCAGGCGAAGTCAGAACGTCCACTTCGGCAAGCCGTGGGTAGCAATATTTGCTCGCCAAAATAGTGTTATCCAGGAACGCCGGGTGGCACATCATCTCCACCGACTTGGCACCACGTTGATCGGCACGATCGAGCACCTGTAAAAACAGCGCTTCGGATATCGCTTCGCCATAAAAACCCGCATCAAACCACTCGGTACTGCGGTCATACCGCAATGGAATATCTTGCCGCTCAACTTCCTGGCGCCCAATGCGCAGCGGGATCGAGCGGGACTGTGCAAACGCCTCCACCAGCGGGTAAATCTGCGGCAGCATATGCACGTGGTGGTGGCTGTCGATATGCGTCGGCGCTTTGCCAAACACTGCCACGAACCTGTCGTATTGGCTCACCAACTCATCGTAGATTTCGTCCATGCTCAGCAGCGCAGACTCTGCCCTTTCCCATAACCACTTGCCCAGTTCTCCGCGTTCGTTGACCAGCGAAGGCATGGCCGTCAACGGATGCCCGTGAGTCAGCACAAAGTGCAGGCCGATCTGCAGTCCAGGATAAAGCCGGCTGAGGCTGGCGGCATGCCGTACGTCCGGGCTGTTCACCATTGCCGTGGTTGAAGTGACCACCCCATAGTGAAACGCCTCAATCACCCCATAGTTCTGTCCCTTGCTCAGACCAAAATCGTCGGCATTCACTATCAGTAACTTTTCCATTTTGGCATCCATTTAACAAATTTTTGGCAAGGGAATACCGTCCGTCAGGTACGGCAATTCCCCTTCGCTTAAGCAAAGAAATTTATTTCATCAGGCTATTGGCGGCCTGAAAGGCATTCGGAATATCGGCGTTAATGCTTATCGGGATCGGCCCTAAACAGGGCCGTAGAACTTTTTTCGGTAATTCCCCGGCGTCACTTCAGTGAGTCTTTTAAAGTTTTTAATAAACAGACTCACGTCGCCATAGCCGGAGTCGAAGGCAATATCCGAAACCGAATAGTTGGTGACTTCAAGCTGCGTTTTGGCAAAGTTGATGCGAATTTCATTAATCACCTGCATCGGCGTTTTATGGTAATAGCGCCGCATAGCCCGGGTCAGGTACTCCTGCGTTTTTCCCGACAGCTCCACCATATTGAGCAGCGCCTTTTCACCAAACATGGCTTTATCATGCATGCCGGCCAGGGTGTTTTTCAGCCACTGCGGGATATCGTCCCCCTCGCCGCTCTCTTCCTTGTAGTGACGAATGCGGCTGATGATATAAAAGGTTAGCGTTTCCAGGAATTCAGCAAAATCATCCTCACGAAACTGCGGGGAACCCACCACCGACTCGATGTAGGCGAGGAATTCATTCTTCAGGCTGTAGGCCTGAGAGGCGACAAAACAGCGTGGCAGTTGCTGCAAATAGTTCTCTTCGAAGAACACCTTGCCAACCGCCACATTGAAGATTTTCGCGGCGCCGAACTCATAAAAGCTCTGATGGCGCGAACCAATGGGGATAAAGACAAAATCGCCCCGTTCCAGCAGCACGCGCTTGCCGTTGATCTCCTGATAACATTTGCCGCTCAGGACGATGGTGAACTCGTAGTAATCGTGCTGATGCAGCCCGGTGGCGCTTTCCACCTTGTTATAAATAAACAAATGGAAATCTTTGCAGTTAAAGAAATCCTGCTCCCGAATCAGCTTAACGTCGTTCGCATTCAGCGAAACCAGGCTCTCAGACATCGCATGCGCTCCCGTTAATCAAAGCCGTTCTGCCGGGCCGTCTCGGCAAACCAATAGCCACTTTTCTTCAGCGTGCGCTGTTGGCTCTCCCGCTCGAGCCGAACTAACCCATAGCGATTCTTGTAGGCATTAAGCCAGGACCAGCAGTCGATAAAGGTCCACAAATGATAACCTTTGCAGTTGGAACCCTCCGACAGCGCCTGATGCAGCCATTTCAGATGATCGCGGATAAAGTCGATCCGATAATCGTCCTCCACCCGCCCAGCAGGGCCGATAAAGGCCTCTTCACCCTCTACGCCCATGCCGTTTTCTGAAATATAGCAGGGAATGTTGCCGTAGTTTTCCTTCAGGTCCATCAGGATGTCATACAGCCCTTTTTCATAGATTTCCCAGCCCCGATGCGGATTGATCTTGCGGCCAGGCATGTCGTAATAGCTGAACAGATCTTCCGGCATCGTCACGGGTGCGTCGGCCCGGTAGCCTTCTTTCGCTTTAACCCTGCGCGGTTGGTAGTAATTGACGCCCAGAATATCCACCACGCCGTCGGCAATCAGCTGTGCGTCCTCCGGTGCCGTTTGTGGCAATAAATCATTGGCCCGCAGTATATCCACCAGATCTTGTGGATAACGCCCTTTGGTCACAGGATCGAGGAAGCTTTTGTTCAGCAACAGATCCGCATGATGGGCGGCCACGCCATCTTCCCGGCTGTTCGAACGAGGGTAAGTCGGGCTCAGGTTCAAAATAATGCCAATCGCACCTTGATGGCCCAGCGCCCTGAACGCCTTCACCGCTTTGGCATGGGCCAGCACGCTGTGGTAAGCCACCGCGACGGCCCTTTTAAAATCAACCACGCAAGGATAATGCAGGTCATTCAGATAGCCCGCTTCGACCGGCACAATCGGCTCGTTAAAAGTAAACCAATGAGTGACGCGATCGCCGAACAGGCTGAAACAGGTTTTGGCGTAGCGGGCGTAGGCTTCCACCACCGCCCGGCTTTCCCAGCCGCCTTTTCGCTGCATGCACATCGGCATGTCAAAATGGTAAAGGTTGATAAACGGCGTAATGCCCTCAGCCAGCAGGCCATCGATAAGCGCGTTATAGAAAGCGACGGCTTTCGGGTTCACCTCGCCTTCCCCATCCGGGATCAACCGTGACCAGGAGATGGAGGTTCTGAAGGTGTTATGCCCAAGCTTTTTTAACAGCAGGATATCTTGCTGGAAATGGTCATAAAAGGTGGATGCCTCGGACGGACCGACCTGATGATGAAAGCGTTCTGGCGCAATGTCATACCAGTAATCGAAGATGTTCTGACTTTTGCCATCCCGTGCAGAGGCCCCTTCCGACTGCGGCGCAGAGGTCGCGCTTCCCCACCAGAAATCGTCAGCAAATTGATATTTCATCCAAACGCCCCTAAAACCGGGGCAGCAACGGCTGCCCCGGACTGACAGTTAGAATTTCAGCGCCTTGGCGATGTCTTCTTCGCTTTCGGTAGCCTGATCGATCTGGCTCTGCGCCTTGTTGGAAATCATCACAAACGGCAGGTAAATCAAGGTCGCCACGCCCAGGTTGAAGAAGCTCAGCAACATGGCGACGATACTGCCGTTGGTGTTGAAGAACGCCCCCAGGCCCACCGGCATGGTCCAGGGTGCAATGTTGGTGATCGGCGGGATCATTCCCGTGTAGTAGGCCACCGTGGTGATGATCGTCAATACCGGTTGAACCAGGATGAACGGGATAAACATCACCGGGTTCATGATCACCGGCAGGCCGAACAGGATAGGTTCGTTGATCTGGAAGATGCCCGACGGGGTAGCCAGCTTGGCGACCTGACGATAATCTTCACGGCGCGAGGCGATAAAGATGGCGATAATCAGCCCCAGCGTAGACCCGGTTCCCCCCAGATAGATATAGGAGTCGACGAAAGGCTTCGCCCACATGTGGAACTCTTTGCCTGCGGCAACGGCGGCTTCGACCGAACCATACTTGTTGTAAAGCTCTACGTTTTCCAGCGCGAATGGCGTCATGATGCCGCTGTCCAGCGCGGCGAGCGCCATAGAACCATGCACCCCGAAAAACCACAACAGCGAGGAGAACATCACATACACCCAGCCGACCACGCTGCCCATTTTCGCCAGCGGAGCCGAGATGCTGTCCATAATGATCTGGTGGAAGTTGGTTCCCCACAGCGTCAGGCAATAGGCAATCACGCCCATGATCGACAGGATCAGGAAGCCGGGGATCAGTGCGGAGAACGAGCGAGATACGGAAGAAGGTACGCTGTCAGGCAGGCTGATGACCCAGTTGCGGCGCACCACAAAGGTAAACATCTCCGCCACCACCAGGCCGATCACCATGCCGGAAATGATGTTGGCGCCGCCAAGCCAGTTAGCACCGACGGCATAAGCCTCTCCGACGCTGAACGGCGTTACCGTCATAAAGGCGGCAACCGCCAGCAGCGCGGCCGCCAGCGGGTCAACCTTACGTTCCTCCGCTAAAGCCATACTGATAAAGAAGGGCGTCATCAGGGACATAATCCCCAGGGTGCCGTTATAAACGCTGCCACCGATGGTCTTCAGGCTGTTTAGCGTTTCAATGGTGGACGCATCCAGCCGTACCCCCAATGAAAAGAAGAACGAGCCTTCGCCGAAACTGAGGAATACGTTGTTGATCAGAACGAACATCGCCCCGGTCAACGTCAGCGGCATTAATCGAATGAACCCGTTTTTGATGGCATTAACATGGGGCTGTTTACCAATTTTCACGGCAAAAGGCAGTATGACCTTTTCCAACGAGGCAATTAACGTATTCACGGCAGACCCCTTTATTGGTTAGCTTTTTTTATGGTGGCGACCGCGGCCTTCAACACCCCAAGGCCATCGAGCTTGCCGTATAAAGCGGAGTCGATCACTTCGACGGGCTTATTGGGCAACTGTTTTTGTACTTCGGCTAACGTATAGGCAATCTGCGGCCCCAGCAGTATCAAATCTGCCTCAGCGCCCTTTTCTGCGGCCAGCGCCTCAGGATAAGCGGCAATGATTACCGGCACCTCGTACTTCTCGGCCTGCGCCTTCATTTTTGAAACCAGCAGGGAAGTCGACATACCGGCAGAACAAAACAGATAGATTTTTTTCTTTTCCATACCCAATCCCTCAAGATAATCAAAAAAGCCCCGTGTCATTTGTTTGCCAGATGCAATAGCGATTGCCTCACGCACATTCCTTATGAAAATTTCCGTTGCTCTGCCCTGGTTGAGAACAGTATACGGAGGCATCGGAGCGGACCGGTAAGCTGTCGACAGAAAGAACCGTCTCTCCTTGACCTTCCCGATTGACCCTCTTCACATTTTGCATAAAAAATTAGTGTGATCGGGCTCACAAATAACCTTAAATTATCGAATAAATTCATCGAAAATAAACAAATACCAATTATAAACAATGCGTTATAAACATGCAGAGTATTTATGGATTATTCTTCTCGCGGGATCGTGCAACGGGGAATAAGTGAGCAGAGAATAGTTCGCCCTTGATAAGAACCTGTCACCAAGGGCTGGCGTAAAGACCGACGAAAAAGCGGCGGGAATGAGAGTTTTTTTGAACCGGCAAGATTGGCTAACGGGCAAGCATTACTCTTCGTCATGGCCTGTCTGGCTGGGATAGCGCACCACATTAATGACGGTAGACAATGCCACCGAGTGGTTTCTGCGATTCGGGTAATAGAGATAAAAGCCTGGGAACGGCGCGCACCACTCGGCCATAACTTGCTCCAGACGCCCTGCAGCAAGGTGCTCGCGCACTTCCTGCTCTATCGCGAAGGCGATACCGGCATGGGTTAATGCGGCTTGCAGCATCAGCCTGGCATCATCAAGCACCAGCGGGCTGTTCACCGTCACCGAAAGCATTTGGTCACCTTTTTTAAAATGCCATTTGTGGAGCTCGCCCGAAGCAATCTTGCGCCATCCGATACAACGATGATTCAATAAATCTTCGGGATGCTCAGGCCTGCCATAGCGCTGAAAATATTCAGGCGTGGCGACGATGGCAAACCGCAAATCCGGCGTAACCCGTACGGCTCGCATATCGTTATGCAGGTCTTCACCAAGCCTGATGCCCGCATCGAAGCCTTGTTCCACAATATTGGCAAACCCCTCCTCCGCCACAATTTCCAGCGTAATACCGGGATAATCGCGCGCCAGGCGCCCCAAATGCGGTACCAGCGCCAGCTCGATGGCCGTTCGGGGGGCATTGATCCTGACCAGCCCCTGGGGTTGGTCGCGAAAGCCATTCAAGCCTTCCAAAGCGGTATCGATGTCCGTAAACGCCGGCGCCAGCTTCGCCAACAAATGCTCACCCGCCTCGGTCGTCGACACATTACGCGTGGTTCGATTCAACAAACGAATGCCGACCTGAGCCTCCAGCTCGCGCATGGTGTGGCTAAGGGTGGGTGGCGTCACACCAAGCTTGGCTGCGGCTCGCCTGAAACTGCGTTCTTTGGCAATAGCCACGAAGACCACCAGCCCTGACAGGTCGGTTTTTTTCATTAGATTGATATAAATAATTTAATAGTGAGATGAATTTTTAACGGATAGTTATCCATATGGCAACAACATAGCATGGTGAAGTGTTCAATTACCCGGTATTAACGCCATGGCTCAATATGCTGATTCAGTACAAACGCCGCTGCGCAAACGTCTGCAAGAAAAAGTCGTTCTGGTCACCGGAGGGGGCACCGGCATCGGGCGCGCCGCCGTCCTGGCCTATGCCCGTGAAGGAGCCAAAGTGGTGCTGGCCGGGCGGCGTTGGGCAGAAATCGAGGCCACCCGGCTCGACGTGATCAAAGAGGGCGGCGACGCGCTGGCCGTGGTGGCGGACATTACGCAGGAAGAGGATATCCGCCGCCTGCTCGCCACGGTGACGGCTCACTACGGACGGCTGGATATCGCCTTCAACAATGCCGGCATTCTCGGTAACTTCGTCCCCATTCATCAGCAAACCAGCGCGGATTTCGACGCGGTGATAGCCACCAATCTCCGGGGCGTGTGGCTCTCGATTAAATACCAGGTCGAAACATTTCTGTCGCAGAATTCAGGCGGCGTGATCGTCAACACTTCCTCCTGGCTAGCCAAAGGCGCGCTTGCCGGCTCATCAAGTTATTCCGCCAGCAAAGGGGCCCTCGATGCACTGATCCGTGCGGTAGCGCTTGAATATGGCGAAAAAGCTATCCGCATCAATAACATCAACCCCGGCATTATCGATACGCCGATGGCCCATAGCAGCATCTCTGATCCTTCCGCCTTCACGCCGTTTATCGCCCACACGCCCACTCAACGCCTCGGCCTGCCTGAAGATATCGCTGATGTCGCCGTGTGGCTTTCAACGGATGACGCCCGCTTTATTACCGGCCAAAGCCTGCTGGTCGACGGTGGCTACACCATCGCCGGAATGCGTTGAAAGGCAAGCATGCCGCCCCTTAATCCGCACCTCAGAAGGAAAAATGATGAACTACGTTCGCCTTGGTAACAGTGGCCTGAAAGTTTCCCGACTCTGTCTGGGCTGCATGACCTATGGGGATCCCGCCTGGCGGCCCTGGGTATTACCCGAAGCCCAAGCCCGCCCTTTTATCCGTGACGCGCTGGAAGCCGGAATTAACTTTTTCGATACCGCCAATATTTACTCCGCAGGCGAAAGCGAACGCATTCTCGGCCGTGCGTTGAAAGACTTTGCTCGCCGGGAGGATATGGTGATAGCCACCAAGGCGTTCTTCCCTACGAGCGAACATCCCAACAGCCGCGGTCTGTCGCGCAAACATATCATTCAGAGCGTCGAGGCTTCTCTACAGCGTCTGGGGACGGACTATATAGACCTGTTCGTCATGCACCGCTTCGATGAGGAAACGCCGATTGAGGAAACGGCCGACACGCTCGATACCTTGGTGCGTGCCGGCAAGATCCGTTACCTCGGGGCGTCTTCCATGCATGCCTGGCGCTTTATGAAAATGCTGGATTTTCAGCGCCATAATAAATTGGCCCCCTTTATTTCCATGCAAAATCAGTACAACCTGATCACGCGCGAAGATGAACTGGATTTAATTCCGCTGTGTCAGGAGGAAGGTATTGGCCTTACACCCTGGTCGCCGTTGGCTCGCGGCACGCTGGCCGGAGCAAAGGGATCCGGCACAATACGCGCCGAAACTGACGAACAAAGCCCACGCTGGTACGGTGGAAGAAGCGAAGTAGAGCAATCCATCCAGGCCGTCGAAAGCATCGCCGCCGTTCGGGGAGTGCCTGCGGCTCAGGTATCCCTCGCCTGGCTGGTGTCCAAAACGGCGGTCGCGGCCCCCATTGTGGGCATGTCCAAATCGCACCATCTCCAGGATGCCCTTAAGGCGCTGTCTCTCACGCTGTCCAGTCAGGAAATCGCATCGCTTGAAGCCCCCATGAAAGAGCAAATTCGCCCTCCGCGTTGGTAACCCCCATCATCCAGAACAAGAGAGGCTTCATGTTAAACCTATTGAAATATCACCCTGCACGGGTCGCATTAACCGCCCTGGCGTTAGCCATGATGATGCCTGCGGTTTCCGTTTCCGCGGCACCCATTTCAACCCCCGCCTGCACATCAACCAGCCTGAAGCTACCGCCTGGCGAGCGCTATCCAAATGGCATAGCCCGTGCCTCTGACGGAACGTTGTACGTAGGCTTGATCACCAGTGGGCGTATCCTGCGCAAACGTCCGAACGAGAATTGGCAAACCTTCTTTGCCGGGGCCGACACCGTTTTCTCCTCAACCACCCTGAGGCTGGATGAACCGCGTGGTCTGTTATGGGGAAACTCTCCCGATTTCCTGCCGGCAGGCCAAACCCGCCCTCACCGTATTTTCGCCCTCAATATCTCGGATGCCACGATCAATCGAAGTTTAACGCTACCTGAGGGGGGAATGGGCAATGACCTGGTCGTCGGCAAAGATGGCACGGTGTACGTCACTGAAACCAAAGCGGGCAGCATCATGAGGCTACGCCCGGGCGAGAGCGAGTTTAAGATCATCTTTCGCGATCCACGCCTGGCCGATCCAAGTGGCCTCGGTGCCGCAGGTATTGTCCTGATAAACGATCGGAGCATGGCAATCAGCAACTTCGGCAGCGGGAAGCTCTATACCCTGAGCTATGGGGAACAAACGCCAAAGCTGTCTGAAATAGAGCTGCCACGCACCATCGAGAATCCGGACGGCATGGGATTAGCCCCGGACGGCGCGCTGATCGTACTCGAAAATGGCATTAAAAGCGGTCAGGGCAGGATCCTGCGGATTATGTCCCCCGGCACTGCGGGCATGCACGCTATTGAAGTGATTCGCGAAGGAATGGAGTCACCGGTCAATCTGGATATCACGCCACAAGGCTGCGCTTTCGTCAGTGAATCGCGCATTCGTCACCGCCTGCTTCCTGGGCGCGCAGCCGAGGTGCCCGACAGCTTTCGCATCTATCAACTCCAACTGCCCCTCACCGCTGCGGACTGACACTTTCCCTTCCGGGCTTGCGGGAGAATAAGCTCCTCAAGCCCGTCAAAGGTGGAGCATTATGATCTTTCGCGAGCGGCGTCCTGTGCGCTGCAACGATCTTGCCTTACAAACTCACTTTGCGCAGCGCTCCCCATTTTTACCTGTGACAGCGGATTACCCGCTGGGCTAGTATAGCGTCGGTATAAAAAGCTTATTGATCCCCATCGCCGGTAGCCGCGGCGCCCTCCGTTCCGTTTGGGATCGGTTTGATAAATGGCTTTACCTCGCCCTGCGGCCGCCTGCAGGCGTGATTTTTTGTAAAACGGCGTGAAACCTAACGATGAAAAACAGCGTCAAAACTCATTTTAAATTCAATGGATTGGAAACAGTAATCTTATGAATAGCACCGACAAGCTCGATTCACACACGCCAATGATGCAGCAGTACCTGCGCCTCAAGGCCCAGCATCCCGAGATCCTGCTGTTCTACCGCATGGGCGACTTCTACGAGCTGTTCTACGATGATGCCAAGCGCGCGTCCCAACTGCTGGATATTTCGCTGACCAAGCGCGGTGCCTCGGCAGGGGAGCCTATTCCCATGGCCGGTGTCCCCCATCACGCGGTGGAAAACTACCTGGCCAAACTGGTGCAGCTTGGTGAATCCGTTGCCCTGTGCGAACAAATCGGCGATCCGGCCACCAGTAAAGGCCCGGTTGAGCGCAAAGTGGTGCGCATCGTCACGCCTGGCACCATCACCGACGAAGCCTTGTTACAGGAGCGTCAGGACAACCTGCTGGCCGCCATCTGGCAGGACGCACGTGGCTTTGGTTACGCGACGCTGGACATCAGCTCCGGCCGTTTCCGCGTTGCCGAACCGGCAGATATCGAGACCATGGCGGCCGAGCTGCAACGCACTAATCCCGCCGAGCTGCTTTATCCCGAAACCTTTGAACAGATGTCGCTGATTGAGCAGCGCCATGGTCTGCGTCGTCGCCCGCTGTGGGAATTCGAACCGGAGACCGCCCGTCAGCAGCTTAACCTGCAATTCGGCACCCGTGATCTTACCGGCTTCGGCGTTGAACAGGCCCATCAGGCACTGCGTGCCGCCGGCTGCCTGCTGCAGTACGTCAAAGATACCCAGCGCACCTCATTGCCGCACATCCGTGGCATCACCATGGAGCGTCAACAGGACGGCATCATCATGGACGCCGCCACCCGGCGTAACCTCGAATTGACCCAGAATCTGTCCGGCGGTACTGAAAACACCCTGGCGGCGATCCTCGATCACAGCGTCACGGCCATGGGCAGCCGTATGCTTAAGCGCTGGCTGCATATGCCGACTCGTGACATCAAGGTACTGAATGATCGTCAGCAAGCCATCGGTGCACTGCAGGATCTGTATGCCGATCTGCAACCCTCTTTGCGTCAGGTCGGCGATCTGGAACGTATCCTCGCCCGTCTGGCGTTGCGCAGCGCCCGTCCGCGCGATCTGGCACGCATGCGTCATGCCTTCCAGCAGTTACCGGATATCCATGCGCTGTTAAAAGGCGTAAACACCCCGCATGTGCAGCACCTGCTGTCACAGGTGGGCCAGTTTGATGAACTGCAGGACTTGCTGGAGCGCGCCGTGGTGGAAGCCCCGCCGGTGCTGGTCCGCGACGGTGGCGTTATCGCCCCCGGCTACAACAGCGAGCTGGACGAATGGCGAGCCTTGGCCGATGGTGCCAGCGACTATCTCGACCGTGTCGAGATCCGCGAGCGCGAAAAACTGGGGCTGGATACGCTGAAGGTCGGTTTCAATGGCGTTCATGGCTATTACATTCAGGTCAGTCGCGGGCAAAGCCACCTGGTACCGATCCATTACGTGCGTCGTCAGACGCTGAAAAACGCCGAACGCTACATCATTCCCGAACTGAAAGAGTACGAAGACAAGGTGCTGACCTCTAAAGGGAAAGCGCTGGCCATCGAGAAAGGCCTGTACGAAGAGCTGTTCGATTTGCTGTTGCCGCATCTGGGTGAATTGCAACAAAGCGCTGCGGCTTTGGCAGAACTGGACGTGCTAGCCAACCTGGCTGAACGCGCCGAAACGCTGAACTACGCCTGCCCGACCATGAGCGAGCAGCCTGGCGTGCGCATCACCGAAGGTCGCCACCCGGTGGTGGAGCAGGTGTTGAGTGAACCCTTTATCTCCAACCCGCTGTCACTGTCGCCCCAACGCCGAATGTTGATCATTACCGGTCCTAATATGGGCGGTAAAAGTACTTATATGCGCCAAACGGCGCTGATCGTACTGATGGCCCATATCGGTAGCTACGTGCCGGCAAGCAAGGCGGTCATTGGCCCGGTCGATCGCATATTTACCCGCGTAGGTGCGGCGGACGATCTGGCCTCCGGCCGCTCCACCTTTATGGTTGAGATGACCGAAACGGCCAATATCCTGCATAACGCCACCGAACACAGCCTGGTGCTGATGGACGAGATTGGCCGCGGCACCTCGACCTATGACGGTTTATCCCTGGCCTGGGCCTGTGCCGAAAACCTGGCCAGCCGCATCAAGGCCATGACCTTGTTCGCCACCCATTACTTTGAGCTGACCACCCTGCCGGAAAAAATGGAAGGCGTGGTTAACGTGCATTTGGATGCGCTCGAGCACGGTGACACCATCGCCTTTATGCACAGCGTGCAGGACGGTGCCGCCAGCAAAAGTTACGGGCTGGCGGTTGCCGCACTGGCCGGGGTGCCGCGTGAAGTGATCAAACGCGCGCGCCAGAAATTGCGGGAACTGGAAGCCATCTCCAGCCACACCGCCAGCGGAACCGTTGACGCCACCCAAATGACGCTGTTGAACGAGGAAACCTCTCCGGCGGTTGAAGCGCTTGAGGCCCTGGATCCGGATTCACTGTCTCCGCGCCAGGCGCTGGAATGGATTTACCGCCTGAAGAATATGGTCTAACTCGACGCATAAACAGCAAACGGTGAGCATGATGCTCACCGTTTTTATTTAATAAGGTTTATCGTTATTGTTACACAATGAAGGTAATGATGTTTCATATCCTGCTTTTGATTAGACATGACTATTAGCTAATGTGTATTACTTAAAATAATCAATTGGACGTGATGCATATCGAAGCGAATAATTAGGCCTCAATATATCCAGTCAGTTGTCAATGCGGGATCGCTCGCTGCTACTGCATTGGTGAAAGCACAATCCTTCCTACGGTGCTCTGCACCACCATACTGTTATTAAAACCCTTTTAAAACAGTACATTTATAGCTGCATGTATTTAAATCAATAAAGCATTCTCACTTGAACAATGCCCCTTGCGAATGCTCACGTCAGTCATTTTATTTAATACAAACACCTATCCATCCTGTAGGAGTCATTTTATGAAACCTAAGCTTTTAGCTATAGTTTTTTCCATTCCGTTCATTTCCCTGACCAGCACCGGCGCCTTAGCTGCGGACTCTCCCGACTATGCTGCCATCGTGCAATCGGCTTATCAGAAATTTAAAAATGATAATCGTGGGAGGGTTGCTGATTATATTCCTGCATTGGCGGCTTACAGTGATAAAAATTACGCTATCGCGATTGCAACTGTAGATGGCAAGCTCTATACCGCCGGAGATACACAAAAAACATTTCCACTGGAATCATTAACCAAAATATTCTCTTTATCTATCGCATTAAATCAACATGGCGCTGACAAAGTACTGAATGAGCTGGGTGCAAACTCAACCGGATTACCCTTTAATTCTGGCCTCGCCATCGAACTGCGTCCAGAGCGCCCGCAGAATCCACTGGTTAATGCCGGCGCCATTAGCACCGTCAGCTTTATCAATGCGAAAAATGCCAACGATCGCTGGCAACAGATTATCGACAATATGAACGCCTACGCCGATGCTAAATTGAGCATTAATCTGGACGTTTATCATTCCGAATCCGTGACTAACCAGCATAACCAGGCGCTGAGTCGCTTGATGATGTCTTATGGCCGCATGTACAGCAATGCCGACGAAGCGCTCGATATCTACACCAAACAGTGTTCGGTAAGCGCCACCACTGAGCAACTGGCCAAGATGGGGGCCGTATTGGCAAACGCGGGGAAATCCCCCTTCACTGGCAAGCAGCTACTGCAGCAACAATACGTCCCCAACGTGCTGTCAGAAATGGCGATCGCAGGTCTCTATGACGGCTCAGGGCAATGGCTATACAACGTAGGTGTCCCAGCCAAAAGCGGTGTTGGCGGCGGTATGGTCGCAGTCGTCCCTGGCCAATACGCCATTGCAGTCTACTCACCCCCCCTGGATAAAGCCGGCAATAGCGTCCGTGCACAGGAAGCAATCAGCTACGTCGCGCACGCAACCAAAGCCAACCTTTACGACTCTCACTGATCTCATTCCCGTCGTGCCAGCGCATCGGCGACTTCTAAGAATGTTCTATAGGCTGACAGCAAAAAGCTCGCATTAACCCTCGACCAGCGGGCGGCGGCGGGTCTTTCCCTAATCGCGGTTTTGCGGTATTCGTTAAAAAAAAACGGCGAGCATTATGCTCACCGTTTTTATTTTGATGCGGTTCAACTGCCAACGTTACTCGCGGAACAGTGCCTCGATACTCAGGCCCTGCATCTGCAGTATTTCACGCAGGCGACGCAAACCTTCAACCTGGATCTGACGAACTCGCTCGCGAGTCAGGCCAATTTCACGGCCCACATCTTCGAGCGTCGCCGCTTCGTAGCCCAACAGGCCAAAACGACGCGCCAGCACCTCACGCTGTTTGGCGTTCAGTTCGAACAGCCATTTCACGATGCTCTGCTTCATGTCATCGTCTTGCGTGGTGTCTTCCGGTCCGTTGTCTTTCTCGTCTGCCAGAATGTCCAACAGCGCTTTCTCCGAATCCCCACCCAACGGCGTATCCACAGAAGTGATACGTTCGTTCAGGCGCAGCATGCGGCTGACGTCATCCACCGGCTTGTCGAGTTGCTCTGCAATCTCTTCAGCGCTCGGTTCATGATCCAGTTTGTGAGAAAGCTCACGCGCGGTGCGCAAATAGACATTCAGTTCTTTAACTATGTGGATAGGCAAGCGGATAGTACGGGTTTGGTTCATGATCGCCCGTTCAATCGTCTGCCGGATCCACCAGGTAGCGTAGGTCGAGAAACGGAAACCGCGTTCTGGGTCAAACTTTTCCACTGCGCGGATCAGACCGAGGTTACCCTCTTCAATCAGATCCAGCAGCGCCAGGCCGCGGTTGCTGTAACGGCGGGCGATTTTCACCACCAGCCGCAGGTTGCTTTCAATCATTCGGCGGCGGGACGGCACGTCACCGCGCAGTGCACGCCGCGCAAAATAAACTTCTTCCTCTGCGGTAAGCAGCGGAGAATAACCGATTTCGCCCAGATAGAGCTGCGTCGCATCCAATACGCGTTGGGTCACGCCTTGTGACAACAACTCTTCTTCCGCTAGATCATTCTCACTGGCCTCTTCTTCTACCAGTGCTTTTTCGTCGAATGATTCCGCTTCCGTTGCGTTCTCGTCGAAATCCGCATCATCATGTAACTCGTTAACTTTCAGCGTATTTTGGCTCATATGCTGCTCCTACCCGTGATACCGCGAGCAGAATAACAGCGTATTCTGCCCAATCTATCGCTGCGGAAGATAACGCAGCGGGTTTACGGATTTCCCCTTGTAACGAATTTCAAAATGCAAACGTACTGAACTGGTGCCGGTGCTACCCATGGTGGCTATTTTTTGACCCGCCTTCACTTCTTGTTGTTCCCGGACCAGCATTGTGTCGTTGTGAGCGTAGGCGCTCAGGTAATCATCATTGTGTTTGATGATGATCAGATTACCGTAACCCCGTAAAGCGTTGCCTGCGTACACTACACGACCATCGGCGGTAGCGAAGATAGGCTGCCCACGGGACCCGGCGATATCGACACCTTTATTCCCACCTTCTGATGAGGAAAAGTTATCAATAATCTTCCCGTCAGTCGGCCATCTCCAGGTACTTACCGGAGCGCTGTTGCTGACGGTGCTGCTCACTGGTGGAGCAACGACCGGTGCGGTAACAGGGGCTGTTGCGGTAGTTGCCGCCACTGCGCCTGCTGCAGGTAACATCTTACCTACATTCTGTTTACCCGAATTATCAGAATACGCGTTAGTTGATTGAGAATCAACCGTTGCAGTTTGTATCTGGGAGGTCGATGGCGGCTTTGGTACGCCACCGCTGGTGGCGTCTGTTGCCGCCAGCATGCCGCCGTTTCCGGCTGCCGAACCATTACCAAGCTGAATGTTTTGACCCACATTCAGGCTGTAAGGCTCAGGAATATTGTTGCGTTGCGCCAGGTCACGGTAATCATTTCCGGTGATCCAGGCGATGTAAAACAGCGTGTCTCCACGCTTAACCGTATAGGTATTACCGCTGTAGCTCCCTTTGGGGATCGAAGTATAACTGCGGTTGTAAACAATGTGCCCCTCAGAGCCAGCCTGTGTTCCAGCGTTGCTGGATGCAGCGGCTCCGGCGCCACCACCGTTCACACTACTGATAGGGGCCGATGTTGACGCAGTGTTCGTACAACCCGCCAACCACAAACTTACCATCGTACACACCGCAACCCGGCGTAATGTAATCATTGGGCTTCCCGTGCTCATGCTTCCCCCATGACAGCAATATCAGCGATATATCCAAAATACCCTTTACATCGTAGCTGAGCTTTTAACATTCTCTACGTTCCTACAATGAAAGGTGCCCGCGGCCGATTCCTGAACGTCAGAAAACCTCATGCCGGAGCCTCAAAACAGCGCGCCAATGCTAACCACATTAGCGCTGCTGCACCATAAGACAACTGCGCAGAAAGGCAATTGTATTGAAAATTAGTTTTATTGAAACGCTAAAACCTTAACCGGAGGGGATGAAAGTGCAACAGATTTCATTTCCTGCCGAAAATTCAGACAATCGCTAGGCCAATTCGCCCTTCACCAAAGGAACAAAGCGTACCGCTTCGACGGTATCGATAACAAATTCGTTCCCCTGACGCTGAATACGTTTGAGGGTTTGGGCCTGCTCACCGACCGGCAGCACCAAAATGCCACCGTCGTCCAACTGTTCCATCAGCGCCGGGGGAATTTCCGGCGGCGCGGCGGTGACAATGATGGCGTCAAACGGCCCCCGCGACGCCCACCCTTGCCAGCCGTCGCCGTGGCGAGTGGAAACATTATGGAGATCGAGTTGCTTCAGGCGGCGCTTCGCCTGCCATTGCAATCCCTTGATACGCTCAACCGAGCACACGTGCTGCACCAGATGCGCCAGGATGGCGGTCTGATAGCCGGAACCCGTGCCAATCTCAAGAACTCGCGAAGTGGGCGTCAGGTTCAGCAGCTCGGTCATCCGTGCCACCATATAGGGCTGGGAGATCGTTTGACCCGAGCCGATCGGCAGCGCGGTATTCTCATAAGCCTTGTGCTCAAGCGCTTCATCAACAAAGCGCTCACGCGGCACGGCCTCAATGGCCAGCAGCAATCGTTCGTCCTGGATCCCTTGTTGACGCAGTTGCGTCAGCAATGTGTGCATACGCTTGTTCACCATTCCCCGCCAACCCCTGCTTTGGTTAACCACGTTTTTACCACGTCCTGGGCCGCATAGGCGGTCAAATCCACCTGCAATGGCGTGATCGCCACATAACCCTGTTCTACCGCAGCGAAATCCGTGTCCGGCCCGACATCAAACTTATCACCCGGCGGCCCGATCCAGTAGAGGTTTTGCCCGCGCGGGTCCTGTTGGCAGAACACCTTATCTGCCGGGTGACGGCTGCCGCAGCGGGTCACTCGGATGCCTTTTATCTCATCCAACGGCAAGTCCGGCACGTTGATATTGAGAATTTTACCGGTGCGCAACGGCTCACGCAGCAAGGCTCGCAGCACCCGGCAGGTGATCGCCGCCGCCGCCGCATAATGCTGATGGCCGTTCAACGACACGGCTAGCGCAGGCAAGCCCAAATGGCGCCCTTCCATGGCGGCCGCCACGGTGCCGGAGTAGATAACGTCATCGCCCAGATTGGGGCCGGCATTAATACCGGAAACCACAATATCCGGCGCAGGTTGCATCAGGGCATTCACCCCCAGGTAGACGCAATCGGTCGGTGTTCCTTGCTGTACGGCGATATCCCCATTGGGCATCGTCAGGGTGCGCAATGGGGATTCCAACGTCAGCGCATTGGAAGAACCGCTGCGGTTACGATCGGGTGCCACAACCTGCACCTCAGCAAACTCTCGCAGCGCTGCCGCCAGCACCTGAATGCCTGGGGCGGTAACACCGTCGTCATTACTCAGCAATATCCGCATAAGAGGTTGTCTTCTTTTTATCTCTCAACCAGGCACCGCTTAACGCAGCCTGGGATTTAACTACTCGATATGACCGCCCAAAAGGAGGCGCTTAATCAGCAGATATTATGTTTACTGCCCCCGCCATGTCCAGTGACCATGGGAAAAGGCAGGGAACTCAAGGCTAAACTGCCGCGAGCCAATTTTATGGCGAAAAAAAACCTGCTTGCGCAGGTTTCAGGTTATTGACAAAGGGGGATAAAAGCGTGGCTTTTCCCCCTTTGTGTTATCAGCCGAAAATCAATGAATTGATTTTACTGATTATTTTCAAAACCTTTAGCGCCTGCCGCCAAACATTATATGTTTGTCAGCAGTCTCAAACCGGCGTAAAACCGGTTTCTTGATTATTACTCGCTAATGTCCGCATCGCTACTGTCCTGCCGCATAATTTCGCGCACCACGCTGGTAGCGAAACTGCCGGCCGGCAACCAGAAACGCAGTTCGACGGTGGCATCGTCCCACCAGTCCCACTGCATATCTTTCGGCTGTAACAGCAAGGCTCGGCGGGCCGGATCTACGCGTTCGCGCTTTAAAAGCGACATCAGCTCCGGCTGTTCCAGCAGGCACTGCTGTTCGAAGCTCAACGCTTCCCCGGCGGTGCCCGGCTCACCATCACCCGGCAAAGGAGCGGTAATCATCAGCTCACCGGCCTCCAGGCGTTGCTGCAACGCTTCCAGCTCTTCCGGTTTGGCGACAAACCAACTGCCACGACCGCTAAGCTGAAGAGCATCCCCTTCCATCACGGTATGTTGCTGCTGGTTGGCCAATCGCCGGCTGGCGATCAGGTTAAACAGCGCGCTGCGACTGGCGGAAAGATAAAAACTACGCTTGCTGCGTTCTTTCACCCGGATCTCGTCATTCGCCCAGCGCCGTGCCATCACCAGATTGTTACCGCCGCGCCCAAAGCGCTGGCTGCCGAAGTAATTCGGTACACCGCCGGCCTCAATCGCCTGCAGGCGTTGCTCTACATCCTGACGATCGGAGATATGACGCAGCACCAGGGTAAAGGCATTGCCTTTTAACGTGCCAATCCGCATTTTGCGCAGGTGGCGGGCGCTGGCCAGCACTTCACAACCTTCCAGTGAGAACTGGGTAAAGTCCGGCGTTTCTTTCCCTGGCAGATGCAAACAGAACCACTGTTCGGTTACCGCATGGCGATCTTTTAGGCCCGCGTAGCTGACGGAGCGGGCATGAATACCAGCAAAGCGCGCCAGATAATCGGCGACGAACTGGGTGTTACAGCCGTTTTTGCGGATGTTCACCAGCACGTGTTCGCCTTCGCCATCCGGCTTAAAGCCCAGATCTTCCACCACCACGAAATCTTCCGGGTTGGCCTTCAGCACGCCGGTGCTTTGCGGCTGGCCATGCAGCCAGGTCAGGTTAGCCATATCCATGCGCTTATTCCTTGATCAACAAGGCAACCGCTTCGCAGGCAATACCCTCGCCACGCCCGGTGAAACCGAGTTGTTCGGTGGTGGTAGCCTTAACGTTAACGTCGTCCATATGGCATTGCAGATCTTCCGCCAGGAAAATGCGCATTTGCGGGATGTGCGGTGCCATTTTAGGGGCCTGAGCAATAATAGTGATGTCCAGGTTCCCCAGACGATAGCCTTTGGCACGGATGCGTTTCCAGGCTTCGCGCAGCAACTCGCGGCTATCGGCACCTTTGAAGGCCGGGTCGGTATCCGGGAACAGCTTGCCGATATCCCCCAGCGCCGCTGCGCCGAGCAGGGCATCGGTCGCGGCGTGCAGTGCTACGTCGCCGTCGGAGTGGGCCAGCAAACCTTTTTCATAAGGAATACGAACGCCACCGATCACCAACGGGCCTTCGCCGCCAAATTTATGTACGTCAAAACCGTGGCCGATACGCATGATGCGCTCCTTAATTGTCTAACTGAGTTAAATAGAATGCCGCCAGCGCCAAATCTTCCGGCCGCGTGACCTTAATATTGTCCGAACGCCCATTGACCAGCAACGGATGATAGCCGCAGTGCTCCAGGGCCGAAGCCTCGTCGGTCACCGTCGCCCCGTCATCCAGCGCGCGCTGCAGGCACTGCTTGAGCAACGCCAGCGGGAACAGCTGCGGCGTTAACGCATGCCACAGGTCCTGACGTTCTACCGTATGAGAAATGGCACCGTGGCCAGGCTCTGCACGCTTCATGGTGTCACGCACCGGCGCGGCCAGAATGCCCCCCACGTCGCTGTGTTGGGTAATCGCCAACAGGCGATCGAGATCGTCGGCATGCAGACAGGGGCGCGCCGCGTCGTGCACCAGTACCCATTTGGCCTCGCCGGCCAACTGCAAGCCCGCCATTACCGAGTCGGCGCGTTGCTGTCCGCCGATGGTGGCCTGCACGCGGGGGTCTTGCGCAATCGGCAACTGGTGAAACTGCTGGTCATCCGGCCCGATTGCCACAATCACCTGCGAGATGCGCGGATGGCGCAGCAACGCATGGATCGCGTGTTCGAGAATGGTTTGGTGGCCGATGGTTAAATATTGCTTTGGGCAATCAGCCTGCATGCGGCTGCCAATACCGGCAGCGGGCAGGACGGCGATCACCGATGGAAAGGTTCCTGCGGAGTGATTCATGCGTTACTTTTGTAGGTTATTTTGCGAGGCGGACGCCGCGTTGCGTCTGGATTGGTCAGGAACCAGACGATAGAAAGTCTCACCGGGCTTAATCATGCTCAGTTCATTGCGCGCACGCTCTTCGATCGCTTCCTGACCGCCGTTCAAATCGTCGATTTCGGCGAACAGCTGATCGTTACGCGCTTTCAATTTAGCATTGCTGCCCTGTTGGAGCGCAACGTCTTCATTGACCCGCACGTAATCGTGAACACCATTTTTGCCCAGCCACAGTGAATACTGTAACCAACCGAGCAATGCCAGCAATAGCAGCGTAAGTTTTCCCATCTCCGCCCCCTGAAAAACCGACCAATCATCCCACAACTTTTCGTTGGACTCCACACAGAGAACGGCATTTCGCCGCCAAATTCAGAGTAGGATGATAATTTCCTGAGTTTATAACCTAAATTCACTTCGAAAGCGGCAAAAAAAACCACTTTCACCGCAGAAAAACCAACCAACGCCCCCGCATTTTTCCCCTTCAGCGTTTTTTCCGGTTATGCAGTAAGAAAAACTGGCTACCCGCTGATTTCACCAAAGCATTCGCCACCGACAAGCACAAACTGCATATTTAACACCATTAAAAATTTCACCATCAGGTAGGAGTTGTGTTTTTATTCATTAAAGATTATTTTTATGCACTCATAGTGCATAAATAAATCCAGTGGATCATTTTTAATTACCGGGGATAGCGATGTTTAAATCTTTAGTTGTGATTGGCGCCTGCCTGGCCGCCACCCTGTCGGCCTCAGTCCTGGCGGCTGAGCCTACCTACGTCGTCGGCTCTGGCGGCACCTACCGTCCGTTCGAATTCGAAAACAGCAGCAAACAGCTGGAAGGCTTTGATATCGATATCATCAAGGCCGTGGCCAAGGCCGAGAACTTTCAGGTCAAACTGGTGAATACGCCGTGGGAAGGTATTTTCGCAACGCTGAACTCCGGCGATCGCGACATCATTATTTCCGGCATCACCATTACCGACAAACGCAAACAAATGGTTGATTTTTCTGCACCTTACTTCCCGGCAGAGCAGGCTATCGTGGTCCCCAAAGACTCCAGCGTCGACTCCATCGCCGCCTTGAAAACGCTGAAGGTCGGCGTAGTCAACTCCAGCACCGGCGACATCGTGGTGTCCGACGTGTTAGGCAAAAACAACACCGCCATCAAACGTTTCGACAATACCCCGTTAATGCTGCAAGAGCTGTATGAAGACGGTATCGGCGCGGCCGTGGGCGACGTCGGCGTGGCCAAGTTCTATATCAAAACCCATCCGGAAAAAGAGTTCAAACTGGTGTCTGATGCCAAATTCGAACGCCAGTATTTCGGTATCGCCGTGGCCAAAGGCAATGACGAACTGCGCGGCAAAATCAACGCCGGCCTGAAGAAAATCATCGCCGACGGCACCTACGCCAAAATCTACCAGACCTGGTTTGACAGCAACGTTTCCACGCTGCCCGCCGAATAATCGACCGGCGCTCGTCAGCACGGCAGCCTGAAAACTTTTTAAAAAGGATCCGACCTTGAATTTCCGTTGGGAGATAATCCAGGAGTACGCCCCGCTGTTTATGGAAGGCGCCTGGATGACCATCAAATGCACCATTATCTGCGTGATACTGGGCACCACCTGGGGGCTGATCCTCGGGCTCGGCCGTCTGGCGCAGGCACCACACGGCATCTGGAAACCGATACTGCATTACGGCGTTCAGTGGCCGGTGCGCATCTACATCAGCGCCTTCCGCGGTACGCCGCTGTTTGTCCAGATTATGGTGGTGCATTTCGCGCTGGTGCCGCTGTTTATCAACCCACGTGACGGTCTGCTGGTCACCAGCGGTCTGATGAGCACCGATTTCGCCCGCGCGCTGCGCTCCGATTACGGCGCATTTCTCTCCTGCGTGGTGGCGATTACGCTTAACGCAGGTGCCTACGTCTCGGAAATTTTCCGCGCCGGCATTCAGTCTATCGATCGCGGCCAGATGGAAGCTTCACGTTCGCTGGGCATGAGCTACGGCAAAACCATGCGCAAAGTGATCCTGCCGCAGGCGTTTCGCCGCATGCTGCCGCCGCTGGGCAACAATGCCATTGCCATCGTCAAAGACTCTTCGCTGGCCTCCGCCATCGGACTTGCCGACCTGGCCTATGCCGCCCGCACGGTTTCCGGCGCCTATGCCACCTATTGGGAGCCCTACCTGACCATTTCGCTGGTCTATTGGGTCCTCACCTTCCTGCTTTCGCTGATGGTGCAACACATGGAAAAGAGGTTCGGGAAAAGTGATTCGCGTACATAACCTGCAAAAACAATTCGGCGAAAGCCACGTGCTACGTGGTATTTCCTGCGAAATCGCAGCCAACGAAGTGGTCTGCGTCATCGGCCCGTCCGGCTCCGGTAAAAGCACCTTCCTGCGTTGTATCAATGCGCTGGAAACGCTGTCCGGCGGTGAGATCCTGGTGAACGGTTTTGCCATACACAGCCAGAAAACCGATCTCAATAAAATGCGTGAAAGCGTCGGCATGGTGTTTCAACGCTTTAACCTGTTCCCGCATATGACGGTGCTGGAAAACATCATCATGGCGCCGATGGGGGTGAAAAAGCTGTCGCGCGCAGAGGCCATACTGCGGGCAGAGGCGCTGCTGCAAAAGGTGGGCTTGCTGGACAAGATTGACGCCTATCCCAACAGCCTGTCCGGCGGTCAACAACAGCGGGTAGCCATTGCTCGCGCGCTGGCGATGGAACCGAAAATCATGCTGTTCGACGAACCGACCTCCGCGCTCGATCCCGAGTTGGTCGGCGAAGTGCTGGCGGTGATGAAGTCATTGGCGCACGAAGGCATGACGATGGTGGTGGTGACGCATGAAATGGGCTTTGCCCGTGAAGTGGCCGATCGGGTGTTGTTTATCGATCAGGGGATCATCCAGGAAGAAGGTTCGCCACAGCAGATTTTCAGCCAGCCGGCCAATCCACGCACTCAGGCTTTTCTGAGCAAAGTTTTGTAACCTTCGGCACGGCTTTGCAATGCTTTGGGCGCAGGCGACTGCGCCCTTCCCTCACCAACCGGTCAAAAAGCTGAACACCAGCCAGAACAGGCACAGAACGAGGGTCCCGGTCAGCAGCAGCGTAAAAATCAGCCGACCACGCAGCAGCATGCTGAGCGTGATGCCAATCAGCACCGAAACCGGCATCAGCGCCAGGAAAAACGGCCAGGTGTAGAGCAGGAAGAAAAGGGTGTTGGAGCCATAAACCAAAAACGGCACCGCGAAGGCCAGCCAGTAGAAAACAAAGCCGCAGACACCGCCCAGGAAAGAATAAGAGGGCTCCTCTTTCTCCTGGTTTGCGTCAATCAAGATAGGCGAGACATTTTGCATAGCGATCCCTGGTTATTCGGCGCGCTCTCCGGCGGGCTTAGCGTAAAAAGCGTATGGCGCAAAAACGCCACACGCTTTTCTGAATTCAGGGTTTGATAATAGCCCGACCACGCAGCACGTCTAACAATTGCGCAATCAAATTTGTTACCAATTGTTGGCCATCAAGGTGAATATCCGGCCGTTGCGGCGCCTCGTAAACCGAGTCGATGCCGGTGAAATTACGCAGCTCGCCGGCACGGGCTTTTTTGTACAATCCTTTCGGATCGCGCACTTCACAAACCGCCAACGGCGTGTCGACAAACACCTCGATAAAACGATCTTCATCCAGGAGTTCACTCACCATCTGCCGTTCGGCGCGATGTGGAGAAATGAAAGCGGTCAACACCACCAGGCCGGCGTCCACCATCAGCTTCGCCACTTCGCCCACGCGGCGAATATTCTCGCGCCGGTCGTGGTCGGAGAAACCCAAGTCGCGGCATAAGCCGTGACGCACGTTATCGCCATCCAACAGATAGGTGCTGACACCATGGGCGTGCAGCGCCTGTTCCAGCGCACCGGCGACGGTAGATTTGCCCGAGCCGGACAGCCCGGTAAACCACAGCACCACGCCTTTGTGGCCGTTGCGGACTTCGCGATCCGCACGCGTTACCGCATGCGGATGCCAGACCACGTTGTCATCATCCGGCCCGGTCGGCCGCAGTTGAGCGTCGGTCACGTTATTTCCCCCCAATCAGGTCACGCGCGCCCCAATGTGGGAAGTGTTTACGCACCAGTGCATTCAATTCCAGCTCAAATGCGCTGAAGTCGCCGGCGGATGTCTGTGCGTCCTGCAAGGTTTCGCGGATCAAGCCGGCCCCCACGGTGACGTTGCTCAGGCGATCGATAAAGATCAGCCCACCGGTATCATGGTTGCGTTGATAGCTGTCCAGCACCAGCGGTTCATCAAAGGTCAGTTCCACCAAACCAATGCCGTTGAGCGGTAAAGTGTCCGCCTGGTGCTGCGCCAGCGAGTTGATTTCCACCTGGTGGCGTATGCCCTCTATGCGTGCACGGGTCTTTTTGCCGGCCACTTTGATGTCGTAGCTTTGGCCCGGCAACAGCGGTTTTTCAGCCATCCACACCACGTCCACCAGCGCGCTTTGCGCCGCCTGCAGGGTTTCCCCGGCATCGACCAGCAGATCGCCGCGACTGATGTCCACTTCATCTGCCAGCACCAGCGTGATCGCCTCGCCCGGCACCGCTTCCTGCAGATCGCCATCAAAGGTCACAATGCGCGCTACGGTAGATTCCACGCCGGAAGGCAATACCTTCACGCGTTGTCCGACGCGCACCACACCCGCGGACAGCGTGCCCGCATAGCCCCGGAAATCCAGGTTAGGACGGTTGACATACTGCACCGGGAAACGCAGCGGCTGCGTCTCGCGTTCGCTGATCACATCCACGCTCTCCAGCACCTGCAGCAGCGTTGGGCCGCTGTACCAAGGCATCTGGGCGCTCTCACTGGCCACGTTGTCGCCATCCAGCGCCGACAAGGGCACAAACTTGATGTCCAGATCGTTCGGCAACTGCTGGGCGAAGGTCAGGTAGTCCTGCTTGAATTGCTCGAACACCGACTCTTGGTAATCCACCAGATCCATTTTATTGACCGCCACCACCAGATGGCGAATGCCCAACAGCGTGGCGATAAAGCTGTGCCTGCGGGTTTGATCCAGAACCCCTTTGCGCGCATCGATCAACAGGATCGCCAGATCGCAGGTCGAGGCCCCGGTCGCCATATTGCGGGTGTACTGCTCATGCCCCGGCGTATCGGCAATAATAAATTTGCGTTTTTCGGTCGAGAAATAGCGATAGGCCACGTCGATGGTAATGCCCTGCTCGCGCTCGGCCTGCAGGCCATCGACCAGCAGCGCCAAATCGAGTTTCTCGCCCTGGGTGCCAATGCGTTTGCTGTCGCTGTGCAGCGTAGACAGCTGATCTTCGTAGATCTGACGGGTATCGTGCAGCAAGCGGCCGATCAGGGTACTTTTGCCGTCATCGACGCTGCCGCAGGTCAGGAACCGTAACAGACTTTTGTGTTGCTGCGCATGCAGGTAAGACTCGACCCCGCCCTGCTCAGCGATTTGTTGTGCAATTGCGTTGGTCATCCGGCGGCTCCTTAGAAATACCCTTGACGCTTTTTCAGCTCCATCGAACCGGACTGATCGCGGTCGATCATCCGTCCCTGGCGCTCACTGGTGGTAGACACCAACATCTCTTCGATGATCTCCGGCAGCGTCTCCGCTTCGGAATCCACCGCGCCGGTCAGCGGCCAACAGCCCAGCGTGCGGAAACGCACCATGCGCTGGCTGATCACTTCGCCCGGCTGCAGATCGATACGATCGTCGTCCACCATCAGCAACATGCCGTCGCGCTCTACCACCGGACGCGGTTTTGCCAGATACAGCGGCACGATGTCGATTTTTTCCAGGAAAATGTATTGCCAGATATCCAGCTCGGTCCAGTTCGACAGCGGGAACACGCGAATGCTCTCGCCCTTGTTGATTTGGCCGTTGTAGTTGTGCCACAGCTCCGGGCGCTGGTTTTTCGGATCCCAACGGTGGAAGCGGTCACGGAATGAATAGATACGCTCTTTGGCTCGTGACTTCTCTTCGTCACGGCGGGCACCGCCAAAGGCGGCATCAAAACCGTATTTGTTAAGCGCCTGCTTCAGGCCTTCGGTTTTCATGATATCGGTATGCTTGGCGCTGCCGTGAACGAACGGGTTGATGCCCATCGCCACGCCTTCCGGGTTTTTGTGGATCAGCAGTTCAAAACCGTACTCTTTTGCAGTGCGATCGCGGAATTCGTACATTTCACGGAATTTCCAACCGGTATCCACATGCAGCAACGGGAACGGCAGCGTACCCGGGTAAAATGCCTTACGCGCCAGGTGCAGCATCACGGAAGAGTCTTTACCGATGGAATAGAGCATCACCGGGTTGCCGAATTCAGCGGCGACTTCACGGATGATATGGATACTCTCCGCCTCCAATTGCCGCAAATGAGTGAGTCGTTTTTCGTCCATAACAGATCCTTAAGCCAAATTCACGACGGCGGGGCGAGAGGCCCCTTCCGTCTGCGGTTGATGCCCAAACCAGGCAATTTGATGATGCAGCTCCACCACTTCGCCGATCACCAGCAGCGCCGGCAAAGGTGCCTGTTGAGCCAATTTTTCAAGCTGTTGCAGCGTGCCGGTTTGCACCAGCTGATCCGCACGCGTGCCGCGGCTGATCACCGCCACCGGCGTCGTGGGCGCGCGGCCGTGGGCTATCAGGCGCTGGCTGATGTCCGCGGCCTTCATGGTGCCCATGTAGATAGCCAGAGTCTGACGCGCTCGCGCCAAGTCTGCCCAGTCCAGCCCATCGCCGTCAGGACGGCAGTGGCCGGTAATAAAAGTCACGCTCTGCGCATGATCGCGGTGCGTCAGCGGAATGCCGGCATAGGCCGTTGCGCCGGCCGCCGCGGTGACGCCAGGCACCACCTGGAACGGAATGCCCGCGGCGGCGGCCACCTGCAGCTCTTCGCCGCCGCGGCCAAAGATAAAGGGATCTCCGCCTTTCAATCGCACCACGCGCTTGCCCTGCTGCGCCAGTTCCACCAACAGACGGTTGGTTTCTTCCTGGATCACCGAGTGTGCTCCTGCTCGTTTTCCCACGCAGATGCGTTCGGCATCGCGACGTACCAGATCCAGAATTTCATCGCTGACCAGATGGTCATACAGCACCACGTCAGCCTGCTGCATCACCTGCAGCCCGCGCAGGGTTAATAACCCCACGTCGCCAGGCCCGGCGCCCACCAGCGCAATTTCCCCCTGGGTACCTTCACCGCCCAGGGCAAACTGCTGTAAATCCTGCTCCAACTGCCGCTCGGCCTGGGCGGACTGGCCATTAGCCACCAGCGTGGCAAAACGTCCGCCGAATGTTTTTTCCCAAAAACGACGACGTTCACCGATGGCATTCAGTCGCTGTTTTACCTGGCCGCGCCAGCGTCCAGCCACCTCAGCCATCTGCCCCAGACTGGCGGGCAACAAAGCTTCGAGCTTTTCACGCAGCATACGTGCCAGCACCGGCGCCTGGCCGCTGGAAGAGACGGCAACCACCAGCGGTGAACGATCGATAATCGACGGAAAGATGAACGAGCAGCGCGGCTGATCGTCGACCACGTTGGCCAGCACCCGACGTTTATCCGCTTCGGCAAAGACTTCTGCATTCAGCGCGCTGTCGTCGGTTGCGGCGATCACCAGGAACACCTCATCCAGTTGCTGAGCGGCAAAAGCCTGCCCCTGCCAGCGGATGTGCCCCTGCTGACGCAGTTCTTCGAGTATGGGTGAGAGTGACTGCGCAACTATCCGTATTTCAGCCCCGGCGCGCAGGAGAAGATCAACTTTGCGCGCAGCCACTTCGCCGCCGCCAACGACCAACACCGGGCGTTGTTTCAGGTCGGCAAATATAGGTAGATAGTCCACAACAGCCTTTTCATATATGCAGAATGATAGTGTGACTATACGGGCTGAGATTTGGCCTCTGAAATGACGAAAAGGAATGACTAGTTCAATAATGGAATAAGGCGCAGTGCGTCGGGGTTTGCGGCAGTTATGCGCCGAACAAGGCCGTGATCATTATTCAGACCAGGTATGCGTCAGGAGGCAGATGTTAAAACCAAAACTTCGCGGCGGTCATGCACAAAGCAGCTGCGGCCAATATAGTGCTAACCATCCATTTGGTTTGATTGGACATCTCTTTATGGACCAAACCGATCTCCCGGTGCAGCAATCCCACTTCCTTATGCAAATCGCCTTTGGTGACAAACTCTACTGAACGTGTGGTCAGCGTGGCCAAATCGGTTTTGACCTGATTAAGAGCATGATCCACATACTCAGCTTTTTTCTCTATCAGGCCGATCCTGTTATCACATTTGTCCAACATCAGGGTTTCTCCTTCGATCCGTAAGAACCTTACCGCCGAATAATAAACCACTCTACGGGCGGGGTTAAATAGTGATACTCGTAATATGCCAAGCATTTCGCAAAATGCGTCGCACGGGCCATCAATCGAGATTCATCGTTGCGCAGAGCACCAAATTTTGCCCAGGCAGCACCAAAATTAAGAGCGGGAGAAATTGTTTAATCTTGCCGACCGTCTCATACTGGACACCGCAAAAAACAATCGGTCTCGTCGATATCAAAGAAGGATTTTTCGGTATGTTTTCCCGTTTTTACCTGAAGACCGGCCTGCTGCTGGCAGCGCTCGGCGGTGTTTTCAGCGTTTCGGCCGCCACTCAGCCCGCAAAAGATGCCCCGATGGGCAAATTCGCCGCCGAGCAGACTCGCCACATCGCCACCTATTTTCCTGGCCGCATGGCCGGCAGCCCTGCAGAATTGCTCACCGCAGACTATCTGAAACAGCAGTTCAGCAAGATGGGGTATCAGAGCGATATCCGCAGTTTCAACACGCGCTATCTGTACACCAGCAAAGACGGCAAGAAGAACTGGAATAACATTACCGCCAGCTCGGTGATCGCCGCTAAAAATGGCAGCCTTCCGCAGCAAATTCTGATCGTGGCACATTTTGATACCTACACGCCGCAAAGCGACGCCGATCTGGACAACAACCTTGGCGGCCTGACGTTGCAGGGGGTCGATGACAATGCCTCTGGCGTCGGCGTAATGCTGGAGCTGGCGGATCGTCTGAAGAATATTCCCACCGCTTACGCCCTGCGCTTTGTCGCCACCAGCGCCGAAGAGCTGGGTTCGCTGGGCGCGCAGAACTACCTGCAGCGCATGAGCGAAGAAGAGAAACGCAATACCCTGCTGGTGATTAACCTCGACAGCCTGATTACTGGCGATCGCCTGTATTTCAACGCCGGCCTCAATACGCCGCCAAAGCTGGCGAAGCAGAGTCGCGACCGCGCATTGGATATTGCCCACCGCTACGGCATCGCCGCTGCCACTAACCCAGGCAGCAAAGCGCACCCGAAAGGCACCGGCTGCTGTTCCGATCAGGAAGTGTTCGATAAAGCCGGTATCCCGGTGCTGTCGGTAGAAGCCACCAACTGGTCACTGGGCGATAAAGACGGCTATCAGCAGCGCGCTGTCAGCCCCCATTTCCCGCAGGGCATCACCTGGCATCGTCCGCAGTACGATAACCTGCAGTATCTGGAGCGCAATCTGCCAGGGCGCATCGACAAGCGCAGCCGCGAGAGCGTACAGATCCTGCTGCCGCTGATTAAAGAGCTGGCTCAGACCCACCCGCCCAAAGTCCAAAAACAGAAAAAGTAGTCTTCCTGAAAACGCCAAGGGCCCAGCGAATGCTGAGCCCTTTGACGATGTTAATACGCTATTAGCCTTCGTGCAGACCACACTCACGCTTCAGGCCGAAGAAGCGGGTTTCTTCTTCGCTCATGCCCGGTTCCCACTTCTGCGTGGTATGGGTATCCCCCACCGACAGATAGCCCTGTTCCCACAGCGGGTGATAACTGAGGCCGTGCTCAGTCAGGTATTGATAAATCTTGCGGTTGTCCCAGTCGATAATCGGCAGGATCTTGAACACCCCACGTTGCACCGCCAGCACCGGTAGATTGGCGCGGCTGCCGGATTGCTCGCGGCGCAGGCCGGCGAACCAGGTTTGTCCGCCCAGCGTTTCCAATGCGCGGTTCATCGGCTCAACCTTGTTGATCAGGTTGTATTTTTCGATACCTTCAACGCCCTGCTCCCACAGCTTGCCGTAGCGGGCCTCTTGCCAGGCTGGCGACTGCTCGGCACGAAACACCTGCAGGTTCAGCTTCAGTTTGTCGACCAGCTGATCGATAAACTGATAGGTTTCAGGGAACAGATAGCCGGTATCGGTGAGGATCACCGGAATATCCGGTTTGATCCGCGTAACCAGATGCAGACACACCGCCGCCTGAATGCCAAAACTTGAAGAGAGCACAAACTCGCCGGGCAGATGTTCCAGCGCCCATTCCACGCGTTGCTCGGCGGAAAGCGTTTCCAACTGACCGTTAACTACCGCCAGTGCCAACGCCTGCCCAGACTTGGGCAGCGCATTCAGCGCCGCCAGATCGAATTCAGCCATGTTGCCTGCCTCCTGATGCTTGAATCATACCGCGCGGATCCGGCCCCCGGTGTAAGCGGGGCCAAACGGCGTCAGTCCCAGAAATCCTGCGCCGAATCAATCACCGGCTTGACCACGCCGGCGCGGATGGTGAAATCACCAAAGCCTTCGCCTGCGCTACGCTCTGTGGCCCAGCGGCCCACCAGTTGGTCAATCTCCCGCAGAATTTCTTCTTCGTTGATATTTTCACGGTACATGCGCGGAATACGCGTACCTTCCCGATTGCCACCCAGATGCAGGTTATAGCGGCCAACCGCTTTCCCCACCAGGCCAATCTCCGCCAACAGCGCGCGGCCACAGCCGTTCGGACAGCCAGTAATGCGCAACACAATGTGCTCGTCACCCACGCCGTGGCTGTGCAGGATCCCTTCCACTTTAGTGACGAACGCCGGCAGGAAACGCTCAGCCTCCGCCATGGCCAACGGACAGGTCGGGAAGGATACGCAGGCCATCGAGTTTTGACGTTGTTCGCTGATCCCGTCGTCGATCAACCCGTGTTCACGAGCGATCGCTTCGATCTTCGCCTTCTCACTTTCCGGTACGCCGGCGACAATCAGGTTCTGGTTGGCCGTTAAACGGAAATCCCCTTTGTGGATCCTGGCGATCTCGGCAACGCCGGTTTTCAACGGGCGCCCTGGATAGTCCAGCAGACGGCCATTCTCGATAAACAGCGTCAGGTGCCACTGATTATCGATGCCTTTAACCCAACCAATGCGATCGCCGCGGCCGGTAAACTCGTACGGACGGATCGGTTCAAAGGTGATACCGGCCCGTTTTTCCACTTCGGCACGGAAGGTATCAACCCCAACGCGTTCCAGCGTGTATTTGGTTTTGGCGTTCTTGCGATCGGTACGGTTACCCCAGTCGCGCTGGGTGGTCACCACCGCTTCGGCGACCGCCAGCGTATGCTCCAACGGGATATAGCCAAATTCGCTGGCCTTGCGCGCATAGGTTTTCTTGTTGCCGTGTTCAATCGACAGGCCACCGCCTACCAGCAGGTTAAAGCCCACCAGCTTGCCGTTTTTGGCAATCGCGACAAAGTTCATGTCGTTGGCGTGCAGATCCACGTCGTTTTGCGGCGGGATCACCACCGTGGTTTTGAACTTGCGCGGCAGATAGGTCGCCCCGAGGATCGGTTCTTCGTCGGTGGTCGCCACTTTTTCCTGATCCAGCCACACTTCAGCATAGGCGCGGGTACGCGGCAGCAGATGTTCGGAGATCTTTTTCGCCCACTCGTAGGCTTCCTGGTGCAGCTCGGACTCCACCGGGTTAGAGGTGCAAAGCACGTTGCGGTTGACGTCGTTAGCCGTGGCCAGCGCGTCCAACCCCAGGCGACCCAACAGCTGGTGAACCGGCTTAACGTTGCCCTTCACAATGCCATGGAACTGGAAAGTCTGACGGTTGGTGATGCGGATGCTGCCGTACAGCGTGCTTTCCTGCGCGAACTTGTCAATGCCCAGCCACTGCTGTGGGGAGATAATGCCCCCCGGCAGACGACAACGCAGCATCATGGCGTGACGCGGCTCCAGCTTCTGCTCGGCACGTTCGGCGCGGATGTCACGGTCGTCCTGCTGGTACATCCCGTGGAAGCGGATCAGCAGGAAGTTATCACCGTTAAAACCGCCGGTCAGGCCATCCTTCAAGTCTTCGGCGATGGTGCCGCGCAGGAAGTTGCTTTCTTTCTTCAAACGCTCGGCATCGGCCAATTTGCCTTCGACCACCAGAGGTCCCGGGTGTTTATCACTCATCAGTAGACATCTCGCTGATAACGGCGCTCAAGGCGCAGCTCACTTAAAAATTCATCCGCCAGCTCGGTATCCATGCCACCGTGCTCGGCCACCAGTTCCAGTAATGTGTTTTCCACGTCTTTCGCCATGCGGTTCGCATCGCCACAAACGTAAATATGCGCGCCTTCCTGGATCCAACGCCACACTTCCGCTCCCTGTTCGCGCAGTTTGTCCTGGACATAGACTTTATGCTGCTGGTCACGTGACCAGGCCAGATCGATGCGGGTCAGCAGGCCGTCTTTCACGTAGCGTTGCCATTCGACCTGGTACAAAAAGTCTTCAGTAAAGTGCGGATTGCCGAAGAACAGCCAGTTCTTGCCGCCGGCACCGTCAGCATCACGCTGTTGCATAAAGGCGCGGAACGGCGCAATGCCGGTGCCTGGCCCAATCATGATCACCGGGGTTTCCGGGTTGGCCGGCAGGCGGAAATTATCGTTATGCTCAATGAAAACTCGCACGTCGCCATCTTCTTCCAGCCGATCGGCCAGGAAACTGGAGGCACCGCCTGCGCGGGCGCGCCCTTCGATGTCGTAACGCACCACGCCGACGGTCACGTGCACTTCATTTTCGTTCTCGGCTTGCGACGAGGCAATGGAATACAGCCGCGGCGTCAGCGGACGCAGCAGGCCAATCAACTGCTCTGCGTTCAGATCGGCCGGCGCCTGCCGTACCATGTCGACAATCGGCGTGTTGTGCGCGTAATGCTGCAAAGCCGCTTTATCCGCCAGCAGGCCAATCAGCTTTTCGTCGCGCGACAGCGCCGCATATTTATCGACAATCAGCGTGGTGTTCTGCGTTAACTCGAAATGGCTGCGCAACGCCTGCGAAAGCGGCAAGGTTTTACCCTCGACCTCCACCGGTTCGTCGCCCTTCAGCCACAGCAGTTGCACCAGTTCATCCACCAGCTCGGGGTCGTTGTCAAACCACACGCCCAGCGCGTCACCCGGCCGGTAACGCAGGCCAGAATCACCCAGATCGATTTCAATATGGCGTACGTCTTTGTCTGAGGCGCGACCGGTAATTTTTTGCTTCACCGCCAGCTGTGCGGTCAGCGGTTGTTCTTTGCTGTACGGGCTGCTGTCGATCAGGTCAACCGCGCCGCTGGCCAGCACGCCCGGTGCGGCGTTTTCAGCCGGTGCGCGCGCCTTCAACACCTCCACCACCTGTTTACGCCAGGCAGTAGCCAAGTCCTGGTATTCCACGTCGGCGTCTACCCGCTCAACCAGACGCTCAGCGCCCAGTTCGGCCAGCTTGCCGTCGAAATCTTTACCCGACTGACAGAAGTTCTCATAGGAAGTGTCCCCCAGGCCAAATACCGCAAACGCGGTTTCGTTAAGCTTCGGCGCTTTCTTGGAGAACAGGAATTTATGCAGGGCAACCGCCTCTTCCGCCGGTTCACCTTCCCCTTGGGTGGAGGCGACGATCACCAGCAGACGTTCCTGGGCAATTTGCTTGAATTTGTAGTCGCCAGCGTTAACCAGCGTGACGCTCAGCTTGGCGGCCAACAGATCGTCGCGCAATTGTTCCGCCAGGCGACGCGCATTGCCGGTCTGCGAAGCGGAAATCAGCGTGATGCTGGCGGCAGCGGTGGCAGCCGGCGCAATGGCTACCGCGCCAGGCTGTTGATTAACCATTCCCCAGAAATAGCCTGACAGCCACGCCAGCTGCGTAGGTGAATATTCACCAATCGCCGCCTGCAGGCGCGCCAGCTGTTCGGGTGTCAGCGGGAGCATCGATGTTGGAGGAGCCTGAGTCGTCATTGCAGTACTTATTTCCTTACTTATAGCCTATGAATTTCAAGCTGCAGCCAGGTGGCCGGCTCGCTCATCCCCAGGCGCTTACTTAGGTAAGTAACTGGGGTTAGCGAGTGCAGGTAACAACGCTGCAGTTTGAAAGGCAACGGGTATGGCACCTATCCAGCCAGGTGCTCGCCTGTGTCAGTCGCTGTCTTTTCGTTCAGTCTGCGGTCCTGAAAAGATCAGGAGAGTTTGTAAGGTTACCGAGCACAATAGCAACGATTAAATAAGGGATAGCAATAATTAATAACCAAAATGACTAAGCTGTTTTTCTGGTAAAGGATAGTGCTTAAAGCGTTAAGCGGATATTTTTATCCAACTGAAAATAAAGCTGTTTTTTTGACGTTATTTGAATGAATCGTATTTACCACTCATTACCCCAACCGATAGGTCCGGTCGGCACCAAACAAAAAAAGTGTTAACCGTGCATTGACCACGGTGGCAGTAGACCATAGCGGTATAAATGGCAAGCAGGCTCCGTTTCCGGTAAACTTCGGCGGTTTTTGAGTCAATGAGGCCGTAATAATGGCAACCACGCTGTTTAAAGATTTTCAGTTTGAAGCCGCCCACCGTCTGCCGCACGTACCTGAGGGCCATAAATGCGGCCGTCTGCACGGGCATTCGTTTATGGTGCGTCTGGAAGTGACCGGTGAAGTGGATGCGCACACCGGTTGGGTGATGGATTTCGCCGAGCTTAAAGCCGTGTTCTCCCCTATTTGGGAGCGCTTGGATCACCATTATCTGAACGATATTCCAGGATTGGAAAATCCCACCAGCGAAGTGCTTGCCGCCTGGATCTGGCAACAGCTCAAACCTCAGTTGCCGGAGCTGACTGCGGTGATGGTGAAAGAAACCTGTACCGCAGGATGCGTGTATAAAGGTTAAAGAAAGGGCGCCCCATGGCGCCCTTCTACAAACTGTCCTGTTTCAAACCTCTACAACAGTTTTTTTACTGCGCTTATGATCAACAGAAACGATACGGCCGTTGATCATTTGATATTCGCCAGTTTGTAGTTTCTTCTTTATAATATCTCTGGCCGCTGTGTGAAGTTTGGAACCCAAGTCTAAAGACAAACGCTCCAGAGTTGCAGCATCAGTAACTTTCTGTTGTGACGACATATCCTCTCCCTCCCTCACCCAGATTGCCATAACATTTCATATTAGGTAGTGCGACTAACGGTTTCGTTCTCTTATAGCCTAATCCCAAGAAACCATTATAAATGCTTACAAGATCCACATCCCTCTCATGTTCTCGGTCCAGTGCAGCACTGAAAACATAAGCACCTGCATTTGATACATAGTAATGCTCAATAATTGACCTGGCAACTTTAAGCAGCACCTTACCGGCCAATAGTCCAGGTAATCTCACGTGGTTGTAACCTCCCCACGCTTCAGCCGTTTCAACCTGATCAAATGCGACAGCCCACATTCCCGCATCAGGAAATTGGAAGTCAGGGATATCGGCGTTGATATGAATGCCTTTATTTACCAATTGTTGATCGTTGTAGATTTCCTCAAAACCTACTGCATAGACCCTCCCAGAAACAACAAACATTCTGGTAATAAATCCGGATCCATAGCTGTCATCAAAAGGCTCTTCCCAAGCAATTTCTCTTTTCAATCTCAACCATCCTTGGTTAACTTTTTATGCGATGTTCAGATATTTATGCGTCTGCATCGACAGCCGCCAGTTGCGCGCAATGCAGGTTTCAATGCACAAACGGGTCGCCTCTTCCTTCTGGCTGATCGGTTGCAGTGCAATAATGCGCGGCTTCTCATCATGCAGCGTCGCCAACAACGCATCCAATGCTTCGATATCGCGCTCACGCCCAACCGGGTGCTTCACTTCATCAGCACGTTGCAAAGCCTGATCCAACACCTTCATGCCACCGCGCATATTCACCTTGGGGGATACCGTCACCCAGGTTTTCGCCGAGCACCGGATTTCGTGGGTGCCGCTGGTTTCAATCTGGCAGCCGTAACCGTTGTCTTCCAGCAGTTGGGTCAACGGGGCCAGATCGTAAATACAGGGTTCGCCGCCGGTGATCACCACGTGGCGTGCGGTATACCCTTGCTGACGCATCACCGCCAGCAGCTGTTCGGCACTGGCACTGCCCCAGGCATCACTTTCTTCGGTTTTCACCAGGATCCGTTGCATGTCGACTTCCCGATTGGCTTCCTTTTCCCAGGTATGTTTGGTGTCGCACCAGCTGCATCCTACCGGGCAGCCCTGCAAGCGAATAAAGATGGCTGGAACGCCGGTGAAAAAGCCTTCGCCCTGCAAGGTTTGGAACATTTCATTAATCGGGTACTGCATCGGTTTCTCAATCTGGAAAGGTAAAAAGGGATTATCGCAGATTCCAGCCCGGCGACCAAACAGGCGAAATTGTATTAAATTTTATCCTCCGCCCTTGGGCCAGTTGATCTCACCGGCTATCCACTTCATTTAATTCGCTTCCCGGGCAATCCCCTTGCGCTGACGATGTAATCTGCTTCGCAAAAACAACATTTATTTAACGCATAAGATAAATATATTTGACATAAAGCGCCTGCGCGCAGATGTATATACAGGAAAGCACAAGCCGGGCATCAGTTCCGGCGGTTCATCCACACCATCACATCTGCGTTAGAGGTTGCCATGGCTCATTCCACCGAGTTGAACATTCAGCAGGCCATCGACGACAGCAAATTCTCGCTGTTTCACTGGACTTTGATCATTTTGGGATTCCTGATCCTGGCCATTGATGGCTTTGACACGGCGGCCATGGGGTATATCGCCCCTTCGGTCGCCAAAGACTGGGGCATTGTGAAACAGGATCTGGGCCCGGTGCTGAGCGCCGCGCTGCTGGGCCTGTCCCTTGGCGCCCTGGTTGCCGGACCGATTTCCGACCGCATCGGCCGTAAGCGGGTACTGGTGTTTTCGTGCCTGTTCTTCGGCCTATCGAGCCTGGCGACCGCCTACGCCGGTTCGCTCAATAGCCTGACGCTGTGGCGCTTCCTCACCGGCCTGGGGCTGGGGGCCGCGATGCCGAACGCTATCACGCTGATTTCCGAATATGCGCCAAAGCGCTGTCGTTCGTTGGCGATTAACACCATGTACTGCGGTTTCCCGCTCGGGGCGGCCGGCGGTGGCGCGATTTCGTCGTGGCTGATCCCGGCCTACGGCTGGCACAGCGTACTGCTGCTGGGCGCGATCGCTCCGTTGGCGCTGACGGTATTGTTGATCCTGTTCCTGCCGGAATCGGTGAAATACATGGTAAACCGCGGCAAGGAGGCGGCAAAAATCAAACGCATTGCCCAGCGTTTCGTCAGCCAGGATCTCGCTCAGGTGACGCGTTTTTATCTGTATGAAGAGAAATTGGCACAGTCAAAAACCAGCGTCGGCCTGTTGTTCACCCGCCCTTATCTGACCGGTACGCTGATGCTGTGGCTGACCTATTTTATGGGCCTGGTGATTTATTACGTGCTGCTGAGCTGGATGCCGATCCTGATGCAGGGGCTGGGCTATCAGTTGGAGCAGTCGGCCATTTTGACCTCGCTGTTCACCTTCGGCGGCACGCTCGGCATTCTGGTGGCCGGCTGGCTGATGGACCGCTGGAACGCCCATAAAGTGGTGTCGAGCGGCTTTGTGATCACCGCCCTGCTCATTGTGGCGATGGCGACCGAGGACAGCCATATCGTGCTGCTGGGTACCTTTATCTTCCTGATGGGCATCACCATGAACGGTGCGCAGTCCGGTCTGCAAACGCTGGCGGCCACCTTCTACCCGACCCACAGCCGCGCAACCGGCATAGCCTGGATGCAGGGCATCGGCCGCTTTGGTGGCGTGGCGGGAACCATGATGGGAGCACAGTTGCTGGCCATGCAGTGGGAAGTGCAGAGCATTTTGATGTTCCTGTGTGTGCCGGCGTTGATCGCCGCCATCGCCACGGTATTCAAAATGACCCGAAGAGCGGTGCTGCAACCGGCGGCATAACGAGTGCGCCCGCCATCTGGCGGGCGTTTTTCCCTCCAGCGATAGGACTTTTTTATCGCTCGCCCTAACTTGTAATGGGTATGTAAATTTATTGTGATTCGCCGCTCAAAAATGACCCATTTTTAATTCATTTTTGTTGAATAGCTCACTGTTCTTCAGTGCGAGCCTAATGGCCCAGCCGTCAAAATAGAAATCATGCCA
This sequence comes from Serratia liquefaciens, assembly GCA_012719855.1. Lineage (GTDB taxonomy): Bacteria > Pseudomonadota > Gammaproteobacteria > Enterobacterales > Enterobacteriaceae > Serratia > Serratia liquefaciens_A. Next base: position 63,907 of record JAAXZN010000001.1, on the reverse strand, counting down.
TTGATTTAAAACAATAATAACTTTCTCTTATGTCTTTTTGGCCGCCCACTGGTCGGTGTTGCATATGCTTGTACATACAAGTATATGTTAATAAACCCTACGCATTGTTATGGCGTGGTGATTCACCCCACCGCACCATGGGATCTGCACCGATACTGTTTGAGGAAAATGCTGTGACTGCAAATAACAAAGTTCGCAATGTCGATGTACGCGCGCCACGCGGCACAAAATTAAATGCAAAAAGCTGGCTGACCGAAGCGCCGTTGCGCATGCTGATGAACAACCTCGATCCGGAAGTGGCGGAAAACCCGCATGAGCTGGTGGTCTACGGCGGTATCGGCCGCGCCGCGCGTGACTGGGACTGCTACGACAAAATTGTCGCCACCCTGAAAACGTTGGAAGAAGACGAAACGCTGCTGGTTCAGTCCGGCAAACCGGTCGGGGTATTCAAAACCCACAGCAACGCGCCACGGGTGCTGATTGCCAACTCTAACCTGGTGCCACATTGGGCCACCTGGGAACACTTTAACGAACTGGACGCCAAAGGTCTGGCCATGTACGGCCAAATGACCGCCGGCAGCTGGATCTACATCGGCAGCCAGGGCATCGTCCAGGGAACCTACGAGACCTTCGTGGAAGCGGGCCGCCAGCATTACGACGGCAGCCTGCAGGGCCGCTGGGTGCTGACCGCCGGGTTGGGCGGCATGGGCGGCGCGCAACCGCTGGCCGCCACGCTGGCAGGCGCCTGTTCACTGAACATCGAATGCCAACAAAGCCGTATCGATTTCCGTCTGAAGACCCGTTATGTCGATGAACAAGCGACAGATCTGGACGACGCTCTGGCTCGCATCAAGAAATACACCGCCGAAGGCAAAGCCATCTCCATCGCCCTGTGCGGCAATGCGGCAGACATTCTGCCGGAACTGGTGCGCCGCGGCGTGCGCCCGGACATGGTCACCGACCAGACCAGCGCCCACGATCCGCTGAACGGCTATCTGCCAAAAGGCTGGAGCTGGGAAGAGTACCGCGAACGTGCACAGACCGAACCTGCGCAGGTGGTGACCGCCGCCAAGCAGTCGATGGCAGAACACGTCGAAGCCATGCTGGCCTTCCAGAAGATGGGCGTACCTACCTTCGACTACGGCAACAACATTCGTCAGATGGCGAAAGAAATGGGCGTCAACAACGCCTTCGATTTCCCAGGCTTTGTGCCTGCCTATATCCGTCCGCTGTTCTGTCGCGGCATCGGCCCGTTCCGCTGGGCTGCACTGTCCGGCGATCCGCAAGACATCTACAAAACCGACGCCATGGTTAAAGAGCTGATCCCAGATGACGAGCATCTGCATCGCTGGCTGGATATGGCACGCGAACGCATCAGCTTCCAGGGCCTACCGGCACGTATCTGTTGGGTCGGTCTGGGCCAGCGCGCCAAGCTGGGCCTGGCATTCAACGAAATGGTGCGCAGTGGCGAACTGTCCGCCCCGATCGTTATCGGCCGCGACCATCTGGACTCCGGCTCGGTCGCCAGCCCGAACCGCGAAACCGAATCCATGCAGGACGGTTCGGACGCCGTTTCCGACTGGCCGCTGCTTAACGCCCTGCTCAATACCGCCAGCGGTGCGACCTGGGTTTCCCTGCACCACGGTGGCGGCGTCGGCATGGGCTTCTCGCAGCATTCCGGTATGGTTATCGTTTGTGACGGCACCGATGAAGCCGCCGAACGTATCGCCCGCGTGTTGCACAATGACCCAGCCACTGGCGTGATGCGTCACGCCGATGCCGGCTACGACATTGCGATTGAATGTGCCCGTGAGCAAGGTTTGAACCTGCCGATGGTGGCCGCGACTCAAGGAGACAAAGCATGAAAGCGCTGACTATCCGCCCAGGCCAACTGACACTGGCTCAGCTACGCGAAGTTTATCAACACCCGGTGACCCTGACGTTAGACGACAATGCCTACGCCGCAATCCAGCAGAGCGTGGCCTGCGTTGAACGCATTGTCGAAGAAAACCGCACCACCTACGGCATCAATACCGGCTTCGGCCTGCTGGCATCCACCCGTATCGCACCTGAAGATTTGGAAAATCTGCAGCGATCGATTGTGTTGTCACATGCCGCCGGCGTTGGCGCACCGACCGACGACAATCTGGTGCGCCTGATTATGGTGTTGAAGATCAACAGCCTGTCGCGCGGTTTCTCCGGCATCCGTCTGGAAGTGATCCAGGCGCTGATGGCCTTGGTCAACGCCGAAGTCTATCCGCACATTCCGCTGAAGGGCTCCGTGGGCGCCTCCGGCGACCTGGCACCGCTGGCACACATGAGTCTGGTACTGCTGGGCGAAGGCAAGGCCCGCTATCAAGGCGAATGGCTGCCAGCCACCGAAGCGCTGGCCAAAGCAGGCCTGAAGCCGCTAACGCTGGCGGCCAAAGAAGGCCTGGCGCTGCTGAACGGCACCCAGGTTTCCGCCGCCTTCGCGCTGCGCGGCCTGTTTGATGCAGAAGACCTGTACGCCGCAGCCACGGTCACCGGCTGCCTGACGGTGGAAGCCGCTCTGGGTTCTCGCAGCCCGTTTGACGCACGTATTCATGCGGTACGCGGCCAACGTGGCCAGATCGACGCCGCCGCCGCTTACCGCCACCTGTTGGGCGAACGCAGCGAAGTGTCCGACTCGCATCGCAACTGTGAAAAGGTACAAGACCCCTACTCCCTGCGCTGCCAACCGCAGGTGATGGGTGCCTGCCTGACGCAGATCCGCCAGGCCAGCGAAGTGCTGGAGGTCGAAGCCAATGCGGTGTCCGACAACCCATTGGTGTTCGCAGAACAGGGCGATGTCCTGTCCGGCGGCAACTTCCACGCCGAACCGGTCGCGATGGCCGCCGACAATCTGGCGCTGGCATTTGCCGAAATCGGCTCGCTGTCCGAGCGTCGCATCTCGCTGATGATGGATAAGCACATGTCGCAGCTGCCGCCTTTCCTGGTGGACAACGGCGGCGTCAACTCCGGCTTTATGATTGCCCAGGTCACCGCCGCGGCGCTGACCAGCGAAAACAAAGCGTTGGCGCACCCGGCCAGCGTCGACAGCATCCCGACCTCCGCCAACCAGGAAGACCATGTTTCCATGGCACCGGCCGCAGGACGCCGCCTGTGGGAAATGGCGGATAACGTGCGCGGTATTCTGGCCGTCGAATGGCTGGCGGCCTGCCAGGGGCTGGATTTGCGCAAGGGCCTGAAAACCACCGAAAGTCTGGAGCAGGCACGTCGCGTGCTGCGCGAGCAAGTCAGTTACTACGACAAGGACCGTTTCTTCGCCCCCGACATTGAAGCTGCCAGCCTGCTGTTGGCAACCGGTCATCTGACCTCGCTGATGCCTGCGGCATTGCTGCCTAGCCAGGCATAAATAAAACCTACCACGCAGTTTGTTCTGTCCCACCGGGTGCGTTCCACCCGGTGCGGATAGCGCGTGCCTGTTCTGCCGTAAAAACTCGACGGGAAGCAACATGCATAACGAAACAACACAACTCAGACGCGGACTAAACGCGCGGCATATCCGCTTTATGGCGCTCGGCTCAGCCATCGGCACCGGTCTGTTCTACGGCTCCGCCGGAGCCATCCAGTTGGCCGGCCCTGCGGTGCTGCTGGCATATCTGGTCGGCGGTGCAGCGGTCTTTATGGTGATGCGCGCGCTGGGTGAAATGGCGGTGCATCAGCCGGTCTCCGGCTCCTTCGGTCATTATGCCAGTCACTACCTTGGCCCCTTGGCCGGTTTCCTCACCGGCTGGACCTATACCTTCGAAATGGTGATTGTTGCCCTGGCGGACGTCACCGCCTTCGGCATCTATATGGGGCTGTGGTTCCCGGACGTCGCCCAATGGGTGTGGGTGCTCAGCATCATCATGTTTATCGGTGCGCTCAACCTGTGCAGCGTGAAAGTGTTCGGCGAAATGGAGTTCTGGCTGTCGTTGATCAAGGTGGCGGCGATTGTCGCGATGATCATCGGCGGGGCGGCGGTCATGCTGTTTGGCTTCGGTCAGACCCAGCACGCTACCGGCCTCAGCAACCTGTGGCAGCACGGCTGCTTTATGCCTAACGGCATCGGCGGCGTGGTCGCCTCGCTGGCGGTGGTGATGTTCGCCTTCGGCGGCATTGAGATCATCGGCATTACCGCCAGCGAGGCAAAAGACCCCGCGAAGGTGCTGCCGAAAGCGATCAATGCGGTACCGATTCGCATTCTGTTGTTCTACGTGCTGACGCTGCTGGTGCTGATGGCAATTTATCCCTGGAACAGCATCGGCCAAAACGGCAGCCCGTTTGTTGAGATCTTCAGCAATCTGGGGATCAGTTCCGCCGCCAACGTGCTGAATGTGGTGGTGATCACCGCCGCCATTTCCGCCATCAACAGCGACATTTTCGGCGCCGGCCGCATGATGTACGGCATGGCGCAGGAAGGTCAGGCGCCCAAAAGCTTCACCCGCCTGACCGGCAACGGCGTGCCCTGGATGACGGTGCTGGTGATGTCCATTGCCCTGCTGTTGGGGGTGGTGCTCAATTACCTGATCCCAAAACAGGTGTTTATGATCATCGCCTCCATCGCCACCTTCGCCACCGTCTGGGTATGGCTGATGATCCTGCTGTCGCAGATCGCCATGCGCCGCACGCTGACGCCGCAAGAGGTCAGCAAACTGAGCTTCCCGGTGCCCTGGTGGCCGGTTGCACCGGCACTGGCGACGGTATTCATGCTGTTCGTCATCGGCCTGCTCGGTTACTTCGAAGACAGCCGCATCGCCCTGTACGTGGGGTTGGTGTGGGTAGCCTTCCTTACCCTGGCTTACTGGTTGTGGGTGCGTAAAAAAGGCGGGGGTTCACCCGTCACGTCCTCACCACAGTATTAGTCTCACGAGCCCGCCGTTCCCGGGCTCTTCGTCATTAAAGTGGAGTATCAACATGCAAACACGACACAAATTATGGATACCGCTGATCGCGCTCGGGCTGATGACAGGCAGCCTCTCCGCACGCGCAGCAGGCTGGTGCGAATCCGGCAAACCGGTCAAGTTTGCCGGACTGAACTGGGAAAGCGGCATGCTGCTGACCGACGTGATGCAATACGTACTGCAAAAGGGTTACGACTGTAAAACCGACGCGTTGCCGGGCAACTCCATCACCATGGAGCAGGCGGTCGGCACCAACGACATTCAGATTTTCGCCGAAGAGTGGATCGGCCGCAGTGAGGTCTGGAACAAGGCCGAGAAAGCCGGCAAAGCGGTCAGCGTCGGTGCCCCCATTGTCGGCGCGGTTGAAGGCTGGTACGTGCCGCGTTATGTGATTGAAGGCGATGCCAAGCGTAAGTTGAAACCGCTGGCACCGGACCTGAAAAGCATCCCGGATCTCGCCAAATACGTGCAGGTGTTTCGCGATCAGGAAGAGCCGGACAAAGGCCGCTTCTACAACTGCCCCGCCGGCTGGACCTGCGAACTGGACAACAGTGCGATCCTGAAAAAATTCAACTTGGACGACAAGTTCACCAACTTCCGCCCTGGCACCGGCCCGGCGCTGGATACCGCCATTCTTTCCAGCTACCGTCGCGGCGAACCTATCCTCTTCTACTATTGGTCCCCTACCCCGATTATGGGCCAGCTCGATCTGGTGAAACTGGAAGAGCCGGGCGTGGACAAGAACATCCACATCAAGGTCGGCATTTCCAGCGTGTTTAACCAGCAGGCACCTGAGCTGGTGCAGGTGTTGTCAAAAGTGAATCTGCCGCTCGATCTGGTTAACCAGAATCTGGCGCGCATGAGCAAGGAACGCATCAGCTCCCAGAAGCTGGCGCTGGAGTTCTTCAAGCAGCACCCGGATATCTGGAAACAGTGGGTCAGCGAAGACGCAGCGAAAAAAATTCAGGCTTCCTTGTAACCGCTTTAGCATTCCGTGAACACCCACCCGTAATCGGATAGGTTTCGGGTCAGACAGGGGAAAACTTATGTTTCCAGAACGTTTTACCTTTTCCATCGCCGATTGGATCAACCGCTGGGTCGACGTGTTGGTCACCCACTATGGCGATATGTTCCGCAAGATCTCCGACACCCTGCTGTGGGCGGTGATCCACCTCGAAAGCCTGCTGCGCACCACCCCGTGGTGGGTAATGCTGGCCGTGGTCGGGCTACTGGCCTGGCACGCCACCCGCCGTTGGCTGCCAACCCTGGTGATCGTCGGCCTGTTGCTGTTGGTCGGTACCGCCGGGATGTGGGACAAATTGATGCAAACCCTGGCGCTGGTGCTGGTCGCCACGCTGCTGGCGGTGATTATCGGCATTCCGCAAGGCATTTTGGCGGCGCGTAGCGATCGCGTACGGGCGGTAATGATGCCGCTGATGGACGTGATGCAAACCATGCCGAGCTTCGTCTACCTGATCCCGGTATTGATGCTGTTCGGCCTGGGCAAGGTGCCGGCCATTCTGGCAACGGTGATCTACGCCACGCCACCGCTGATCCGCCTGACCGATTTGGGCATCCGCCAGGTGGACAAGGAAGTGATGGAGTCCGTCACCGCCTTTGGCGCCAACCGCTGGCAGAAGCTGTTCGGCGTCCAGTTGCCGTTGGCGCTGCCGAGCATCATGGCCGGTATCAACCAGACCACCATGATGTCGTTGTCGATGGTCGTGGTCGCGTCAATGATCGGCGCTCGTGGGCTGGGCGAAGACGTGTTGGTGGGTATTCAGACGCTGAACGTCGGGCTGGGACTGGAAGCCGGGCTGGCGATCGTCATTCTGGCCGTGGTCATTGATCGCATCACTCAGGCTTACGGCCGCACCGCCGTTGCGAGGTAACCCCGATGAACAAAATAGAAATCAAAAACGTCTACAAGATCTTCGGCCATAAAACAGCGGCGGCATTGGCGCTGAGCCAACAAGGAAAAACCAAGCAGGAAGTGCAGGCCGCGACGGACTGCGTGATCGGCGTGCACGATCTGTCGATGTCGATCGAAGCCGGTGAGATCTTCGTGATCATGGGCCTGTCCGGATCGGGAAAATCCACCTTGGTACGTCACTTCAACCGCCTGATCGATCCCACCAGCGGCCAGATCCTGGTAGACGGTGAAGATATCCTGCGCTACGACGAAAAGCAGCTTGAGCACTTCCGTCGCCACAAGATCAGCATGGTGTTTCAGAGCTTTGGCCTGCTGCCGCACAAAACGGTGCTGGACAACGTGGGCTATGGCCTGAAAGTGCGGGGGGAGAATAAAGAGGTGTATCAGGAGCGTGCGCTGCACTGGATCAACACCGTAGGGCTGAAGGGCTATGAGAAATCCTACCCCCATCAACTCTCCGGCGGCATGCGTCAACGCGTCGGGCTGGCGCGTGCGCTGGCCACCGATACCGATATCATTTTGCTGGACGAAGCCTTCAGCGCACTGGATCCGTTGATTCGCGCCGAGATGCAGGATCAACTGCTGGCGCTGCAAAAAGAGCTGCACAAAACGCTGGTGTTTATCACCCACGATCTGGATGAGGCGGTACGCATCGGCAACCGGATCGCGATCCTGAAGGACGGTAAACTGATCCAGGTCGGCACGCCGCAGGACATTCTTAACAACCCGGCCGACGAATACGTTAACCGCTTCGTGCAACGCCGCCTGGCGCTGGATGAAAATGTGCAAAAACCCCGTCCGATGAGTGTGGCCCGTGCCTGAGGAACCCCAAATGCAATATCCTTCTTCAGTAGAGATCGACCGCCAGCCGCTGCGCTGGCAGGACGTGGTAGCGGTCGCGCGTCATAGGGTGCCTCTCAGCCTGTCGGACACGGCCTGGGCACGTATTGAGAACGCGCAGGCTATCGTCCAGCAAATCGTCACCAGCGAACAACGCGCCTACGGCGTCAATACCGGCCTGGGCGCGCTCTGTAACCAGGCGCTGCACGGCGAACAGTTGGCGCAGCTGTCGCGCAATACCTTGATGAGCCACGCCTGCGGGGTAGGTACACCGTTGAGCGATGAACAGACCCGCGCCATTATTTGCTGCGCTATCGTGAACTACAGCCACGGTAAATCCGGCATCCAACGGCCAGTGGTTGAGGCGCTGCTGGCACTGCTCAACCGCGGCGTCACGCCCCAGGTGCCGTCGCAGGGGTCGGTCGGCTATCTGACCCATATGGCGCACGTCAGCGTTGCCCTGCTCGGGCTCGGTGAGGTCAGCTATCGCGGGCAGGTCGTCGCCGCCGCTCAGGCGCTGGCGGAAGAAGGTATAGCGCTGCCACCGCTCGGGGCCAAAGATGGCCTGTGCCTGGTCAATGGTACGCCCTGCATGACCGGGCTGAGCTGCCTGGCGCTTGCCGACGCTTGGCGACTGGCCCGTTGGGCAGATGTGTTGGGTGCCATGAGCTTTGAAGCTTTACGCGGACAAATTGCCGCCTTCGACGAGGAAATACTGGCGTTGAAACCGCACCCAGGCATGCAACGGGTGGGCGCCAATCTGCGGGCGCTGCTCAACGGCAGCGAGGTGATTGCCGCCAGCAAAGGTATTCGCACGCAGGATGCGCTGAGCATCCGCTCTATTCCGCAGGTACACGGCGCCTGCCGCGATCAAATTATCCATGCCGAACGACAGATTGAAACCGAACTGAACGGCACCACCGATAACCCGCTGCTGCTTGGCACGCCGGATAACTTCCGCGTCATGTCACAGGCCAATCCGCACGGCGAATCGGTCGCGATGGCCGCCGATGTGTTGGCGATCGCTATCGCCGAACTCGGCGGTATCGCCGAACGGCGTATCGATCGTCTGATTAACCCACTGGTCAGCGGTTTGCCGCCATTTTTGGTCAGTGAGCCAGGCGTCAATTCCGGCATGATGATCGCCCAATACGTGGCGGCATCGCTGTGCGCAGAGAACCGCCAGCTGTCACAGCCTTGCGTAGTGGATAACTATGTCACTTCGGCGCTGCAGGAAGATCACCTCAGTCTGGGGACCGGTGCGGCATTGCGGCTGCATAAGCTGTTGGCCAACGTTAACCAGATCCTGGCGATTGAATACCTGCTGGCGGCGCAGGCCTTCGAGTTTTTGCAACAGCAACGCTTCGGCGAAGGTACCGGGCGCGCCTGGCGACAGCTGCGCCAAAGGGTAGAACCTTACCATCAGGATCGCTGGTTGGCGCCCGACATTGCCAGCAGCGCGGCGCTATTGCAGGACGAACGGGCGCTGGCGGAAATTGCCCCTGCGCTAGGCTAACGCTTGCCCCTTCCCGCTGGGCGGGGGCATCAAGGATCTTTTTGCGCCAAGGCCTGACGAATATCGGCCTTCAAGTCACCAAGATCTTCCAGGCCGGCAGACAAGCGTATCAGCCCATCGCTGATATGGTGACGCTGCCGCTCTTCGGGACTGTAGGCCGAGTGGGTCATGCTGGCGGGATGCTGTGCCAGCGATTCGCAATCCCCCAGGCTGACTGCGCGCAAGATCAAACGCAGCGCATTGAGGAAGCGGATGCCCGCCGCCATGCCGCCTTTGAGTTCAAACGCCAGCATGCCGCCCGGCCGCGCCATTTGCCGCTGCGCCAACTCATACTGGGGAAAATCCTCCAGTCCGGGATAATAGACACGTTCTACCGCCGAATGCTGAGCCAGCATTTCCGCCAGACGCTGGGCGTTGTCGCAATGGCGTTCCATACGTAACGGCAGGGTTTTTAAACCGCGCAGCAGCAATGCGGCATCCTGGGCCGACAGCACCGCACCGTTCATGTCTTTCAGCCCGACCAAGCGGATGTCCTGAGCCAAATCCTGACGCGTCACTACCAACCCGGCCAACAAATCGCCATGCCCCCCGATGTATTTGGTGGCGGAGTGCACCACTATATCGGCCCCCCGTTCCAGCGGCCGTTGCAGATACGGCGTGCAATAGGTGTTATCCACCAGCAGCAACGCCTGTTGGCGGTGAGCGATTTCGGCCACTGCGGCAATATCGACCAAACGCATATTCGGGTTGGCCGGCGTTTCGCAATATACCATGCGGGTCCGGGGACCTATCGCCGCCGCCAGCCGCTCCGGTCGGGTCAGGTCGACGTGGGTGATTTTCACACCGTAGCGCGCCAATCCGTGATGGAAATAACTGAAGGTGCAGCCGTAAATGGTTTCATCGACAATCAGCTCATCCCCCGGATTGAGCAGCGTCCAACAGCAGGCGGTAATCGCGCCCATGCCCGAAGCAAAGGCCACCGCAGCCTCTCCGCCCTCGAGATTGGCGATCCGCTGTTCCAGCAGGTTAAGGGTCGGGTTGGAGATGCGTGAATAAAAATACCCCGTCTCGCTGCCGTCAAAACAGGCACCGCCATATTCCGCCGTCGGGAAGGTAAAGGTCGAACTCATAAACACCGGTGGGCTGAGCGCCCCGAGGAACTGCTGAGGATCGTAACCATGATGGATGGCGCGTGTTGCAAAGGCTTGCCTGAAGGTGGCAGACATGACAACTCCTTACCTGAGTGAGTGAAAGCAATGACGATTAGTTCGATCAAACGTCCGTGGGCAGTGCGCTGCTGCGCATGCGCTGGCCAACGATTTGCAAAGTGCGCAGTACCAGCATCAGGCCCAGCAAGGTGTCCGGCTGTCGCAACAAGGCATACAGCGCACGAAAAGTGGCGGGAGACGAGTCCAACTGCAATTCGGTATGCGCCATTTTCAGCGCCGTTCCACTCTCCCACCCCGCGGCTACCAGGTCTTCAAAAACGCCGGCCAACTTTTCCACCAGTGCGTTATCGGCGATATCCACCAGATCAGAGAGCAGCGACAACAGATCGACCACGTTATCAAGCCGCCCGCCGGCCAGCAGCGGCTGTAGCTTCTCCAGCAAAGCCGCCAGCGGTTCATGTTCAGATGCGTTCATAGGCCCTCCGTTATATCAGCCCGCGTACCGTTGCCCAGTAGAGCCCGCGATTAAAACCGTTGCGCAGCATGCCGCCCGCCTTGGTTGAGGGAGTTGGCAACACATCGTGACGGTAGTCATAAACCAGCGGCATCCCGGCCTGCAGCCCCATTTGGGCAATGGCCTGCACCTTGCCGTCGTAGTGGCTGACGGTCTGGCCCAGCCTCAGTTCCGCCACGATATTGTCGGCAATCACCGGTGCCTGATTGTGGCAGGAGCCACCGGCCTTGCTGACCGGCAGATCCACCGTATCGCCGATGACATAGACTCCTTGCTGGCCGTAGACCTGTAACGTCTGGTGGTCGGTCGGCAACCAGCCTTCGCCGTTGTGGCTCTCGCTCAGGCCCGTGTTGCGCACCGCCTCTACCGCGCGGATAGGCGGGGTAGCCATCAAAATATCGAACGGCTGTTGCTCACCTTCGGCGGAATAAGCGATTTTCTGCTGTGCATCCACCCGACTGAGAGTAAACCCGCGCTGATGGCGAATATCCCGCGCGGCGAAAATACCCGGCAAGGCCTCCGCGGTTGGACGCTGTAAAAACAGGCAGTTACGCAGCAACTGCGAAACACTCGGATAGGTATAAACAATTTCAACCGCTTTACGCACTCCGCGTCGACGCAGGTAATCATCGAGCATCAGGGTGGTTTCTATCGGGGCAATACCGCACTGGTGCGGCACATTGGGCGTCTCAGGGAAGGAGACGGTAATGAAAATACGGCCTTTTTCGATGCTCGACAACTTTTGCGCCAGCTGCCGGGCCGCCTGATATTGGTAAAAATGATCGCCTGCCTGCGCCAGCCCTTGAATACGTTCAGGCCAGGGTACGCAGCCGGTGGCAAACACCAAAAAATCATAGGAATACTGTTTGCCGCTGCGGGTATGGATCACACGCTGAATTAAATCAAAGCGCTCCGCTTTATCGACAATAAACTGAATTTCCGGACGCAGCAGGCTTTGCTGGGAGCGGGTTAATTCCTGTTTGAAAAAAGCGTTAAAGGCAACGTACATAAAAGCGGGTTTATAATAATGGACCGGAGAATCCGAAATCATCAATAACTCAACTTTATTATTCAAGATTTCCCGATGTAATTTCGTGGCCAGTAAATTGGCTAATATGGTCCCTCCGGTGCCGCCACCGACAACCACAATCCTGTTACGCATCAAGCCCTCGCCCAGCCGGCCCGCAGGTCGACGATTTTATGAGGAAACGAACGGAGGCAGGAGTACAGGCTTTATCTTTCTGCCTTACTGGCAGTCTAGTAACTAAATAATATAAAGCAATATAAAATGGAATACATAAATAGGAATTTTATTATTATAATTAATACATCAAGTTAAAAAACAGACAATTCGATATTAGTTCAATAATAATAAATAACGCACTATCACTCATGTAAATAATCAGTGATAAAAAACCCGCCGTAGCGGGTTTTTATTTAGCAACGTACCAAACCGTTATTACTGACCTTTAACTTCTTTCAGGCCATTGAACGGAGCGCGTGCACCCAGCGCTTCTTCGATACGGATCAGTTGGTTGTATTTAGCAACGCGGTCAGAACGGCTCATGGAACCGGTTTTGATCTGGCCAGCCGCAGTACCCACAGCCAGGTCAGCGATGGTTGCGTCTTCGGTTTCACCTGAACGGTGAGAGATCACCGCGGTGTAGCCTGCGTCTTTCGCCATCTTGATAGCAGCCAGAGTTTCGGTCAGAGAACCGATCTGGTTGAATTTGATCAGGATGGAGTTAGCGATGCCTTTCTCGATGCCTTCTTTCAGGATCTTGGTGTTGGTAACGAACAGGTCGTCACCCACCAGCTGGATTTTGTCGCCCAGCACTTTGGTCTGGTATGCGAAACCATCCCAGTCAGATTCGTCCAGGCCGTCTTCGATAGACACGATTGGGTACTGTTTGGTCAGGTCTTCCAGGAAGTGAGTGAACTCTTCGGAAGTGAAGGCTTTGTTGCCTTCGCCGGCCAGTACGTATTTACCGTCTTTGTAGAATTCGGAAGCCGCACAGTCCATCGCCAGAGTTACGTCTTTGCCCAGCTCGTAGCCTGCTGCTTTTACCGCTTCAGCGATAACAGCCAGGGCTTCGGCGTTGGAACCCAGGTTTGGTGCGTAGCCGCCTTCGTCACCTACAGCGGTGTTCAGGCCTTTGGCCTTCAGCACTTTCGCCAGGTGATGGAAAACTTCAGAACCGATGCGAACGGCTTCTTTCAGGGATTTCGCGCCAACCGGCTGAATCATGAATTCCTGAATGTCGACGTTGTTGTCAGCGTGCTCGCCGCCGTTGATGATGTTCATCATAGGCAGTGGCATAGAGAATTTGCCTGGGGTGCCGTTCAGCTCAGCGATGTGCTCATACAGCGGCATACCTTTGGAAGCTGCAGCCGCTTTGGCCGCTGCCAGGGAAACCGCCAGAATGGCGTTAGCGCCGAACTGGGATTTGTTCTCAGTACCGTCCAGGTCGATCATGATCTTGTCGATGTTAGCCTGGTCTTTGGCATCTTTGCCCAATACTGCCTGAGCAATCGGGCCGTTTACTGCAGCAACGGCTTTCAGTACGCCTTTACCCAGGAAACGAGACTTGTCACCGTCACGCAGTTCCAGTGCTTCACGGGAACCGGTAGAAGCACCTGACGGCGCAGCAGCCAGACCTACGAAACCGCCTTCCAGATGCACTTCGGCTTCAACAGTCGGGTTACCGCGGGAGTCGATGATTTCACGACCGATGACTTTAACGATTTTGGACATTAGGTTTTCCTCAGTACAAGTTAAACTAAAACTCCAGACAAACAGCGCGCGGTTCTCACCGCGCGCCGCCTACCAAATATTTTATTTCACCTGGCGCTTCTGATACTCACCAGCGGCCTTCACAAAGCCGGCGAACAACGGATGACCATCACGCGGCGTCGAAGTAAATTCCGGGTGGAACTGACAAGCTACAAACCACGGGTGATTCGGCAGTTCGATAATCTCAACCAGCTTGTTGTCTGCGGAACGGCCGGCAACCAACAGCCCGGCGGCTTCAATTTGCTTCAACAGCATGTTGTTAACTTCATAACGGTGACGATGACGTTCAACAATGGTCGGTTCGCCGTACATCTGGCGCACCAGGCTATTGTCGGTCAGGTGGCATTGCTGACCACCGACACGCATCGTGCCACCCAAATCGCTTTCTTCGGTACGCACTTCGACGTTGCCGTCTTCGTCACGCCATTCGGTGATCAATGCCACCACCGGGTACTTACAGTCTGGCACAAACTCGGTTGAGTTGGCGTTCTCCATACCCACAACGTTGCGGGCGAACTCCATCAGTGCCACCTGCATACCCAGACAGATGCCCAGATAAGGGATGTTGTTTTCACGCGCATAACGCGCGGTCATCACCTTGCCTTCTACGCCACGGTAGCCGAAGCCGCCTGGGATCAGGATCGCATCCAGACCTTTCAGCACTTCTACGCCGCGGGTTTCAACATCCTGCGAGTCGATCAGCTTGATGTTCACGGTCAGACGATTTTTCAGACCGCCGTGTTTCAGAGCTTCAATCACCGACTTATAAGCATCCGGCAGTTCGACATATTTGCCGACCATACCGATAGTCACTTCGCCGCCCGGATTGGCTTCTTCGTAAATAACCTGCTCCCACTCGGCCAGGTTGGCTTCCGGCGCGTTGAGGCTGAATCGTTTACAAATATAATCATCAAGCCCCTGAGATTTCAATAGGCCTGGGATTTTATAAATAGAATCAACGTCTTTCAGGGAGATAACGGCTTTTTCCGGCACGTTACAGAAAAGTGCGATTTTCGCGCGTTCGTTAGCAGGAACTGTGCGATCGGAACGGCAAATCAGCACATCTGGCTGAATACCGATGGAAAGCAGTTCTTTTACGGAATGCTGAGTAGGTTTGGTTTTCACTTCACCGGCAGCGGCCATGTACGGCACCAGCGTCAGGTGCATGTACAGGGTGTGTTCACGGCCCACTTCCACGGCCATCTGGCGGATGGCTTCCAGGAACGGCAGTGATTCGATATCGCCGACGGTACCGCCGATCTCAACCAACACCACGTCGTGGCCTTCGCCGCCTTCGAGGATGCGTTCTTTAATCGCGTTGGTGATGTGCGGGATGACCTGTACGGTTGCGCCCAGATAGTCGCCGCGGCGTTCTTTACGCAGAACGTCGGAGTAAATGCGACCAGTGGTGAAGTTGTTGCGGCGCGACATTTTGGTGCGGATGTAGCGCTCGTAGTGACCCAAATCCAGATCGGTTTCTGCGCCGTCTTCGGTGACGAAAACTTCCCCATGCTGAATCGGGCTCATGGTGCCCGGATCCACGTTGATGTACGGGTCCAGTTTCATGATGGTAACGTTGAGGCCACGGGCTTCAAGAATAGCCGCCAGAGAGGCTGCGGCAATGCCTTTACCCAGAGAGGATACGACCCCGCCGGTCACAAAAATATAATTAGTTGTCATGCTGAACCTGAGAGTTTAGGTTTAAAGACGATGGAAGAACCAAGACGGGAAAGTAGTATACCCGAACCTCTCCAGACCTACAAACGATCGTTTTACTGTCCATCATCTCTGTCACCATCAAGGGTTCATCAGGGTTTACTCTATCGGCCTGCCAGTTCCTGTCTTTTTAAAACAAGGAGTTAGCATGGAAAATTTTATTTTTCCGCCCTTTCGAGACAATAAAACGCCTTAGATTTCAGTTTGTTGGCGTTTTGCTGTCGGTAAGCCACGGTTCAGCAAACTATGGCCCTGAGCTTAACCGTTTCAGCTTGGGTGAACCTTGTCGCCGATCAAGGTTAAGCTCCGGCGACAATCATAGGACACCCGAGCGGCAAATTAGTTTTCCTGGCGCTTAACCTGCTGCCACGCCTCTTCCATCTGCTCCAGCGTCGCTTCGCCCATCTGCAACCCACGCCGTTGGATGATCTCTTCCACCTGACGGAAACGGCGCTCGAACTTGCGGTTGGCGGCCTGCAAAGTATTTTCTGCCTTATGGCCAAGATGGCGCGATAAATTCACCGTGGCAAACAGCAGGTCGCCGATTTCCTCTTCCAGTTTCTGTTCGTCGACTACCGCCTGCTGCGCTTCATGCATCACTTCGTCGATCTCTTCGTACACCTTGTCCAGCACCGGGCCCAACGTATGCCAGTCAAAGCCGACCGAAGCGCAGCGTTTCTGAATTTTGTGCGCCTTCATCAGCGCCGGCAGCGCCTGAGGAATATCATCCAGCGCCGAATGCAGCGCTTTTTCTGCACGCTCACCGGCCTTCAACTGCTCCCAACGCGCCGCAACGGCCTCGCTGTCGGCGGCATCGGCTTCCCCGAAAATATGCGGATGACGACGTTCCAGCTTGTCGCTGATGGCGTTACACACCTCGTCGAAACCAAACAGCCCCTGCTCCTGGCCCATCTGGGCGTAGAACACTACCTGGAACAGCAGGTCCCCCAGTTCGTCCCGCAGATCGCCATAGTCCTGACGTTCGATGGCGTCCAGTACCTCGTAGGTTTCTTCCAGCGTGTAAGGGGCGATAGTGGCGAAGGTTTGTTTGCGGTCCCATGGGCAACCGACCTGCGGATCGCGCAGCGTTTTCATGATGTTCAGCAAGCGTTGCAGTGGAGAAGATTGGGTCATAAGAAAGTCTCTGACAAAAGAATCGGCGCCGGTCATTAGTGTAGCGGCGCAGCGTGCTGCGCCCGGGTCAATCGGGGCGAATAGGTTCGCCCCTACGATAACTGAAGCCACGGAGCCTGGCCAACAATGATGTGGCTCGAAAGATGCAGGTGATTTAGCTGCCGTGCAGGCGTTTGGCGTCTATCACGTCCGGCAGTTGATTGAGCTTGGCTAACACCCGGCCCAGCACCTGCTGGTTATAGATTTCAATGTCCATATCGATGGTTGCCAGCTGTTTTTTGGTGTCGCTGCGGCTGGCCACGCCCAGCACGTTGACCTTTTCGTTGGCCAAAATGGTGGTGATGTCACGCAGCAGACCGCTGCGATCGTTGGCCATCACGCGCACCACCAGCGAGTAACCGCTGGAATAGCTTTCGCCCCATACCGCGTCGACGATACGCTCCGGCGCGTGCGATTGCAGATCCACCAGTTGGTCACAATCCGCACGGTGGATGGAGATACCGCGCCCCTGGGTGATAAAACCGATAATATCGTCACCCGGGATCGGCTGGCAGCAACGGGCAATGTGGTGCATCAGATTGCCTACCCCTTCCACCACCACCCGGCCATTGTCCTTGCTGCGGGTTGCCGGCGGCGCTTTCTGCTGCACTAGCTGCCGCAGCGCTTCGCGATCCTGCTCTTCGGCGCTCGGCTTGTTGAACTTGCCCTGCAGGAAATTCACCATCTGATTCAGGCGAATATCACCGCCACCAATCGCCGCCAATATTTCATCCAGCGAATTCATGTTGTAACGCGGGATCAGCAGCTTCTCAGCCTCTTTCAGGCTGATGCCGAGGTGTTCCAGCTCGCTGTCCAGCATCTGGCGACCGGCAAGGATATTTTTATCGCGATCCTGTTTGCGGAACCAGTTGTGGATCTTGGAACGTCCGCGGCTGGTGGTGACATAGCCCAGGTTCGGGTTCAGCCAGTCGCGGCTTGGGTTCGGCTGCTTCTGGGTGATGATCTCAATTTGGTCCCCCATCCGCAGCTGGTAGGTAAAGGGCACGATACGCCCGCCAATTTTGGCACCGATGCAGCGGTGGCCGACATCGCTGTGAATATGATAAGCGAAGTCGAGCGGCGTAGAGCCTGCCGGCAGATCCACCACATCGCCTTTCGGGGTAAATACATAAACCCGATCGTCGAACACCTGGCTGCGAACCTCGTCGAGCATCTCGCCGGAGTCCGCCATCTCTTCTTGCCAGGCGATCAGTTTGCGCAGCCAGGCGATGCGTTCCTCGTAGCCGGAACGTACCGTCGCAACCGCACCCTCTTTGTATTTCCAGTGCGCGGCGACACCCAGTTCTGCATCTTCATGCATCTGTCGGGTGCGGATCTGAATTTCCAGCGTTTTCCCACGCGGGCCCAGTACTACGGTGTGGATCGACTGATAACCGTTGGGCTTCGGGTTGGCGACGTAGTCGTCGAACTCATCCGGCAGATGGCGGAAGTGGGTATGCACAATCCCCAGCGCGGCATAGCAGTCCTGCAAGCGCTCGACCACCACGCGCACCGCGCGCACGTCAAACAACTCGTCAAACGCCAACGCCTTCTTCTGCATCTTGCGCCAGATGCTGTAAATGTGTTTTGGACGGCCGTAGATGTCCGCCTTGACGCCTTCATCGACCATCGCATTGCGCAGCGAGGCGACGAAATCGTCAATAAACTGTTCGCGATCGATGCGGCGTTCGTGCAACAGCTTGGCGATGCGTTTGTACTCGTCCGGATGCAGGTAGCGGAAGCAGAAATCTTCCAGCTCCCATTTGAGCTGCCCGATACCCAGACGGTTAGCCAGCGGGGCATAGATGTTCGAACACTCTTTCGCCGCCAGCACGCGTTCGTCTTCCGGCGCATCTTTCACTTCGCGCAGGTGAGCGATACGCTCCGCCAGCTTGATGACCACGCAGCGGAAATCCTCCACCATCGCCAACAGCATGCGGCGCACGTTGTCGACCTGTTCGGAGGCCATCGAATCGTTTTGGGTGGCTTTCAGTTGGCGGATGGCGTCCATATCGCGTACGCCATGCACCAGATAGGTGATGCCCTTGCCGAACTCTTCGGTCAGGGTTTCTTCCTGCACGATGCCGGCATCCACCAGCGGGAACAGCAGCGCGGCGCGCATGCTGTCGTTATCCATGCTCAGAGTAGAGAGGATCTCGACCATTTCCAGCCCGCGCCACAGCAACAGCGGCGCATTAGGATGGTTCTGGGTCTGCTGCTCACAGTAGCGCCAGGTTGCGGCTAATCGCTCACATGACTGCGGGTTAGGTAGCCCCAAGCTGGCAATCCACTCGTCGAGAGCAAATTCACCAGCCGTGTTCAGATGTGCACTTCTTACCGCAACCATACCCTCTCCCTACTTTGCAGCGACCTCTGGCGCAGAACCGTTAATAAACAGCGCCATTGACTCAAGATGCCCCGTATGCGGAAACATATCCAACATCCGCACACGTGCAAGACGATAACCGGCGCTCAGCAGCACTTTGCTGTCGCGTGCCAGCGTGGTCGGGTTACAGGAAACATAAACCACCCGCTCTGGCGCCAGTTTAACAATATGTGACATCACTCCGGCCGCGCCCGCACGGGCAGGGTCCAGCATCACTTTATCAAATCCTTGTGCTGCCCAAGGTTGTTGCTCAACGTCCTCTTCCAGATTTTCATGGAAGAAGCTGGCGTTATTCAGCCTATTCTTATGTGCATTATATTGCCCATTCGCTACCAGTGTGGCAACACCTTCTATGCCCACCACCGCAGCGGCGCGTCGCGCCAACGGCAGGGTAAAATTGCCCATGCCGCAGAACAGATCCAATACCCGATCATTGGGTTGAATACTGAGCCATTCAAGGGCCTGGGCCACCATTTGCTGATTTACGCTGTCATTTACCTGAATAAAGTCACGCGGACTGAAGTCTAAGCGTAGCCCGTCGACCTGATAATACGGCGTTTCACCGCACAGTTTTTCGAGGCTATCGCTGTCCGGCGCCAAATAAATGGTTACGTTTTTTGTCCGCGCAAAAGCCTGCAGGGCCTGGCGGTCATCCTCTTTCAAGGCGTCGAGATGGCGCAGAACCAGTACCGGACCGTTGTCTGCCAACACCAGTTCGACATGCCCCAGTCGTTTGGCGACCTGCAATGCACTCAGGCAGGCTCGCAACGGCGCCAGTAATTGTTCCAGTTCGGGATGCAACACCGGGCATTGCGTCACCGGCACCAGATCGCTGGACGCCGCCTGGCGAAAGCCCATCACCAGACACTGCTGCTTAGGCTGCCACAACAGCCCGAGACGGGCGCGGCGGCGATAGCCGTATTGCGGACCGGCGATCACCGGTTCCTGCTGTGGCGTAACGCCGGTTTCGCGAGCGATCATTCGCACCAGCGCCGCCGCCTTGCTCTGCTGCTGCAGGCTTTCATCCGCGTGTTGCTGCTGGCAGCCGCCGCACATGCCAAAATGTGGGCAGCGTGGTTTGACACGTTGCGGACTGCAACTGAGCAGGTGCTTTAACCTGCCTTTGGCAAACTTGTTTTTTTCTTCCGTCAGTTGGACTTCCGCCTGCTCACCCGGTAATACCCCTGGGGCGAAAATCGCTTTGCCGTTGTGGTGTGCCACGCCCTGACCAAAGGGATCGAGATTGTCCACCGTCAGTGTTAACACGGGAGAATTTTGCCGGGTCGTCATGCGGCGTTTCGGAGAGTAGAATTGCGCCATATTTGTCGATTGAGTGCTGGTTCATTTAAAGTAGAGATTGTCCGGCAATTCTCCCACATTGGAAACCCATGACCAAATACAGCCTGCGGGCGCGCATGATGATCCTGATTCTGGCCCCAACGCTGTTGATTGGTCTGTTGCTCAGCACTTTCTTCGTAGTGCATCGCTACAATGAATTGCAAGAACAACTGGTTGACGCCGGCGCCAGCATTATCGAACCGCTGGCAGTGGCCAGCGAGTACGGCATGACGTTCCGCAGCCGCGAGTCG
The DNA here is from genome assembly GCA_012719855.1 of Serratia liquefaciens. GTDB lineage: Bacteria > Pseudomonadota > Gammaproteobacteria > Enterobacterales > Enterobacteriaceae > Serratia > Serratia liquefaciens_A. The sequence goes on along the minus strand of JAAXZN010000001.1, from coordinate 43,349 downwards.
GTCAGGCAGTTGGTCAGTCTGTTGCACCGCCGTCATTCAGATATTGTGCGCTCAATTACGGTATTCGATGCGCAGAATAATCTGTTTGTCACCTCCAATTACCATCACAACTTTACCCAGCTGCAATTGCCGAAAGGGGTTCCAATCCCTACGGATCTGATGCTGACCCGGCGCGGCGACTCCCTGATCCTGCGGACCCCGATCCTGGCGGAGAGCCAGTACCCGGACCAGGCTGCCAGCAGCGATCCCCAACAGGACAACCGCCTGGGCTACGTGGCGATCGAGCTGGATCTGCAGTCGGTTCGTCTGCAGCAATACAAAGAGGTCTTCGTCTCCACCCTGCTGTTGCTGTTGTGCATGTGCATCGCGATCCTGTTCGCTTACCGCCTGATGCGCGACGTCACCGGCCCGATCCGCAATATGGTCAATACCGTCGATCGCATCCGTCGCGGCCAGCTCGACAGCCGCGTCGAAGGCTTTATGCTGGGCGAACTGCATATGCTGAAGAACGGCATCAACTCGATGGCGATGTCGCTTACCGCCTACCACGAAGAGATGCAGCAGAACATCGATCAGGCGACCTCCGATCTGCGTGAAACGCTGGAGCAAATGGAGATCCAGAACGTGGAGCTGGATCTGGCGAAAAAACGCGCCCAGGAAGCGGCTCGCATCAAGTCCGAATTCCTGGCGAACATGTCGCACGAACTGCGTACTCCGCTCAACGGCGTGATTGGTTTTACCCGCCAGATGCTGAAAACCGAAATGAGCGTCACCCAAACCGATTACCTGCAAACCATCGAGCGCTCGGCCAACAACTTGCTGACCATCATCAACGACGTGCTGGACTTCTCCAAACTGGAGGCCGGCAAGCTGGTGCTGGAGCATATTCCGTTCTCGCTGCGTGAGACGCTCGACGAGGTCATTGTGCTGTTGGCACCGAGCGCCCACGAAAAAGGGCTGGAGCTGACGCTGGACGTGCACAACGACGTGCCGGAGCAGGTGATCGGCGATTCGCTGCGGCTACAGCAGATCATTACCAATCTGTTGGGTAACGCGATCAAGTTCACCGAGACCGGCAACATCGATATCCGTGTCGAACTGCGTGGCCTGCAGGACCGCCAAATTGAGCTGGAAGTGCAAATCCATGACACCGGCATAGGCATCTCCGAACGACAGCAGTCACAGCTGTTCCAGGCGTTCCGTCAGGCGGATGCCAGCATTTCGCGCCGCCACGGTGGTACCGGCCTGGGGCTGGTGATCACCCAGAAACTGGTGAAAGAAATGGGCGGCGATATCTGCTTCCACAGCCAGTTGAACCGCGGCTCGACCTTCTGGTTCCACATCACGCTCGATCTGCACGAAGGCATGCTGTCGCTGCCGCCAAGCCTGCCGGATCTGCAAGGCAAGACGTTGGGGTATATCGAAGCCAACCCGATGGCAGCGCAGGCGACGCTCAATATGCTGAACGTCACCCAACTGGTGATTACCCATTCACCTACGCTGGCCCAACTGCCGAAGAAACATTACGACTTCCTGCTGGTCGGCGTGCCTATCCCCTTCCGCGACAATATGGCTCAGCACGAAAGCAAGCTGCTGGCGGCTTTGAAGGTCGCTGAGCGGGTGATTCTGGCGCTGCCTTGCCAGTCGCAGATCAACGCCGAAATGCTTAAACAACAAGGTGCCGCCGGCTGCCTGATCAAGCCGATCACCAGCAATCGCCTGTTCCCGCTGCTGCGTATGGAAACGCCGCCGCGTATCACCGCGCTGCCGGAACGTAAACGCCTGCCGCTGACGGTGATGGCGGTTGACGATAACCCGGCTAACCTGAAGCTGATCGGCACCCTGCTGGCCGAACAGGTGGAAAAGACCCTGCTGTGTGAAAGCGGGGAAGAAGCGCTGCTACTGGCCCGCGATAACGTGCTGGACCTGATCCTGATGGATATCCAGATGCCGAATATTGACGGTATTCGAACCAGCGAGCTGATCCGCCAACTGCCGCACCATAATTCAACGCCGATTGTCGCCGTCACCGCCCATGCGGTCAGCGGCGAGCGCGAACATTTGCTGCAGGCAGGCATGGATGACTATCTGGCCAAACCGATTGACGAAGCCATGCTGACCCGCGTGTTGGCGCGCTATCACAGCGGTGAAGCCGACCCGGTAACCCCGGTTAACGTTAATGAACCGCTGCTGTCGCTCGACTGGGCACTGGCACTGCGTCAGGCGGCCAACAAGCCCGATCTGGCCCGTGACCTGTTGCAGATGCTGCTCGACTTCCTGCCACAGGTTAGCGAACGCGTGCAAGCGATGCTCGACGGCACGCCGGACGCCGACATTCTGGATTTGATCCACAAACTGCACGGCAGTTGCAGCTACAGCGGCGTACCGCGTCTGAAACAGCTGTGTTTCTACCTTGAACAGCAGTTGCGTCGGGGAGTGAGCAGCGACGATTTGGAGCCGGAATGGCTGGAGCTGCTGGATGAGATTGAGCTGGTCAGTCAGGCGGCACGTTCTCACCTGGCCTGATATTGCCCGCAGTAAAAAGGCACGCCGTAGCGTGCCTTGTAAGTGGAAACCGGTTGGTAATGATTACTGCATCAGCAGGTACAAGCTGGTGTCGCCGCGCAGGATATTCAGCGCCAGTACCGAAGGTTTGCTGTCGAGGATCTTGCGCAATTCACCCAGGTTCTGGATCGGCTGTTGGTTAACGCCCAGGATCACGTCACCTTTTTTCAACCCAATACGTGCGGCAGCGCTGCCCGCTTTAACGCTATCTACCTTCACACCTTTCTGGTTGCCGACCTGGCCATTGCTCAGTTCGGCACCTTCAATACCGGTGTAAATATTGCCGGACTCAACCTGCGTTTGAGTGCTTTGTTCCAGCGTAACGTCAACGGTAACAGGCTTGCCGTCGCGCAGAATGCCCAGCGACATTTTACTGCCCACTGGCAGAGTGCCAATTTCCGCGCGGAACGACGCAAAGCTGGAAATGGCTTTACCGTTCATGGTGACAATCACATCACCGGCCTTGATGCCCGCCTTGGCGGCAGAAGATTTCGGCATCACCTGGCTGACGAATGCCCCGCGCTGCGCGTCCACTTTCATCGCTTTCGCCAGTTCAGAGTTCAACTCGGTGCCCATAATGCCCAATTCACCGCGTTTGACCTGGCCGTATTCGACCATTTGCGCGGTCAGGTTTTTCACCATGTTGCTCGGGATAGCGAAACCGATACCGATGTTGCCGCCGTCCGGCGCCAGGATCGCGGTGTTGATGCCGATCAGTTCGCCGTTGAGGTTAACCAAAGCGCCGCCGGAGTTGCCGCGGTTAATCGCCGCATCGGTCTGGATGAAGTTCTCGTAGTTCTCGATGTTCAATCCACTGCGACCCAACGCAGAAACGATCCCGGAAGTGGCAGTTTCGCCCAGCCCATACGGGTTACCGATGGCCACGGTGTAATCACCGACCCGCAGTTGTTCGGAGTCCGCCATCTTGATCGCCGTCAGGTTCTTGAAGTCTTTCAGCTGGATCAGCGCAATATCAGAACGCGGATCTTTGCCGATCACCTTGGCGTCAAATTTGCGACCGTCGCTCAGTTGGACCTGAATTTTGTTGGCATTGTCCACCACGTGGTTGTTGGTCACCACGTAGCCTTTGGCCGCGTCAATCACCACACCGGCGCCCAGCGCCTGGAATTTTTGCTGCGTGCCCTGATCAGGAGCCCCCGGTTCAGCACCGGCCCCCCCCTGACACATCGGCGAACCCTGGAACGGCGAACCGTCCTGGCAGAACGGTGAATCTTCACCGAAGAACTGTTGGAACTGCTGTGGCATCTTCGGCGTATTGACCGTGGTGCTGCCTTCAACATTGATGCTGACCACGGAAGGCATCACTTTTTCCAGCATCGGTGCCAGGCTCGGCAATTGCTGGGTGCTGGAAGACGCGGTTTCTGCGGCGACGGCCGTCATCGGGCCCATCGCCATACCAATACTGAATGCCAATGCGCTCAGAACTAATGCGGTTTTTTTCATCTGTGTGTCTCTTCTAAAGTCGTTCAGAAAGTATTAGGGTCTTTGTGCATAGTGAGAGCCTATTAATAACCCGAAGTTCCGGCGCAGATTATTGGTAATAGTAAACAAATATTGTCCGTCTTTACAAAACTCCAAATAAGCTCGCGGCGCCAGGAAAACGGCTTAAAATAATATTAATTAGCCGAATGAATTATTCCGCAGCCATTAATCTGCGGTATTCGTCATAAGCATAAAGATCTGTCATGCCGCTGATATAATCCTGCAGCAAACGCGCGCGGAAATAATACTCCCGGATAGCCAGTTGCTCGGGCGACAGGTGCTGCAAACCTTCAATCGCTTCGATATACGCCAGGCGATGTTTGGTCGAAAGCTTGTGAAACAGGCGTGTTTCTATCGGATAAGCACGATGGCTGTCTTCCTGCACCAGCCGGGTAAAATCCGCCAAGGACATTGCCAGCAACGGGCTGTAGATATCCAGCAGGCCGCTGATCACCCGGTAGCCCTGCAGCTCAAGCTGTTCGACTTCCGGATGGTTGAAGACGTGTTTGAAGGCAACATTCTTGAATATTTTCAACAGCTGGTAAGCCGGGCTGGAATCCTCCAGCAGCGCCTGATTAAAGTTTCCCTGGAAAACCGCATCCAGATTATCAATAAACCGCTGTGCCGCATGCGGCACCAAACGCGCCACGGTGAAAACTCGCAAATACATGAAGAATTGATCTTCAGAACTGCGCCGCGCACCGCCGCGATCGATTTTGCGAAAAGCGCTGGCCACGGTTTTATCAAACAAATCTCCCGGCGTGACCTCGCCCCATTCCTGAGTTAAATGCTGGTAAAGCTGCTCGACGGTGAAAATGTTTTTTTCCACCGCGTCTTCCAAATCCGCCACGCAGTACGAAATATCGTCAGCAGCTTCCATAATATAGGTCAATGGGAAACGGTCGAACTCGCCCATATTCAACTCACGCCGCAACCGATCGACAAAAGCCTCTTCCGCCAGATAAAAGCCCGGCTTTTTCATTAGGTAGTTGTGGCTGGCGGGAATATCGCTGGCCCAGTAGGCCGGACGGGTATATTTCAGGATACAGCCCACCTGCGCATAGGTCAGGTTAAGCTTCAGCAGGGTATACACCAGCCGGATTGCCTGGGCATTACCTTCGAAGTGGCTGAGATCGTGACGAATGCGGCTGCGCAGACGGTTAAGATCGCTCTCACCTTCGTGCAGACGCAATACGCTGACCTGGCAGCGATCGTTACTGACGGGCTCACTGCCGCAGCTGGCAGGATCCAGCCTTTGCGCAAACCAGTCGTTAATTGCCGACTCGCCAAAATGGCCAAAAGGCGGATTACCGATGTCGTGCATCAAGCAGGCCATTTCGACAATGCTTTCAAAAGGATCGAGCAGTTTGGTCAGGCCGAGCTCGTCGATCCGCCCTTCCTGTTTGAAACGATTGAGGATCTCTTTGGCGATATGCCGCCCTACCTGCTGCACCTCCATGGAGTGCGTCAGGCGGCTGCGCACCGCGGCGTTGCGTTCAAGCGGAAACACCTGGGTTTTTTGCTGCAGACGGCGAATGGCGGCGGAATTGACAATACGCCCGCGATCGCTCTCGAACTGCCGCACTATGTCGTATTCTTCTTCGGCTTCAATCGGCTTGCTGAAGGGCCGTTGGAAGCTGATTTTCTGCTTAAAGTCGATCCCGGACATCTGTTTCTCCGCCGTTGCGCCCAGCCCCCGTGATAACAATTCCCGACGGTATATGCAACGCATTATCTCTCTATGAGAGCCATGATAGACTATGCCGCAATTCCCACACCCAATCAGCGAGTGTTATTTATGAAAGTAGGCATCATCGGCGCAATGGAGCAGGAAGTCACCCTGCTGCGCGATCAAATCGAAAACCGTCAGACCATTCAACGCGCGGGCTGTGAAATCTATACCGGCCAGATCGGCGGCGTTGACGTGGCGTTGCTTAAATCCGGCATCGGCAAGGTTTCTGCGGCCATGGGGACCACCCTGCTGCTGGAACACTGCAAGCCGGACGTGGTGATCAACACCGGTTCCGCCGGTGGCCTGGCCAGCACGCTGAAGGTCGGCGATATCGTGGTGTCCGAAGAAGTGCGTTATCACGATGCCGACGTGACCGCTTTCGGTTACGAACCAGGCCAAATGGCCGGCTGCCCGGCGGCGTTTGTCGCGGACGACGCGCTGATTGCCCTGGCGGAAAGCTGCATCAAGCAACTGGACCTGAACGCCGTACGCGGCCTGATTTGCAGCGGCGACGCCTTTATTAACGGCGCAGAGCCTTTGGCCCGTATTCGCGCTACTTTCCCGAGCGTGGCGGCAGTAGAAATGGAAGCGGCAGCCGTGGGCCACGTTTGCCACCTGTTCGGCACCCCGTTTGTCGTAGTGCGTGCAATCTCTGACGTTGCCGACAGTGAATCGCACATGAGCTTCGACGAGTTCCTGGTGGTGGCTGCTCAGCAATCCACGCTGATGGTTAACGCCATGCTGCAAACCCTGGCTAAGCGCGGTTAATGTGACGCGACGCTTTTCAGCCCTGTTGTGGCTGCTGGCATTGTGGGTGGCGCTGCCTGTCGGCGCTGCCCAGCGCGTGATCAGCCTGGCACCCAATACCACCGAACTTGCCTATGCCGCCGGCATGGGCGACACGCTGCTGGCGGTGAGCGCCTATTCAGATTATCCCCCGGCCGCCAGGAAACTCGAGCAGGTGGCCTCCTGGCAAGGCATCAATCTTGAGCGGGTACTGGCGCTAAAGCCGGATCTGATCCTGGCCTGGCGCGGCGGCAACCCACAGCGGGTGCTGGATCAGCTCGCCGCTTTCGGCATTCCGATTTTTTATGCCGACGCCACCACCCTGGAGGATATTCCCCGCTCACTGGATCAGCTGGCCCAATACAGTCCGCATCCTGAACAGGCGCATCAGGCCGCAGAGGCTCTTCGTCAGCAAATTGCCGACCTGAAAGCCAAATATCCTCACACTCAGCCAAGACGAGTCCTGCTGCAATTCGGCACCCAACCTCTGTTCACCACTTCCGGTGCCACCTTGCAAAGCCAGGTGTTGTCGCTGTGCGGTGCGGAAAACATCTTTGCCGACAGCCGTATGCCGTGGCCGCAAATCAGCCGTGAGCAGGTGTTGGCGCGTCAACCCCAGGCCATCGTTATTACCGGCGACCAAAAAGAGATCGCCAGCGTGAAGGCCTTCTGGGCTCCGCAACTGCAGGTACCGGTGATTGCGCTCAATGGCGACTGGTTCAACCGCGCCGGCCCCCGCATTATGCTGGCAGCGCAACAGCTGTGCAGCCAACTGGCGGAGATCCGTTAATGCTGGTGTTTTGGCTGGATATCCTGGGCACGGCGGTTTTCGCCATTTCCGGCGTATTGCTGGCGGGCAAGTTGCGGATGGATCCCTTTGGCGTGCTGGTACTTGGCGTGGTGACTGCGGTGGGCGGCGGCACCATTCGCGACATGGCATTGGCCAACGGGCCGGTATTTTGGGTGAAAGATCCGACCGATCTGGTGGTGGCGATGATCACCTGCGTGCTGACGCTGCTGCTGGTGCGCCAGCCACGCCGCCTGCCTAAATGGATCTTGCCGGTGCTGGATGCCGTCGGGCTGGCGGTGTTCGTCGGCATCGGGGTAAATAAAGCCTTCGCGGCCGATGCCAGCCCGTTAGTGGCAATCTGTATGGGAGTGATCACCGGCGTCGGCGGCGGCATTATCCGCGATGTACTGGCGCGTGAAATCCCCATGATCCTGCGAACCGAAATTTACGCCACCGCCTGCATTATCGGCGGCATCGTACATGCTACGGCCTACGCAACCTTCGGTATGCCGCTGCAGCAGGCGATGATGCTTGGCATGGTCATCACCCTGGCGATCCGGCTGGCGGCCATTCGCTGGCACCTGAAACTGCCCGCATTTATCCTCGAGCGCTAATCCCACTCCGCCCGATTCCGGGCGGAGCCTTATCACGGCCCCCCCCTAAAGCAGAATATTCGACCAATTAATAAACAAGTGTTATTATCAACGCCTGAAAAAATCAGGGAAAACAATGTAATAAACTTTTTAAGTTCAAGTTAACCATTCTCCCGCCCTGTTAAATTTTATTAACTTTTTGCCGATAAGCCATTATGTGATTGCTTACGGATGGCTGTTGTCCTAATGATGAAAAATATTATCTTCTCGCTCAGTATGCTGCTCTGCAGCTCTCTCGCTTACGCCGGAACCACCAGCGGCAAAATTGGCGTCAGCCTGACCCTAATGCCCATCTGCAGCGTAGATGTCAGCGACACGGTCCCTCAGGTGAAATGCGGCAATGCGACCGACACCCAGCCCAAAGTGACCCGTAGCAGGTTACAAAACGAGGGCGGCAGTGAAACGTATCGCGAATTGGTCACCGTAGAATGGTAACCATAAAAAAACCCGCAAACCGGTGAGGTTGGCGGGTTCTCTGCACCACGGCATTCAGGATCAGACGCTGAAGGAAGATCCACAGCCGCAGGTGGTTTTGGCGTTCGGGTTAGTCACCACGAAGCGCGAGCCTTCCAGCCCTTCGGTATAATCGACCGAGCCGCCCACCAGATACTGCAGGCTCATCGGGTCAACCACCAGCGCAACGCCCTGTTTCTCGATGGTCATATCGCCATCGTTGACCTTGTCGTCAAAAGTGAAGCCGTATTGGAATCCGCTGCAACCGCCACCGGTAATGTAAACCCGCAACTTCAGATTCGGATTTTCTTCATCAGCAATCAGGACTTTAACCTTGCTTGCTGCTGCCTCGGTAAATTGCAGGGGCAGTGCTGTTTCATCACTCATACTCTTTACTCCCAACATTGTTCTGCATCAGGTCGCTACAATGGCGGCCGGATTAATGTTAATGATTATCCAATACCTGAGTGTTGCGTTCAAGTATTCACCGCATTTGTTGTATTTTCTTTACCTGTTTTATCTGCCGCCTCGCTCGCCTGCAACGCTTCCTGCCGTTGTAAGGTGCGGGCTAATATTGAGGAATACAATGGCTTGCCCCCGAGGAACTGCGCCACCAGCGTAGCACCCAGGCAGGTAATTATCATTGGCAGGATGAGCTGGTAATTGTCGGTCATCTCCAGCACCAGCACGATCCCGGTCAGCGGCGCACGCACCGTGGCAGCAAACAGCGCACCCATGCCGGCAATGGCGAAGGTGCCGGCTTCGATGCCGTACTCTGGGAACAAATGGCCGCCGGCCAGGCCAAAGGCGGTGCCAAACAGCGTACCCAACGCCAGCATCGGCGCAAAAATGCCGCCCGGAGCCCCCGAACCGAAACACAGCAGCGTAGTGATCACCCGGGTGATAAAAATAAACATCAGCATGCCGACGCTATAGTTACCCGCTGCGGCGATCGGGATCAGGCCAAAACCGCCGCCAGCCGCTTCGGGCTGGATCAGCCCCAGAATGCCGCAAATACCGCCGAGCAAACCGCCCATCAGCAGAATTTTGCGCATTTTGCCGCCGTGCAGGCGAGCGAACATATCCTGAGTGCGGAAGACCAACGCGTTGAACATCACCCCCACCGCACCAAATATCGCCCCCAGCACCAAATACAGCCAAAGGGTATTGATCGGCGCCGAGGAAAGCTTGCCTACCGCAATCACCGAACCTTCCCCGTTGAACAGCTGGAACACCACGCTCGACATGATGACGCCGATAAACACGGCTTTAATCGAAATCAGGTTGTAGCGGAACTGCGGCCGCATCTCTTCAATGATAAACAAAATGCCCGCCAGCGGGGCGTTAAAGGCTGCGGACAGGCCGGCGGCTGCACCGGTCGCCAACAAAGAATGGCGCGCTTCGGCACCGCGCATGCGGAAGATATCCAGCACCATGCGCCCGACGTTGCCGCCCATCTGCACCGTAGGCCCTTCGCGGCCCAGCACCATACCCGCGCCCAAGGTGCCCATACCGCCGATAAACTTCACCGGGATCACCCGCCACCAACGCACCGGGCGCAGCTCTTCCAGCGCCCCTTCGATCTCCGGTATGCCCGATCCCCCAGCCTCAGGAGCAAAGCGGCGTACCAGGTAATATCCCAACATCGCCAGCGCGGCGGAAAGAATAAAGGCCAGCGGCCAAACCAGGATCCAATAATCGGCGACCTGCGCCAGAGCAGAAAAGCGCTGCTGCTGTACCCAGTCCACCGCCTTATCAAAGGCCACCCCGAGCAGACCCGCCAGGGTGCCCACCAGCGCCGCCATAAACAGGATCGCCACCGGCGTTTTATCGCGGCGTAAAAGCTGGCGCACTGCGTCACTGCGTTTTAGACGTGGGGCCTGCGCCACCCGCGGCTGTTGCTGTAATTCAGTCATAATGGGTTATTCATTAATGGAATTAAATGTAATACAAATAGGCTAGTTGATTATTCTAACCCACCCGCTAATCGATCGCCCCTCTAAATAGGTATCTGACTGTGATCGTTTCATATCGACGAACACTTCACTAGAATAGCGCGGTCAAATCATTCAAAAGAGAATCCAGGAGCCGTTCTATGAGCTTAAACAGCAAGTCCGAAAGTCTGTATGCCGAGGCAAAACAGGTAATCCCAGGCGGGGTTAACTCTCCGGTGCGTGCATTCAACGGCGTTGGCGGTGTGCCGCTGTTTATCGAACGGGCGGACGGGGCTTACCTGTTCGACGTCGACGGCAAAGGTTATATCGACTACGTCGGTTCCTGGGGCCCGATGGTGCTGGGTCACAACCACCCGGCGATCCGCAACGCGGTCATTGAAGCGGCGCAGCGCGGCCTGAGCTTTGGCGCGCCGACCGAGATGGAAGTTAAAATGGCAGAGCTGGTGACCGAACTGGTGCCGACCATGGATATGGTGCGAATGGTGAACTCGGGTACCGAAGCCACCATGAGCGCAATCCGTCTGGCGCGTGGCTACACCAACCGCGACAAGATCATCAAATTTGAAGGCTGCTACCACGGCCACGCAGATTGCCTGCTGGTCAAAGCCGGCTCCGGCGCGCTGACCCTGGGCCAGCCTAATTCGCCGGGCGTACCGGCCGATTTCGCCAAACACACTCTGACCTGCACCTTTAACGATCTGGATTCGGTGCAGGCCGCATTTGAACAATACCCTTCCGAGATCGCCTGCATCATCGTCGAGCCGGTCGCCGGCAACATGAACTGCGTGCCGCCACTGCCGGAGTTCCTGCCGGGTCTGCGCGCACTGTGCGACAAGTACGGTGCATTGTTGATTATCGACGAAGTCATGACCGGCTTCCGCGTGGCGCTGGCCGGGGCTCAGGCTCATTATGGCGTGGTGCCAGACCTGACCTGTTTGGGTAAAATCATCGGCGGTGGCATGCCTGTCGGTGCCTTTGGGGGCCGCCGTGAAGTGATGGAAGCGCTGGCGCCAACCGGGCCGGTCTATCAGGCTGGCACCCTGTCCGGCAACCCGATTGCGATGGCGGCCGGTTATGCCTGTCTGATCGAAGTCTCTCAGGTTGGCATTCACCAGACCCTGACCGAACTGACCGATATGCTGGCGGCTGGCCTGCTGCACGCGGCTGAAGAAGAAAACATCGCGCTGGTGGTTAACCACGTTGGCGGGATGTTTGGCCTGTTCTTTACCGATACCCCGGCAGTAACCTGCTATCAGGACGTGATGCAGTGCGACGTAGAACGCTTTAAGCGCTTCTTCCACCTGATGCTGGAGGAAGGAGTTTATCTGGCGCCTTCCGCCTTTGAGGCTGGCTTTATGTCCGTTGCTCACAGCAAGGAAGACATTCAGCGCACCATCGATGCCGCACGTCGCTGTTTCGCCAAGCTGTAAGATTGGTCAAGCCAATAAAAACGGGCGCCTGGCGCCCGTTTTTATTTCCATCGTGCCCCCTGCTCTCGCTTTAGAGCAAGGCACCGTAAATTGTCAGCAGAGCCACCACCACCACGATAATCATCGTCACCTTACGCGCCAGGGTGACCGCCGCCCGTGGGGTCTGTACCGGATCCATGTGAGGATCGCGCGCCAGTGAAAACTGCGCCAACCGCGTCAGCACCTGATACGACGAGGAGTGACGATCGCCCAACGACGCAAACCACGCCGGCAGCGCTCTTTCACCATGGCCAAACAGGGCGTAAGCCACACCGGCCAGACGCACCGGGATCCAGTCCAGCCAGTTCAGCAGATGATCGATGCCTGACTGCGAACGCTCCAGCGGCGTGTTGTGGCGCGCCAGCCAGGTCTGGTAAGCGCGCAGGAAAGAGTAGCCAGCCAGCGCAATCGGCCCGTAAGGCCCACAGACCACGAACCAAAACAGCGGCGCCAGATAATAACGGAAGTTAATCCACAGCAGCGCATTTTGCAGTTCACGCAAGCGCAGCTCTTGGCTGCAATCCACCGGCAAACCGTGGATCAGCGCCAGCTCTTCCGCCATTTGATCGCTGGCATGGGCATCCCCCTGCCGAGCGGCCTTCAGATAGGCCCGATAGTGTTTACGCTTGATCCCTGCGCCGACACACAGCAGATCAATGACGATCCACAGCAACAGCGTCACTACGCCGAAAAACAGTCCCTGAGACAGCCACAGAATCCCTGCCACCACCACCATCCAGGCCAGCGTCATCAGCAGCGTTTGCGCCAGTGAAAACCGATGCAGCCGATGAAATACCACCTCAAGGCGATGATCCAACTGCCAATGCTCACCCAGCTTGAATAAACGTTCCCACGCCAGAACCAGTAACAGCGTAAACAGCGTAAACAGCGTCATTAGCGACTCCTCTCCCTTTCCATTGTTCCAAGCATAGCGTCATCTGGTCCGCCGGGTTGTTCCAGAGATGCCAGATATAAATCCCAGTCAAACGCCGGGCCGGGATCGGTTTTGCGGCCAGGGGCAATGTCACTGTGCCCGGCGATATGCGCCGCCAACATCGGATAATGCCGGATCAGCAGCGCGGTCACCGCGTTCAGACTTTGGTATTGCTGCGGCGTGAACGCCACCTGGTCGGTACCTTCCAGTTCAATGCCGATCGAAAAATCGTTACAGCGCTCTCGTCCCTGATATGACGAAACGCCCGCGTGCCAGGCTCGGCGGTCAAAAGGCACATACTGAACGATTTCACCCTCGCGACGGATCAGGCAGTGCGCCGAAACGCGCAGTTGATGAATATCAGAAAAATAGGGGTGATCCGCAGGATCAAGAGTACCGGTAAACAGCCGATCGATATAGGGGCCGCCGAACTCGCCGGGCGGCAGGCTGATATTGTGGATCACCAGCAGCGAAGGCGCCTCCTCATTCGGGCGAAGATCGCAATGCGGCGAGACAACCCGGGTTACCCCGACAATCCAGCCTTGTTCTAACTGCATCAGACACCTCTGGGCGGTGGTACTTGTCACGGCAACAGAGTAGCATGTTCCCCCTACGATCTTACCGTCCATTTCGGAGTTTTCTATGCCGACACGCCGCTACAGTGCCGACACTCGCCGCACCGAGCTTCTTGAACGAATTGAAAGCGATATCCCCTATGCCGTTGCCCAGGCGCTGCGTGAAGACCTGGGAGGCGAAGTCGATGCCGAACGCGATATTACCGCGCAATTGTTACCGCCAGATACCCAGGCCGAAGCCACGATCATCACCCGTGAACCCGGTATATTTTGTGGTAAGCGCTGGCTAAATGAAGTCTTTATCCAACTGGGCAACCAGGTGAAGGTGGACTGGCAGGTGGCGGACGGTGATAGCCTGGTGCCCGACCAACCGCTTTGCAAACTGACCGGCCCGGCACGAGTACTGCTGACCGGTGAGCGCACCGCGCTGAATTTTGTGCAGACCCTGTCCGGTGTAGCGACCGAAGTCAGCCGCTATGTGGCACTGTTGCAGGGGACGAAAACCCGCCTGCTCGACACCCGCAAGACCCTGCCAGGGCTGCGCACCGCACTGAAATATGCCGTATTGTGCGGTGGCGGCAGCAACCACCGTCTGGGGTTGTCCGACGCCTTCCTGATCAAGGAAAACCACATCATTGCCTCCGGCTCGATCAAAAATGCCGTTGAGAAGGCCGTCTGGCTGCATGCCGACGTGCCGGTCGAGGTGGAAGTCGAGTCGCTGGACGAACTGCAGCAGGCGTTGGACGCCGGTGCAGACATTATCATGCTGGACAATTTCAGCGTCGAAATGATGCACGCCGCCGTGGCGCAAACCCAGGGCCGCGCACAGCTGGAAGTCTCCGGCAACGTGACCAGCGAAACCCTGCGTACCTTCGCCGAAACCGGTGTGGACTACATCTCTGTAGGTGCGCTGACCAAACATGTGACCGCCCTCGATCTTTCCATGCGCTTCAAATAACATCCTCTCCCCCAACACCTCTCTGAACCAGCGGGGAGGTGTTTTTTTACCAAAATTGCGAAACACGCCTCATCTCTTTTCCCGCTGCTGCAACCTCAGTCGATTGCTGTGGAACTGCGCCTAAAAACAGCCATCACCGGCTCGAAACGCCCCGCTGGCCTGATTACTCTGGTCCTCACATTGACATGGAGGAAGCAACGGATGGAAACGCAGCGCGGTTTTACCCTGATAGAACTGATGGTGGTAATCGCCATTATCGCCATACTGAGCGCCATAGGTATTCCTGCCTATCAGCGCTATATCCAAAAGGCAGCGATGACCGACATGCTGCAAACCATGACGCCGTATAAGCTGGCCGTTGAACTGTGCGTGCTCGACAGCGGCACGCCGACCGGCTGTAACGCCGGCAGCAAAGGCATCCCTACCGGCGACGCCTCAGGTTACGTCAGCGCGGTGCAGGTCAGCCAGGGCGTGATCTCGCTGACCGGCACGCAAACGCTGCAGGGGTTGACGGTCGCACTGACGCCAACCCAAAATGCCAGCGGCCTGACGCGTTGGACACGCCAGTGCACCAGCGAAAACAGCAATCTGCAGGAAACCTGTCAGGAAGTTTTCCGTTTTGACACTACCGCCGTGGCGCCAACATCATGAGTACGGTAATCAGCGATGAAATCCATACCCTGTGCCAGCGCTATCAGGCACTGGCTCTCAGTGAAGATGACCAGTGCCTGAACGTCGCACTGACTGCCGAGGCTCCCCAGGCACTGCTGTCGGCCCTGCGTTTTGCCACCGGTAAACGCATTCACCTGGAACAATGGCCGGCGGCCAGGCTGGAGTCAGAGCTGAATCGTCGACAAATGCGGGGCGATCGGCTCGAACAGGTCGCACCGGAGGATCAACCCGCCGCGCCCTCATTAAACGACGAAAGTGACGCCCCCGTGGTGCAATTTATCAATCAGACGCTTCGCATCGCCATTCAGCGGCGAGCCTCGGACATTCATTTCGAACCTTACCAGCAGACTCTCCGTATCCGGCTGCGCATTGACGGCGTATTGCAGGCAATAGCCTCACCGCCATTCACGCTCGCCGCTCGCCTCACGGCCCGATTGAAAATCATGGGGCAGTTGGACATCGCCGAGCGCCGCCTGCCGCAGGATGGACAGCTCAGCGTGCGGTTGGATAACGCTCGCTACTCCATGCGTATCGCCACCCTGCCCACCCTGCACGGCGAAAAAGTGGTGCTGCGAATTTTGCAAACTGAACGCCAGGAGTTGCCGTTGGATCAATTGGGTATGGATCCGACGGCACTGGCGCAGTTTTCCTCTGCCTTGTCCTGCCCGCAGGGCATGATCCTGGTCACCGGCCCCACCGGCAGCGGCAAAACCGTCACGCTGTATAGCGGTCTGCGTCAGTTGAATGACGCGCAAAGTAATTTATGCAGCGTCGAGGATCCGATTGAAATTCCCCTGTTCGGTATCAATCAGACGCAGACCAATGCCAAAACGGAACTGGATTTCTCCCGCGTATTACGCGCCCTGCTGCGACAGGATCCGGACGTCATCATGATCGGTGAGATCCGCGATCGGGAAACGGCGGAGATCGCAGTAAAAGCCGCTCAAACCGGCCACCTGGTGCTTTCCACTTTGCACACCAATTCCACCAGCGAAACCCTGACGCGCCTGACCCATATGGGTATCCCGGGCTACCTGATTGCCGCCTGTCTGAAACTGGTTATCGCACAACGTCTGGTGCGCAAGCTATGCAGCCACTGTCGCTATCAACAAAGCCAGCCCGTACGTTTTCCCACGGCCATTTGGGCTACACCTCTGCTGCCCTGGCAGGCCGATGGCTGCGAACACTGCTTCAGCGGTTACTACGGCCGTACCGGGGTGTATGAACTGTTGACCATTACCCCGGAGGTGCAAGCCGGCCTGCTGGAGGGGGCCGCCCCCGGCATGTTGGCTGAAATCGCCCGGCAGCAGGGGCAGACGACGTTACTGCAAGCCGGACTAACGCTGGCCGCTCAGGGCGTCACCTCGCTGGAGGAGGTGTATCGCATTGTCGGTGTTATTGCCGACAGCGGAGGCGCTCCGTGAAAACGCTGCGCCTTTTCCTCTGGCAGGCAATTGACCCACACGGACAACTGCGTGAGGGTGAGCTGATGAGCAGTGAGAGGAATGAGGTCAGCCAGTGGCTTATTGAACAAGGGCTACAGCCCTGCCAGATCAACAACGGGAAATGCATTGCTGCCGGCCAGTGGCGCGGTGAACCGCTGATCCAGTTCACCCGTCAGTTGGCCACCCTGCTGCAGGCCGGATTGCCGCTGGTCAGCGGGCTACAGCTACTGGCGGCAGAGCACCCGTCCGCAGCCTGGCGCTGCCTGCTGCGGGAAGTGAGTGAACAGGTGCGCCAGGGTCAGCCATTTTCTGAGGTCATCGCTGAGCAACATGCCGTGTTTCCTCTGATCTACCGCCAGCTAATCGCCATTGGCGAGCTGACCGGCCACCTGGATGAATGCTGCCTGCAACTGGCCCAACAGCAGGAAGCACAGCAAAAACTGCAAAAGAAAGTCATCAAGGCGCTGCGTTATCCTTTGTTTATCTGCGCGGTGGCGCTGTTGGTAAGTATTTTGATGCTGGTGATGGTGTTGCCTGAATTTGCCGGCGTCTATCAGTCCTTCAATGCGCCGCTGCCGTGGTTTACCCAAGGGTTGCTGAACCTTTCCTCCCTGCTGATCGGTAGCGGTCCCTGGCTGGCGGCGATTCTGGTCTGTATGGCATACACCTATCTCCGCCGCCTGCATCCACAGCCCCAATGGCGCAGGCGCGAACAGGCGGCGCTGTTGAGGCTGCCGCTGATTGCGCACCTGATCAAAGGCGGCTGCCTGAGCCAAATATTCCGTATTCTGGCCATGACCCAGCAGGCTGGGCTCAGCCTGGTTGATGGGTTGGCTACAGCAGCGCTGTCGGTGGATAACCTGTTTTATCGCCAGGCGATTGACAACATCAGGCAACAGATTGCGCAAGGGCAGACTTTTCATCGCGCCCTGGAACAGCAGGCGCTTTTCCCTTCGTTATGCCAGCAATTGGTGCGGGTGGGCGAAGAATCCGGTTCGTTAGATACCCTCTTGGGCAAACTGGCCGCGTGGCATGAACAGCAAACCTTTGAGCTGGCCGATACCCTGGCGCAAACGCTGGAGCCCCTATTGATGCTGGTAGTGGGAGGGATCGTCGGCACATTGGTGATCGCCATGTATCTGCCGATATTTCAGTTGGGGAATGTTTTGGGGTAAGTCCGTCAGTGATTGGGCGCAGCATTGAACTGCGCCCACCAGTTGCTGGTGCCGAAAGGCGCCGCTTACTTGCTGCCGAAGACGCGGTTTTCCTGCTCTGCAACGCGGATGAAAGTAGTGCGCTTGGTCAGCTCTTTCAGACGCTCCGCGCCGACGTAAGTACAAGCAGAACGCAGGCCGCCGAGGATATCGCGGACGGTGAACTCAACTTCTCCCCGCAACGGCAGCTTGACGGTTTTCCCTTCGGCCGCACGGTACTGGGCAACGCCGCCGACGTGGCGTTTCATCGCCGACTCGGAGCTCATGCCGTAGAACAGCATAAATTTCTCACCGTTCTCTTCCACAATGGTGCCTTCACACTCGTCGTGGCCGGCCAGCATGCCGCCCAGCATGACAAAGTCCGCGCCGCCGCCAAAGGCTTTCGCTACGTCGCCCGGGACCGAACAACCACCATCGCTAACGATTTGGCCGCCGAGGCCGTGTGCCGCATCAGCGCATTCGATCACCGCGGACAGCTGCGGATAACCGACGCCGGTTTTCACGCGGGTCGTGCAGACAGAGCCTGGACCAATACCGACTTTAACAATGTCGGCGCCGGACAGGATGAGTTCTTCCACCATTTCACCGGTGACGACGTTACCGGCGCAAATAACATGCTTCGGGCAGGCTTCGCGCGCTTTCTGCAGGAAGGCGACAAAATGCTCGGAATAGCCATTGGCTACGTCGATACAGATAAATTTCAGCTCGGATGACAGCGCCAGGATCTGCTTCATTTTCACAAAGTCAGCGTCAGACGTGCCGGTTGAAACCATCACGTGGCGCAGCACCGATGCCGGCACGCGCTGCACAAAGGCGGCCCACTGCTCTACGGTGTAGTGTTTGTGTACGGCGGTGAGAACATCGAAGGAAGCCAGGGCCTCTGCCATGCTGAAGGTACCGACTGAATCCATGTTGGCGGCGATAATCGGCACACCAGACCAGCTACAGCCAGAATGTTTGAAGGTAAACTGACGTTCCAGTTCAACTTCTGAGCGGCTTT
The DNA here is from genome assembly GCA_012719855.1 of Serratia liquefaciens. GTDB lineage: Bacteria > Pseudomonadota > Gammaproteobacteria > Enterobacterales > Enterobacteriaceae > Serratia > Serratia liquefaciens_A. The sequence continues at coordinate 24,645 of JAAXZN010000001.1, read as the reverse complement.
TCAGCGTGGAACGCTTTGGGCGAATCAGCACATCTTTAAAGCCTAACTTCAAATCTTCTTCAATACGCATGACTTATGATTTCCTGGTTTATGGCGACGGATCGCAGGATAGTATTCGAACCTATACCCTATGAATTTCAAGTTGCAGTCAACAACGCTGCGGCTTGAAAGGCGACGGGTAGATTAATGCCAGTTCCAGTGACGCTATCATACGCGCTAATAATCGCCGGACAAGACTGCGAATTCTCCTTTATTTGCGCTACAATCCGACAAATTTACCTGCGACACCGCAGTGTGACCTCCCGCTCATTTTCCCTTTCCGGCTGCGTTTTTTATCACCGTACGGCCGAAGCGGCCCGGCAAGCGCCGCCGGCTTACTTGCACTTCTGTGCGATCGCTTTATGATTCGTCTATTATTTTTTTATGAACCTCAGGTGCATTCCCTACCATGGCCTACATTGTTGCGTTGACAGGGGGTATCGGCAGCGGTAAGTCCACCGTGGCAGACGCCTTCGCTCGCCACGGCGTGACGGTGGTCGATGCTGACGTTATCGCCCGGCAGGTTGTCGAGCCTGGCACCCCGGCGCTGGCTGCCATCGCCGACCGTTTTGGTAATGAAATGTTGCAGCCGGACGGTTCACTGAACCGTGCCGCCTTACGTCAGTGTATCTTCAGTAATCCTGATGAAAAGCGCTGGCTAAACCAGCTGCTGCACCCGCTGATTCATCAGGAAACTCAACGTCAACTGGCGCAAGTCACCAGCCCCTACGCTCTCTGGGTGGTGCCACTGCTGGTCGAGAACAACCTGCAGGCGCGTGCCGATCGCGTGCTGGTGGTTGACGTCGACAGCGAGACTCAGTTGGCCAGAACCATCGCTCGCGACGGTATCAGCCGTCAGCAGGCACAGAACATACTGTCCGCACAGGTCACGCGTGAGCAGCGCCTGGCCGCTGCAGACGACATCATTGATAATAGCGGCGCCGCTCAGGGGATAGAGCCATTGGTTGCCGCACTGCATTGCCGTTACCTTGAGCTGGCGGCATCTGCGACCCGACAGGATTAAACTGAATGAGTGATGTTTCCCCAAGCGTTCTTTTTGAACATCCGTTGAATGAAAAAATGCGCACCTGGCTGCGCATGGAATTTTTGCTGCAACAGCTGCATGGCCAGCGTGCATTAAGCGAAACGGCCATCGCCCTGACCTTTTTCCGCACCGTCGCCGATCTGCTGGACGTGCTGGAGCGCGGTGAAGTACGCACCGAGCTACTGAAAGAGCTGGAACGCCAGCAGCAAAAGTTGCTGGCATGGGCCGACGTGCCCGGCGTCGATATGTCGCTGGTGGATCAGTTACGCAACCAGTTGAAGCAACGTGGTGCCGCACTGATGTCGGCGCCGCGACTGGGTCAATCACTGCGCGAAGATCGGCTGATTAGCCTGGTGCGGCAACGCTTGAGCATCCCCGGAGGGTGCTGCAGCTTTGACTTGCCAACGCTGCACATGTGGATGCATGCGCCTCAGCAAGAGCGGGATAACGACGTAGCCGAATGGTTACAAACGCTGGAACCGTTGAACCAGGCACTGACTATGGTGCTGGATCTGATCCGTCAGGCAGGCCCATTTCGCAATCAGATCAGCCTGAACGGTTTTTTCCAGGATAACGCCGAGGGGGCGGATCTGCTGCGCTTGCGCATCAATCTGGCGCACCAGCTTTACCCACAAATTTCCGGCCATAAGACGCGCTATGCGATTCGCTTTCTGCCGCTGGACAGTGAGCTTGGCGTGGTGCCGGAACGACTAACCTTTGAGTTGGCCTGTTGCTGACCCAATGACATAAAGACCTTTCACGCGTTGGAAGGGAGTAAGGAATAGATATGACTACCGTAGTGAAATGCCCAACCTGTGGCAAAGGTGTGGTTTGGGGAGAAGTGAGCCCATTTCGTCCATTTTGCAGCAAACGCTGTCAGCTGATTGATCTGGGCGAATGGGCCGATGAAGAAAAGCGTATTCCCAGCAACAGCGACCTGTCTGAAAGCGATGAATGGAGTGAAGCAGACGATCGCTGATCGTCTTGCTTATCGGCCTGGCGCTTGCGAGGCCGATCGTGTTACTGCGCGGACTTTGCCTGCTCCACCAGCAGTTTGATAATACTGATATTAGCCTGAGGGAACTCGTCTTCCCGCAGGTCAGCCTGCTTTACCCAGCGCATAGGCTGGCCTTCGCGACCGAAGGGTTCGCCAGCCCAGGCTTCCACCAGATAGAAATTCAACGTGACGATGCGATCGCTAAACTGATGCTCAAGCACGTCCAACAACTCCGCACGCTGGGCTTCAATGCCGGTCTCTTCCAATAGTTCACGGCCAAGCGCCTGTTCCGGCGTCTCTCCCTGTTCGATTTTTCCGCCGGGAAACTCCCAGAAACCGGCCATATGCGAATCGGCCGCGCGGCGGGTAATGAAGATTTCCTGCTGGGCGTTACGAATGATGCCGACGGCGATGTTCAGGTGTTTCATCGCATCCTCCTGATTTGGGTCATTGGAGCGCGGAATGCAGCGCCAAAAAACAGGGGCTCAGCACGCTGAACCCCTGGGTTTTATTCGTTAAACGGTGTCGGCTTAGTTCTGCAGACGACCGTGACACTGTTTGTATTTTTTACCGGAACCGCATGGGCACGGATCGTTACGGCCCACTTTACGTTCTGCGATGGTCGGCGCATTAGGATCTTCGGTCACCAACGCGTTTTCTTCATAGTGGCTCAGCTGCTGCTGTTTGGCCAGACGCTCGGCTTCTTCACGACGTTGCAGTTCCAAGGCTTCAACCTCTTCCGGCATCCGCACCTGAACCTTGCTCAGCACGCTGATCACTTCATGCTTCAGTGATTCCAGCATGGTGGCAAACATGTTGAAGGACTCGCGCTTGTACTCCTGCTTAGGATCTTTCTGCGCATAACCGCGCAGATGGATACCCTGACGCAGGTAGTCCATGGCCGCCAGATGCTCTTTCCACAGGGAATCCAGCGTCTGCAGCATCACGCCTTTCTCGAAGTTGCGCATCATCTCGGTGCCAACCACTTCTTCTTTGCGCTGGTACTCTTCCTTGGCTTTTTCCAGAATACGCTCACGCAGCGTTTCTTCGTGCAGCTCAGGCTCTTTATCCAACCATTCGGCGATAGGCATATCCAGATCGAAATCGTTTTTCAGACGTTCGGTCAACCCCTGAATGTCCCACTCTTCTTCCAGCGACTGCGGTTGGATGTAGCCGTCGATAGTGGTCTTGAACACGTCTTCACGGATGCTGGCAATGGTTTCGCTAACGTCGGACACGTCCAGCAGTTCGTTACGCTGGCTGTAGATGGCGCGGCGCTGATCGTTGGCAACATCATCGTATTCCAGCAGTTGCTTACGAATGTCGAAGTTGCGGCTTTCTACTTTACGCTGAGCGTTGGCAATCGCTTTGGTGACCCATGGGTGCTCAATCGCCTCGCCCTCTTTCATCCCCAGTTTACGCATCATGCTAGAAACACGATCGGAGGCGAAAATACGCATCAGGGCATCTTCCATCGACAGGTAGAAGCGGGATGAACCGGCATCACCCTGACGACCGGAACGGCCACGCAACTGGTTATCGATACGGCGTGATTCATGACGCTCGGTACCAATGATGTGCAGGCCACCCGCAGCCAGTACGGCATCGTGACGGATTTTCCAGGCTTCTTTAATTTCAGCAATTTGCTGTTCAGTCGGATCTTCCAACTGTTCAATTTCGGCCTGCCAGCTGCCACCCAGCACGATATCGGTACCACGGCCCGCCATGTTGGTGGCAATAGTGACCGCACTGCTTTGGCCTGCCTGCGCTACGATGTCCGCTTCCATGGCGTGGAATTTGGCGTTCAGAACTTTGTGGTCAATCCCGGCCTTCGTCAGTTCGCGGGAAACCACCTCGGATTTTTCAATCGAGATAGTACCCACCAGCACTGGCTGTCCATTGACGGTACGCTCACGGATATCTTCAATGATCGCGCCAATCTTCTCCAACTCGGTCATGTAGACCAGATCCGGCATGTCCTTACGGATCATCGGACGGTTGGTCGGCACCACGATGGTATCCAGCTTGTAGATCGAGCTGAATTCAAAAGCTTCGGTGTCGGCGGTACCGGTCATCCCGGCCAGCTTTTCGTACAGGCGGAAGTAGTTCTGGAAGGTGATGGAGGCCAGGGTCTGGTTTTCGTTCTGGATTTCCACGCCTTCTTTGGCTTCCACAGCCTGGTGCAGGCCATCGGACCAGCGACGGCCGTGCATGGTACGGCCGGTGTGTTCGTCAACGATGATAACTTCACCGTCTTTTACGATGTAGTCAACGTCGCGGGTGAACAGCACATGGGCGCGCAGAGCCGCGGTCACGTGGTGCATCAGCATGATGTTGGTCGGTGAGTACAGTGACTCCCCTTCGTCCATGATGCCGGCCTCCATCAGCATTTCTTCGATCAGGATCAGGCCGCGTTCGGTCAGGTGCACCTGGCGCGCCTTTTCGTCAACTGAGAAGTGGCCTTCGCCCTGGAAGGAATCCGAATCTTCTTTTTCCTGACGGATCAGTTTAGGGATCAGCTTGTTAACCTTGATGTACATCTCGGAGCTGTCTTCAGCCGGGCCAGAGATGATCAACGGCGTACGTGCTTCATCGATCAGGATGGAGTCAACCTCATCCACCAGCGCATAGTGCAGTTTACGCTGAACGCGCTCTTCCGGGCTGAACGCCATGTTGTCGCGCAGATAGTCGAAACCGTATTCGTTGTTGGTGCCGTAGGTAATGTCTGCGGCATAGGCTTCACGCTTGGCCGGTGCCGGCATGCCCGGCAGGTTGATACCGATGCTCAAACCGAGGAACTCGAACAGCGGGCGGTTGTTCTCGGCGTCACGCTGTGCCAGATAGTCGTTGACGGTTACCACGTGCACGCCACGGCCGCTCAGGGCGTTCAGATAGGCTGGCAGGGTGGCGGTCAGGGTTTTACCTTCACCGGTGCGCATCTCTGCGATACAGCGGTCATTCAGCACCATGCCACCCAGCAGCTGCACGTCGAAGTGACGCATACCAAAGACGCGTTTGCTCGCCTCGCGCACTACCGCGAAGGCCTCAGGCAACAGGTTTTCCAGCACTTCGCCCTTTTCCAGGCGCGCGCGGAACTCGTTGGTCTTGGCTTTCAGTTCGTCATCGGACAGTTTTTCCATGTCCGGTTCCATCTGGTTGATCAGCTCAACCGATTTGCGCATGCGGCGCAGCGTACGATCGTTACGGCTACCAAAAACTTTGGTCAATAATTTCACTAACATGATGTTTGATATCTCTGTCATGACGGCCAACACAGGCAGTCAATTTACTGTTATTTTTTAGGTTTTTTTGTCGCCCGAGGGGCAAGAAATCAGCTTAAGGCTGCAGGTCCGGCGCGAATGCCCTGCACTTGCGCAAGCCACAACCCAGCCTGATGCTGCGCAACAGCGGGTAGCACGGCATGGTGAGTGTTGCGAATGATGGTCGGCGGCTTCGGCTCGTGCGTCAGCAGCGCATTAAGGGTAGAAAGCAGCGCCAATTGCGCCACCTGCAATGGGGGTTCGGTAACTTCCGCTTCGCTTTCCTGCACCCGAGCGTAAACGGCCTGCGGCGCAAGCGCAAAAGAGAGGTGACGAATGACGGTACGAAGCGCATGCTGGTGCCAGTAATCGACACTGAAGGTCGGGCGGCGGTGCGCTTCTTGCAGCAACGCCAAGCTATTAAAGGCGCCACTGGCGGAGTTTTGCCGGTTGAGGCTGGACGAGGTGCTCGGCAGAGCGGCTTGATCGGGGTTGCCGGTCAGATTGGTAGGTACGCCAAGCGTGGCCGCAACCATCCCTAAAAGGAGATGGGGCCAGAAATAACGTCTGCCAAATTGTCGCCAACGATTTAGAATACCGATCACGAGTTTATAATCCGCCGGAGCCCATTATGCGCGATAGCCGTCCACAATTATTAGATTCCCTGTTCGACGACGCGTCTGCAGAAGACAAAGGGCCACTGCATAACGTCCAACAACGCGCAGTCGCGTTGCTTAAGCTTAACCGTGCAGTGAAAGGCCTGTTGCCCGTTCAACTGCATCCTTGGTGCCGCGTCGCAAATTTCCGACAGGGTATTTTAGTGCTAGAAACGGCAAATGCCAGCTGGATGATGCGTCTACGTTACGAACAACCGGCTTTATTATCAGCACTACGAGCGCAAATTCTACCATCATTGTCGTCGATCGACATCAGGATTAATCCGGCCTTGATGGCAAAAGGGAGCAACCTTGTGCAGGACGCCGCAAAAACGGCAGAAAATACGCAGTCAAGCGTGCCTATGCGTCATCTGAGTCAGGAAAGTGCTGGGGAATTAAGGGTATTGGCGAGCCGCAGTCCGGAAAAACTGCGCAAGATATTGGAACGACTGGCATCGTTGGCCGGAGAGAGTGCCAACGCTACCAGTCGTGATAAATAATCAGCGGTATCGACTTATGCCAATACGGTAGACGGAGCTTTGAATGCCAGCGGCATTTCGGCTTCGTCCTGGAAGGTGACGTACTCCCACGCTTCCTGCTTCGCCAGCACTGCTTGCAGCAGTTTGTTGTTCAGCGCATGACCAGACTTGTACGCGGTAAACGCGCCAATGATGTTATGGCCGCACATGAACAGGTCGCCGATGGCGTCCAGCATTTTGTGGCGTACGAATTCGTCTTCGAAGCGCAGGCCGTCTTCGTTCAGCACGCGGTAATCATCCACCACGATGGCGCAGTCAAAGCTGCCGCCCAAGGCCAGGCCACGTGACTGTAAATACTCGATGTCACGCATGAAGCCGAAAGTACGCGCACGGCTGATTTGACGCACGAACGAGTCGGCAGAGAAATCAAGGCGGTAGCGTTGTGTACTGGCGTCGATCGCCGGGTGGTTGAAGTCGATGGTGAAATCCAGGCGGAACCCGTTATGCGGGGACAGCTCGGCCCACTTGTCGCCATCTTCAACACGCACGGTGTCTTTCAGACGCAGGAATTTCTTCGCAGAGTTCAGTTCTTCAATGCCGGCATCCAGCAACAGGAAGACGAACGGACTGGCACTGCCGTCCATGATAGGGATTTCAGCAGCGTCAACTTCGATAACGATGTTGTCGATGCCCAACCCAGCCAGCGCGGCATTAAGATGCTCAACGGTAGAAATACGCACGTCATGCTCATTGACCAGGCAGGTACAGAGCATGGTATCACGCACGGATTTTGCATCAGCCGGAAAATCAACCGGTGGATTCAAGTCAGTGCGACGATAGATGACCCCGGTATTAGCCGCCGCGGGTCGCATTGTCAGCGTGACTTTCTTGCCGGTATGCAAACCGACGCCAGTCGCCTGAACAATACGTTTTAATGTCCTTTGTTTGATCATCGTTTTATCTCGCAATGTTATCAATCCTACCAGCCAAGCATACAGCATGGCTGGCGGGACAGTTTAGCACAAAGAGCGGAGATTCCAAATTCTCAGGATATTCTTAGTCTGCCTGCTTGCGCAGGAAGGCAGGAATATCAAGATAGTCGGGCTCTTTATTAGGCTGCGCAGTCGGATCGTTAACCACCTTGGCGGCAGGTTTCACTTCCTGCGGCAGCGGCGACATGCCGTGCTGCTGGTAGCGATGATCCATCACTGGCTGGCTGGCCTGTTTGTTGGTCACCAGAGTGATTTCCGGACGTTTGTCCATGCCGATACCGGTCGCAACCACGGTCACGCGCAGTTCGTCGTTCATTTCCGGATCCAGCGACGTACCGATTACCACGGTCGCGTTGTCGGAAGCGAAAGCACGAATGGTGTTACCCACGGTTTCGAACTCATCCAGGCGCAGGTCGAAGCCGGCGGTGATGTTGACCAGCACGCCGCGAGCGCCGGACAGGTCGATATCTTCCAGCAGTGGGCTGGAGATCGCCATTTCCGCTGCCTCTTCAGCACGATCTTCACCACAGGCAACGCCGGAACCCATCATCGCGTAGCCCATTTCGGACATTACGGTGCGCACGTCGGCGAAGTCGACGTTCATCAGGCCCGGACGGGTGATCAGTTCGGCAATACCCTGTACCGCGCCTTTCAGCACGTCGTTAGCCGCGCCAAACGCGTCCAACAGAGAAATGCCGCGACCCAGAACTTTCAACAGTTTGTCGTTCGGGATAGTGATCAGTGAGTCCACATGTTTGGACAATTCTGCGATGCCCTGCTCAGCGAACGCCATGCGTTTCTTGCCTTCAAAATTGAAAGGCTTGGTCACCACGGCCACTGTCAGAATACCCAGATCTTTAGCAACTTCAGCGACCACTGGCGCTGCACCGGTACCGGTACCGCCGCCCATGCCGGCTGCAATGAAGACCATGTCTGCACCATCCAGTGCGGCGCGCAGGGCTTCACGGTCTTCTTCCGCTGAATTGCGACCCACTTCAGGGTTCGCGCCTGCACCCAGACCTTTGGTAATACCGCTACCGATCTGGATGGTTTGGCCAACTGCCGTTTTACGAAGCGCCTGAGCGTCTGTATTAACGGCAAAGAATTCAACACCTTCGATGCGTTCGCGCACCATGTGTTCAACGGCGTTGCCACCGCCACCGCCGACGCCGATGACTTTAATCACCGCGTCATTGGTTAGTTCCATTGGTTCAAACATAGTTTCTCTCCGTTTTGTGCCTGTCGCTGCGAGATCATAAAAAGATTACTCAGCATGATCTCTTTGTTGAAACATTAAAACTCTTTTCTCAGCCAGCTATTGATACGTTTAAACCAATTGCCCACCGAGGCGCGTTTTTCTACTTCTGCCTCACCGCTCAGGTGAGACTCTTTTCCATAGTGCAGCAGACCTACCGCCGTAGAGTAGTAAGGCTCCTGCGCATAATCCGTCAGACCCGTGATGTTCAAGGGTTGGCCGATGCGTACCTGGGTGTGGAACACCCGTTGCGCACAGGCTGCCAGGCCATCAATCTGGGCGGCGCCACCGGTCAGCACAATACCCGCTGCCAGATGATGCTTCACCCCTTGCTGACGCAGTTGCTCCTGCAATTGCAAAATTTCATCGTTAACCAGATTCAACAGTTCGGTGTAGCGTGGCTCAATCACTTCAGCCAGTGTCTGTCTTTGCAGACTCCGAGGAGGACGTCCTCCAACGCTTGGCACCTCTACACTTTCATCCTTGCTAACAATCGACCCAAGCGCACAGCCGTGTCGAACTTTGATCGCTTCCGCGTCTGTCGGCGGCGTGCCGAAGGCGTAAGCGATATCGCTGGTGACCACGTTCCCGGCGTAAGGGATCACTTTGGTGTGGCGCAGCGCACCGCCGGTGTACACTGCCATATCCATGGTGCCGCCGCCGATATCCACCACACAAACGCCGAGTTCGCGCTCATCTTCGGTCAGTACCGCATAGCTGGCAGCCAGACCGGCGAAAATAAGTTGGTCAACTTTAAGACCGCAACGTTCTACTGCCTTAACGATGTTCTTCGCCATATCGTTATGGCAGGTGATCAGGTGCACCTTGGCTTGCATACGCACGCCGGACAACCCAACCGGGTTTTTGATGCCTTCCTGATAATCGATGGCGTATTCCTGAGGGATGACGTGCAGGATGCGGTGTTCATCACGTACGCGTACCGATTTAGCGGTATGCACCACGTTTTCCACATCTTCCTGTGTCACTTCCTCTTCGGAAATAGGAACCATCCCTATTTCGTTCTGGCAGCTGATGTGTTTACCCGATAATGCGAGGTAAACCGAAGAAATCTGACAATCCGCCATCAGTTCGGCCTGATCGATAGCGCGCTGTACGCACTTCACTACCGACTCCAGGTCGTTAACACCACCCTTATCCATACCGCGAGACGGGCAACTGCCCACCCCGATAATGTTGACCATGCCATCGGGCAGAACTTCCCCTACCAATGCGGAGACTTTTGCAGTACCGATCTCCAGTCCAACTACCAGTTTTCTGTCCGTCGACTTGATCATTGTTGTTTTGCCTGTGCCTGATTCTGTTGCTGATTACTGTTCTGCCGATCGCCTGCAGCCTGCGGGTCGATAAACACGGGGGCCCAACCTACCGATGCACCGGCCTCGTAGCGTAAGTCGACATAACTGACTCGCTTGCTTTCTGCCTGTCCCTGCTGCTGCAATACCGGGTAAAGCTCGATAAAGCGCTGCAGGCGTCCGGTGCGATCGTCGCGTCCCAGCTCCAGCCGAACATCATTATCCAAAGCCAGCTGCCAGGAATGGCGAGCGCTCATGGCCGCCATTTTCAGCGTATATTTGCTGGCCGCTAACATGCTGCTCATGGTCCGGTAACCTTCAAGAACATCCTGTTCGCTCCCTTCCGGACCATAGAGCAACGGCAACTTCTGTTTGCCAATTCGTTCTGCAGGCACGCTGAAGGATTTGCCTTCGGCATCTACCATGTGCAAATCATTCCAGCGCGCCACCGGGACATATTCCACCAGGTGGATCTTCAGCTCATCCGGCCATTGCTTGCGCACGCTGGCCTGCTTGATCCACGGCAGGCGTTCAATCTGCTGCTGGATGATATCCACATCCTGCGTCATGAACGTCCCCGGCGATCCCAGCGCCAGGATAGCCTGGCGAATATCGTCGTTGGTGGTGTAGTGGCGTTCACCGGTCACCACCAGTCGTGACAGCGGCAGGCGGCTGGCGTCTTTCATCCAGCCAATCACCGCCCAACCACTCCACAGGACCGTTCCCAACACCATCAGCAGGAAAATCATTCCCGCCAACTGGGTTCCATTGCTGCGGCGCGGGTTGTTGTCCACCTCGCGTTCACGCGCATTCAGGGCAGCTTGCGACATATCAGTCGGCCAACTCCAAAATTCTCGCTACCAGCTGCGAGAAGCTTAAACCAGACTGGCGCGCTGCCATCGGCACCAGGCTATGACTGGTCATGCCCGGCGAGGTATTCACCTCAAGCAGATAGAAGCTGCCATCGCTATCCTGCATCACATCAACGCGGCCCCAGCCGCTGCAGTCCAGCCCACGATAGGCGCGTAACGCCAGAGCCGCCATTTCGGCTTCCTGTTCCGCACCCAGGCCGCTCGGACAGAAATACTGAGTATCGTCCGAGATGTACTTGGCCTGATAGTCGTAAAACACGCCGGCCGGCTGAATGCGAATGGAGGGTAAAACCTGATCACCCAGCATCGCTACCGTGTATTCCGGACCGCTCAGCCACTTCTCGATCAGGACATCGTCGTCATGGCGGAAACCTTCTTCCAGAGCCGCTTCAAGAGCGCCACGCTCGGTGACTTTGCTCATACCAACGCTGGAACCTTCACGGCTCGGCTTGACGATCAACGGCAGGCCCAAGGCCTCTACGCGCGCGATCAGCGCCTCTTTTTCTGCACCGGCATACTGCTGACGGTTCAGCGCAACATAAGGTGCCACCGGCAGGCCCATCGACTGCCACACCATCTTGGTGCGCCACTTGTCCATGGTCAGTGCCGAAGCCATCACGCCACTGCCGGTATAAGGCAGTTCGAGGAATTCCAGCATGCCTTGCAGGGTACCGTCTTCACCGCCTCGGCCATGCAGCGCGATAAACACTTTGGTAAACCCATGTTCTTTCAACTGGGTGACCGGGAAATCGCGGATATCGATGCCGTGAGCGTCGATACCGGCTTCACGCAGCCCGGCCAGCACGGCGGCGCCAGATTGCAATGACACTTCACGTTCAGCGGAGGTTCCACCCAGCAGTACGGCGACTTTATCGGCCATGATGTTCCTCCTCTTTTTTCTGTGGCTGCAGCTTCAACTCAGCCAGTTTGCGAGCGACTTTACCCACATTGCCGGCGCCCTGCACCAGCACTAAATCGTCTGCTTGCAGCAACCCTGCCAGGGTTTCCGGCACGGTATCCGCATCGGAAACCAAAATCGGATCCAGCTTGCCGCGGCTGCGGATCGTGCGGCACAGCGAGCGGCTGTCCGCCCCCGGGATCGCCGTTTCACCGGCAGAGTAAACGTCCAGCATCAGCAGCACGTCCACCTGCGACAGCACGTTGGCAAAATCGTCGTACAGATCGCGAGTACGCGTGTAACGGTGCGGCTGGAAAATCATCACCAGACGCTTGTCCGGCCACCCTGCACGTGCGGCTTTCAGCGTCGCGTCGACCTCGGTCGGGTGGTGGCCGTAGTCGTCCACCAGCATTGCACTGCCGCTTTTGCCATTTACCGGCTCCAGCGGGAACTCGCCGAGGAAATCAAAGCGGCGACCGGTCCCCTGGAAGCTGGCCAACGCGCTGAGAATATCTGCGTCGTCAATGCCTTCTTCCGTTGCCACTGCGACTGCCGCCGCCGCGTTCAACGCGTTGTGGCGACCCGGCGCATTCAGCGTCACCGTCATCAGCGGCTTGTCCTGGCGGCTCAGGGTAAAATGGCCCTGGGCTCCAACCTGACGGTAGCTCTCGATGCGAACGTCGGCATCGTCGCTGAAACCGTAAGTGGTGATATGGCGACCCACGCGTGGCAGCAATTCACGCACCACAGGATCATCAATACACATCACCGCACGGCCGTAGAACGGCAGGTTGTGCAAAAAGTTAATAAACGTCTGCTTCAGGTTTTCGAAGTCGCCCTGGTAGGTCTCCATATGGTCGGCTTCGATATTGGTGACAATCGCCACCATCGGCTGCAAATGCAGAAACGAGGCATCGCTCTCATCCGCTTCCGCAATCAGGTAGCGGCTGGAGCCCAAACGCGCATGAGTTCCTGCCGCTTTCACCAGCCCGCCGTTAACAAAGGTCGGGTCCAGGCCGGCTTCGGCATAAATGCTCGACACCATCGCCGTGGTCGTGGTCTTGCCATGCGTGCCTGCAACGGCAATGCCATGGCGGAAACGCATCAGCTCGGCCAGCATCTCTGCGCGACGGATCACCGGAATACGCGCTTCGCGAGCGGCGACAATTTCCGGGTTGTCGGCAGAAATAGCGGTAGAAACCACGACTACGCTGGCATCCAGTACGTTCTCCGGACGGTGATGGAAGTAAATCGTCGCCCCGAGCGCGCTCAACTGCTGGGTTACCGGATTCGGTGCCAGGTCGGAACCGCTGATCTGATAACCCTCATTGGCCAACACTTCGGCGATACCACCCATGCCGGCGCCACCGATGCCGACAAAGTGAATGTGCCGGACGCGTCGCATCTCGGGCACGATAGTACGTAGTTTCGCCAGTTGTTGTGTATTCATCACTCTCTCTAATCCGGGTCCGGCATGCCGGGCCCCTACATGACATTCTTTAATTCAGGCCCGGCGAACCAGACCCCTGCATATTATTTGGCGACGCGCACCAGCTCCGCCGCTACGCGTTCGGTAGCGTCCAGAATGGCTACGGCACGGGCCTTTTCGGCCATCGCCAGCAGCGTCGGACGATCCCAGCCAGCCAGCAGCTCCGCCACTACATCAGCGTTAAACTGTGGTTGTTCGATAATCTTCGCCGCGCCGGCTTCTTCCAGCGGGCGGGCATTCCAGTACTGCTGGCGGTCTTTGTGCATGAAAGGCACAAATATCGCAGGCAGTCCCGCAGCAGCGATCTCACTGACCGTCAGCGCGCCAGAGCGACACACCACGACGTCAGCCCAGGCGTATGCGGCCGCCATGTCATCAATAAACTCGGTCACCTTGTGCTGCGTCTGCCCTACCCTCTCGTAGTCGCGCAACACATTTTCCAGCGCACCTTTGCCTACCTGATGCCAGAGCGTAATTCTATCGCCCAATCTCGCCGCGACTTCAGGAACTGTCTGATTCAGCACGCGGGCCCCCTGACTGCCGCCAATCACCAGTACGCGAATTGGCCCTTCACGCCCCGTCAATCGCTCTGCCGGCAGCGGCAGCGCCAATACGTCGGTGCGTACCGGGTTGCCCACCACGTCCGCATTGGGGAACGCGCCAGGGAAGGCCTGCAAGACTTTCTTGGCAATGCGCGCCAACCAGCGATTGGTCAGTCCGGCAATGCCGTTTTGTTCGTGCAGCACCACCGGGATGCCACACAGCCATGCGGCCAAACCGCCAGGACCGGAAACGTAACCGCCCATTCCCAGCACCACGTCCGGTTGGTAGCTGCGCATAATCGCCTTCGCCTGACGTACGGCTTGCCAGATACGCAGCGGCGCGCTCAACTGGGCCTTCAGCCCTTTGCCGCGCAGGCCGGAAATACGGATGAAATCAATCTCGATCCCGTGCTTTGGCACCAGATCGGCTTCCATTCGGTCTGCGGTTCCAAGCCAGCGCACCTGCCAGCCCTGCGCCATCAGATGATGTGCGACCGCCAGCCCCGGGAACACGTGTCCGCCGGTACCGCCTGCCATCACCATTAAACGCTTAGGTTTCCCGCTCATCCCTTACCTCTTCACAAACGCCTGGGCTTTAGCCAGACGCGTTTCATAATCAATACGCAGCAACAGCACGATCGCCGTCGACATAATCAACAGGCTCGAACCGCCGTAACTGATCAGCGGCAGCGTCAGACCTTTGGTCGGCAGCATACCGGCAGCAGCACCGACGTTGACCAGCGCCTGGAAGCTGAACCACACGCCGATGGAGCAGGCCAAAAAGCCAGAAAAGCGCTGATCAAGCTCCAGCGCACGACGGCCAATCGACATAGCACGAAAAGCGACGCAGAATACCATTAACAATGCGAAAACCACACCGATATAGCCCAGTTCTTCGCCTAAAATCGAGAAGATAAAGTCGGTGTGCGCTTCCGGCAAATACTCGAGTTTCTGCACCGAATTACCCAGCCCTTGCCCCCAGAATTCACCACGACCAAAGGCCATCAGCGACTGGGTCAACTGGTAGCCGCTGCCGAACGGATCGGCCCACGGGTTCCAGAACGAGGTGACACGGCGCATACGGTAAGGTTCGGCGATGATCAACAGCACCACCGCGAAGGCTCCGGAACCGATAATCGCCAGGAATTGCCACATTTTCGCGCCGGCCAGGAACAGCATCGCCAGCGTGGTGATAAACAGCACCACCACGGTACCCAGATCCGGCTGAGCCAGCAGCAGCACGGCCAACACCACCATGACGCCCATCGGCTTGCAGAAGCCCCAAAAGTTGCTGCGCACCTCTTCTACTTTGCGCACCAGATAACTCGCCAGGTAACAAAACAGCGACAGCTTGGACAGCTCTGCCGGCTGAATACGCAGCGGCCCCAGCGAGATCCAGCGCGATGCCCCGTTTACCGAGCTGCCGACCACCAATACGATCAACAGCAACACAATCGACAACAGCAGCATGATGTTGCTATAGCGCTGCCAGACTTCCATCGGGATGCGCAAGGTCACCATCGACAGACCGAACGCCAGCCCGAGATACAGCGCATCACGCTTGGCGAACAAGAACGGATCGTCCGCCAGGCGCTGACCGATCGGCATCGAAGCCGAAGTCACCATCACAAAACCAATAATGGCCAACCCAAAGGTCAGCCACAGCAGGGTACGGTCGTACAGCACCATATTGGCCGAATCGTTATCTCGCGATCCCGCTACCCAGTTTTTAAAGAGCTCTGTCAGCCCGAAGTTCGGCAAGCGCAGTCTCATCCGCCAAGCTCCTGTGCCAAACGGGCAAACTCGTCGCCGCGAACTTCAAAATTGCGGAACTGATCCAGGCTGGCGCAGGCGGGTGACAGCAACACCATATCGCCAGGTTGCACCCGGCCGGCTATCGTCTGCATCGCCTGTTCCATGGTCTCGGTCAGCGTAGCGACCTCCGGTCGCAGCTGAGCCAACTGTTCGCCATCGCGGCCGAAGCAGTAAAGGCGAACGTTATCGCCTTGCAGGTAGCGCGCCAGCGGAGAGAAATCGGCCGATTTGCCGTCGCCGCCCAACAGCAGGTGCAACGTGCCATCCACCTGCAGACCATTCAACGCCGCTTCGGTACTGCCAACGTTGGTGGCTTTAGAATCGTTAATCCAGCGAACGCCGTTATGTTCCCAGGCCAATTGGAAGCGATGCGCCAAGCCGGTATAAGTGGTCAGTGCTTTCAGGCTGGAAGCGCGCGGGATGTTCACCGCATCGGCGAGTGCCAGCGCAGCCAACGCATTGGTGTAGTTATGGCGGCCAGTCAGCTTCATTTCGCGGGTGTTCAAAATTTTCTCGCCGCGCACGCGCAACCAGGTCTCGCCCAGTTGGCGGTTCAGGTGATAGTCGCCGACATCGGCGCCAAAGCTGATGCAACGTTGATCCGCCCCGCGAATCGGCATCGTCAATGCGTCATCGGCATTGACCACGCACAGGCTGGCATTTTCATAGACCTTCAGCTTGGCAGCGCGGTATTGCTGCAGCCCAAACGGATAGCGATCCATATGATCTTCGGTGACGTTCAAAATGGTCGCCGCCGCCGCGTGCAGGCTGTAAGTGGTTTCCAGTTGGAAGCTCGATAGCTCCAGCACGTACAGCTGGCACTCCTGGCGCAGCAGGCTCAAAGCAGGCAGACCGATGTTGCCACCGACGCCCACCGCCCAACCTGCGGCTTTCGCCATTTCACCCACCAGGGTGGTGACGGTACTTTTCCCGTTGGAACCGGTAATCGCCACGATAGGTGCCTGGGCTTCACGGCAGAATAATTCGATATCGCCGACAATCTCTACGCCCGCCTCAGCAGCAGCGCTCAACGCCGGGGTCGCCAAGGCCATACCTGGGCTGGCAACGATCAAATCCGCCGCCAACAGCCAATCCTGATTCAAATCACCCAGGTGACGCTCAACGCTTTCAGGCAGCTTGTCCAGCCCTGGAGGTGAAATGCGGGTATCCATAACGCGTGGCGTTACGCCACGCGCCATAAAGAAATCAACACAGGACAGGCCGGTGAGGCCCAGCCCGATGATGACCACTTTTTTACCCTGATAATCCGCCATAGTTACCGCACCTTCAGCGTCGCCAGGCCAATCAGCACCAGCATCAGCGAAATAATCCAGAAGCGCACGATCACGCGTGGTTCCGGCCAGCCTTTCAATTCATAGTGGTGGTGAATCGGTGCCATGCGGAAAATACGTTGCCCGCGTAGCTTGAACGACCCCACCTGCAAAATCACCGACAGCGTTTCAACCACGAACACGCCGCCCATAATCAACAGCAAAAACTCTTGGCGCAGCAATACCGCAATGGTGCCCAACGCGCCGCCCAGCGCCAACGAACCCACGTCGCCCATGAAGACCTGGGCCGGATAGGTGTTGAACCACAAAAAGCCCAGACCGGCACCGACAATGGCGGTACAGACGATCACCAGCTCACCGGCGTGGCGCAGATACGGAATATGCAGGTAGTTGGCGAAGTTCATGTTACCGGTCGCCCAGGCTACCAGCGCAAAACCGGCGGCCACGAACACCGTCGGCATAATCGCCAGGCCGTCCAGCCCGTCGGTCAGGTTGACCGCGTTGCTGGTCCCCACGATGACAAAGTACGCCAGCAGCACGTATAACAGGCCAAGCTGAGGCATGATGTCCTTAAAGAACGGCACAACCAGCTCGGTGGCTGGCGTGTCTTTTCCTACGGCATACATGGCGAAAGCAACCACCAGCGCAATCACCGACTGCCAGAAGTATTTCCAGCGGGCGATCAGCCCTTTGGTGTCTTTGCGCACCACCTTGCGGTAATCGTCAACGAAGCCAACGATGCCATAACCCACCAGCACGAACAGCACGCACCAGACATATGGGTTGGACGGATACGCCCACATCAGCACCGAAACGGTGATGGAAGTCAGGATCATGATGCCGCCCATGGTCGGCGTGCCGCGTTTGCTGAAATGCGACTCTGGACCGTCGTTACGCACCACCTGGCCGAAGGACATCTCCTGCAGGCGTTTGATCACCCGCGGCCCCATCCACAAGGAGAGGAACAGCGCGGTCAGCAGGCTGACAATGGCTCGGAACGTCAGGTAGGAAAAGACGTTGAAGCCGGAATAATATTTGACCAAATGTTCGGCCAGCCAAACTAACATGGTGCTTTCTCCTGTAACGCGCGTACTACCTGCTCCATTGCGGCACTACGTGAACCCTTGATTAACACGGTAATTACCGCATGTTCCGACAGTAATTCCGCCACGCGCGCGGTCACCGCTGCCTTATCCTGAAAATGTTCGCCGTTAGCGGAGGCTGCAATCAGCGCTTGGCTCAATGGCCCTACGCCCAGCACCTTATCGATCCCCGCCAGCCGAGCCGCTTCGCCCACCTGACGATGGCACTCTTCAGCTTCCGCCCCCAGCTCTGCCATGTCGCCAACCACCATCACGCGGTAGCCTGGCATTTCCGCCAGTACCTGCGCAGCGGCGGTCATCGAACCGACGTTGGCGTTGTAGCTGTCGTCCAGCAGCAGCTTGCCGGCACCCAGCGCAATGGGGAACAAACGCCCCGGCACCGCCTGCAGTTGCTTGAGTCCCTGACGCACGGCCTCGAGCGATGCCCCGGCCGACATTGCCAGTGCCGTTGCCGCCAACGCGTTGGCGACGTTATGACGCCCTGGCAGTGGCAGCGCGATAGGCGCAGTACCGAACGGGCTATGCAACGTAAACTGTGTGCCTTCACCGTTGACCTGCACGTCGCTGGCGAAGAAATCGACGCCTTCTGCCGCCTGCGGAGAGAATCGCCAAACGGTTTTCCCCTCCAGCATGCTCTGCCAGTGCGGCCAATCGTTGTTGTCGGCGTTGATGATCGCCACGCCGTCAGCCGGCAAGCCGGTAAAAATTTCGCCTTTCGCCTGAGCAACACCGGCCAAAGAACCAAAGCCTTCCAGATGAGCGGCCGCCAGGTTATTCACCAGGGCGGTCTGCGGACAAGTTAATGCGGTGGTATAGGCGATTTCGCCAATGTGGTTAGCGCCAAGCTCAATCACCGCAAAGTCGTGCTGCGGCTGCAAACGCAGCAGCGTCAAAGGCACGCCGATGTCATTATTGAAATTGCCGGCGGTATAAAGCACTTCGCCGCACTCACGCAAGATAGCGGCGGCCATCTCTTTCACCGAAGTCTTGCCCGATGAGCCGGTTAACGCCACGACTCGGGCCGGTACCTGCTGGCGAACCCAGGCAGCAAGCTGGCCTAACGCCAGACGGGTGTCTTTCACCACCAGTTGAGGGACATCCACCAATAAGCGCTTACTTACCAGCAGCGCCCCGGCACCTGCAGCTACCGCATCAACAGCAAAATCGTGAGCGTCGAAACGCTCACCTTTCAATGCCACAAACAGGCAACCAGCGGTTACCTGGCGGGTATCTGTCGTCACCTCAACGATTTGGCAATCGGCGCCGATCAGCTCAGCGCTCAATACGTCGGCCAGTGCCTGAAGGGAGACAGGGATCATGCTACTACCCCCAGCAAACGCGCGACGGTGGTGCGATCGGAGTAATCCAGACGGCGATTCCCCACCAGTTGGTAATCCTCGTGGCCCTTACCGGCTACCAGCACCACGTCTTGTTCTTGCGCCTGCATAATCGCGCTGGTTACGGCTTCCGCACGGCCGTGGATCACCAGGGCACGCCCGGCATCCAGCAGGCCGGTCAGGATATCGGCGATGATCGCCTGCGGCTCTTCGGTACGAGGGTTATCGTCGGTAACAACGACGCGATCGGCGAACTGTTCGGCGATGCCGCCCATCAGCGGACGCTTGCCCTTGTCGCGATCGCCGCCGCAGCCAAACACGCACCATAACTGCCCCTGGCAGTGCAGGCGCGCGGCTTCCAGTGCTTTTTCCAGCGCATCCGGGGTGTGGGCGTAATCGACCACCACCGTCGGTTTACCCGGCGCGTTAAAGACTTCCATTCGGCCACACACGGGTTGCAGCTGATTGCCGGTGGCCACCAGCTCATCCAGTGGATACCCTAACGACAACAGGGTCGCCAACGCCAACAGCAAGTTGCTGACGTTAAAGGCCCCCATCAGGCGGCTTTCTATTTCACCGTCGCCCCAGCTTGAGCTGAAGTGGATCGTGGCGCCGTTATCGTGATAGTTAACCTCGGTGGTTTTCAGCCAGCGACCGTGGCAGCCGGGCTGCAGGTTATTCTGCATGGTGACAGCGACCGCATCCGGCAATTGGCTCAGCCAGCGCTGACCGACTTCGTCATCGGCATTGATAATCGCCTGGCCCACTTCGTGACTGGCGAACAGCGACCACTTGGCCGCTTCGTAATTGGCCATGTCACCGTGGTAGTCCAGGTGATCGCGGCTCAGGTTGGTGAACACCGCAGCGGCAAACGGCAGCGCCGCCACGCGGTTTTGCACCAGGCCGTGGGAAGAAACTTCCATCGCTGCAAAGGTAGCGCCGCGATCGACCAGCTCGTTTAATACGTGTTGAACATCAACCGCAGAGCCGGTGGTATTCTCAGTCGGGCAAACCTGGCCCAACAAACCATTGCCGACGGTGCCCATTACGGCGCTGGTCTCACCCAGCAGTTGGCCCCACTGCGCCAGCAGCTGAGTCGTGGTGGTTTTGCCGTTGGTGCCCGTGACGCCGACCAGACGCAGACGTTCCGCCGGTTCATGATAAAAACGCCCGGCCAGTGCGGAAAGGCGCTGGTTGAGCTGGCTCAGGTAAATCACCGGCACGCCGTGCATTTGGGTGATAGCGCCGTCTTCGGCCTGGCCTTCAGCTTCGGCAATCACAGCGGCTACGCCCTGCGCGATGGCCTGCGGAATATAGCGGCGTCCATCCGTTTGATGGCCGACAACGGCGACAAACAGATCCCCGGCAGCCGCAATACGGCTGTCTAATGTCATTTCCCGCAGCGCGCGCCCGGGAGCCGTTGGCACCCACGGAGCGAGTAAATCGCGCAAATTACGATCTGCCACCTGAACCCTCTTTTCTGTTAGTTACAAAATCGCTTTTCTCAGCGGTAGGCAACGCATCCGGCTCAACGTTCATGGTGCGCAATACGCCGCCCATGATGGCGCCAAACACCGGTGCGGAGATCGCACCACCGTAGTATTTCCCGCCCTGCGGGTCGTTGATTACCACCACCAGAGCAAAACGAGGATTACTGGCCGGCGCCACGCCGGCGGTATAAGCGATGTATCTGTTGACGTATTTGCCGTCTGGGCCCACCTTTTTGGCGGTACCGGTTTTGATGGCAATGCGGTAGCCCTTGATCGCCGCTTTCACCCCACCGCCGCCCGGTAAGGCAACGCTTTCCATCATGTGCACAACGGTGCGCACCAGAGGTTCGGGGAAGACGCGTTCACCGGCAACCGGTGGGTCAACTTTAGTAATCGACAGCGGGCGATAAACGCCCAGGCTGCCGATCGTTGCGTAGACTCGCGCTAACTGTAACGGGGTTACCATTAGCCCATAGCCGAAAGAGAAGGTGGCCCTCTCTATGTCAGACCACCGTTGTTTTTTTGGGTATATGCCACTGCTTTCTCCGACCAGCCCCAAATTGGTCGCTTTTCCCAATCCAAAACGAGAGTAAGTATCTACTAACGCTGAGGACGGCATCGATAACGCCAGCCGTGAAACGCCGACGTTACTCGACTTCTGCAAGATCCCGGTCAGGGAGAGTTCCGCGTAACGCGCAACGTCCCTGATTTCCTTGCCGTTGATACGGTAAGGGACGGTATTCAGCACGCTGTTTTCTTTCACAATGCCGTGCTGCAATGCCGTCATGACCACCATAGGTTTTACGGTGGAGCCAGGCTCAAAAATATCGGTGATAGCACGGTTACGCATGGTTTCTTTCGGCGTACCGGCCATATTGTTCGGGTTGTAAGACGGGCTGTTGGCCATCGCCAACACTTCGCCGGTATTCACGTCCACCAGCACCGCGGTACCGGATTCAGCCTTGTTGAAGGCCACGGCGTTGTTGAGTTCGCGGTAAACCAATGCCTGCAAGCGCTCATCGACGCTCAGCACCAGGTTATGCGCTGCCTGACTGTCCACCGAGGAGATATCCTCGATGACCCGGCCAAAGCGGTCTTTACGCACGGTTCTCTCGCCCGGTTGCCCGGTCAGCCAGCGGTCAAAGCTCTTTTCGACGCCTTCAATCCCCTGACCGTCAATGTTGGTCACGCCAATAATGTGAGAGGTCACCTGGCCGGAAGGATAGTAGCGACGGGATTCCTGACGCAGGTAAATCCCCGGCAGTTTCAACTTGCGAATGTAGTCGCCGATCGCCGGGTTCACCTGGCGCGCCAGGTAGACAAAGCGCCCTTTCGGGTTGGCGTTGATGCGGGTAGAAAGCTGATCCAGCGGAACATTCAGTGCATCGGATAGAGCCTTCCAGCGACTGTCCAGCGTGATGCCACCACGCTCATTCAGCTCTTTCGGGTCCGCCCAGATTGCATTGACCGGCACACTTACCGCCAGCGGGCGACCTGAACGATCGCTGATCATGCCGCGCGCAGTCGGTACTTCCTGCACGCGCAGTGAACGCATGTCGCCTTCTTTCACCAAGCGGTCCGGGTTAATCACCTGCAGATAAGCTACCCGCAGCATCAGCCCTACCAACGCCAGCAAAATACAGCCGCACAGCAACGCAAAACGCCAGCTTACAAAGCTGGCCTGATCTTCCTGGCGTTTCAACTTACCGGGGCGTGCTGCTTTCATGCGTTCCCTTTCTACTCCGTGTAATGATTTCAGTTAAACCATTCATTGTTTAACGATGATATTTTCCTGAGATGGATCAACATGTTGCATCTGCAGCTTTTCCGTTGCGATGCGTTCTACCCGACTGTGATCCCCAAGGGCATTCTCTTCAAGAATCAGGTTACGCCACTCGATGTCCAGAGCGTCCCTCTCCAGAACCAACTGCTCGCGCTCGGCAGTCAGCAAGCGGGTGCGGTGCGCGGTGGTCACGACGAAAACCGCAGACACCAACGAAGCAATCAGCAAAATCAGTGGAATCTTGGCGTTACGCAGCAGATCGCCGCCAATTACGCCGACCAAACCGTGGCGTTCGTTGCCAATCAAACCGGCATCCTCTCGGCAATACGCAGCACTGAGCTACGTGCTCGTGGGTTTTCCGCCACCTCAGCATCCCCAGGCATCATCTTGCCCAGCGCTTTCAGCGTGCGTCCGCCCATACTGCGCAGTTGCTCTTCCGTCAGCGGGATACCGGCCGGCACCTGAGCACCGCGGCTATGGTGACGCATGAAGCGTTTAACGATGCGGTCTTCCAGCGAGTGGAAACTGATGATCGACAGGCGGCCCTGCGGGGCCAGCACTTCCAGCGCGCCGTCCAACGCACGTTCGATCTCTTCCAATTCACTGTTGATGTAGATACGGATCGCCTGGAAGCTGCGGGTTGCCGGGTGCTTGTGCTTATCCCGGAACGGGCTGGCGTTGGCGATCAAGTCCGCCAGTTCTTTGGTACGGGTCATCGGCTCGACGAGATTTCTTTCCACGATGGCGCGAGCGATACGCTTGGCAAAACGCTCTTCGCCGAAGGTTTTCAGCACCCAGGCGATGTCGTCTGCTTCCGCTTTCATCAGCCACTCGGAGGCTGACTGACCGCTTGAGGAGTCCATGCGCATATCCAGTGGGCCGTCACGCATGAAGGAGAAACCGCGTTCCGCGTCATCCAACTGCGGTGAAGAAACCCCCAGATCGAGCAAGATGCCATCAATCTTCCCCACTAATTCGCGTTCCCGCACATAGTGCGACAACTCTGAGAATGGGCCGTGTACGATGCTAAAACGAGGGTCATCAATAGACTTGGCGGCTGCAATCGCCTGTGGGTCGCGGTCAATTGCCAGCAAACGTCCTTCCGGCCCAAGCTGGGACAGAATCAGACGCGAATGGCCACCGCGGCCAAAAGTACCGTCGATATAGATGCCGTTACTGCGAATGTTGAGGCCGTTAACCGCCTCATCCAACAGTACGGTAGTGTGTTTATAGTTTTCCAACATGCTTATAGCGACAAGTCCTGTAGCCGCTCAGACAACGGTTCCTGAGTCGACTGTTCTGCGTCAATATCATCCTTGACTTGTTGATACCAGGTCTGTTCATCCCACAGTTCAAACTTGTTGAACTGCCCGACCAGCATCACTTCTTTGGTAAGCCCGGCATGCTGACGTAGCGTAGTGGCTAACAGCAAACGGCCGGCGCTGTCCATCTGACACTCACTGGCATGACCCAACAGCAGGCGCTGAACGCGACGCTCGGCGGGATTCATACTCGACAGACGGGATAACTTTTGTTCAATAACTTCCCATTCGGGCAGTGGGTAGAGCAGCAGGCAGGGCTGGTGGAGGTCAATGGTACAAACCATTTGGCCTTGCGATTGCTCGTTCAGCAAATCCCGATATCGGGTGGGAACGGCAAGCCGCCCTTTGCTGTCGAGGTTAACCATCGTTGCTCCACGGAACATACCTGAGTTACCCCTTCACGACCGTTTTCACCACTTTACCCCACAAATTCCCACATAATGGAGTTTACGGAGGGTATGAAAACCTTGTCAAGCCAGAGCGCCGGCGCTTTGGCAATATTTCTTCGGTCATTTTGGGAGCTGACTCGCGAAAGGAACGCTATTTATTAGATGATTAAAAATTAACATCATGATAAACGGGGAGAATTTTCTAAGCGGAAAGAGCCTGATTAAAAACCTGACAAATTGGCGATTAATTAACTCAATACTTCCTTCTGCAATCGAT
>JAAXZN010000067.1 GCA_012719855.1 Serratia liquefaciens | reverse complement strand
CCAGCTGAACGTGGTAGTAATGAACGCTTTAATCGGAATTTACGTTATTTTTATCCTAAAGGGACTCGTTTTGAGCACATTAGTGCTCAAGATTTAACGACGACGTTACTCCAAATTAACCAGCGACCGCTTAAAATACTAGACTGGCAAACACCGTATCAGGTTATGCTGACAAATTTGTCCAAAAATTCGGATTAAATTTGCAATCTACCATAAATCCAGTATACGTAACTTTGAAAGCCCTTCAAGTCCACTATGACCGACCGTTTTCCTTGAGTTTTCCAGCGCATGTTTGAAGCTTCTTTCAATTCATCATTGCGCGTTCTCAGCATGGTAGTTTAGGAAGGCGACAAGGAAAAAGAACGTCTGAATGGCAATACCTAATATGGTTACATTGAACCGATAAATCAGCTAAACTAGTTAATGAGAGCGTACAACAGTTTTAAGTAGGAGGAAGAAGCACATGAGGAAAATTGCGAAGTTAGCAATGATGGCGATGACTGTCTTATTAGTGGGCGGCACGGTATCGACAACGGCTAGTGCGGCAACTTGGCACAAAGGGACACCTATGAAAGCGACAAAAAACGGCTAACCAGTCTTAACGACCAGTCAACCGTTTCTCAGCAACCACCACTGCGCGTTTTCTTGCGGTTGGTGGTTTTTATTTTATATACCTGTTCTATCCCAACGCCACCTGTTCAACTGGCTGTGTGTGAGTAGACATCGCGCTACCAGCCGGCTGATAAATCTTGCGATCCAGAGTTGGGGCCTTGATTGGGGTGTTGGCCGCCGCCATATCCTTGAAGTATTGGACAAAGACATCGGTATCAACGCCAATGGAGGCCTTGATCGGTGTGTTCTTGAAAGCGTAGAAATTATCACCACCACCATGCAAGAAGTCATTGATCACCACGCGATAGGTGGCCGTCATACTGACCGGGGTCCCATCGTCTTTCTTGATATCAACGACCTTGTACGGCTGTTTGGCATCATGATTATCTGTATAAGTGTAACGCAAGCCCGAGATTTGTAGGTAAAAGGCCTGGTTTTCATCGTATTGCTGGTTCAGTGCGTCCTTAATTTGTTGACCCGTCATCTCGACCACTTGTAAAATATTGCCAAATGGTTGAACGGCCGCGGCCGCGCCCCAAGTGATATCGCCTTGTTTCGTGACCGCTAAATCGGCACGAACACCACCGTTATTAGTCATCGCAAAGTCGGGGGAAGTGCCGGCCTTTTGGGCTTCGTAACGTTGCGCATCGACCACTAATTCTCCGGCGGCATTTTCCATGGTCTTACTGTTGTTATTGCGACCGGTGATGGGTTCTGGTGTGGCCGCCTTACCGATAACCGCATTAACCTTTGGTGCCACTCGCTTATCCGCGTCCTTCACAATCGCAACGACTTTTGCGTTACTCTTAGCCTTGGGATTGGCTTTAGCTGGCAAGACAGGGTAGACGTGGGATTCTAAGTGCATAAATTTCCCGGTTTTCGGATTGATATAGCCTTGCGTATCGTCATAAGCTTTCCCGGTGTAAACGGCCTGGACCACGTGAGTTTTGCCTACCGTAGCATTGGCATATTGGTGAGAATGGCCGGCAACGTACAGCCCAACGTGATTCTGCTTATCCAATTGATTAACTTTATTCAGGATGGATACGGCGTTACCGTCAGTTTTGCCATCCTGGCTGGCAATGCCCGTGTGAGCCATTACCACAACGGCTTTGACGCCCTTTTTATTTAAAATCTTGTCGTACTTCGCAATTGTCTTGGCCTCATCCAAAACCTGGTAGTTTTGGTAGTTTTTCAACAGAGTCAGATGGGGAAGATCGGTGGTTTCAATACCGATAAAGCCAACCT
>JAAXZN010000007.1 GCA_012719855.1 Serratia liquefaciens | reverse complement strand
GTAAAACACTACATGCAACGCACCGCCATTCAGGGCAGTCCGGCCATGCTGGCGGCGATCGGCCGTGAATGGGTTCGCGGCGCGACGGTGATTGAAGAGCCGGTACACCCGTTCCGCAAATACTTCGAGCAACTGCGGCTGGGCGAAAGCCTGCTGACGGCGCGGCGGACCGTGACCGAGGCCGATATCGTCAATTTTGCCTGCCTGAGTGGCGACCACTTTTATGCCCATATGGACAAGATCGGCGCGGCCGAATCGTTGTTTGGCGAGAGGGTTGCGCACGGCTACTTTGTGGTTTCTGCTGCCGCCGGGCTGTTTGTCGATCCGGGCGTCGGGCCGGTGATTGCCAACTACGGCATGGAGAACCTGCGCTTTATAGAGCCGGTGAAGATTGGCGATACCCTTCAGGTGCGGCTGACCTGCAAAAAGAAAATCCGCAAGCCGCAGAAAACGGCGGAGGATCGTCCGCACGGCGTGGTGGTGTGGGATGTTCAGGTGCTCAACCAGCATCAGCAGGCGGTGGCGCTGTACAGTATCCTGACGTTGGTGGCGCGACAGGAAGGGGACTTCGGCCCGGCGACCTGAAGGCTGCCACGACGGCCAACTGCGGAGCCTTTGCCGCAGTTGGCGAAATTGGATTAAAGCAAAGGCCGATGCAGCAGCGTTTCCAGCACCCTCAGCGGTGATTGCTGTGGGTTTTTCATTGCGGTGACGGGCAACAGGAAAGTTTGCTCCAGCATAAACTGACCCGCCATTGCCGCGTGTGGCGTCTGATCGGAAAAACAGATCCAACTGCTACCCGGCGGCAACTCTAGCGCCAGTTGAGGACCTTGCTGCTGATAGTGCTGGTCGGCTTTCATCGCATCATGCAGTTGCAGCATCAGGTGGTCGTAATGGCTGCGGCGTCGTTTAGTGATGCCGACCTTGTGCTGCAGCCAGCTGTTCAGCGGTGAATAGCGGCCCAGGCGCGACATAAAGCGTTGCGCCAGTTGAGGAAAGGGTTCGCCGATGCGCCATTGGCGAAGTTCGCCATTGGGGTTGATGTTGGTGAAGATGCGCAGAATGCGTTCACCATAGTTCGGGCGTGACGGGAAGGCATCGACGTGCAGCCGGCTGTCGTCCTTGCGCCATGAGCTGGTCTCGCGCCAGGCCGCAACCGGATGCAGGCGCAGGGTGTTGACCGGCGAATGCAAGGCTTGTTGGTAGTGGGGGAGCAGGGTGGCAACCAGTTGCAGGCAGGTCTGGTAATAGCGTGACAGCAACGTTTCCACCTGTGGCTGTTGCGCGGCTATCGCCACGCCGGATAATTTGCTCGTTTCTGGCCAGTAGCTGATGTTTTTACGTTTTGTATCGACCAGTGCGGGATCCAGCAGCGCCATTTCACCGGCTAACATCGGAAACGCCAGTTCAGGCAAAAACACGATTTTACCTTGCTCAAGTGCCTCGACGGCAGAGGGGGAAAAGGGCGCTGGGGCGCTATCCCACCGTTGCTGTGGCAACGTCATTAACACCTGTTCAGGCGTAAGATTATCCGCGCGCATAATATCTCCTTGCGATGGGGGATACTTTAATTGTTTTTTATTTGAAAGGGATTTATAACCAGCGGGAATTATTGTTGGATGAAATTAATTGGCTACTGCTGCTGGATTTAATAATCGTAGCACCATTGAAATGCACCAAACAGTAAACAGACATTAAACGGCTATGCTAATCGCACGAATGGATAAAAATAGATTTAACCGGCGTTAATAAATTTCTTACTGAAACCAGAGTGAAGATTTAAATTAAATTCAGTGGATGATCAGAGGGTTGGTTTTTATTTCCCTTGCGGAAAAATAAATTCAAGGGCCGTCTCTGGATGAGACGGCCCAATAGGTCAGGCGGGGTAAATGCGGTTTTTTCCCTGGGCTTTGGCTTGATACAGGGCGCTGTCGGCCTGATTAATAAAGCCGATTGGCGTGTCGTTATACATATGCGGCACTTTGGCGAAGATGCCAATACTGATGGTGACAATACCGTGAGGGTTACCCGTATGCGGTATTTTCAGCTCACGTACCGCTTCAATCACCCGTTCGGCGAAAATCAGTGCGCCCTGAGTGTCGGTATCCGGCAGAATAATGGCCATTTCCTCACCGCCATAGCGGGCCATAATATCGTTGCTGCGGCAGGCCAGCCCTTTCAGCGTTTGTCCGATCTGTTGCAGGCACTGGTCGCCGGCAACGTGACCGTAGATGTCGTTATATTGTTTGAAGCAGTCGATATCCAGCATTAGCAACGCCACGCTGCGGTAATTGCGTGAGGCGCGCATCAGTTCGTTCTTAAGGGCGATATCAAACTGACGGCGGTTGGCCAGGCCGGTTAACCCGTCCAGCAACGCCAACTCTTCCAACGTTCGGTTGATGGTGGTGAGCTGATCGCGGGTGCGCATCAGTTCGGCTTCGGTGCGCACGCTGTGGTTGATCTGGCGCATCAGCACCAGCCCCATCGCCAGCAGGATGATCAACAGCGTAGCGCCACCCAGGGCAAATACGCCGGTATCATTACGCCAGTCGGACAGGACATCTGCCTTCGACAAGCCGGCGGCAATCACCAACGGGTAGCGATTCACCCGTGAATAACCGTAAATGCGCTCCACTTTGTCGTAGCGTGAAACAATGGTGGCATTGCCGAATTCGGAGTGCGGCAATATTTCACGGAACAGCACACCCTCAGAGATATTCTTTCCGATCGCCGCAATGGAATAAGGGCGGCGGTAGAGAATGGTGCCGTCTGTCAATAGCAGGTTGAGCGAGGCGTCGCTGTTGAGGGCAAAGGTGTCGTAAAACTGGCGGAAATAATCGACATACAGCGTGGCTAACACCACCCCGGCAAAGCTGCCGTCCGGGTGGTTGAGGCGACGCGAGACCGGAATGATCAAATCACCGGTAGAACGACTGCGTACCACCTTGCCGATGTAAATCGCATTGCTGTTATGACTGAGGTGAAACTTAAAATATTCGCGATCGGCATTGTTGGCGTTTTGTATGAACCTGCCTGATGAGGTGACGATCCAATTCCCCTGCGCATCGTAAACGAACAGGCCATGCAACTGGGGCAGGTTGCCAACCTGCGTTTGCATGACTTTCTGCAGCCGCAACAACGGCAATTGGCCCAGCCCATCGGTTTGAATGCGTTCGGTGAGATCCGACAGCGTGCTGTCGGTTTGCATAAAGGTGTCATCGGCGTGTTGCGCCAGGGAACGTGCCAGATTGGCCGATTCATATTCGGCGCTCTGCAAATCGCGCTGGTGCGAATTCCAAATCTGCCAACCGTTAAACAGGATCAGCGTGACGGCAACGATGACGACAAATACGCCGGCCTGAAAGAGTAACGGGGAATTCTTACCGTTGCGTGGCCGTTCGGCATCCTGCGGTTGCTGCTGTATCATGTCACCCTTGCTATAAAGTCTTTTAATCGAGATAAGAACAATCTTACATCTTATTCGTTAATCACGCCGACCACTACTCCCTTAACATCAAAAATGCATGAGCCACCCCAGCGGAGTGTTACAATTCGCCGTAAAACTGGCATAGAAAATACAGGGTTCGCGTACATGTCTGACTACATCATTATTACTTTGCTGACGCTGGTGGTTTATTACCCGGTGACCCTGGGTGTGCTGGCGCTAATGATGATTTTTGCCTGGCGGCAGCGTAAATCGCCTTACTGGCGTTTGGGATTGGTGTTGTTGACGGTGCTGTTTGTGCTGTTCGCCATGGCGGCTTATGACTGGTATCACTACCGTTGACCCTGGCACCGGGGTATCCGCTGTCGGTGGCGGACACCCTGGCGGGATGACCGGTTATTCAACGTTAATCATCCAATTGACCCCGAACTGGTCGGTCAGCATGCCAAAACCCTTGGCCCAGAAGGTGGCCTGGTAAGGCATGGTGACCTGGCCGCCCTGAGCCAGTTTTTCGAACAATGCTCGGCCTTGCTCCACGTCGCTGGGGTCCAGCGACAGGGCGAATCCCTTATGCGAAGCTTCGCCGCCATCCTGCGGACACCCATCGGAGGCCATCAGCGCCGTTTCGCCAATCAGTAGACGGGCATGCATGATGGACTCTGGGTTGACGTCCTGCGGATTGCCTTGCCTGGCCTCCTCGGGCATATCTTTGTAGCGCATAATCATTTCGATCCTGGCGCCCAACTGCTGCTGGTAGAAGTTGATCGCCTGCTCGCAGTTACCGTTAAAAAAGAGATAGGGTTGAATCAACATGACATTGACCTCTGTTGTGGCCCGTCAGGCGTTTTGCATCCCACGGGCGAGGGGCAATAGTTTCTGATTGTGACTATTGCTGCCGGGAACTTACAAGTGTAGTGCGATTTACGCCGAATGCCCGGCGGGCGATCACGCTGTGGAAATTAACCGGCCGATCGTTGCTATTAACCGAAAAAGTGGGATGGTTCATCCCAATTTGGACAGATTATCTGTGCGGTCACTGTTTCTATACTCGTTGCAACCTTCACTAACGGAGTCACTGTAATGAGCAAGCAATCTTTGAATGGAAAAGTGGTGTTGATCGCCGGCGGCGCCAAGAACCTGGGGGGCCTGGTGGCGCGGGATTTGGCTGCTAACGGCGCGGCGGCCGTGGTGGTGCACTACAACAGCGACGCCACTCGTGCCGCCGCGGAGGAAACGTTGCAGGCGGTTAAGGCGACGGGGGCTCAGGCGATTGCGGTACAGGGCGATCTCACCCAGCCGGGTAACGTGGCGCTGCTGTTTGAGGAAGCCGTCAAGGCGTTCGGCAAGGTGGATATCGCCATCAATACCGCCGGTCTGGTGATCAAAAAACCGATTGCCGAAGTGACCGAAGCCGATTACGACAGCAGTTTCGACATCAATGCCAAAGCGGCATTTTTCTTTATCCAGCAGGCCGGTAAACATTTGGCCGATAACGGCCGAATTGTAACCATCGTCAGCTCGCTGCTGGCGGCCTATACGCCGTTTTATGCGGTCTATCCGGGCAGCAAGGCGCCGGTGGAGCACTTTACCCGCGCGGCTTCCAAGGAGTTTGGCGAACGCGGCATCAGCGTGAACGCCATCGGTCCGGGGCCAATGGATACGCCGTTCTTCTACGGGCAGGAAAGCAAGGAAGCGGTGGAGTACCACAGCGGTGCCGCCGCGCTGAGCAAGTTCTCGAAAACCGGTCTGACCGACATCGAGGACATTGCGCCAATCGTCAAGTTTTTGGTCACCGACGGCTGGTGGATCACCGGGCAGACGCTGTTTGCCAACGGTGGCTATACTACCCGTTAACCTCAATTCTGCTGCGGCCCGGGCTGCAGCCTGTTTATCAGGATGCACAGCCGGTGGATAAAATAGGGAGATTACGGGTTTTTATCCAGGTTGCTGAGGTGGGCAGTTTTATCCGCGCTTCACAAATCCTGTTGATGCCAAAAACCACGGTTTCTGCGGCGATACAACAACTGGAACACGAAATGGGCGCCCGCCTGTTTCACCGCACCACTCGCCGGGTGCAGTTGACCAGCGACGGCGAGCTGTTGCTCGAAAAAGCACGCAGCCTGTTGTTCGACGTTCAAACACTGGAAGGTCTGTTTCATCGGCAAAACGGCCCGATCGACGGTCGTTTGACGGTCGATGTGCCCAGTCGTATAGCCCGGCGAATGATCGTGCCGGCGCTGCCGGACTTCTTTGTGCAGTACCCCGACATTCAACTGTTCCTCAGCGCCAGCGACCGTTCGATCGATTTGATCCAAGAGGGGATCGACTGCGTGGTACGCGTCGGCAGTCTCAGCGACAGTAGTCTGGTCAGCCAGCCGCTGGGACGATTAAGCATGATCAACTGCGCCAGCCCGGGCTATTTGCGACGTTACGGCAACCCGGAGAATCCTGAGCAGTTGGCGGGGCACTGGGGCGTAGGCTACGCGCAGCCGACTTTGGCCGGGGCAGATACCTGGCTTTGGCAGCGAGGCGATCAGCGCATGGAAAAAACCTTGCGAAGCCGGGTCACGGTAAACAATGCGGAAAATTATATTGGATGCTGTCTGGCGGGGTTGGGGATGATTCAGATACCGCGCTTTGATGTTCAGCACTATCTGGACAACGGCAGCTTGTCTGAGGTTATGCCGCAGGCCCGGCCACCGGCGATGGGCATTGCGTTGCTTTATCCTCACCGCCGCCAACGCTCGGCGCGTTTAACCGCTTTTGCCGAGTGGTTCAGCCACCTTATCAAGCCCTTTTGTGAAAATTGATGCCCGCTGGCCAATGGGATTTTTATCCAAACGGAACGCTATTTGTTATTGGTTTTCAGCTGGTTAAAGTTGCTGACAAAACAAGACACATTTAAAACCAGCCGAAAAGTGACAAAGCGCGTGTAACATTACTGGAACAGCAAGGCGGCAGAACCGTCCCAGGCAGCAGCCAGCGCATAGATTGCAGCCAGTATCAGCAGAAACGGAGTGTTGGTCATGGTCTGTCCCCTGCAGCAGTATTCACCTGCTGTTATAGCGCCGCGCAATGACAGTTTGATGAATGCGGGTGATTTTTGAACAGGTAAATTCAGACAGACGGAAATGGGTAAACTGCTGATATTTGTCTATAGTAACAGTGTGAAGATGCGTGTTTATCAAGATTCACCCTGCATCGCGCTGCCGTTAACGGTCAGCACAGGGCAACAGGATTGTGGTTGTGAAAGTGTCGTCAGGGTTGGATCAGGCGCCGACTCGGGCCTGAAAACAGAGTTTCTTTTAGGCAAAAAGTAATAGGGAGAGTAAAAATGGGCATCATTTCCTGGATCATTTTTGGGTTAATCGCCGGTATCTTGGCTAAATGGATTATGCCGGGCAAAGACGGCGGCGGCTTTATCGTGACCGTTATTCTGGGGATCATCGGTGCGGTTGTCGGCGGCTATATCAGTACCTTCTTCGGTATGGGCCGCGTTGATGGCTTCAACCTGGGCAGCTTTGTTGTCGCGGTCATCGGTGCCCTGGTGGTGCTTTTTGTCTACAGAAAGATCAGAAACTGATCGGTTGCTGAACAACAGGGTCGCTGCGGCGACCCTTTTTCGTTAAATCACAGCGGTCGGGCGGCAGTGCCGACGATCGGAAGGGGAATACCATGGGTCTGTTTGATAGCGTATTGGGCAACATTCTGGGCGGTGCCAACGGTAAGGGCATCGATTACGTCGCCATTATGCAATGGGTTGAGCAGCAGGGTGGCCTGCAGGCGATTCTGGACAAGTTCCGTCAGGGTCAATTCGGCGATGTGGTCGGCTCATGGCTGGGCAACGGTGAAAACCAGCAGATTAGCGGCGATCACGTGCAGCAGGCGCTGGGCAGTGATGCCATCAACCAGCTGGCGGAAAAGCTGGGGATCGATCCGGCTCAGGCTTCAGCCACCATTGCACAGTTCCTGCCAACGGTAGCTGACGCTGCCTCACCAAATGGCGAAGTGCAGTCGAACAGCAACGAACTGGGCGACATGGTCGGTAAACTGTTCAAATAATCTTTATGCCCCCGGCGCCTTGTCGGGGGCTTTGTTCACCCTGATCCCCTCAATATTCCCCAACGCCGCCAGCAAATAATCTACCCAGGCCCGCACTTTACCGGGAATAAACCGCGCAGCGGGGTAAACCGCATGCAGCGCCATCGGCGGATAATGCCAGGCCGGTAACACCGGGACCAGGCTGCCGTTGGCCAGTTGCCGACCAATCAACGGACGCTGTGCTCCGCCAATACCCAATCCTGATTCGATGGCCGCCAGCAGCGAAAAGGTATTGTTGGCGCGAAAGACCGGGCGCAGGTTCACTACCTCGGCACCCTGAGGGCCAATTAAGGTCAGTGCATCGCCGTCGCTCAAGCCGCTGTAGCGGATATGCGGATGCTTCGCCAGCTCTGCGGGAGTTTGCGGTTCGCCCTGCGCCGCCAGATAGGCCGGGGAAGCCACTAAAATACGCTGTAACTCCCCCAACCGGCGCGCAACCGTGCCCGGCGTATTCAGTTCGCCAAAACGGATCGCCACGTCGATACCTTCACCGATCACGTCTGCCCGGCGATCGTCGAGCAACAGTTCGATATTCAATTGCGGATGCTGTTGCTGAAAAGCTATCGCCAGCGGTGTCAGGTGCTGTTGACCGAAGCCTGTCGGGGCATGAATGCGCAAGGGACCCTGCAGCCGCTGCTGAACGCCGTGCAGCGCTTCCTCAGCTTCGCCCACTGCCGCCAGAATCGGTTTGATTTGCCGATAATAACCCCCGCCGGCGTCGGTCAGCGTGACGGAGCGGGTACTGCGAAACAGCAGCTGCACGCCCAGTTGTTGTTCCAGACCGGCAATCTGCTGGCTGACGGCCGGCTGCGTCAGGCCCAGATCGCGGGCGGCTGCCGAGAGGCTACCCAGTTCTGCGACCCGCACGAAAGTCTGCATAGCGTTCAGCTTGTCCATCAGCCCTCCAGTTATAGGTTTTACTTATAAGTGTTAGTAACAGTACGCCTCTACCGCAAGCTTTGCTAATGACTCACAGTGAAGGCCTCAAACAAAAGCGAGCGGAGTGACCTATGCAAAATGAAAAACTGGCGTTGGTAGTCGGGGCTAACGGCGTGATTGGCGGCAAGCTGATTGAAGAACTGGAACGGCAAGGTTGGCAGGTGGTTGGCCTGTCACGACGCGGGGGCGTCGACCGGCCGCAAGTGCGCTATGTGGCGGTCGATCTGTTGGATGCTCAGGCGACGCGCAGCGTCTTGCGCCCGTTGACCGAAGTCAGCCATATTTTCTATGCCGCCTATCAGGACGCGCCGGACTGGGCGGGGTTGGTTGCCCCCAATCTGGCGATGCTGGCCCATGTGGTGGAAGCGCTGGAGCCTGTAGCGCACAGGCTGGAGCACATCAGCCTGATGCAGGGTTATAAAGTTTATGGCGCCCATCTTGGGCCGTTCAAAACGCCCGCGCGGGAAAGCGATGCCGGGCACATGCCGCCGGAATTCAACCTTGAACAGCAGAGCTATCTTGAAAAACACCAACAGGGAAAAAGTTGGCGCTGGAGCGCGATCCGGCCCAGCGTGGTGGGGGGCTTCTCGCTCGGCAATCCGATGAACCTGGCCCTGACTATCGCGGTCTACGCCTCCATCAGCAAGTCTCTGGGACTGCCGCTGCGATTCCCCGGCAAACCGGGGGCTTATCACAGCCTGCTGGAAATGACCGACGCGGGTCTGCTGGCGCGCGCTACGCTCTGGGCCGCGACAGATCCGGCGGCGGCCAATCAGGCGTTTAATATCAACAATGGCGATCTGTTTCGCTGGAGTGAGATGTGGCCGAAAATTGCCGGCTACTTTGGGCTGGAGGTGGCACCGCCGCTGCCCATGCCGCTGACGTCGGTGATGGCAGACAAAAGCGAGTTGTGGCAGGCGCTGGCGCAGCAGCATGGTTTGGCCGAGGCGGATTACCGCGCGGTGGCAAGCTGGCGCTTCGCCGACTTTGTTTTCTCGTGGGATTACGACATGTTTGCCGACGGCAGCAAGGCGCGCCGCTTTGGCTTTCATCAGTTTGTCGACACCGAAGCGATGCTGTTTGCGCTGTTTGACGAATTTCGGCGTCGCAAGATTATTCCTTAAGCCGGCTGGCGGGGAGACGGTTTTTTATGGCAATCTTTGGCTGCCGCCAGAGATGGCAGCCAAGAGGCCGTCACCCCGACAGGCCAGGCCGATGAGAATGAGGAAATAAACGTGACAGGGATTACCGCCATACTGACGCTTTTGCTGGCGCTGGTGACCATTGCGCCACTTTCAAAGCATGCAGCCTGGTGGATTCGGGTGTGGGATTTTCCCCGCCTGCAGATACTGGCGCTTTCGCTCCTGGTGCTGTTGCTTAACCTGCTGTTTGTGCCGCTGTCGCCTTGGGTGTGGGGCATTATGGCGCTGAACCTGGCCTGTGTGCTTTACCAGGCCGCCTGGATTTACCCCTATACCCGGCTGAGCAAACCGCAGGTGCTGGACTTTACCGGCTATCAAAAAAAGCCGCGTATCCGCATTTTGGTGTCCAATGTGTTAACGCCCAATCGTCAGGCGGACAAGCTGCTGGCGCTGGTGGCGACCGAACGTCCCGACGTGCTGGTGGCGGTGGAAACCGACCGCTGGTGGGAACAGCAGCTCTCGGTGCTGGAGCAGGACTATCCCCATACGTTGAAATGCCCGCTGGATAATCTGTACGGTATGCACGTCTATTCACGGCTGAAGCTCAGCGATGCGCAGATACAGTATTTGGTCGATGAACAGATCCCGTCGATGCACATGATGGTGCATTTGCCGCACGGGCCGCAGGTGCGTCTGCACTGCGTTCACCCGATGCCGCCGAGCCCTACCGAAAACGAGGAATCGGAAGACCGCGATGCTGAACTGGTGATGGTCGGTAAAAGCGCGGCCAAATCGGAATTCCCGGTGATTGTGACCGGCGATCTGAATGACGTGGCCTGGTCGACCACCACCCGCTTGTTCCTTAAAGTCAGCGGTCTGTTGGATCCTCGTCGCGGCCGTGGCATGTTCAGCACCTTTCATGCCGGTTACCCGTTCCTGCGTTGGCCATTGGATCACGTGTTTCACAGCGATGACTTCGTGCTCGGATCGTTGCGTCGGCTGACCAATGTCGGTTCGGATCACTTCCCTATTATGGTGGAACTGGTGTACTCGCCGAAGCAGGGGGCGCAGCAGGAAAGCCTGGAGAAAGACGGTGAAGATGAGGCGTTGGCGCAGGAAAAGCTAGACAATACCGACTCAACGCCGGAAGACGTACATACGCCAGGCAGTTGAAACAGTCCCCCGCAGCGTCGGCTGCGGGGCTTAGCTTAGAGGGTCAGCATGATCTTGCCGATGTGCTGGCTCGACTCCATCAACGCATGGGCTGCGGCCGCTTGTTCCAGTGGGTAGGTTTTGAAGATCTGCGGTTTTAACGCGCCACGATCCAGCAATGGCCAAACCTTTTGCAGCAAATCGGCGGCAATACCCGCTTTGTCTTCAACGCTTCGCGAACGCAACGTGGAACCGGTGTGGGTCAGACGTTTGATCAGCAGCGGCATCAGATTTAACTCCTTCACTACGCCATTCTGAGTGCCGATTTGCACAATGCGGCCATCCATCGCTGCCGCCTGGTAGTTTTTCGCCACATAGTCGCCGGCGATCAAATCGACAATCACGTCCGCCCCTTTGCCGTTAGTGGCATGTCGGGTCTGCTCGACAAAATCCTCGTCGCGGTAGTTGATCGACACATCAGCCCCCAGGGCCAGGCTGGCCTGACGCTTTTCCTCCGAGCCAACGGTGGTGATCACATGGGCGCAGAAGGCTTTCGCCAGCAGGGTGGCGACGGTACCAATGCCGGAAGTGCCGCCGTGGATCAAAACGGTTTCGCCGGCCTTCAGGTTGCCGCGCTGGAACACATTGACCCAAACGGTAAAGAAGGTTTCGGGGATGGCCGCGGCCTCGACCAGGCTAAACCCTTTGGGCACCGGCAGCGCATTGCTTTCATGCACCTTGCAGTATTCGGCATAGCCGCCACCGGCAATCAGGGCGCACACGCTGTCGCCAACGGCATACTTTTGCACGCCGACGCCGGTGGCGACCACCACCCCGGCGATTTCCAGACCCGGGATATCCGATGCGCCGGGAGGCGGTGCGTATTGGCCACGGCGCTGCAATACGTCAGGGCGGTTAACCCCGGCGGCGGCGACCTTCACCAGGATCTCCCCTTGTTGCAGGGACGGCAGCGGTCGTTGTGCGACAACCAAAACTTCCGGTTCGCCGGGCTGGCTGATCTCAATGGCTTTCATGGTGCTGGGCAGTTGCGGGTTGGCAGACATGACTATTCTCCTCGGTTGGCATTCAGGCGCAGTGACCCATGTAGGTAACCACCTGCCGTAATTGATGATTTATCTTACTGAAATGCTAAGGAGAGAGTGTAGCTCACAGGGCGATTTTTTCGGGGAAGGGGGGCGCCGCCGCGAGGGCGGCATAACATCAGTCATTTGGCGGGATGCGAAAACCTTTTAGCGAGACGATAAAGTGCTCTTTCCCTTTGGAGATTTTGGCGCCTCTATCACACCACAGGCTGGCGAGCTGGAAAAAGTCATCGCTGTCGATGTCGTAGGCCAGTTCGATTTTTTTCGCCGTACCGTAGCGGATCAGCTTTTCGGCTTCCTGGTGGTTTGTTGCTTTAATCATGGTGGTCATAACGAAATCCTTGGTGTTGAGCCAGTGCGGATAATCGCCGACCATGATATGGCCAGATTGTGACAATTTTGTGATAAAAAAATGACAGGGCGCAGTTATGTGGCCTGAGGCACAGCGCCGATGCCGTGCCTCAGGCCACCTTGGCGTCAACGATCGTGCGGACGCAGCAAAGTACTTTTCTTCTGTGATTTAAAGTGTTTATACAGTGCGAAACCTGCGATGCCGGCCAACACTGCCAGCAAAGATAAATATTCAGTCGCCATCTGGCCAACCTCCGATAAAGCGTGGCTTGAGAGCGGCTATTTGTGACAGTTATCACGTTATGCTGCAATGAGACCATTCTGTAAGGGGGTAACGGACGGATATTCAGACATAAAAAAAGCGCCTATTAGGGAGGCGCATAAAAAATTGCAACACAGCTTGTTGTGTCCAGCACCAGGAGGAGTGGTGAACAGGAAGCCATTGTATGAAGTGCGCGCTGGCGCAGATATAGGGATAACTCTTAAAGCGCGGTTACCACTGATAACCCATGCTCACGCGGTAGTCCGGATCCTCATTGGTAGAGTAGGGATCGGATTGGCGACGGCGATCGGTTTTTTTCACGGGGCCGTTAAGCGCCGAATAGGATTTGTCGCGCGGGCGGCTGCAGCCGGGATGGTCACATTCCAGATCAACACGGAAACCGGCTTTATCTTCTGATTCTGACCAAACTACCGGCGCCTTGGCGATCTTTGGCGCGGGGCCAAGTGCGACTTTAGGTTCGGGCGCGGGTTTGATGCTGGGCTCAGGTGCCTTGTAGGAAAGATCCAGCGCCTGGGCTGGGGCGCTCAATATCAACAATGTGGTGCAGCAAAATGCTGCCAGCGTATGCCCTCTAAGCATGGTCAATCTCCCTTTATAGTTACGCTGCGCAACTATAAAACAGTCAGACGAGAATTACTATCATTTGTAGCCTCTGAGGGCCGTCGCCAGAGTTGGCGGCGTTCAGGTTCAGGTCTAGTATATGAGCAACTTCCCGTTATAAGACATTGGACTATGACCACTGACACTGCGACGCTCAGTTTACGCCAGCGCAGCTATCGGCTGCTGTTCGACAACCATTCGCGCATCGGCCGCAGGATGGAGACCTTTTGGGTCGGTACCGCGCTGCTGAGCGTGATTTTATTGTTCCTCGAACCGGGGGGCAGTGCCCTGTACGCGCCCGGTCGGCAGGCCATTTATCTGTTCTTCTGGGCGGAGGTGGTGTTTACCTTCATTTTTACTCTCGAGTATCTATTACGCCTGTGGAGTACGCCGCGTGAGCAGCACTATGCCCTGAGCTTTTTCGGCATTGTCGATTTGTTGACGGTACTGCCGCTGTACATCATCTGGTTGTTCCCGCATATGACGGTGGAATTCGTGATGCTGCTGCGCGTCCTGAGGATACTGCGAGTATTGCGGGTGCTGAAATTGCTGCGTTACATGAGCGAGATGGGCATGATTTGGCGCAGCATCAAGCTGGCGCGTCACAAATTGGCGATGTTCTTTGGCTTTGTCGCCGTGGTGTTGTGCGTGTTTGGCGGCCTGATGTATGCGATTGAGGGGGGCAGTGGGGGCTTTACCAGCCTGGCGGCCGCGATCTATTGGGCGGTGGTGACGCTGACCACCGTGGGTTACGGTGATATCGTCCCCCATACTCCGTTGGGCCGGTTATTGACCTCAGTATTAATCCTGGTGGGCTATTCAATCATCGCGGTGCCGACCGGCATTCTGACGGCCTACATGTCGCAAGAGTTGCAACGAAGTCGTGAAAGGCGAAATTGTGAACAATGTCAAAGAGGTGGCCATGAGAAAGAGGCAATTTTTTGTCAGTATTGCGGTAGCCGATTGCCGCCTTTGTCGGGTAAAACCGGCCATTAATGACTAAAAAACAAGCAGGTTGGGTTAAATCCTGTGCATTTGGCCCCGTTTCCACAGAGGGGCAAACAAAAAGAGTTGCTATTAAAGTCCCATCATGAGTTAATGCTTCTCGGCCTGTGGTACAGACCTATTTATGCACGACATTTTGAGTAAAGTAGTTCAAATTTAAAGCGTTATCCTAGATAGCACTTCACTGACGAATTTCCTTTCTAGT
Organism: Serratia liquefaciens; assembly: GCA_012719855.1. Taxonomy (GTDB): domain Bacteria; phylum Pseudomonadota; class Gammaproteobacteria; order Enterobacterales; family Enterobacteriaceae; genus Serratia; species Serratia liquefaciens_A. The sequence goes on along the minus strand of JAAXZN010000007.1, from coordinate 74,417 downwards.
GCCTCCATAAGTAACTGATGACCGGCTATATCTTGCCCATGGTGGCTTACATTTAATATTGAAGGAATTAGACATGTCTAACATGATCAAAGGTCAAGTGAAGTGGTTCAACGAGTCTAAAGGTTTTGGTTTCATCACTCCAGCAGACGGCAGCAAAGACGTGTTCGTACACTTCTCTGCTATCCAGGATCAAGGCTTCAAGACCCTGGCTGAAGGCCAGAACGTACAGTTCTCTATCGAGAACGGTGCTAAAGGTCCGTCAGCGGCTAACGTTACCGCTATCTAATCGGCTCTTTTGCTGATTAACGAAAACCCGCCAAGGCGGGTTTTTTTGTGCCTGTAATTTGGCGCAGGCAAAAAAAAGCCCGCAAGTCAGCGGGCAAAAGTTCCTTGTTACTTCTTCATTTGCGGATACTTCTCTGGGGGGAAGTACCAGCAAACAGACTAACCGTTGTGCGCTTAAGATTCTGCGGACAAAACGTTAAGAAAGTGAAAAGCTGAGTGGCTGGTCGACTGCTACGCTTTAGTGAGAACTGCATAGCTGGGGCGCGAATTCCCTGTCGGCGCGGTATTTTTCTCACCTCATTTTGTAATACACTGACATTAATGACATAGGATGGGGTACGGCATGAAAGTGAACGATCTGGTCACCGTAAAGACGGATGGCATACAGCGGCGTGAAGGGGTGATCCTGGCGGTAGAGGAGTTTAATGAAGGGATTATGTATCTGGTCTCTTTGCCGGACTATCCTGCCGGCGTCTGGTTCTTCAACGAAATTGACAGCCGTGATGGGACCTTTGTTGAGCTCAGGCAGACGGAATCCAAGCCATAGCCTGATACCGAGCCAAATACTTTTCTGACGCATTAATTTAATTTGCAAGACTTCCGCAGGGGGATTATTCCGGAAGGGGAAGAATAGTCTGTTTTTTAATGCGGGAATACCCGTCGCGGCCGAGAGCATCGTCGCGAGCAGGTATTTAGGTTATTTAAATGCGTGGTTTCCAGCAGGACACTCTGAAAGACATTTAAAACCAACGTTTGCAGAGTAAGCGACAAACCTTTTACCTAGCGGCTATTGACGAATATCCCACTGGTTAAGGTGTCGGTTAAACGAACAACATGGTAAATAATCTGCTTGTTGTGCGTTTTAATTTTTCTTTTGATATTTCCCTTATGGGAAGAGACGGTTTTGGCCTTAATTTGCATCTGGTCGGAGATCTGGATAGTTCCCTGGCCCGACATCCACATACGCAACATGTTTGACTCAGTTTGGCTAAGGGTAACCGGAGTCTGGTCAAACGAGGTTTTTTCGGTACGAGGTGCTTTTCTCTCCAGATAGTGACTAAGTAGTTGATTCATAGTCTCTGGTTTGATGGATTTTGACGAGATGATGACATTTTTACGAACATATAAATAATCGTCGAAATGTACGTTGGTGATGGCCATAAAGATGAAGAATAAGGTGTCAGGGTGCAGTGAAATCACCCCCTTTATACGTTCCGTAGCGTTAGCTTCGTGTATAAAGCAGTCTTCATTGATAAATACCAGGCTGGGTTTCAACTTGCTGCATTTTTCATGCAGATCGTCGATATCATTGATGGCATTAATCTGGCGTTTTTTTACTCCGTGTGTTGTCAGGTAGTCTGTCAAACCTAATCTGGTATAGCTGCATGAATCCATAATGATCGTTGGCATATCTCACCCCCACTTAAATCCGTTTTACCGCGGTAACAAAAAGAAAAAGCCTGAAGCCTTAAAGGCAAAAAAAAAGCACAAAAAATTCACTTAGAAGCAGTGTTCTATCAATAAACACGGCTGTACTCAACGATATTTTATTACTAAACTAATTAACACTGTGAACCTATAAGTTTAGCTTAAGTCAGAATAATCTGCTGGCGCAGGAATTGCTGTGGGGTAACGCCAATTTGTGCTTGAACCGCGTGCCTGCTGCTCTTTTTATCATTGATTCAACCCATCATGTCACGAAACGAAATTTTAGATTGCTAGGAAAATTCTTAAAAAAAATTCATGTGTTGTTTTTTTAACATTTTTTAGCCTGTTTATTGAGCTTTAGGAATGCCCTCTGATTTGTATGATTTTATTTTTAATAATATTATCATAATGTTATCTATTGTTCTTTTGTTTTTGATAATGATAATTCTTCCATTCTTTATCACTTGCGATAATCAATAATCACATAGAGTTAACATTAACGCGTTTTTTTGTTAAGGAAACTGACGATATAACAACGAGTTGGTGTGACTATTCGTGCTATTTCAACCAATGTTAAAAATGTCAGGGAGTGATTAATTGGTTTTACTGAACTATTTTCTTTCCGTAACTGGGCCGTAAATTGTCAATTATTGATAAAGGTTTACGGCCGCAGGGCAGCGGCCGTAATAATAGAGCGCCCCACGCAGGAAACACCCTTGATTTTTCCCTATCAGCAAGGCTCTGGCAAACAATAACGCATCGATTCCAACGCTAAATGAATATCGCTTTCTTGCGTCATCCAATTGACCAGGGCTGCGCGTATCCCCGGCTGCCCATGATACTGGGTAGGAGTACAGCGTACGATACCGTGCCGATCGAGACGGGCGATAAAACGGTCGCGTGCTGCAACGGCATCGCCTTTATTGTCTTTCAGGGCAAAGCACACCACGTTTAAATTGACCGGTGCCAGCAGATGAAAGCCTTCGCTGGCCGCCAACTCTGTGCCCAATAGCTGCGCCAGTTGAACATTTCGCTCCACCATATCCCGCATGCCGCTGTGCCCATAGGCTTTCAGCGCCATCCATAAAGGAAGTGCCCGGAAGCGCCGCGAGTTTTCAGGGGTCAGATGCAGATAGTTGTCCGCCCGCAACGTGGGGGCTTCCAGATAGGCCGAATGGTTTTGGAACACCTGCATCTGCAATGGCAGATGACGGCTGAATTGAATGGCGCTGTCATAAGGGACGTTCAACCACTTATGAGCATCAACGGTGATGGAATCCGCCTGCTCCCATCCGGCCAGACGCGACGCATAGCGCGGTGAACAGGCCGCTACGCCGCCAAAGGCCGCGTCGACATGCAGCCAGAATGGATACCGCTCCCGCAGCGCCAGCAGGCGCTGAAGGTCATCGAAGGCCACGGTATTCACCGTACCGGCACTGGCGAGGACGAGGGTAGGCATACCGCCACTGGTAGCCAGATGCCGTTCCAGCGCCGCCGGATCTATAGCTTCGGAGTCTGGCAGGCTGTCGATAATTTTCAGCGCATCGCGACCGATCCCTAGCATGCTGAGCGCTTTTACGCTGCTGGCGTGCGCATTCGCCGACAAGACCTGCAGGGAGCCCAACGCAGCCAGTCCCTGTTCGGCGACGTCGATGCCGCGTTGCTGGCCGAGCCATTGACGACCGATGGCGATACCGACAAAGTTGGCCATGGTCGCTCCGCTGACAAAACTGCCATTGAAGGTTTCCGGCAGCCCCAACAAGGTTTTCAGCTGGGTCACCGTCGCCAATTCAATCGCGGCGGCAACGGTATCGTGGCTCAATTGACTATTTTGGTCGATAGCGCTAACCAGCCAATCCGCTGCCAGTGCTGCTGGCGTTGCTCCCCCGGTGACAAAGCCAAAGTAACGTGGCCCGGCGCTGGCGGAGATCCCCTCGGCATAGCGCTGCCAGAAGTGGTCCAGCGCCGCGATCGCACCTTTGCCGTCCTCGGTCAGTTGGTCGTCACCCGGCTGAAGTTGCTGCGCACTTAAGGGAGGGCAAACCGGGCGTTGTTGTACGCCGGCAAGAAACGCTTCGGCCAACTGACGGGTGTGCTCGAGGATCTGTGGAAACTGGTCAAGATCTTGCTGTAAACCTGGGTGCATCGATAACTCCGGATGTAAGGGGCAATAGGGACACCCTAGCCCCTTTACTTTGACGGGAAAATCGATGAAAAATACCCTTTTTGGATAGCAGGGTTAACCAATGTTCAGCGAGCGATTTCCATTGCACTTCATGCCGACCTTTGTGATTGCTGCCAGGCTGGAGAATCTGCGCGCCACCGCCCAGCAGGTGCACCTTACCCACGGAGCCGTCAGCCAACAGATCCAGCAGCTTGAACAGGCGATGGGCTGTCCGTTGTTTGAACGACAGGGCCGGGGGCTGCGTCTGAACGCTGCCGGGCGTGAGCTGTTGGCGGTGGCCGAACCGACGCTGGAGGCATTGCAACAGGGGATCGGGCGGGTCAGGCGCGTTGCGCAAAGTCAGATCCTGCGTATCAGCGTCTTGCCTTCTTTCGCTCATTACTGGTTAATGTTGCGGCTGTCTTCTTTTCACTCGGCCTGCGCCGATATTACGCTGGATATCGACGCCTCGCTGGCGGTGCAGGATCTGACGCGCAAAGGTTTTGATGCGGCTATTCGTCTCGGCAATGGGCAATGGGCGGATATGCAGGCGCTACTTATTGCCACGGGAGAGGTAGTACCGGTGGCAACCCCTGCGTTGGCGCACCAATGGCAGGCGGCCTTCGACGGTGGCACGCCGGGCATGCCGTTGCTGGAGCATGATGTTACGCCATGGCGCAGTTGGTTTTTGGCGCATCAGCAGAGGGAGTATGGCAGGCCTCTGGCGTCGTTTAATGATGCGGGCTTGTTGATCCGTGCGGCCGAGCAGGGGTTTGGCATCGCGCTGGTGAAAAAACTGCTGGTGAGCGATGCGCTGACCGACGGCCGACTGGTGGCGTTGGCAGCGGCCAGGCGACTCGATCCGGTGGATTTTTATCTGGTTTGGCCGCAAAGCTCCGGGCTGACGCCGGCGGTTGGAGCCTTGTTACACTGGTTGCAGCGTCAATTGGCCTGAGTTCAGCGTCGCAGCCAGGCCGGTTGCGAGCGGCCAAGAGGGGTGGCCGGCAGTGCCCAAAGTAGCGCGGTGCCATTGAGCCGTAACGCGGGGTTAAGCCGCTGCGCCGGGCCCCAGCAGGTCAGTTCGGTTTCCGGGTTCTCATCTGCGCAGACCGGCGGGGCCAGTGGCTCTCCCGAATGTTGTGGCGGATAAGGATGATGCAGCAGCAGCTGTGCCGTCCTGGCCAGCGACAGTCGGGCGCTGTAGCCGGTGCCATTTTGCAGACGCTGGCAAATGCCCTGCAGCACCGCCGTGGCCATCAGATAGCCGGTGGCGTGGTCCAGCGCCTGTACCGGCAAGGGTACGGGTTGGGTGGCGCCTTTCCACGCCATGCCCGCATCGGCCAGACCACAACTCATCTGTACCAGACTGTCGAAACCACGCCGCCCACGCCACGGGCCGCTCCAGCCGTAGGCATTCAGGCAAACGTCGATCAATCCCGGTGATAAGGCCTGTCGTTGTTCCGCGCCATAACCCAGTTTTTCCAAGGCCCCGGCGCGATAACCGTGCACGATAACATCGGCGTTTTTCAGCAGATGTTCAAAGGTGTGGCGATCGTGGGCGTTGGTCAGGTTCAATCGTGCACTGCGCTTGCCGAGCATTACTTCATGCTCAACGGCCGGTTCGTCCCAGCCGTAGGGATCGATACGCATTACGTCCGCCCCCAAACCGGCGAGAAAACGGGTGGCTACCGGGCCGGCGATAATCCGCGTCAGATCCAGTACCCGTACGCCGTGTAGCGGTCTGGCGTTAGACAGCGCCCAGCCTGGCGTCGGAGCTTCCTGAAGTTGCGTCTGATGGATCAGCGGTTCCAGGGCAACGCTTTTACCTTGGGTATGCTGCCGCCACGCTTCGACAGAAAGCATTTGTGCCGCACAGCCTCCGGCCTCTATCACCGCCTGCTCCAGCTCGTTTTTTTTCCATGTCAGCACCTTTGGCGCCAGCCCATTTTTATCCTGATGCGGACCGAGCACTTGCTCTACGGCTTTACGGTGATGCGGTGCATTGGTATGCAGACGGATCCAGCCATCGCAGGTGGCGTAATCACCCGCTAATCGATCCCAGGCTGCGGGCAATGACCAACCCAGTGGGCGTAACGTCCAGCCGAACCACAAGGATGCCAACCGACGATCGACAAACACCTGTGGTGCTGCGCCGTGATGCTGTTGCAGCAGCCCGGCGCAGGCCAGCCCGGCGGCGGCCCAGCAGGCGGTCGCCAATTCGCTGACCGGAAATGCGCTGCTCAGCGCACCTTCACCGCTGACCGTCAGCGAACCCGCCGAAAAGGCGTCGTGACCAAAGCTTTGCCCGATCTCTGCGAGCAGCGTTTGAGTAAGGCTATCCATTATCAACTCCAGCGGTGACGGTCAGGGGACTGAACCTAGCGTAGTTCACCCCGACCGGTGTTGCTATGGCGTAACGTTCAGGGTGCGACCGTCCGCCAGTTTGGCACGCAGACTCTGGGCGGCTATGCCGTCGAAAGGCTGCTCGCCAAAATTGGCGGTCAGCGTGGTGCCGTCGCTGAAGGTGGTTTGCTGTACCCACCCGGCATTGTCCAGCCAGCGGAAATCGATCAGCGCTTTATCCCACAGGGCCTGATGCAGCGGACGGAAGGTGGCGTCGGCCTTTTTGATCTGTGGCAGACGCGCCTGCAGCGTGGCACGGCTGAGATGGAACATCGGCGCGGTATTGTAGAGCTGGCTCAGCAGGCTGCGGGTGGTTTTGACATCGCTGAATTTCAGGTTGTCATAGTTCCAGTGGTGGCTGCTGATCACCGCGTCGTGGAACACCGCCTGATACATGGGCAGGCGATAGCGCGGATCGAATTCTACCGTGCGGTAGGGTTCCTTCACCTTGGCCGGGCTGAAAAAGAAGGCCGGTTGGGCATTGGGCCACCAGGCGCCAAGGTAATAAGGAGAGGATTTATCCTGATTCATCTGCTTATCCCCCCAGCCGAATCCCCAGGTTTCCATGCCGTGGGCAAACATGATGTGACGCGCGGTCACCGCATTGCCATCTTCGGAGCCTAGCGGCAGCCGAAGGGTATTGCTGAACCAGGCCAGCCGCGCATTGCGAGCCTGCGCCATCTGTTCAGCACCGGTCGGGTGGTTGGGCTGATAATCGTCAGAGACCATTCCGGTGCCGTCAACGTCGAGGAACAGGCTGTTCAGCCCGGCCAGTCGCACCAGTTCGGCCATGCGCTGCTGAGAGTAAGGCAGCACGCAGCCTGGATTCAGGTAGTAGCCTTGTTTGCCGAAGCCGGGTTTTTTACTGCCGTCGGCACGCACGATGGCGCACTTTTCTCGCAGGGACGTCGGCAGTTGGGCGGTTAACCAGCTGTCATTGACCCCACGTGGAATGGCGGTGTCGTAAGAATCGTAGCTGGCGATCAGGTATCCCGCTTTTTTGGCGCTTTCTACCGCCTGCGGGTGCAGGAACTCGGCGGTCCAGTTGTCGGTGCCCAACCACAGGCGCGGCAGACCGGCCTGCTGCAGCGCCTCGACCAAGGGTTTTGCCAGCCCCTGTCCCCAACTGTCCGGCGGAGTCAGATAGGGCCCAAGTTGGCGTTGTGCCAAGGCTCGGATCTCCGCGGCCTGTTGACGTTGCGCCGGTAAAAAGCCGGCGTCATCCGGCGTTGCCTTGAGCGGCGTCAGTGTCACCAGCGCTTGATTAAGGGCATCAATCAGCGTTTGCTGTTGCCAGCCCTGCGGCGTTTTTCCCGCCAGCGTGCGCACGGTTTTTTGGCTATCGGCATCCATTTTCTGCCACACAAGCTCGCCCTTGGGGGTGGTAAGCCAGGCCAACAGACCCGGCCAATTTTTCACGTCGTTCACCGCCAGTAGTTTGTCGCCCCACAGGTAAATGTGCGTAGCACCAATCAGTTTTTCACCTTCCGGCGCGATGTGGATTTTATCTCGCAGGCTGCTGAATTGACCGCTCTGTTGCAGGTATTCACGATAACGGCGCGCGCCGGACAGCGGTGTGTCTCCTACGTGCAGCAGCACCTCGAAAGCCTGCTGCTGATTGAAGCGGTTGAATTCATGGCTGCTGCTCATCGCGAGTGCCTTTCCTGCGCCGGTGAAGGTCACCTGGTTGCTGAATGGCGTTAGCAGTAACCAACTGTAGACCTTGCCTTGCTGTTGCTGGCTCCACAGCGGCAGTTTCAGATCCCAGTTGGTATCCAGCGGCGTCATTTCCTTGACCAGATAATTCCGCCAGACGGGATTGTCCAGCGGGATGCGGCTCCCTTCGCCAATCGGCAGCAGCAGGGTGGTTGCCTGCGGCGGCAGCCTGAACCAATTCAGCGTTTGTGCCCGCTGGCTGCTGAAACTCAAACGCAGATCGCCCCCTTCCAATCTGGCGGTAACCTGCATGGCACTGCCGGGCCATTGCCAGGTTGCCTGCGTCGATGTGCTTTGCAGTTCAGCCACGGTTTGCTCAGCCAGTGCCTGGTTAACCTGGTTTTTTCCCGCGACGATTTGCAGCGTGGCCGGGTCTATATCGAAACGGGCCTCGCCCTGTTGCAAGAGCAGGGCCTGGGCGGGAAAACCGGCAAGCAGGGCGAGGCTGATGGAAAGGCGAAGCGTGTTCATTGAATGCGTGTCCTTGAGGATGATTGTCCTGTTGAAGCTCAAGCTTATCGGTAATTAGCCAATTGCCCAATGCCAATAAGTTATAATCGCGTGACTCATCAAATATTGGGGTTATTGAGTTTATTTTTCGTTTAATAAATTCGCCTTTACATCGTCACTCTGCGTCACTATACTCAGCCAAAATTTCAAAGAGGAAACACAATTGGACAGTTTTAGTTGCAGTGATATAAATAAGGCAGGCTGACCAATCCTCTTCTGATTTGTTGCTTGCCGAAAACGGCGGGCAGCACCCCTCTCTGGTATTCCGAGCTGTGCAAACCCGAATCTGACTGTTGTTCCTGAGGCCAAATGGCATCGGGTGAATTGATTTGGACGTAATTATGGTTATTTGCAGCCACAGCCTATTCCCTCCAGGCACTTATACGCTCAATCGCTGATTTATTATCGGCGCGATTTCGCGTGTGCTAAAAAGCACATGATCTTATCTCCTGTGGTTATTAAAGGGGAAAGTCATGGCTATGACTCCTTTTGTTTTAAATTTATTACTGGCGATGAGCCTGGGCGCCGTTATTGGCGCAGAACGGCAATGGCGCCAGCGTATGGCCGGCCTGCGTACCAATGCACTGGTGGCGACCGGGGCGGCGGTATTTATCCTCAGCTCCATGTCTACCGACCCTTCCAGCGCCGGTCGGGTTGCCGCACAGATTGTCTCTGGCATCGGTTTTTTGGGCGCCGGGGTGATCATGCGTGAAGGCCTGAATATCCGCGGTCTTAATACGGCGGCCACACTCTGGTGCTCTGCCGCAATCGGCGTGCTGTGCGGCCTGGGGCAATATTGGAACGCGGTGCTGGCGACGCTGGTGATCCTGTGCGCCAATATTCTGCTGCGCGAAGCGGCGCAACGCATCAATCTGCAACCGCAACAGCAGGCGACCGATCTGGAGGTGTGCTACCGCATTCAGGTCACCTGTGGCGAGCAGGATGAAATACTGGTACGCACCCTGATATTACAGGCGCTCAACGGCGTGGCATTAAGATTACAATCCTTGCGCAGTGCCGATATTGCCATTCCCGGCCAGCTGGAAGTTTGTGCGGAAATAACCGCGAACCCTTCGGTGCAAAAAGAGATTGAAGGTATTGTCTGCCGCGTCAGTCTGGAAAAAAGCGTCAGTGCTGTGCGTTGGCGTATTGCTTCTGAATTGCCTGTCTAATAAGTCATTAATGTTTCACTGCATTCAGTGATAAGGAGGCGTCATGGACGGTGACCCCGAAAGTTCAAATATTCAGCGTGAACGACGCGGTAATAATGCGTGTTAATCACGCCAATTAAATAAATTCCATTCTGTGCTTATTCACCTGTTAATCAGGCGGGATATCCCTGTGCGCAGAGTAAGATAAGAGAATTGCATTATGACTTATATTAATGAAACCGTACGTCGCCGGGATAAAAAATCGACGCCATACGCCATCGCACAAGAGGCGAAAAACAGCGTTGACCAGACGCTGGCAAATTTAAAATGTAACCGTAATGGGTTAACCCAGGACGATGTTGATGAACGCCTGACGCAGTTTGGTATTAATCAGGTAGCTCATGAGAAGGCTCCGCACGCGTTGATGCAGTTGTTCAGCGCCTTTAATAACCCGTTTATCTATGTACTGATGGTGCTGGCAGCGATCAGTTTCTTTACCGATTACTGGCTGCCTGCCCGGCGCGGTGAAGAAACCGATCTCACCGGTGTCATCATCATTCTGGTGATGGTGTCACTCAGCGGGCTGCTGCGCTTCTGGCAGGAATACCGCACCAACAAGGCGGCGGAAACGCTGAAGTCGATGGTGCGAACCACCGCAACGGTGATGCGCCGCAGCAGCTACAGTGCACATCCTTTGACGCTGGAAGTCCCGATCCGCGAACTGGTGCCGGGCGATATTATTCAGCTCTCTGCCGGGGACATGGTGCCGGCGGACGTTCGCCTGCTGGCGTCGCGCGATCTGTTTATCAGCCAGGCCATTCTGACCGGCGAGGCGATCCCGATTGAGAAATACGACGTTATGGGCAACGTCAGCCAAAAATCGAGTGAGGACGAAGTCTCCAGCGAACATGCGCTGCTGGAGCTGTCGAACATCTGCCTGATGGGCACCAACGTCGCCAGTGGGACGGCCACGGCGGTGGTGGTGGCAACCGGAGGACGCACCTATTTCGGCTCGCTGGCGAAGTCGATTGTCGGCACCCGTTCACAAACCGCCTTTGATCGCGGGGTGAACAGCGTCAGCTGGCTGCTGATCCGCTTTATGTTGGTGATGGTGCCCATTGTGTTGTTGATCAACGGGTTCACCAAAGGCGACTGGAGCGAAGCTGCTCTGTTTGCCCTGGCGGTGGCGGTTGGGTTGACGCCAGAAATGCTGCCGATGATCGTCAGTTCCAACCTGGCGAAGGGCGCTATCGCCATGTCGCGGCGCAAAGTGGTGGTCAAGCGTTTGAACGCCATACAGAACTTTGGCGCGATGGACGTATTGTGCACCGACAAAACCGGCACCCTGACGCAGGATCGCATCATCCTTGAGCACCACCTGGACGCCAGCGGGACCAAAGACAATGAAGTGCTGCACCTGGCCTGGCTGAACAGCTTCCACCAGAGCGGAATGAAAAACCTGATGGATCAGGCGGTGATCCGTTTTGGTCGCGGCAAGCCGGGCATCGAGGCATTAGGCCGCTTCAGCAAGGTCGATGAGCTGCCCTTTGATTTTATACGCCGCCGTTTATCGATCGTGGTGGCAGATGAAAATGGCCAACAGCGCCTGATTTGCAAAGGGGCGGTGGAGGAAATGCTCGAAATTGCGACCCATGTGCGCGATGGGCAGCAGATTTTACCGCTGGATCAGGCTCGGCGTGAGGCATTGCAGGCGCTTGCCGCTCAATATAACGAAGAAGGATTCCGCGTGCTGGTACTGGCAACGCGGGATCTGGGCGAACAGAAAAATGCTCTGCCGCTGAGTATTATCGATGAACGCGATATGGTGATCCAGGGCGTACTGACCTTCCTTGATCCACCTAAGGAAAGCGCACAGGAAGCGATCGCCGCCCTGCAGGAAAACGGCGTGGCGGTGAAGGTTTTGACCGGTGATAACCCGGTGATCACCTGCAAAATCTGCCGCGATGTTGGCCTGGAGCCGGGGGAGCCGCTTTCCGGCCCGCAAATTGAGCTGATGGACGACGCCACGCTGGCGCGAGAAGTGGAACAGCGCACGGTCTTCACCAAATTGACGCCGCTGCAGAAGTCGCGGGTGTTGAAAATGCTGCAGGCGAATGGCCATACCGTCGGTTTCCTCGGCGATGGCATTAACGATGCGCCGGCGCTGCGCGATGCCGACGTGGGCATTTCGGTCGACACCGGCACGGACATCGCCAAAGAGTCGGCAGACATCATTTTGCTGGAAAAAAATCTGATGGTGCTGGAAGAAGGGGTGATCAAGGGACGGGAAACTTTCGGCAATATCATCAAGTACCTGAACATGACCGCCAGCTCCAACTTCGGCAACGTGTTTTCGGTGCTGGTAGCCAGCGCCTTTATTCCGTTCTTGCCGATGCTGGCTATTCACTTGCTGATCCAGAACCTGATGTACGATATTTCTCAGCTGGCGCTGCCGGGGGACAAGATGGACAAAGAGTTCCTGCGCAAGCCGCGCAAGTGGGATGCGAAAAACATCGGCCGCTTTATGCTGTGGATTGGGCCTACGTCGTCCATCTTCGATATCACCACCTATGCGCTGATGTGGTTTGTTTTCGCCGCCAACAGCGTGGAGCATCAGGCCTTGTTCCAGTCAGGTTGGTTTATTGAAGGCTTGCTTTCGCAAACCCTGGTGGTTCACATGCTGCGTACCCAGAAGATCCCGTTCATTCAGAGCACCGCCGCGCTGCCGGTGTTGCTGACCACGGCGCTGGTGATGGGGCTGGGTATCTACCTGCCGTTCTCGCCGCTGGGCGCACTGGTCGGGTTGCAGCCGCTGCCGTGGGAATACTTCCCGTGGCTGGCAGGTACCTTGGTCAGCTACTGCGTGGTGGCGCAGCTGATGAAACGCTTCTATATTCGCCGCTTCGGTGAGTGGTTGTAATCAGTGCCGGCTGTAGGGGCGAAATATTATCCGCCTCTACAGCATTTTTTTCACCAGCAGACCCAGCATGATGGTCAGCGTAAAGGAAAACAGCGTACCCAGTAGCACATACTCGGTACGCATTTTGTCATCGCTCTGGCGCAAATCGCCAAAGCGAAAGATTGACTTGGCCGCCAGCAAAAAACCGACCGCCGGGATTTGGCCGATCAGCACAAAGGTCAGGATCAGCGTTCTTTCCAGATAGCCGATTTGTTTGCCCGCACGCAATAACGAGTCGTTATCGGTTTTGGCTGAGGGAGGCATCTGCGGTGCCCAGTGAGCCAAAAGCTGGCCAATAAGCACGCCCATCGGCATATAAATCACCAAATACGTCACCGCAATCAGCCCAGCCTGCCAACCGGCAATGGCCGCTCCCAGCGCGCTAAGCAGGCCATTGGCATTGGGCGTCAGCGACAGCCACAGCAGCGCAATCACCGTAAGATGCAGGCCTTGATCGAGCAGAAAACTGCCCGCTTGACTGATGCGAGTCAATAACGTGACCTTCAGCAGGTCAATCAGCCAGTGGCTGATGGCGACAACCAGCAGGGCGGTCAGCACCTGACCGGAAGAGAGCCCGCCATGCAGCAACGCAAAACCGGCCACCGCGCAGGCGGCCAGCACGCCGTGCAGTAAGGCATGCAGCAGCAGGAAACGGGAGCGTGCGCGGTGACGAGCCTTATCCTCGACCCAGTTGCGCGGCTGCAACGGGAAGTCGGCCAGCAGGTGAACCACCAGCAACCAGGTCAGCAACGGCGCGTAGCTCAAATCCATATTCAGGTGATCCTGTTAATCGCGTGAATAAATCGCATAATTTCCTCGTAGGCCGCGCGTTTCAGCGTGGCAGAAACGGTGGAGGCGGCCTTTTGCAGCTTTTCCGCCACCTGCTGGCTGGTATCGGCGAAGAAACGTGCCTGGACGACCTGCGCTTCGGTCTGCGAGAGGCGGCTAATCACATGATCTAACATCGGCAATAGATCGCTGACAATGGCATTTGTCCGCTCATTGTCATTTTTCAGAGCCAGTCGGCAATTTTTCATCAAAGCGTCCAGAGCCTGGCCAGAGTTCACAAAGGCGCTGCCATAACCGGCGGTTTGCCCCTGGTCGCTGCCGAGCCCAACGGCGATGCGGGCATCCCAATGGCGTGAGTCCATTGCTCTAAGCGCAATACGGATATATACCGCCAGCAGCAAACCGGATTGCGCTTCAGCCACCGCCTGGAAAGCGTCGCCACGGAAAATCTCGAATCGCTCAATAAGTTTAGCCCGCTGTAATTGACTCAGCAGGGCACTTAACCCGGTAATGTAGTGAGTGGTGTCTAATTGCCGTGAATTGACCAGATCGCCGGTGATCACGCTAACTTGTGCTGGCATCTCTTTTTCTGCTCTGAAGCGGGAGTTATCGGTAAATTTCGCACCTCAAGACGAATATGTCAATAATTCGTATCCGAGTACGAATATGATAAATATTCGCCTCTAAGTACGAAATCAACTCCGCCGCTGAATAGGCCCAAGGATCAGCTTAAACAGGGATTTTTCCATTCGGGCCACATAGACGCCCAGCAGGATCAGCCCCACGCCCAAGATCTGCGCGCTGATAGGATCGCCGCTGTCGCGCAGGCGATCGATAACGACCCCTGCCAGCATTTGGCCACTGATAATCAGTAATGCGGCGCGTAGGGTGCCGAGACGCGGCAGGATATAGCTGTTCAGTGCGACAAACAGCGCACCAATGATCCCGCCCATATAGGCACCCCACGGGGCCTGGCCGAAGGTCGCGCCGGTGACGCTGCCGGTTGCCACCAGCAGCAGGCTGAGGAACAAGAAACCGACGAGATGATTGCAAAGTGAAGCATGAAAAGCGCCACGATCCAGCGCCAGGCGACCGTTGATTGCGCGACTGAGACCGATACAGACGCCGTTGAGTAGAGCAAGGAATATCAGGGTAAACATGGACGTTACCTCAGGAAGATGAGCAGAGCGCAGCCGCAGAGGATCAGCAGCGTGGCGACGATATCGTTGAGGCTCAGACGGCGTTTAATCGAGCCAAACCAGCCGCAGCTGTCGGCCAGCATGCCGAACAGAACCTGACCGGTGAGCATCAGCGCCAGGCTGCCGGAAAGCGCCAGCGGGCTGTTGACCGTAATGGCGGCCAGCACCACCGTCAGGGCACCGGGCAGACCACCCAAATAGGCCCAGCGGGGTGTCCTGGCCGATGAGGGCGCGTGGCGCGGGGAACGACGGTTCAGCAGAAGCAGCAGTAACCAGGCGGTGATGGCGCCTATACCGTGAGCCAGCCAAGAGGCAAGCAAGGGGGAGTTATAGCCGGCCAGCAGGCTGTTGATGGCAATCATCAGGGCCAACAGGGCACCGGCGCCCAGCGCCAGCAGAGGATCGGAAAAACGTTCACGCATCAGGATTTCAACTTCAAAATTAATTTGAAGAGCAGCCTATATTGTTTTTGTTTAAAGCTTAATCCACTAAAATGGAAACTCATTGTTGAGAAAAAGTTGACGGATAATGAACGATCGCTTTGCAGCAATCCCGGTATTTGTGGCGGTGGTGGAATGTGAAAGCTTTTCTGCCGCCGCCGAGCGACTGGGCATCACCAAATCGGCAGTAAGCAAACGCATTACCCAGTTGGAACGTTCGTTGGGCGTGCAATTATTACAGCGAACCACCCGCAGTTTGAGCCTGACCGAGGCCGGTGAGCAGTATTTTGTTTATGCACGCAATGCCTGCGCCGTAGCGCAAGAGGGGGAGGATGCGGTCACCCGTTTGCAGGGGCAACCGCAGGGCTGCCTGAGGATCAGCGTACCTATGGTGTTTGGTCGTTTGCATATTGCCCCCTTGATCCCCCGTTTCCTGGCCGCTTATCCCGCGGTGGAGATCAATATGATGATGGACGACCAACTGGTCGATTTGGTCGAAGGGGGCTATGACCTGGCGATCCGCATCGGTCGACTGGCCGACTCGAGCCTGATAGCCCGGCGTATTGCGCCGTGCAACAGCGTCTTGTGCGCAGCGCCGTCTTATCTGGCGCGTTGTGGAACACCGAAGGACCTGGACCAGTTAACGAAACATAACTGTCTGTTTTACAGCTATTTCCGGGGTGGAAGCGAATGGCAGTTCGACGGGCCTGCGGGGGCCGTACGTTTTCAGCCTAAAGGCAATTACCAGGTGAATAACAGCGAGGCGTTGCGTGAAGCGTTGATCGCCGGTTTGGGGATTTGTCAGATGCCGACTTTTATCGTCGGAGACGATATTGCGCAGGGGCGACTGCTTGAGTTGATGCCGGACTATCAGCTGCCCGATCATGCCATTTATGCCGTCTATCCACAGCGCAAATACTTACCGGCTAAGGTATCGGCCTTTGTCGATTTTCTGCTGGCTCAGCTCGGAGGAGAGCGGCCTTATTGGGATACCGCAGATCGGTGATAACACCCCGTCGCCATTCGGCCGGGAATACGCGTGCCTATTGGTACGCCACCGGCGAAGGGAGGTTAAGGTGCGGGGTGTCAGAAACTTTTCACCAGCACTTCGCGCGGCTGTTCGTTGCCGTGCTTCAACAGATAGTCGAAAGATTTCTCGCTGCTTTTCAGCTGCTGCAGAAATTCCTGCGGTGACAGGTCGTGTTTTTTGCCGCTCATATAAGCCAGCGCCAGTTCTTTTGCCTGATAACGTGAGAAGTTGTACATAGGAGCCCTCTAAACGGTGGATTTCACGCTAGAGATTGTAACGAAAGAGCACATAATGAACAGTCGCTTTGGCGTATGGAATCAATAGCTGAAACTTAACTCAGGCTGAGTGAGCGTTTTCTCCAGGCCATCGCGAAAGTGAACCCCTCCACGAAATCTTCACAACTCTTAATATTCACTAATTCATATGTGTTTCTTGGCATTTATCCCTCTCCGGCTTATGATGGCGGCTATCGCAAAAGGAGGATCCCCATGACATCACTGACGCCACTGGCACTGTTTAAAAATCTGTCGGAGGAAACTCGTCTCACGCTGGTGCTTTTGCTGCGCCAGGCGGGTGAGCTGTGCGTGTGCGAGTTGGTCAGCGCATTGGAGGAATCGCAACCCAAGATTTCCCGTCACCTCGCGATGTTACGTGAAAGTGGTCTGCTGATCGATCGCCGCGAGGGCAAATGGATTTACTACCGTCTGTCGCCGCATATGCCGGCCTGGGCGGCGGCAATTATCGAACAGGCTTACCTTAGCCGGCAACAGCAGATGACCGAGCTGGCGCAGCGTGCGTTAGGGGCTGTCTGCCGGTAACGCTAAAAAAATTTAAACCAATACATTCGAAATAACATATATGTTTGATGTGAGAGACTAAGGAGTTGTGATGGTGTTGGCCGGGGCAATATTTATCCTGACGATTGTTTTGGTGATTTGGCAGCCGAAAGGCCTGGGCATAGGCTGGAGTGCCTCTTTCGGCGCGGTCTTGGCATTGCTGACCGGTGTGGTACACG
This sequence comes from Serratia liquefaciens, assembly GCA_012719855.1. Lineage (GTDB taxonomy): Bacteria > Pseudomonadota > Gammaproteobacteria > Enterobacterales > Enterobacteriaceae > Serratia > Serratia liquefaciens_A. The sequence continues at coordinate 57,328 of JAAXZN010000007.1, read as the reverse complement.
TCGGCGATATTCCGCTGGTCTGGCAGATCGTCTGGAACGCCACCGCGACCTTTATCGCGGTGATCATTATCAGCCTGCTGCTGGATGAGTCCGGCTTCTTTGAATGGGCCGCGCTGCATGTTGCGCGCTGGGGCAAGGGCAAAGGGCGTTGGCTGTTCACCTACATTGTGCTGCTGGGGGCCGCGGTGGCGGCGTTGTTTGCCAATGACGGGGCGGCGCTGATCCTGACGCCGATAGTGATTGCGATGCTGCTGGCATTAGGGTTCAGTTCAGGGGCTACGCTGGCTTTCGTAATGGCGGCGGGGTTTATCGCCGATACCGCCAGCCTGCCGCTGGTGGTGTCCAATCTGGTGAATATCGTCTCCGCTGATTTCTTTCAACTGGGTTTCACGCAGTATGCGGCGGTAATGGTGCCGGTGAACATTGCCGCCATCGTCGCCACGCTGGCGATGTTGCACCTGTTCTTCCGCAAAGATATTCCGCGCAGCTATGACCTGAAGTTGCTGCGGCCACCGCGTGAGGCCATTCGCGATTTGCCGACGTTCAGAGCCGGTTGGGGCGTATTGGTGCTGTTGCTGGTGGGTTTTTTTGGGCTTGAGCCGCTGGGCGTGCCGGTTAGCCTGGTCGCCGCCGTGGGGGCGTTGATCCTGCTGCTGGTGGCGAAAAAGGGGCAGGCCATCGACACTGCTAAAGTGTTGCGGGGCGCCCCCTGGCAGATCGTGGTCTTCTCACTGGGGATGTATCTGGTGGTCTACGGGCTGCGTAATGCAGGGCTGACCGATACGCTGGCCGGCGTGCTTGATTTTCTGGCCGAACGCGGAATTTGGGCAGCCACGCTGGGCACCGGTTTCCTGACGGCATTTTTGTCCTCGGTGATGAACAACATGCCGACGGTGTTGGTGGGGGCTTTGTCGATTGACGGCAGCAATGCCGAAGGCGTCATTAAACAGGCAATGATTTATGCCAATGTCATCGGCAGCGATCTGGGGCCAAAAATTACGCCGATCGGTAGCCTGGCCACGCTGTTGTGGCTGCACGTATTGTCGAAGAAAAGCATCGTCATAAGCTGGGGATACTATTTCCGGGTAGGGGTAGTGATGACCCTGCCGGTGCTGTTGGTTGCGCTGACCGCTCTGGCTCTGCGCCTGTCGCTTTAGCCTTAACTCAGAGAGAACGCCATGAGTAACATCAAGATTTACCACAACCCGGCTTGCGGCACATCGCGCAATACGTTGGCACTGATCCGCAACAGTGGTGTGGAACCGACGGTGATTTTGTATCTGGAGACACCGCCCGACCGTCAGCAATTGCTCAAGCTGATTGCCGATATGGGGATATCTGCGCGAGCCTTATTGCGTAAAAACGTGGAGCCTTATGAATCGTTGGGGCTGGCGGAGGTAGGCTGGAGTGACGAACAGTTGATCGACTTTATGTTGCAACAGCCGATATTGATTAATCGACCTATTGTGGTGACACCCTTGGGCACCCGTCTGTGTCGACCGTCGGAGGCCGTGCTGGATATCCTGCCGGATCCGCAGCAAGGTCCTTTCACCAAGGAAGACGGTGAACCGGTGATCGATGCGCAAGGGCGGCGAATTTCAGCGAAATGAGCATTAAAGGCCCGCGATTGGATTGCGGGCCTGGCTTTTTAGATGCTACGTTGATTGACTCGTGCAGACAGTTCCGCCGCGCTCTCTTTTCTCTCGCTGTAACGGTCGACCAGATACCTGGCATTGCCGCGCGTCAGCAGGGTAAACTTCATCAGTTCTTCCATTACGTCAACGATTCGATCGTAGTAGGCGGAAGGCTTCATGCGGCCATCTTCTTCAAACTCTTGCCACGCCTTGGCAATAGAAGACTGGTTGGGGATCGTGAGCATCCGCATCCAGCGCCCCAAAATACGCATCTGATTGACCGCGTTGAATGATTGAGAGCCGCCGCTTACCTGCATGACTGCCAATGTTTTTCCCTGTGACGGACGTACTGCACCTTGGGTCAGCGGGATCCAGTCTATCTGGCTTTTCATGATGCCGGTCATGGCCCCGTGACGTTCCGGGGAACACCACACCATGCCTTCCGACCACAATACCCCTTCACGCAACTCCTGAACTTTAGGATGTGATTCCGGTGCGTCATCGGGCAAGGGTAAACCGGAGGGGTTGAAAATGCGCACCTCCGCGCCCATCGAGATCAGCAGGCGGGCGGCCTCTTCGGTTGCCAGGCGGCTGTAAGAACGTTCACGCACCGAACCGTACAGCATGAGAATGCGTGGCGGATGCGCCAGCGGCGCGGACTGTAGCTTTTCCTGGCTGATAGCACGGTCAAATAGTGTGGGGTCAATCTGTGGCAGATCGGATAATTTATCGGACATAATTCATTCTCTTGGTCGGGGATCAGCAATGTGGTTGTTGTTCGGCGCAGCATTCTTCAATCAGAAAAGCGACGATACCGTTAAGCACGTCATACTGGGGCAGGCAGAATAGCGTGCGTCCTTCGCGCTGTTGATGCACCAGGCCAACAGAAAGCAACGCGGCAATGTGGTGACTGAGTGTTGAGTTGGGAATATCCAGCCTTTTTTGGAGCTCACCCACCGGCAGGCCGCCATGGCCCGCACGAACCAGCTGTTTATAGATACTCAACCGGGTGGGATGCCCCAGTTCTTTCAGGGCGTTGGCGACCTCGTTCAGTTCCATGATTTTTCCTTTATTAACCATATTTCCAGAATATTGGAAATATTAGTTATTCGGTGAGCTTTTTGTGCTCTGTAAGCATCAAGGCGATCGCAGAACAGACCAATAACCGACTTAGCTCGCCGTGCGCCCTTCGGTCAGGAATTCGATCACGCTATGGCTGAATAGGCCCGGACAGGCGAGGTTGGAGATATGCGAAGCCGGCAGCCGCTGCAGTTCGGCATGCGGTGCGTTGGCCACCAGAAACTCGGCGTCCGCGACGGTGGTTACCGGGTCGGCCTCTCCGGCGATCACCCGCATCGACCGGCTCATGGAAACCACGTCGGCGCGTAAATCCGCCACTGACAATGCATCGCAGCAGGCGGCGTATCCCTCGGGGTTGCCGGCCGCCAGACCGGCGACCAGAGCGGCAACCTGCTCAGGATGATTTTGCAGAAAGGCTTCGGTGAACCAACGGGCGGGGGAGGCGGCGGCAATCGAAGACAACCCTTGGCTACGCACCTGCTGTGCCCGCTGTTGCCAGCCTTCGGCATTGCCGATACGTGCGGCGGTATTGGCGACCACCATCCGCTTGATGCGCTGCGGGTGGTAACGGTTAAGCCACAGACCGGTCAGGCCGCCCATTGAAATGCCGCAGAAATGGGCGCTTGGTACATCCAGATAATCGAGCAGGGCGATCACATCCTGTCCGAGATCCTCAAGCCGTAACCGTCGGGTAGACAGCGGCGTAGCACCGTGTCCTCGTTGGTTATAACGCAATACCCGAAAGTGTTCGCTCAGTGCCAACAGCTGCGGTTGCCACAGGTCGAAGGTGGTGCCCAGTGAGTTGGACAGCACCAACAGCGGCGCAGCCGCGCGGCCATCAAGACGATAGTCGATATCCATCTTTGTCCCCTTGTCACACCCGTTCGATAATCAGCGCAATACCCTGGCCGACGCCGATACACATGGTGCACAGGCCGTAACGCCCGCGCGTTTTCTGCAATTGCCAGGCCGCGTTCATCACCAGCCTGCCGCCGGAGGCGCCCAGCGGGTGGCCCAGGGCGATGGCGCCGCCGTTGGGGTTGACCTGGGCGGCATCGTCGGGGAGTCCCAGCTCACGGGTCACTGCCAGCGCCTGCGCCGCAAAGGCCTCGTTAAGCTCGATCACGTCCATCTGATCCAGGCTTAAACCGGCAACTTTCAGCACCTTGCGAACCGCTTGCGCCGGGGCAAAGCCCATGATCGACGGCTCAATACCGGTAACGGCGCTGGCAACAATGCGTGCCATGGGCTGCAGGCCGTGGCGGGACAGCCCGGATTCGCCTGCCAGCAACAGCGCACAGGCGCCGTCGTTCAGCCCGGAGGCATTGCCGGCGGTGACGGTACCCTGCGGATCTACTACCGGTTTCAGTTTCGCCAATGCCTCCATCGTGGTAGCGCGAGGGTGTTCGTCTTGCGTGAACAGCCGCGGCTCGCCTTTTTTCTGTGCGATGCTGACATCAATTAGTTGGTCGACAAAAAAGCCGCTTTCCTGAGCGGCGGCGGTACGCTGTTGGCTGCGCAGGGCGAAGGCATCCTGATCCTGACGGGAAATATTGAACTTCAGGGCGACGTTTTCGGCGGTTTGTGGCATCGACTCCACACCGTACTGCGCTTTCATCTGCGGATTGATAAACCGCCAGCCCATGGTGGTGTCTTCCAGTTTCATCGCCCGGCTGTAGGCGCTTTCCGCCTTGCCCATGACGAAGGGCGCGCGGGACATGCTCTCTACGCCACCGGCAATCATCAGTTCGCTTTCACCGGTTTTTATCGCACGTGCCGCCATCGCTACCGCATCCAGGCTGGAGCCACACAGGCGATTAAGGGTACAACCGGGGATTTGTACCGGCAGGCCTGCCAGCAGCAATGCCATGCGCGCCACGTTGCGGTTGTCTTCGCCAGCCTGATTGGCGCAGCCGAGCAGCACGTCATCCACTGCGACCCAGTCCAACTGCGGGTGTCGTGCCTGCAGCGCTTTCAGCGGCAGGGCGGCCAAATCGTCAGCGCGAACGGTTGCCAGACTCCCGTTCAATCGGCCAAAAGGCGTGCGGACGGCGTCACACAGGTAGGCTGGATTCATGAGGCTGTTCTCCGTGCTGAAGGGCGAAGGTTAGCTCGACCGGGGTGAATTCCTGCAGCTGTTCCGGGGTCAGACCGCCGAATATTTCGCGGACCACCAGGCCTTGCGGAGTCACGTCCATCACCGCCAGATCGCTGTAGATGCGATCGATGCAGCCGACGCCGGTCAATGGATAAGTGCAGTGACGGACAATTTTGCATTCCCCTTTTTTGGTCAGGTGCTCGGTCATCACAAACACCTGGCGGGCGCCAATGGCCAAATCCATCGCGCCGCCGACCGCCGGAATGGCTCCTGGGGCGCCGGTGCTCCAGTTAGCCAGATCGCCTCGTTCGGAAACCTGGTAGGCGCCGAGCACACAGATATCCAGGTGGCCGCCGCGCATCATGGCGAAGGAGTCGCCGTGATGGAAAAAACAGCCGCCCTTGAGCAGGGTGACCGGCTGCTTGCCGGCATTGATCAGTTCGGGATCCTCCTGGCCCGCCGCCGGTGCCGGGCCCATGCCGAGAATGCCGTTCTCGCTGTGCAGAAAAATCTCTTTATCCGCCGGCAGGTAGTTGGCGATCTGCGTGGGAATGCCAATGCCCAGATTGACGTAGGCGCCTTCAGGGATATCGCGCGCAATACGTTCTGCCAACTGTTGGTGAGTAAGTTTGGTCATGGGGATCCCTTAAGCTGAAAGCTGCGCAGGATGATCAGGCGAGGTCACCAGGCGCTGTACGAAAATCCCTGGCGTAATGATGTTTTCAGGATCCAGTTCGCCCAGCGACACCATCCGATTGACTTCAGCAATGGTGCAGGTGGCGGCCATGGCCATGATCGGCCCAAAGTTGCGCCCGGTTTTGTTATACCGCAGGTTGCCCCAGCGATCGGCCTGGTCGGCCTTGATCAGTGCGAAGTCCGCCCTCAGCGGCAGTTCGAACACGTAGTGCCTGCCGTCGATCTCGCGAGTTTCTTTGCCCTGAGTCAATTCGGTGCCGTAGCCGGTGGGCGTGTAAAACCCCCCGAGCCCGGAACCGGCAGCTTGGATGCGTGCCGCCAGATTACCCTGCGGGATCAGTTCCAGCTCCAGTTCGCCGCGGCGGTACAGGTCGTCAAATACCCAGGAGTCCGACTGACGCGGGAATGAACAAATAACCTTGCGTACGCAACCGGCCTTCAGCAGCGCCGCCAGGCCGAAATCGCCATTGCCGGCATTGTTGCTGATCAACGTCAGCTCGCGTGGGCGACGGCGGATCAGCGCATCCAGTAGCGCATAAGGCTGGCCGGCGGGGCCAAAACCGCCGACCATAATGGTCGCGCCGTCGGGGATATCGGCGACGGCGGCGTCTACGGACGCCACGCTTTTATCGATCATCTGCTCTCCTGAGTACGCTAGGGGTCTCTCAGCGTGACGCTGGTAGGTCTGGATTTACCTTAAGCGAGGAAAAATGCAGCGACAAGTGCGAATATCAACTGTTTGTGCGATTATCGAAACGATGATGATTTGCCTGTCAATTCTGTGACGCAGATAACTAAATCGCTATTGGGTGCCAGACAAAGCAGCATCGCGGCGCCACAGGCTTATAATGCGAAGGTTTGTTTAATCGGAGGTCCGCATGGGCGATGAGTCGGAATTTGGCGCTGGAGAACTGCGCCGGCTGCAGGAAATCGGGGATTTAAGTAACGACCAGTATAAAGGCGACCCTAATTTTATGGCATCCCTGGCCAGGGGGCTGGAGGTGTTGCAGGCCTTCCAGCCGCAATATTCGCAAATGTCGGTTTCTGAAATCAGTCACATTACCGGTATCCCCCGTGCGGCGGTGCGCCGCTGCCTTTACACTCTGCGCGCGCTCGGCTTTGTCCATTGCCCCGACGGTCGGCATTACCGGCTGTTGCCACGGGTTCTGACTATCGGTCACGCCTATCTTTCCTCTTCCGAATTGGCGAAAGCGGCACAAAACTCGCTGGACTACCTCAGTAAACTGCTGAATGAATCCTGCTCGGTAGCGACCCTGGACGGTGACAATATTCTGTATATCGCCCGCGCTTCGGTGAAGCGCATCATGACCATCGATCTGGGGCGGGGCAGCCGTTTGCCGGCCTACGCGACATCTATGGGATTGGTTTTACTCAGCGCTTTGGACGAAGCGCAGTTGGACGATTATCTGTCGCGGGTCAGCTTCGAATCGCTGACCGAGTTTACCGTTGCCAGTGCTGAGCAACTGCGTGAACAGTTGGCCAAGGTGCGTCGTCAGGGGTATGCCATTAACGATCAACAGTTAGAAATAGGCTTACGTTCGATCGCGGTGCCGATGCATTCACGCAAGGGCGGGGTAGTGGCGGCGATGAACGTGGGGGTGAATGCCTCGCAGATTTCGTCGGCGGAATTGCGTGAGCGCGTGCTGCCGCAGTTGCAGCGTACGGCAATGGAGCTGGCACTGCTGCTGTAGTCGGGAGGACTGACCCTGAGTTTGCGCTGGGTCAGTCTCCCTCCTATTAGCGATTATTGCGGGCCGTTACGCTCGGCCAGGGCCTCCAACAGGGTTGCCGATGGTGTAAAGAACAGGCTACCGGTGACCGCGCGGCTGAAATCCAGCAGGCGATCGTAGTTGCCGGCCGGTCGACCCACGAACATATTCTCCAGCATTTGCTCTATTGGCTGGGGGGAACGGGCGTAGCCGATAAAGTAAGTGCCGAACTCGCCCATGCCGGGTTTGCCAAACGGCATGTTGTCGCGCAATATTTTGACTTCATTGCCGTTTTCATCGGTCAGCGTCGTCAGGGAACTGTGGGATGACGAAGGTTTGACGTCCTCATCCAATTCAATATTGGATTGCTTGTGGCGACCAATAATGCGCTCTTGCGTTTCGACGCTCAGTGAGTTCCAGCCTTTCATGTCGTGCAGGTACTTTTGTACCAGCACGTAGCTGCCGCCGGAAAACTCGGCGTCTTCCTCGCCAATCACCGTATAGTCGAACGCTTCGTGCCCCTCGGGGTTTTCGGTGCCGTCGACAAAGCCAATCATTGCCCGCTGGTCGAAATAACGGAAACCGTGTACTTCCTCTATTACCGTCACGGCGTCGCCAAGCTTGTTCATTAACTGTGTGGCGAGTTCGAAGCACAAATCCATCTCGTCGGCGCGAATGTGCAGCAGGATATCGCCAGGAGTCGAAACGGCAACGCGGTCGCCGGTGCCTATCTCACGAAAAGGATGAAGCAGCGCCGGACGGGGCTGGCCGAACAGCCGATCCCAGGCCGTGGAGCCAAATCCGCAGACGCAGGACAGATTGCCCGCCGGGGATCTTTTACCGACGGAACGAATTACGCCGCTGATATCTGCACACCAGCTGCGCACCGCAGCGAGCTGTTCAGGGTTGGCGGATAAAGTCGCGACCAAAAAAATGGCGTGGCGTGTCACGGGGCTGAAGACAGCCTGAGGGTGTTGATTTTGGGTAGTCATAGCATCCAGTGCCGAGGAGAGTCAGAGCTTAAAATTAATCTATTTTGGCGGTCACGCCAACTGATTAACCCCAGTTGACGTGTGGAGTCACAGAAGGCCGATGACGAATAAGAAAATCGCCATCGGCGCAGGCACGATTACGCCAGGCTACCGTCAGGCGAAGTCCCCTCTGCCGCTAAGGCGTTCAATTCCTTCAGCAAGCTGAAAGCCAGTTTCATGTGCTCTTCGCTAACGATAAAGGCACGTAACCGCCGTTGCCGATCAAAGCCTTTGGCGATCATGCCTTGCTGTTCGGCGGTAATGCTCCAGCTCAGATCCTGTCGATGAGTTTCCCCCGCCAGGTGCAGCGGCAGGTTGGGGGTTTTCACCTTGACCAACATAGCGGGCAGCTTCACCTCTTCCGTGGCACCCAGCAAATTTTTCGCCAGGGTCATGGCACTGAACTGTATCGGCTGAAGGAACGGCAGCAGTCGGCCACCAATCTCCGCGCAGTCGCCGAGCGCGTACACATCGGCCATTGAAGTCTGTAAGCGGTTATTTACCTGAATACCGCGATTAACCTGCAAACCAGCCTGACGCGCCAGGCCAAGGTTCGGTTGCAGTCCTACCGATGCAATCGCTGCATCGACCCACAGCGTACGGCCATTATTCAGCGTCGCCCGCAGGCCACTTTCCTGTGAGGACAGTTCTGTAATTTGCTGATTTAACAGCAGTTCAACCCCCATGTGCTGCAGGCAATATTGCAAGCGGCTGGCGGCCTCGATTGGCATCAGCGCGGACAGCAGACTACCGGCCCTGTCCACCAGGGTGACTTGCTTACCGGCGCGCTGCATGTCCATCGCCAGCTCACAGCCGATCAGACCGCCACCGAGGATCAGCACCCGTTGCGCCCGCAGCAATGTTTCTTGGTTTTCGCGGTACTCCTGCTGGCTGTTGAGCGTCAGCATCAGCTCGTGGCCCGGTATCTTGGGCACGATAGCCGATGCGCCTACCGCCAGAACCAGTTTGTCATAAGGCCAGCATTGCTCACCGCTGTGCACCCTTTTTTGTTGGCTATCGATGCCGGTAATGCAGGTATCTGGATGCAATGCCAGTTGAAACTGTTCCGCAAAGCTGCCGGATGTTTGCCGCGTCAATGCGTCAGCCGTTTGCTGCTGACCGATCGCGTGGCTGAGTTCCGGCTTGTTGTATTCATCACAGCTGTCGGCAGCGATCAGCCGAATCGGGATCTCGCCATCCTGCCTGCGCAGATGCTTCACCAGCTGTCGGGCGGCAAAGCCGGAGCCGACGATCAAAATGCCAGGGTTCATTTTGCCTCCGTAGCAAGCGGATCGAATACGTCTTTGCCCATGGAGCATTCCGGGCACAGGAAGTCATCCGGCACGTCTTGCCAGCAGGTTCCGGGGGCCACATCCTGCATAGGTTCACCCACTTTCGGATCGTAGATCCACAGGCAAACGCTGCATTGCATCCGAGGCCCCAGGTCGGCATCGCTATCTGCTTTTTCAGGCTGTGGCTGAGCGGGAGGTGCTATCGACGTGGGGGCAGTGGCAGGCAAGGGGGTTAATGCCCATTGACGCGCGATATCCCGGCCATGTTGGCGACAGATTTCCAGCGTGTCACCGTCAGGACGCCATTTGGCCTTCAGTGCCAGCGTGGTTTCGAAACCGCAATCCATTAAGCGGGTTTGAATGCGATCGACCGCGCCGCCGTTCCAGCCATAGCTGCCGAAGGCCGAGGCTTTTTTGCTGCGAAAACGCATCCCGGTGATCTCCTCCAACAGCCCGGCGACCTTGGGCATCATCACGTTATTCATGGTCGAAGAGCCTACCAGCACGCCCTTGGAACGGAATACATGGGTCAGGATGTCGTTCTTGTCGTGTCGCGCCACGTTAAAAATCTTCACCGCCACGCGCGGATCGGCTTCGTTGATGCCCTGCGCGATAGCGTCCGCCATCATGCGGGTATTGTTGGACATGGTGTCGTAAAACAGCGTGATGCGATCTTCCTGATAATCGGCGGCCCATTCTAAATAGCGGTGCACAATCTGCGTCGGATTGTCGCGCCATACCACCCCGTGCGAGGTGGTATGGCGCGACCGGCAGATTGAAACCGAGGATTTCATTAATTTTTGGCGTCACCAGCCGGCTGAAGGGCGTCAGGATATTGGCGTAATACCGCTGGCATTGTTCGAACAGTTCGTTTTGATCCACCTCGTCGTTAAACAGATGCTCATCGCAATAGTGCTGACCAAAGGCGTCATTGCTGAACAGCACCGCATCGCCGGTCAGGTAGGTCATCATACTGTCCGGCCAGTGCAGCATGGGGGTTTCAACGAAGATCAGCTGTTTGCCGTTGCCGATATCCAGGCTGTCGCCGGTATGCACCACCTGGAAGTTCCATTCGGGGTGATGGTGGTGACCGGTGATTGAATCGATACCATTTTCGGTGCAGTAAATCGGGGTGCCCGGGATCTGCGCCATCAGCTCCGTCAGGGCCCCGGCATGATCTTCTTCTGCGTGATTGATGATGATGTAATCGAGGGTATTAAGGTCGATTTCCGCCGCCAGATTTTGCACAAACTCGCGGCTGAATTTATGGTCTACCGTGTCGATCAACACGGTTTTTTCTTCACGGATCAGGTAGCTGTTATAGCTGCTGCCCTTCAGGGTTTTGTACTCTGTCCCATGAAAATCTCGGACTTCCCAGTCACGTTGCCCAACCCACTGGATATTGTTTTTTACCTGAATTGCCATGCTCATTACCTTTTTGTCGGTTATTACGTTTCGATACCCGTAGTGAGCAAACGGCGTGCCAATTGATATATTATTGTTTTTTTAATGATTATTAAATCATTGATGTCGTTTTGACATCGGCGTAGCATTGTCTTTATGACAACTCAGTGTCGGAATGACAATCATGTCCCTCTCCATACAATCGCTTGCCGCCATCGCTATCGAATTACAAAGCGGGCTGACGCAAGGCGACCGTTTTCAACGGTTAATCAACAGCCTGCGCCGCCTGCTGCGCTGTGACGCTTCGGCCTTACTGCGTTTTGAAGGTCAACAATTCCGCCCGCTGGCCATCGATGGCCTGGCTCAGGACGTCCTCGGGCGTCGCTTCGCTCTGGATGCGCATCCGCGCCTGGAAGCCATTGCTCGCGCCGGTGATGTGGTGCGTTTCCCGGCGGATAGCGATTTGCCGGATCCCTACGATGGGCTGATCCCTGGCCATGACGAACTCAAGGTGCATGCCTGCATTGGATTACCGCTGTTTGCCGAACAGGATTTAATCGGCGCGCTGACCTTTGATAGCCTCAACCCGCAGCAATTCGATCGCTTCAGCGATGAAGAACTGCGGCTGATCAGCGCCTTGGCGGCGGGGGCGCTAAACAATGCGTTACTGATGGAGGCGTTAGAAAGCCAGGCCTTGCCACCGTTGGCCTCAGGCGGAGGCAGCACTCCGAGAGAAAACGGTGAAATCATCGGGCTGGCCCCGGTTATGCAACAGCTCAAGCAGGAAATCGGTATTGTTGCCGGATCCGAACTCAACGTATTGATCACCGGGGAGACCGGGGTCGGTAAAGAGCTGGTGGTGCGGGCAATTCATCAGGGGTCGGCACGCGCTGACCATCCGCTGGTCTACCTTAACTGCGCCGCGCTGCCGGAGAGCGTGGCGGAAAGCGAGCTGTTCGGCCACGTAAAAGGCGCATTTACCGGTGCTATTCAGCACCGCGCCGGCAAATTTGAAATGGCGGACAAGGGTACTTTGTTCCTCGATGAGATTGGTGAGCTGTCGTTGTCGCTACAGGCCAAATTGCTGCGGGTGATCCAATACGGCGACCTGCAGCGGGTCGGCGATGATCGAATAAAGCGAGTTAATGTGCGCGTATTGGCGGCAACCAATCGCGATCTTAAACGTGCGGCGGTCGAGGGGCAGTTTCGGCTGGATTTATACCATCGGCTGAGCGTCTTCCCGATTGCGGTACCGCCGCTGCGTGAACGGAGCAGCGACATTGCCTTGCTGGCGGGATATTTTTGCGAGCGTTGCCGCATTAAGCTGGGGCTGACGCAGTTAACGCTTTCCGCCCAGGCGCTGCTGGTGCTTGAGCAGTATGCGTGGCCCGGCAATATTCGCGAACTGGAACATGCGATCTATCGGGCTGCCATTTTGGCGCGCGCGGCGCAAAACAGCGGTGAGCTGGAACTGTTACCGCCGCATTTTAATCTGCAAGTGGGGGCCTTATCGGTGGACATTCCCGACCCGGCACTGTCGGAGACGCTTATTCAGGCCGATCTCGCCACGATGACGCAACATTTTCAGCGTAGCGTGATTCAAAAAGCCTTGGCTGAATGCGACATGAACTGGGCCGCCACGGCGCGTAAATTAAAGTTGGACAGTGGCAATCTGCATCGGCTGGCCAAACGCCTGAATATAAAATGATTTGGATTGCAGTTAAAGACGCTTAGAGGGAATAAGGCGGCAGGGAAATAACTGCCGCCTTGCATTAACGGAGGGGAACATGGTGTTAAACAATAGATAAATCAGCTTCCCTGGTGTGGCTTGCCGAAAATGAATCTAATTATTAAATATATAAACCGTACCATGGCCACAGCGCAGCCAATTGAAACCAACAGGACGGAAATTCCCCTCGGCGCGGGATACCATGTTGAAAAGCCTACTCCGGCCCCGCTTAGCAAGGAAGAAGATAAAAATATACCTATAACAACTGATATTATTTTTAGCGCTTTATTATTCATGTGATCACCTGAGAACGACGAAAGGCCTGCCCGCTGTTATTTTCTTTAAGCTTAATGCCTACCAGGAACACTTGCCGCCGGCACTGGAGCCGCATTTATTTCCGCCTTTCCCCATGCCTACGTTACCGCCGCCCCTGTTGGCATCTTTGAAACAGCCGCCGGTCACCGCACCGCCAATCAACCCCATCGCCGCCCCGGGCAATCCTCCGAATGCCCCTAAAGCCGCGCCGGCCACCATGCCATTGATGCAGTCTTCCGAGGTGTTTTTAGCATAGTAATCGCCTGAACGCCCCTGATTACCGCCGTTGTTTTTCCCTCTATTCCTGCGGCTGTTGTCCGCACGGTCGCCGCCATTATTGCCGCGACCGCCGGCGATAGTCCCTAACAACGCAGAATCAATTGTTTTCATAACTCACTCCTTTTTAATTTGTGATTTTTTATTATATCTATCCTTGAAGGTCGATTGATTATTAGCTCAAGTCATTTTCTATATCAACCGTTATTTTATTCTTGGGTCAGGGTGGTTTTATAAATTAATGGTTATATTAACCTGAAGAATTAAATAATCCGATTAAATTAAATCGATATAAGTAACCGCTATTTTTATTGGCCGGCTTATCTTTTAATTCGGGCGGCATCGCCGCCCGAAGGGAGATCAGGAGGCTAAACCAAAGGGATCATCAATAGATTTTGCCGGGGGGGTAAACCAGCGTGCCCCGTTTTCAGTGACGTAGAAATGATCCTCAAGACGAATGCCAAACTCGCCCGGCAGGCATAGCATGGGTTCGATACTGGCGCACATGCCCACGTCGAGCGGCTCCTGCTGCTTGCGGATCAGATACGGCGCTTCATGAATGTCCAGCCCGATACCGTGCCCGGTGCGGTGCGGCAGCCCCGGCAGTTGATAATCCGGCCCAAAACCATGAGAAATCAGCGCTTCGCGCGCGGCGTCATCCACTTTATGGCAGGGTACGCCGGGCGCGATAACGGCAAATGCCGCAGCCTGCGCATCATGTTCAGCCTGCCAGGCAAAGCGTTGGCGTGGGTTGGCTTCGCCGTACACATAAGTTCGGGTGATATCGGACAGGTACCCCTTGTAGCGGCAGCCGGTATCCAGCAGCACGACATCGTTATATTGCAGCGGGTTGGGGGCTTTTACGCCATGAGGAAACGCGCTATCGGATCCGAACAGTGCAATGCAGAAGTAAGAGCCGGTGGTGCCCATTTTGCGATGGGCCTGATCGACAAAATCGACCAGCTCTCTGGCGGTGATCCCTGGGCGCAATATGCTTGCCGCCGCCTGTTGGACCCGCAGAGTAATGTTATTCGCGGTTTGCATCAGCGCAATTTCAGCCGCCGATTTGCGGCTGCGGCAGTACCCGGTGACCGGCTGGGCGCTGACCAACTTTATCTCACCGGCATGCTGTTGCAGGCCGAGGAACAGCGTAACCGACGCGGTTTCGCAAATGGCCACTTTGAGTTGGCGGCCTGAGCCTGTCAGCCCACGCGCGGCCAGTACGGTGAAGAACAACCGATAGGGATCTTCTTCCTCATGCCAGCTAAATATTTCCCCCTCAATCACCTGCGTATCCCTGAACGTGCCGATCTCAAACCAGGGCACAATATAGGCGATTTCCCCCTCGGCCGGGATCACCGCGCCCACCATACGTTCGCTGGGCGACCAGGAGGTACCGGTAAAATAGAGCAGATTGCTGCCGGCATTGAGGTAGCAGGCGTCAATGCCGTTGTCGCGCATCAGGCGCTGTGCGTGCTGAATGCGTTGCCGGTATTCCACCGCGGCGATTTCAGGCGGGTTGTCCGTGAGCGGTTGCAGCTGTTCCAGGGCCTGTTGTGGCGTACAACCGCCAATGCCTGTAGCCATATGTTCTCCTAGCGTGATGTTAATGTCAGGGCCAATGTCCCCGCGCGTCAAACCTTCATCATAAATAAAGCGCGCCAGGAATACTTGGCTCCAATAGGGAATAAAAATGACGATTACGGCACAGTTTCTGCTTTCTGCGCCGCTATACCGCCAGAGGTCCCAGAGAGTTTGGTTCAAAGGGCGTTATTCGCGGACTGAAAATTATAATTTCCACCTTAATTAACACCTAACACACTGTATTTAATTGTAAATGCAATAACGCATCAATGTGATGCAAAAACGCTCTTGTAAATAATGATTAGCGTTGCTAATTCTTAATGCCCATGCATTAAAATTGTTTATGATAAATTTCGGGGACTTTTTAAGATGGTGAATTAATCATTATTAACCAGGATGATTTCAACGCTAACAATATCCTATGGCCTGAACGCCATTCGGGAAGGGTTAACGCCTGAGCGCGTTACCTTCGCTTTATTGTTGCGCATAAATAAATATTTAAATCATTTATTCCATTGAGTGTATCCGTTCAAATAAATGAGTGGGTATGTTCGATTGATATATTCATTCGTTTTTTTAGCGAATTTCTCTTGAGAGCACCTTATGGAAACAGAGGCCGTTGAGTCCAAGTTCAGTTTTGGTTCTTATACCCGATTATTGTCTGATCCCGGACATGCGACGCTTTCATTATTTGGCCTGCTGGTCAGGTTTCCGGTGGCGATGCGGTCCATCAGTTGCATAATGTTGATTTCCGCCACTATGGACTCGTTATGGATTGCCGGAACCGTGGCGGGAACATTAATGATTACGCAGGCGATAGCCAGCCCGGTATTAGGCCGATTTGCCGATAAATTCAGTCAGCGAAAGGTGCTTATTATTACCTGCTGCTGCCATGTGATTGCGATCCTTTCGTTAATTGGCCTGGTGCTGCTGAATATGCACTTATGGGCAATTATGGCGGCGGCCATTGCTACCGGTTGTTCGTCGGTGCCGGTGGATGGATTTATTCGTACTCGCTGGGCCGCCATGGTGACCGACGAAGCGCTACGAACCGCGTACGCGTTAGAAACCGTGCTTGATGAGATCATTTTCTTGTTGGGGCCGTTAATCGCCATTGTTTTGGCCACGGCATGGCATCCCGCAGCGGGGCTGGCGCTATGCGCCGCGCTCACCTTCAGCGGTTCTCTGGCCCTGGTGTTACATCGGCGTTCTGAGCCGGTTATTGTGCACAAGAGCGAAGAAAGCGACCGTCGGGCAATCAGCATGGTCTGGGTACGGGCGCTAATGATCTCCTATGCGGCGGTAGGCCTGTTTCTTGGCTCAATCGACGTCATGATGATCGCCTACGCCAAAGAGGTGGGCAATCCAACCCTCGCCGGGGTGCTGTTGTCCATTTGCGCCGCAGGCAGCCTGGTGGGCGGCACTTGCTACGGCGCCATGAACTGGTCTTTATCGCAACCCCGCCTGCTGCTTATCACCTCCGCCACCCTGTGCGCCGGCACGCTGCCCCTGATTTTCACCAGCGTTCCCGTTGTCATGGGCATTTCTGCTTTCATTGCCGGGCTGTCGGTGGCGCCGTTATTGATCACCTGCAGCAATCTGCTGGAATCCTTGACGCCGAAAGGGTGTTTATCCGAAGGCTTCTCCTGGTTGTCCAGCGCCGGTTGGCTGGGCTTTTCACTGGGCGTCTCGCTTGGCGGACAGCTTTCCGATCAAAGCGGAGCGGGTCAGGTGGCCTGGGTCGCCATGGCCGCCGGAACACTCGCTTTATTATCCAGCCTGTTTAGTCAGAAATTACTCAGCAATAAATAAAAACCACGCCCCAGAATAGCGGGGCCTCACATTATTATTTTCGAAACAGGAAAACGGCAATCGTGAAACAGTTAACGACGGGGGTTCCCGTTCCACGCATGACCTTTAAAGAGTTCGTCGCCTTTGGTGTTGAAGCTATTTTCCGAGCCGACGTCCCGGTCATTATTACCGATTTACCCATTGATACCAGCATAGGGGCGAGTGAACTGATTTCACAACGCCTGGGCGATGACAATGTCACCTTATTCCGGGAGGCCAGTAATAAAGAAAACACCGAACGCTGGCAAACCATGAAAATTCAGCTGCGTGGTTTTTTGGAAAATAAAGAGTACCAAAGCGACAACAATACCTGGTATCGCGTGGTTTCCAATATTATGCACCGCCCCGAGGACGTCAATAATATCCTTGGCTTCGATGCCTTTTCCCTGTTGGCCTCCCGTCGTGGGTTGAACGCCGCCAATTTATGGGTCAGCTACCACGGGGTCTTTACCCAAAGCCACTTCGATGAGCTGGAAAACTTTAATATTTCTTTGCAGGGCAGAAAACGGTTCATTCTTTTTCCTCCTGGCCGCAAAGATTACTATCCGCGATCTATCCTGCAGGGGTTCGGCGATAAATCCCAGGCTTTTGATTTTGACAATATCGACCCGCAGCGTTTTCCCCGCTTGGCGGCAAAAATCCCGCAGCGCCGCGACTTTATTTTAGAGCCCGGCGAGATGCTGTATTTGCCGCTGGGGTGGTGGCACCAGGCCGAATCTTTAGACGACCTGAATATCAACGTTAATTTTTGGCTGTGGGATCTGAAAATCCTGCGCCGCCCTTATGTTTTCTACTCCGCGCTCTACACGGCGGCTTACCGCAAGTTTAAAGGCATCTACAACTATCAACCAGAACCCACCAAGAGGAAGGCACTTGATGAGCAGCCGTAAGCAGATCATTCCCACCAATAAATTCCGTAACAACGATAAGGCCATCGGCATAGGCAATCCTTTCTGGGATATGTCAGAGCAAAACGGCCTTGCGGGTATCGTTGCCGGGCTCGATAACGACCTGTTGTCCACCCCAAGTGGCCATCAGTTCGTCAATTTCAGCTGCTGCTCCTACCTGAACCTGGACTCCCACAGTAAGGTGATCGAAGGCGCTATCGACGCTGTGCGCCGCTACGGCGTGCTGGATCATTGCATCGCCCGCAGCCGGGTCCAGCTCCCTGCCATGAAGGAGTTGGAGGCGTCGTTGGGTGAGCTGTTCCAGGCCGATGTGCTCAGCGGCGTGTCGGCGAGCAGCGTCAGCGGCGGCTTGCTTCCGCTTATCGCCTCGGGCCATTTAGGCAACGGCGTGCGGCCTTTGATGATATTCGATAAGCACGCCCACGTGTCGCTGGCGGCGGCCAAACCCGCCTGTGCCGATGAAACCGAGGTCGTTACCTGCAATTACCACGATCTGAATTTCATCGAAGACTGCTGCAAACAATATCAACGGGTCTGTTACGTGGTCGACGGCAGCGATAGCCTGGGAGGCTATGCCCCGGTCAAAGCCTTGGCTGAACTGCAGGACAAATACGGCCTGATGGTGTTTTACGACGATTCGCATTCGATCTCCGCTTATGGCGAGCGCGGTATTGGCTATGTTCGTTCCCATAGCCCGGCGTTGGATGAAAACACCATTATGGTTGTCACGCTCAACAAAGCATTCGGCACCAGCGGGGCGGCGATATTGCTCAACGGTTATTCGCAGCAGATGCTGCGCCTGGTCGAACGCTTTGGCGGCGGACTCAACTACTCGCAAAACCTCAATACGGCGGCCATCGGTGCCAGCCTGGCGTCGGCGGAAATTCACCGCACGGCCGAATTGCCCCGCTTACAAAAGAAACTGTACGACAACATCTCGCTGTTCGATTCGCTGATCCCGACGGATCAAAGCGGCAATACCTACCCGATCCGCCTGGTGCCGATGAGCGATGACCGGGTGATCGAGGCGGGGCGTCAGGTGATAGAGGCTGGCTTCTATGTCTCGCCGGTCTTTTTCCCTATCGTCGCCAAAGGCACCGCCGGTCTGCGGGTCATGATGCGAGCCGGACAAACGCAAGAGCAGATCCGCGGCCTGTGCCAGGTGATCTCTGCTGTCAGGGGGCCGCAATGACGGATATCGCCCGGGCTGTTCCCCGCAGCATTCTGTACACGCCGGCCTTGTCGCTCAGCCGGGTCGTCAAGGCTCTGTCCTATGACGCCGATGTGCATTTGATGGATTTGGAAGACTCGGTACCTGGCCCGGCGAAAGCGGAGGCCAGGACCATTTGCCGCACGGCTCTCGATAATGCGCCGCCCTCAGCCAATATTGCCGTGCGGATCAACGCGCTGGGCACGATTGACGCTTTGCATGATCTGGTGATGCTGTGTTCCGGTCAAACCACGCCCAGTTTTATCGTGATGTCGATGGTTCGAACCCCGGCCGAGGTGGTTTTCCTACGCGAAACCTTTGCCTCAGCCGGAAGGTTTCCTGAAATTTACCTGACGATAGAGACCGTCGAGGCCATTACCGATCTGGATAATGTCGCGGCGGTGGCGGATGGGCTGATTTTTGGCTCTGCAGATTTGGCGGCCACTTTAGGGGTGCCGATCACCTGGTCCGGGATGCTGGCCGCGCGCCAGGCGATGGTGTTGGCGAGTGCCAGGCACGGCATAGGCTGTATCGATACTGCCAATTATCGGCTTTCCGAACCCGACGTGCTGGCCAATGAAATTCAGTGCGCCAAAGATCTGGGCTTCCACGGCAAAGCCACGGTTCACCCCAGCGAACTCGAACTGATCAACCTGGCGTTACGGCCCTGCGAGAGCGCACTTTTGGCGGCAAGCCGCATTACCGATGCCGTGAAAGCGGCCCAGGGCGGGATTGCGCTGCTGGATGGACACATGGTGGGGCCGCCCTTTGCCCGCATGGCGCGCAATACCCTGCAATCAGGCCAGGCTTGGGCCGCTCGTTTCAGTAGGGGGAACTCATGACGCTCTCCGTCGCCGTCATTGGAACCGGCGCCATTGGCATGGATCTGGTCAATAAGATCCAGCGTTCCCCGCTGCTGCATTGCGGGTTGCTGGCGGGGCGCAACAAGGACTCCGCCGGTCTTGAGGCCGCCGCCCGGTTGGGCTGCCCGACCAGCGCCGGTGGCATTGACGCTGTTTTGGCGTCGCCAACGCCTTTCGACGTGGTTTTCGACGCCACCAACGCGATGTCGCATGTTAGGCATTGGGAGCTGCTGCGTCCGTTGGGCTCCTTGCTGATCGACTTAACACCCAGCCACTTGGGCAAAATGATCGTGCCTACGGTAACGGGAACCGATGCGCTGACCGAGCGCAATGTTAGCCTGATCAGCTGCGGTGGGCAGGCGTCGATACCCATTTTGCATGCCCTGAGCCGACACTTTCGCATCAACGATATCGAGGTGGTGGCGACCGTCGCCAGCAATATTCTGGGGCGGGCCACCCGGATCAACATCGACGAATATGTGGACACCACGCAGCGGGCACTCAGCGCTTTTACCGGCGTAGCCAACACCAAGGCGATCCTCAACATCAGCCCGGCCGCGCCGCCCGCCATGTTCAGGGTCACCATTTTTGCCGGTATCCCTGGGGTCACAAAGGAACAGATCGCTCCGGTACTTGCTGAGGCCGTTGAAGCGGTGCGGGGATTCTCGGCGGGCTATTCGCTTACGGCGCTCAACGTCAGCGAAGGACGCGTTTCAGTCTCGCTGGAGGTGGTTGCCAGCAGCAAGGTGATGCCTGAATACGCCGGGAATCTGGATCTGATCAATTCTGCCGCCATCCTGGTTGCCGAACAGTATGCGAGCTATCGAAATAAAACGGAGGGGGCTAATGGCCATTCTGATTAACGACTCCACCCTGCGTGATGGTCAACACGCGGTGAAACATTAACTCACGGTGGCTCAGTTACGAGACTACGCGACGGCGGTGGATAAAACGGGGGTGGCGATTGTCGAGGTTGGCCATGGCAACGGGCTTGGCGCCTCTTCGTATCAGGTCGGGCGCGCCGCGTTAAGTGATGAAACCATGCTGAACACCGTGCGCGAGTGTTTGCAAAACAGCAAGATGGGCGTGTTTATGCTGCCCGGTTGGGGAACCATCGTCGATCTGTCGAAGGCGTTATCCTGCGGTGCGGATTTGGTGCGGATCGGGACTCATTGCACTGAGGCAACCCTGGCCGAACGTCATCTGGGATGGCTGCGTGAGCACGGGGCAGAAGCGCATGCGGTACTGATGATGAGCCATATGGCCACTCCCCAACAGTTAGCCGATCAGGCTCAACTGCTGGTGGAGTACGGTGCGCAGGCCGTTGGCATCATGGATTCTGCCGGCAACCTGTTGCCGCAGGATGTGACCGAACGCATCACCGTGATGCGGCAGCAGGTGGATGTGCCGCTTATTTTCCACGCTCACAATAATTTGGGCATGGCGGTAGCCAACTCGGTCGCCGCCGCTCAGGCCGGCGCTAGCGTGATTGATGGCTGTGCTCGCGGGTTCGGGGCTGGGGCAGGGAACACCCAACTTGAAGTTCTGGTGCCGGTACTGGAACGTTTGGGGTTCAACACCGGTATCGATCTTTATCATTTTCTGGACGCTGCCGAGCTCGCCGCCCGGGAGCTGATGGGCACCCCACCGATGATCGACTCCGTGGGCATCGTCAGTGGCCTGGCCGGCGTTTTTTCCGGCTTCAAAAACCCGGTGTTAAGCCATTCGGCCTCTGCGGGTGTCGATCCGCGTGATGTCTTCTTCGAATTGGGAAAACGCCAGGCGGTGGCCGGGCAAGAAGACCTCATCGTAGAAGTGGCTGCGCAGTTGAAGAGGGTCACCCTGTGACGATGCAAATCATCAATGCAGCCGAAATGTCCGGAGAGATCCGACTGCGGCAGGTCATGGCGATGCTGAGTGAGGCATTCGGGGATTTACGTCGTGGCCACGAACAATCGCCGACGCGGACCTTGCTCCAGCATGGTCCTTCTGAGACCTTGATCAGCCCGGCGGCCTGGAGCAGACGCGGTGTCGCCAGCGTCAAAATCACAACGCTCACGCCCGGCAATGCTGAGCATGGACTGCCGTTGATTCATGGTGTGGTGGTACTCACGGACATCAATACCGGCCAGATACTGGCTTTGCTCGACGGCGCAAGTTTGACCGCCGTGCGAACCGGCGCGGTGGCCGGGCTGGCGACCCGGCTGTGCGCGCCTGAGCAGGCCGGCGATCTTGCCATCCTGGGCGCGGGCGTGCAGGCACGCGCCACGCTGTTGGCGATGCTGGCGGTGCGGCAGATCCGCAAGGTGCGAATTTTTTCCCGTTCGGCGCTCAGAACGCAAGAGTTTGCGCACTGGGCCCGTACGCTGACAACCGCGCCGGTCAGCGTTTGCAGTAGCGCATTCGAGGCCGTGCAGGGGGCGGATCTTATCTGCACCACCACCTCAACCCATGCCCGTGAACCTTTGGTGTGTGCCGATTGGGTAGCGCCAGGAGCCCACCTGAACATTATCGGCGGCACCCACGAGGACGCCATTGAGGTCGACCCCGCGTTATTGAAAAGTGCCTTTGTCGTAGTGGAAACCGGCACTGCCGCCAGGGAGGATGCGGGGGAGGTTCGAAGCGCTCTGGCGCAGGGATACATTCGGCCTGAAGGACTCAATGAGCTGGGCGCTCTTGTGCTGGGTGAGTCCGCGGCAACGGCGGGGCAGACCACGGTATTTCGCAGCGTGGGGCTGGCCATTGAAGACACCGCTGCCGCGGTGGCGCTATACCCATTCAGGGAGAAAACACCATGTTAAGAAAAGTCGGCGAAAATGAGTATCAGGAAGAGCACGGTGGGGACTATGAAGACTTCGAAACCGGCATGACGATTAAGCACTGGCCGGGGCGCACGCTTTCCGAAGCCGACAACACCTGGCTTACCCTGTTGACGATGAATCAGCATCCTTTGCATTTCGATCGGGCCTATGGCGCCCAAGCGGAATATGGCCGCATTTTGGTCAACAGCAGCATCACGCTGGCGCTGGTCAGCGGAATGACCGTGCAGGCATTGTCTGCCAGGGCGGTGGCTAATCTGGGCTGGGAAACGGTGCGCCTGAAAGAGCCGCTTTTTGTCGGCGATACGCTTTACGCCACCAGCAGGATCCTGGCTAAACGGCCGTCAAAATCCCAACCGCACAATGGCATCATCACGGTAGAAACGCGAGGTATCAAGTCAACGGGAGAAACGGTGATCACCTTCGAACGGTCCTTTATGGTTCGGCGACGAGATTACAAAGAGTCTTGATTTTCAGCGGTTCGGGGATCGGCAGAGCAATGTTTATGCTCAGGCGTCGCCGATCCCATCCCCGCAGATAATCACTGAGGGGGTTTCAATTCGGGCCTAAAAGGAGGGAATCAACCAGGCATGACCAACCCTGAAATCTGCGAGGCAACTCTCGTTTATAGTCCTTCGCGGCGGGGAGTTATGGACTATTGTTTTCTGTTTGCAGCACGCTACACGCCGCTTCCGGCCGTGAGCGCAGCGGAGAGAGCAGATGAACAAACGAGAATTAGAAAGCGCGATTGTCACCGATTTTTCCAAACGCATGAGCTATGGCGACTATCTGTGCCTGGATCAACTGCTGGACTGTCAGCACCCGCTGTCCAACCCGCAACACCATGATGAAATGCTGTTTGTGGTGCAGCACCAGACGTCGGAACTGTGGATGAAGTTGATGCTGCATGAACTGCAGGCGGCGCGGATGCTGGTGCAACAAGATAAGCTCAGCCACTGCTTCAAGATCCTGGCGCGGGTCAAACAGATCCAGCGGCTGCTGTTCGAACAATGGGCGGTGCTGGAAACCCTGACGCCGTCGGAGTACGTCGAATTTCGCGACGTGCTGGGCAGTTCGTCGGGCTTCCAGTCCCATCAATACCGTTCGATTGAATTTTTACTCGGCAACAAGAATGCGGCGATGCTGGCGGTGTTCAGCAACGATGCGGAAAAACACGCGGCGCTGAAGGCCATTCTTGAAGCGCCCAGCCTGTACGATGAATACCTGCTTTACCTGTCCCGCCACGGTCTGCCGATCCCGCAGGAGTGTATTGAACGTGACTGGACCCAACCTTACCAACGCAATCCAAACCTGCTGCCGGCCTTTAAAGAGATCTATGACCATCCGCAAAAGTATTGGGAAGCCTATGAAATGGCCGAGAAGCTGGTGGATATAGAGGAAAGCTTCCACCTGTGGCGTTTCCGGCACATGAAGACGGTGGAGCGGATTATCGGCTTTAAAACGGGCACCGGCGGTTCGAGCGGCGTCAGCTTCCTGAAAAAGGCGCTGGAGCTGACTTTCTTCCCTGAACTGTTGGATGTGCGCACCGAAATCGGCGCCTAGCTTAGGGCCTTGGGCGTACCAGCAGAGGCAACTTTCATCGATTCTCTCCCCAATTCAGTTGGGTAAGGGTATCGCACAGCCAGGTCAGCGCCGGATCGCGCCGGGCCTGGCGACCGGCAACCAGATCGACAGAAAACTCGCTAACCGCCAGTTCTGCCGGCAGCGGCAGAAAGCGCACCTTCGCCGGATCGGCAAACTGCCTGGCGACGCTGTGCGCCAGGGTTGCGATCAAATCGCTGCCGGCGACGACCGCAGGCAGCGCCACGATATGCGAAAATGTTGCGGCCACGCGTCGCTCCAGCCCCAGTTCCGCCAGCCGACGATCGATAATCCCGCGTGCGGAGCCGTCGTCCGAAGGCGCGTAAAGGGCGTGGGGCAGGCTGACGTATTGCGTCAGGCCCCAACTTTCGACAGCTAACTGCGGATGATGTCGGCTGGCGATACAGGTAAAGCTTTCGGTAAACAACGGCTGCACCAGCATGCCCTTCACCGCCTCGATATGCCCGCCCAGCGCCACATCTATTTCACCACTCTCAAGCTGTTGCACCACATTGCGGCGATCCAGCCGAGAAACCCGGATATCTATGCCCGGAGCATCCTGCCGCAGTCGGCTGATAATGGTGGGCAATAGCGTGATATCGGCGTAGTCGCCGGCGGCTAGCCTGAATCGGCGCTGGCGGGCCGTCGCGGGATCGAAGCGCATCGGCGGCGTCAGCGTCTGGTGGATTTGTTCCAGCACCGGATGGATTTGCAGCATCAGTTGGTGAGCTCGCGCGGTTGGCAACATGCCGCCGCCGCTGCGGATAAACAGCGGATCGTCAAACAACAGCCGCAAGCGAGACAGCGCATTGCTGACCGAAGGCTGTGCACGGTTCAGACGTCCGCCGGCAGCGGTGACGTTGCGCGTTTGGTATAACGCCTCAAACACCACCAGAAGATTGAGATCGACGCTGGATAAATTCATTTTATGAATACTCTATATGCAGATAATCCATTTCCAGAATCATAGCGCGTTGTTTAGGCTGAGAGCACGCGGAATCAATAACAACCTGAGGTGTGACGATGGAAAGGGTATTGGTGACCGGCATTGAGCCGTTTGACGGGGACGAGGTTAACCCTTCGTGGCAGGTGGCGCAGGCGCTGGCGGGAGAGCGGATCGCCGGCGCAGAAGTGGTGGTGCGTCAATTGGCCTGCGTGCTGGGGTTGTCCAACCAGCAACTGATTGCCGCCATTGAAGAGCTGTGCCCCAAAGCCGTGATCTGCCTGGGGCTGGCCGGCGGGCGCGGCGAAATCTCCGTTGAACGGGTCGCCATCAACCTGATTGACGCCCGCATTCCGGATAACGCCGGAAAACAACCGATAGACATCCCGGTGGTGGAAGGGGGGCCGGTGGGCTATTTCTCCACGTTGCCGGTAAAGGCGATCGTGCATCATCTACATCAGGCAGGCATTCCCGCCGCGGTGTCGCACACGGCAGGCACTTATAATTGCAACCAGCTTTTCTACGGGCTGAGCCATCATATCGCCAGCCAAAATTTGGCGATCAAAGGTGGGTTTATCCACATCCCTTACAGCCATCAGCTGGCGGTGAATCATCCGGGAAAACCCAGCCTGGCGTTAACCACAATGATAGAGGCGGTACGCAGTATTGTGCATACCACACTGACGGTGGATGAGGATTTATCCCTCAGTGGCGGTGCGCTGCATTGAGGGCATATCAGGGCGCGGCAGTTCATCACCGCGCCCTGTGGGAATTACTCGTCGGCGACGCGGATCACCAATTTGCCGAAGTTCTTGCCCTGCAACAGGCCGATAAATGCCTGCGGTGCATTTTCAAGTCCGTCGACCAGGTCTTCACGGAATTTGATTTTTCCCTGATCGACCCATTCGCTCATTTGCTGCAGGAATTCATCAAAGCCTTCCGCGAAGTCATCGAAAATGATGAAGCCTTGCATGCGGATGCGTTTGCGTAAGATCAACCCCTGCAGCATCGGCAGACGATCCGGCCCGGCAGGCAGGTCGGTGGCATTATAGTGGGCGATAATCCCGCAGACCGGGATACGTGCCTGGGTATTCAACAGCGGGATCACCGCATCAAACACCGCACCGCCGACGTTTTCATAATAAATATCGATGCCCTGTGGGCAGGCGGCGGCCAGTTGCTCGGCAAAGTCGGCAGCACGATGATCGATACAGGCATCGAAGCCCAGCTCCTCCACCACATAGCGGCATTTTTCTTTACCGCCCGCCACGCCGACGACCCGACAGCCTTTCAGTTTGGCAACCTGCCCGACGACCGATCCGACGGCGCCGCTGGCGGCAGCCACCACCAGGGTTTCACCGGGTTTCGGCTGGCCGATCTCCAGCAGCCCCATATAAGCGGTGAAGCCCGGCATACCCAGAACGCCGAGCAGGCGAGAAGGGTGCGTCTGATGAGGGCCGAGGTTGCGCAGGCCGCTACCGTCAGACAGCGCGTAATCCTGCCAGCCGTCGTAGCCTAATACCCAGTCACCGGGTTTGAAATCGGGATGCTGTGAGGTCACGACCCGTGAGACCGTGCCGCCCACCATGGTTTCGCCGATCTGCACCGGCGGGGCGTAAGAGGGCGCATCGCTCATGCGGCCTCGCATGTAAGGATCGAGCGACAGGTAGACGGTGCGCAATAACACCTGGCCGGCGGCGGGCTGCGGCGTAGCGACGGTTTCCAGACGGAAGTTGTCTGCGACAGGCTCGCCGTGCGGGCGAGAAGCCAACAGAAAACGACGGTTTTGTTGTGTAGACTGAGACATCAGGCATTCCTTATGCGGACAAGAGAGCCTAAGTCTAGTCAATCATCGAAAAGAGCGAATGGCCTAATGTGCTCAGCGTTACAGCGGGATGATCAGCACGTCAATGCGGCTGGTATTGATAAAGCGGGCGGCAGAGCAGGCGATTTTATTCATCACGCCGTCGCTGTGATTGCCGCAAACCACCAGATCAAAGGGATGTCGTTGGCTGGCATAGTTCAGGCTATCGGCCAATTCACCGTGGACGATCAGCGTATCGGTAATCGGGTAATCCGCCCGCAGGCGAAGTTCCTCCAGAAACAGCAGCGTTTCTTCTTCCATCAGCGCACGCAGGTCGCCCAGCATGGGGCCCGCAAAGTTATTGTACATTTCCGGATTGGCGATGGTGCTTAGCAGGGTAATTTTGCCGTTGTAAGGACGTACGATGGAGACGGCTTTTTCAACCAGGCGGTGGCTGTCTGCCGCCACGGCGACGGTAACCAAAACGTTTTGATATCCCATCATTCCACTCCTGTTTCCTGTTGATAGGGCAAAGGGTAGAGCCTGGTGAAGTGAATAAATGTGTTTTGTATCACGCGCGCCAATAAATCCGGGAGAGATTGCCGCTATTTAGCAATAAAAGATAAAGTGCCTGCGCGCGTAATGAATGCCAATTATAGCACCTGTGCCCACAGGGATTTCGGCACCTTGCCCAAATCGAAGAGTTTCCCTGCAACCAGCTCAGCGCGACGATGATCGGCGGCGCGATACATGTTGCTGATTTCAATATCATTATCGATGGAGTAGTTAAGCTTGTCGTACACTTTCTCCACGCTGTCCAAGCTGGTGCATTTACGGAAAGTCATCAGGTAATCCAGGGTATCGGTCATGATTAAAATATAGCCTGTTAAGAGTTGTAGCCGAACGAAGAAACATCACGCTGTCATCGTGACAGCAGCAAAAGCGTGATGTGCGACCTGAAAAATTAATTTCAAATAAATAAATTGCGATACGTAATAATTGTCTGTGCGCAAGTTTCCCTGCTGTGAGAATAATAATATGCCCGTGCGCCGTCGGCAATGGCATCTTGCTGATCTGTACGCAAAATAGGGAAAGCCTTAGGTTGGTAGCCAGCAGCCAGGGGGACAGAACCGGTTGCCAATGCGCCTGACGTTAAGTTCCGGCTTTTTTAGGGGCAAGGAGGAGGGTTCATGCCTGACGTGGGACGTTTTTTATCCCGATTGCGCACTTGCCCCGTCGGCAGATTGCATGGCCGAGTAGCCCAGAGATTAATCGAAGGGCCCACGGCACGGTATTTTACGCTCAGCATGACGGCGTGATTCCCCGAAAGAGAATAAAACGAAACTGCGTTTTACTTTATTAGTGCTACTGAAAATAACAGCACTTATTGTTGGCGCATAAACATCAGACAGGATCTAATTTTTCCGTGGCGCTGAAAAACTATTAAAGTTTTAATTAACGCTGCCGATAAAACGTTTTGCCATCACCTCGCCCCAAAAACCACCCGAAACCTGCGGCTTTCATTCCATTTATCAGGAAACAAATCGTTACCTCTGTTTTCTTGTTTACAACGTAACCGAGCCGTTGTTAATCGAATTGGAACATTCGTTGAAAAATAAAACAGGAGATTCCCGCAAGCTTAAGTCAAATCCGAAAGCTAATAACCTTATAGTTTACATGCGTTATTTTTCAAAGCTGATAGTTTATTGTTTATTAAACGGTTATTTATACTGTCTTTATCGGCTACGAGCAGATTTTTGTTCTGTTATTTTAGTTTGGTGATGCTTTTGTTCGAATTGATCTAAAAAAGATATTTTTTTGGCTTATATACATTGTTTTTAAGACGTTTTTTTACTTATGTCTGTTTTATGAGCGGAAATGCGGTTAAAAACCGTACGGCAAACCTGATATTTGGCTTATTTATTTTTTATTTTTGTGATCTAGATCACATTGTATTTAAAATTGCCTCTCACTTACATTGTGTGTGCTAATGGTTCAGGGGTAGAGTTGCGCTGCATTAGGAATAATCTTATTAATTTTGTAAAAATAGTTTCACGGTGATTAAACACCGCTGGAGCAAAATGCTGTACATCCATACACGTTGGTTTGCGCACGTCTCAAATACTGAATGATGGTCCGAATTTAGTGATGTTGAAAAATTTATAACGGTCGTTATTCAGGGCTTCATTGCCAACTTAGGGAACAAACCCAGGTCACGGGCGATAAAAATTATCACCCAGCGTATGTTTTTAAACATAGTCTGTCGGGATGGGGAATATGGGTACGTCTGAATTACTTAAGCATATTTATGACATCAATTTGTCATATTTACTTTTAGCACAGCGTCTGATTAATGATGAAAAAGCCTCGGCAATGTTCCGTTTGGGTATCGACGAAACCATGGCTGATGCGCTTGCTCAGCTCACGTTACCGCAAATGGTCAAATTGGCTGAAACCAACCAGCTGGTCTGTCACTTCCGCTTTAACGATCACCAAACCATCGAACGTCTGACGAAAGAGTCGCGTGTCGACGATCTGCAGCAAATCCATACCGGTATTTTGCTCTCAAGCCATTTACTGCAAGAACTGTCGGCAAAAGACGGCAGTGCGACGAAGAAAAGAGCTTGATGATGGCAGAGAAAAGTATTGTTCAGGAAGCCAAGGATATTCAGCTGGCCATGGAGCTGATTACGCTGGGTGCGCGTTTGCAGATGCTGGAAAGCGAAACGCAGCTCAGCCGTGGGCGTTTGATCAAGCTCTATAAGGAGTTACGCGGCAGTCCACCGCCGAAAGGGATGTTGCCGTTCTCGACGGACTGGTTTATGACCTGGGAACAGAACATTCATTCATCGATGTTCTACAACGCCTACAGTTTCCTGATGAAAAGCGGGCACTGCACCGGCGTTGAGGCAGTGATTAAAGCCTATCGTCTGTATCTGGAACAGTGCCCGCACCAGCCGGGTGAGCCGCCGTTGCTGGCGCTGCCGCGAGCCTGGACGCTGGTGCGCTTCGTCGACAGCGGCATGCTGCAGCTCTCTGCCTGCAACTGCTGCGGCGGCACTTTTATCACCCACGCGCACCAACCGTTGAACAATTTTGTTTGCAGTTTATGCCAGCCCCCATCCCGCGCAGTAAAAAGACGTAAACTTTCGCCGCAACTGGCCGATATTATTCCTCAACTGCTGGACGAGCAGGTTAAACGCGCAATTTAAGCCGGCGGCAGCGCCGGTTTATCCAGATTTAAACCGATTGATGAAATGCAGGGTTCGGCGTGCCGAACCCAAAGGCGCAGCTCAGCCTGTTGCGCCTGTGCGGCTCATTTGCGCGCTTACCCCACCTTCCATCCACATTGTTAATTTAAGGAATGCGTGTGTTAGTTATTTTGGGTTATCTCGTGGTATTGGGTGCGGTCTTTGGGGGCTACCTGATTGTGGGGGGCCATCTGGGCGCGCTTTATCAGCCGGCAGAGTTTCTGATTATCGGCGGCGCGGGTATCGGCGCTTTTATCGTGGGCAACAACGGTAAGGCGATAAAATCCACCCTGCGCGCCATTCCCAAGCTGATGCGCCGTTCGAAATACAGCAAAGATCTCTATATGGATCTGATGGCGCTGTTGTTCCGGCTGCTGGCCAAATCCCGTCAACAAGGCATGCTTTCTCTCGAGTTCGATATTGATAATCCGCAGGAAAGTGAAATTTTCTCTAATTATCCCCGCATTCTTGCCGATAACACCCTGGTGGAGTTTATTACCGATTACTTACGGCTGATGGTGAGCGGCAACATGAATGCCTTTGAGATCGAAGCCCTGATGGACGAAGAGATCGAAACCTTTGAACAGGAAAGCGAGGTGCCGGCAGGCAGCCTGGCGATGGTCGGTGACTCGTTGCCGGCCTTTGGCATTGTTGCGGCGGTGATGGGGGTAGTGCATGCGCTGGCCTCGGCTGACCGCCCGGCAGCAGAACTGGGGGCGTTGATCGCCAACGCGATGGTTGGCACCTTCCTGGGCATTTTGCTGGCTTACGGCTTTATCTCACCGCTGGCGACCCTGTTGCGACAAAAGAGTGCCGAAAACGTCAAAATGATGCAGTGCATCAAGGTCACTTTGCTGTCCAGTTTGAATGGCTACGCGCCGCAGATTGCGGTCGAATTCGGCCGTAAAACGCTGTACACCACCGAACGTCCCTCCTTCGTTGAGCTGGAAGAACATGTGCGCCGCGTGAAGGCGCCGGCACAGCAGGCGACGGAAGAAGAACAGGCATGAAACAGAATCACCCGGTTGTTCTGGTCAGAAAACGCAAGTCGCATCACGCCAGCCATCATGGCGGTTCCTGGAAGATTGCCTACGCCGATTTTATGACGGCGATGATGGCCTTCTTCCTGGTGATGTGGCTGCTGGCGATTGCCAGCCCGCAGGAACTGACGCAAATCGCCGAATACTTCCGCACGCCGCTGAAAGTGGCGCTGACCTCCGGCGACAAGAGCAGCTCCGAAAGCAGCCCGATCCCCGGTGGCGGTGACGATCCTACCCAGCAAGACGGGTTGGTGAAAAAGCAGATTGATACGCTCGAGAAGCGTGACGAAGAACTGCGGCTGAACAAGCTGCGGGAAAAACTGGACGAACTGATTGAGTCCGATCCGCGGCTTAAAGCGCTGCGACCGCATCTGTTGATCAACATGATGGATGAAGGCTTGCGCATTCAGATCATCGACAGCCAAAACCGACCGATGTTCAAGACCGGCAGCGCGCAGGTGGAAAGCTATATGCGCGACATCCTGCGGGCAATTGCGCCGATCCTCAATGACCTGCCGAACAAAATCAGCCTGTCGGGCCACACCGATGATATTCCCTACGCCACCGGCGAGCGCGGTTACAGCAACTGGGAGCTTTCGGCCGATCGCGCCAATGCTTCGCGGCGTGAGTTGATAGCTGGCGGGTTGTCGGAAGGGAAGGTCCTGCGGGTGGTCGGCATGGCCGCCACCATGAGCCTGAAACAGCACGGGGCCGACGATGCCATCAACCGTCGCATTACCGTACTGGTGCTCAACAAACAAACCCAGCAGGGCATTGAACATGAAAATGGCGAAAGCAACGCGATGGAGATTGCCCAGCCGGTCGATTTAAAACCGTTGGCCCCGTCGGCGACGGCTCCGGCCACCCTCATTGCACCGGAGCAGCCGGCGGCTGTCCCTGTACCGACTAACAGCGACTCACAGCAGAGGTGACCCCGTGAGCATGGATATTAGTGCGTTTTATCAGACCTTTTTTGATGAAGCAGACGAGTTGCTGGCCGATATGGAGCAACACCTGCTGGAGCTGGATCCGCTGGCTCCGGACATTGAGCCGCTGAACGCCATTTTTCGCGCGGCGCACTCGATCAAGGGCGGTGCGGCGACCTTTGGCTTTTCGGTGCTGCAGGAAACCACCCACCTGCTGGAGAACCTGTTGGACGGTGCGCGGCGTCAGGAAATGAGCCTGAGCACCGAGATTATAAACCTGTTTCTGGAAACCAAAGACATTATGCAGGAGCAACTGGACGCCTATAAAACTTCGCAAAAGCCTGACGTCGACAGCTTTGAATACATCTGTCAGGCGTTGCGGCAGCTTGCGTTGGACGCACAGCAGCAAGATGCCCCCGCAGCACCTGCCGTCGCGCAACACGCCGTCGCAGCACCGGCGGCCATCGAAGGCGGCATGCGGGTTTGCCTGTGCGGTCTGAAGCCGAGCGAAGTCCCGTTGATGCTGGAAGAGTTGGGCAATCTGGGTGAGGTGAAAAACCCGCATCAGACCGAAAATAGCCTGGAAGTGACGCTGCTGACCTCTGCCAGCGAAGATGACATCAGCGCGGTGCTGTGTTTTGTACTGGAGCCGGAGCAAATCAGCTTCACCACGCCGCCACAGGCAGAATTGCCGCCGGTGGTTGCCGAGCCGGTAGCGCCGGTAGCCGTTGCGCCCGCGGTCGTCAAACCGGCGCCGGCAGTGACGGAAGCGGTTAAACCGCGCGCCAAGGCCAGCGAATCCACCAGCATCCGCGTAGCGGTAGAAAAAGTGGACCAATTGATCAACCTGGTCGGGGAGTTGGTGATCACCCAGTCGATGCTGGCGCAGCGCTCCGGCAGTCTGGATCCGGTGAATCACGGCGATCTGCTCAACAGCATGAGCCAGTTGGAACGCAACGCACGCGATCTGCAAGAGTCGGTGATGTCGATCCGTATGATGCCGATGGAATACGTATTCAGCCGCTTCCCTCGTCTGGTACGCGATCTGGCCGGCAAGCTGAACAAGCAGGTGGAGTTGCAGCTGCAGGGCAGCTCTACCGAACTGGATAAGAGCCTGATTGAACGCATTATCGATCCTCTGACGCACCTGGTGCGCAACAGCCTGGATCACGGCATTGAAGATCCGGCCACGCGCCTCGCGGCGGGCAAGTCGGAGGTGGGGAACCTGATCCTGTCGGCAGAGCATCAGGGCGGTAATATCTGTATCGAAGTCACCGACGACGGTGCCGGCCTGAACCGCGAGAAAATTCTCGCCAAGGCGGCCTCGCAGGGGCTGGCGGTCAGTGACAGCATGAGCGATGAAGACGTCGGCATGCTGATTTTCGCACCGGGTTTTTCCACCGCCGAGCAGGTCACCGACGTCTCCGGCCGTGGCGTCGGCATGGACGTGGTGAAGCGAAATATTCAGGAAATGGGTGGGCACGTCGAAATCCATTCCCAGGCGGGCAAGGGCACGGCCATCCGGATCTTGCTGCCGCTAACGCTGGCGATCCTCGATGGCATGTCGGTCAAGGTGAACAATGAAGTGTTTATCCTGCCGCTCAACGCGGTAATGGAATCGCTGCAGCCACAGGCTGAAGATCTGCATCCGTTGGCCGGTGGCGAGAGGGTGTTGCAGGTGCGCGGGGAATATTTGCCGCTGGTAGAGTTGTTCCGGGTGTTCGACGTGGCGGGGGCCAAAACCGACGCCACCCAGGGCATTGTGGTGATCCTGCAAAGCGCCGGCCGCCGCTATGCGCTGTTGGTGGATCAGCTGATCGGCCAGCATCAGGTGGTGGTGAAGAATCTGGAAAGCAACTATCGCAAGGTGCCGGGCATTTCCGCCGCCACCATTCTCGGTGACGGCAGCGTGGCGCTGATTGTCGATGTCTCGGCGCTGCAAACCCTGAACCGCGAGCAGCGTCAGACGGACGCAGCTGCATAATAATTAATCTATTGATTTAAAGGGTGAATGACATGGCAGGACTGGCAACCGTCAGCAAACTGGCTGGCGAAACGGTAGGGCAGGAGTTCCTGATTTTTACCTTGGGTAACGAAGAATACGGCATTGATATCCTCAAGGTGCAGGAGATCCGCGGTTACGATCAGGTTACGCGCATTGCCAATACTCCGGCCTTTATCAAGGGCGTCACCAACCTGCGCGGCGTGATTGTGCCGATTATCGATTTGCGGGTGAAGTTCGCTCAGCAGGACGTGTCCTATGATGAAAACACCGTGGTGATCGTGCTTAACTTTGGTCAGCGCGTGGTGGGTATCGTGGTTGACGGCGTGTCTGACGTATTGTCGCTGACCACCGAACAGATCCGCCCGGCGCCGGAGTTTGCCGTGACGCTGGCCACCGAGTACCTCACTGGGCTGGGCTCGTTGGGCGAACGCATGCTGATCCTGGTGGATATCGAAAAGCTGCTGAGCAGCGAAGAGATGTCATTGGTTGACAGCGTAGCGAAAAGCGCCTGATCCGCTACCCGTAGGGGCGCGGCATGCCGCGCCCTGATTTGGAAACCGGACCAACCCAAACTCTGCACAAAATAGTTACCTCTTCTCATAAAGTTCTTCCCCGCCGCGCCGATAACTCTGTCAATCAACGTAATCAGGGCCTGTCCGCGCGGGCGTTCAACAAGGGAAAACATGTTTAATCGTATGAAGGTGGTCACCAGCCTGTTACTGGTGCTGGTGTTATTTGGCGCCTTGCAGCTGGTTTCAGGCGGGCTCTTTTTCTCCTCACTGAAGAATGACAAAGAAAACTTCACCGTTTTGCAAACCATTCGCCAGCAGCAGTCCGAGCTGAACGAAAGCTGGGTCAACCTGCTGCAGGCTCGAAACACGCTGAACCGTGCCGGTATTCGTCACATGATGGACGCCACTAACATCGGCAGCGGCGCCAGCGTCACCGAACTGTTGGCTCGAGCCAAGAGCAACCTGGTGGTTGCGGAACAGCACTATGCTGCCTATGACAAAATTCCTCTCGACGCCCGTCAGGACGCGCAATCGGCCGAAAAGCTCAAACAGCAATACGGCATCTTGCAGGGCGCGCTGACCGAGCTGACCCAACTGCTGGGTGAAGGCAAAATCAACGCATTCTTTGACCAGCCGACGCAAAGCTATCAGGACGCGTTCGAAGACATCTACAACATCTATCTGGCGCAAAATGACAAGCTTTACCAGACCGCGGTAGAAGACAGCAACAAGTCATTCAGCTTCGCCATTTGGACGCTGGTAGTGGTGCTGTTGGTCGTGCTGGCGGTGATTGTGCTGGTATGGAGCGGTATTCACCACATTCTGGTCCGCCCGCTGAACCGCATGATCGAACACATCAAGATGATTGCCGCCGGCGATTTGACTCAGCCGATCGCCGTCACGAGCCGCAATGAAATGGGCGTGCTGGCTGCCAGCCTCAAGCACATGCAGAGCGAATTGATCGACACCGTCAGCGGCGTGCGTCAGGGGGCCGACGCTATCTACAGCGGCGCTTCCGAAATTGCCGCCGGCAATAACGATCTCTCTTCACGTACCGAACAGCAGGCTGCCTCGCTGGAAGAAACCGCCGCCAGCATGGAGCAGTTGACCGCGACGGTGAAACAGAACGCCGAAAATGCCCGTCAGGCCAGCCAACTGGCATTGAGCGCCTCCGAAACCGCGCAGAAAGGCGGCAAGGTGGTGGCTAACGTGGTGCAGACCATGCACGACATCGCCGGCAGTTCACAGAAGATTGCCGACATTACCGGCGTGATCGACGGCATTGCTTTCCAGACCAATATCCTGGCGCTGAACGCGGCGGTAGAAGCGGCGCGTGCCGGTGAGCAGGGGCGTGGCTTTGCAGTGGTGGCCGGTGAAGTCCGTAACCTGGCGCAGCGCAGCGCCCAGGCGGCGAAAGAAATCAAAGGCCTGATCGAAGACTCCGTCAACCGCGTTGATATGGGGTCGGTACTGGTGGAAAGCGCCGGGGAAACCATGGGCGATATCGTCAATGCCGTGACCCGCGTCACCGACATCATGGGTGAAATCGCTTCGGCGTCGGACGAACAGAGCCGCGGTATCGATCAGGTCGGCCAGGCGGTGGCGGAAATGGACCGCGTCACTCAGCAGAACGCCTCGCTGGTGGAAGAATCCGCCTCTGCGGCGGCGGCGCTGGAAGAACAGGCCAGCATGCTGACCCAGTCCGTGGCGGTCTTCCGCCTGAAAGCGGCAGGGCAGGAAGAGTTCAAAATGCCCGTCAGCAGCAAGGCGGCAGTCACACCGGTACTCAATCATAAAAAAATGAACGCCAGCGATCCGCAGGATAACTGGGAAACGTTCTAACCGGCATTGGGCCTCCCTGCATTTTCGGGGAGGCCGATTCCCCGTCGTAAGCTGGCCATCGGCCGGCTGCAAGGAGGTTCACAGTGTTTAACCGAATCCGCGTCTCTACCAGCCTGTTTCTGTTGTTGATGACTTTTTGTGTTATGCAGTTGGCCACCAGCGGCTTGTCGTACACCGCTTTCCGTTCCGATAACCACAATCTGAACCTGATCACCCTCGGCAGCCAACAGCGCGACGCCCTCAGCCTGAGCTGGGTTTCCCTGCTGCAGGCCCGCAATACGCTGAACCGTGCCGGGACCCGTGCGGCGCTTAAACTGCCGCAGGATCAGGTCAATGCCCTGATGGGCAACGCGCGCAGTTCGCTGCAGAAAGCCGACCTCTATTTCAACCAGTTCCTGGCCGTACCGCGTAACAGCGAGCAGGAACAACAGCTGACCGAAACCACCAAAGCCAGTTACGACAAGTTGCGCAGCGCGCTACGTGAGCTGATCGGCTTCCTGGAAAACGATCAGCTGCAGGCCTTTATGGACCAGCCGACGCAGAAAACCCAGGATCTGTTTGAAGCGGATTTTGTTCAGTACCTGCAGTTGGTGAACGCCAACGTGAGCGAAGCCAATGCGGCGAATCAGCAATCCTTCACCCTGTCCGGCTGGCTGGTCGCCGGGGCGGTACTGATGCTGCTGGTGGTGACCGGCAGCGCCATGTGGTGGTTACGCAATATGCTGGTGCAGCCGCTGAACATCATGCGCAGTCACTTTGACCGCATCGCCGCCGGCGATCTGGCCACGCCGATTCAGGTGTACGGCCGCAATGAGATCAGTCAGCTGTTCGCCAGTTTACAGCGCATGCAGCAGTCGCTGATCGGCACCGTTGGCGCGGTGCGTGACGGCGCCGAGTCGATCCTGATTGGCCTGCAGGAAATCTCCGAAGGTAACAACGATCTCTCTTCCCGCACCGAGCAGCAGGCCGCTTCGCTGGAAGAAACGGCCGCCAGTATGGAGCAGTTGACCGCGACGGTGAAACAGAATGCCGATAACGCGCGTCAGGCCTCTCAGTTGGCGCGTGACGCCTCTACCACTGCCGCCAAGGGCGGCGAACTGGCGGGCGACGTGGTGACTACCATGCATGATATTGCCAACAGTTCGCAGAAGATTGGCGCGATTACCAGCGTTATCGACGGCATTGCCTTCCAGACCAATATCCTGGCCCTGAACGCGGCGGTTGAAGCGGCGCGTGCCGGTGAGCAGGGACGCGGTTTTGCTGTGGTGGCGGGCGAAGTGCGCAACCTGGCACAGCGCAGCGCCCAGGCGGCGAAAGAAATCAAAGGCCTGATCGACGAATCGGTCAGCCGGGTCAAGCAGGGTTCGGTGCTGGTGGAAAACTCCGGTGCCACCATGCAGGACATCGTCCGTTCGGTCACCCGGGTTACCGACATCATGGGCGAAATCGCTTCGGCTTCCGACGAGCAGAGCCGCGGCATCGAACAGGTCACGCAGGCCGTGACCCAAATGGATCAGGTAACCCAGCAGAACGCCGCGCTGGTAGAAGAAGCCGCCTCGGCGGCCACCGCACTGGAGGATCAGGCGATTACCCTGGCCGATGCGGTGTCGGTATTCCGCCTGGCGGACGATAACTTCACCGCGCAGGCTAACCATCAAGACGCAGTTTCACCCGTGGTAAAGGAAGCCCCAGATTGTCAAACCGCATAAGCAGTCCGTTCTTTTTGAGTGATATGGCATGAAGCCGGCGTCGTCGATCCCTAACCGAGACCCTGCGACATTACTGACGCAGATGGTACAGCGCCTGCCGTTGCTGGACGTGCATTTTCGCCGCATCAGCCAACTGATTTATCAGCGTGCCGGCATCGTGCTGGCAGAGCACAAGCGCGAGATGGTTTATAACCGCCTGGTGCGACGCCTGCGGCTGCTGGGCCTGAACGACTTTGGCGATTATTTGGCGCTGTTGGAAAGCGATCCGAACAGCGCCGAATGGCAAGCGTTCATCAATGCTCTGACCACCAACCTGACGGCTTTTTTCCGCGAGGCGCATCACTTCCCGATCCTGGCGGAACATGCGCGTCAGCGGCCTAACGGCTACAGCGTGTGGAGCACGGCGGCTTCGACCGGCGAAGAGCCTTATTCGATTGCCATCACTTTAAGTGAGGTGCTTGGACAACGCGCCACGGGTTGCCAGGTATGGGCCAGCGATATCGATACCCAGGTGCTGGAGAAAGCGGAAGCGGGCGTTTATCGCCAGGAAGATCTGCGAACCCTGACGCCGGCGCAAATGCAGCGTTATTTCCTGCGTGGCACCGGCCCGCATCAGGGGCTGGTGCGGGTACGGCCAGAATTGGCTGGGCGGGTGAATTTTCAGGCGCTCAACCTGCTGGCGCCAGAGTGGGCGTTACCGGGGCAATTCGACGCCATTTTCTGCCGCAACGTAATGATTTATTTCGATAAGGCGACACAGGAGCGCATTCTGCGTCGCTTCGTGCCCTTGCTTAAACCGGGGGGCCTGATGTTTGCCGGCCACTCCGAGAATTTCAGCCAGATCAGCCGGGATTTCTACTTGCGTGGGCAGACCGTGTATGGCCTGACCAAGGAGAGGTAATGAATAAAATCAGAGTATTGAGCGTAGACGATTCGGCCCTGATGCGGCAGCTGATGACCGAAATTGTCAACAGCCATCCCGATATGGAGATGGTGGCGAGCGCGCCTGACCCTCTGGTCGCGCGCGATCTGATCAAAAAGTTTAACCCGCAGGTGCTGACGCTGGACGTCGAAATGCCGCGCATGGACGGCCTCGACTTCCTCGAGAAACTGATGCGCCTGCGGCCGATGCCGGTGGTGATGGTGTCGTCGCTGACAGGCCAGGGCTCGGAAATTACGCTGCGCGCGCTGGAGCTGGGGGCGGTGGATTTTGTCACCAAACCGCAGCTTGGCATCCGCGAGGGCATGTTGGCCTACAGCGAGCTGATAGCCGAAAAAATTCGCACGGCGGCCAAGGCGCGGTTGCCGCAACGTTCCAGCAGCCCGGCCCCGGCAATCCTCAGCCATGCGCCGCTGTTGAGCAGTGAAAAACTGATCGCCATCGGGGCTTCTACCGGCGGCACCGAAGCCATTCGGCAGGTGCTGCAGCCGCTGCCGGCCACCAGCCCGGCGTTGTTGATCACCCAGCATATGCCGCCGGGGTTTACGCGCTCGTTCGCCGAGCGGCTGAACAAGCTGTGCCAGATTACGGTGAAAGAGGCCGAGGACGGTGAACGCGTGCTGCCGGGCCATGCCTACATCGCGCCGGGCGATCGCCATATGGAACTGTCACGCAGCGGCGCCAACTATCAGGTGAAGTTGCACGACGGCCCGGCGGTCAACCGTCACCGGCCATCGGTAGACGTGCTTTTCCGCTCGGTTGCGCAGTACGCCGGCCGTAATGCGGTTGGCGTGATCCTGACCGGCATGGGCAATGACGGGGCGGCAGGCATGTTGGAAATGCATCGCGCCGGCGCCTATACCCTGGCGCAAAACGAAGCCAGCTGTGTGGTGTTCGGTATGCCGCGCGAGGCGATCGCCAGCGGTGGGGTGAATGAAGTTGTCGAACTGGATCGCATGAGCCAACGCATGCTGGCGCAAATTGCCGGCGGCCAGGCGCTGCGTATTTGATTTTTACCCTTAATTATACCCGTCGCCTTTCGAGCCGCAGCGTTGTTACCTGCACTCGCTCACCTCAGTCACTTACTTGAGTAAGCTCCTGAGGATGAGCGAGCTGGTCGCCTAGCTGCAACTCGAAATTCATAGGGTATATAGGGGGTATAGCGAACAGCTGCCGTGAGGCTGGCTGTTGTTTGTATTAGGTAAACCTTGGGAGTAAATATGGCAGATAAAAGCCTCAGATTTCTGGTGGTGGATGACTTTTCCACTATGCGTCGCATCGTCAGAAACTTGCTGAAAGAGTTGGGATTCAACAACGTTGAAGAGGCCGAAGACGGTGCGGATGCGTTGAACAAACTGCGTGCCGGCGGCTTCGATTTCGTGGTGTCCGACTGGAACATGCCGAACATGGACGGCCTGGAACTGTTGCAAACCATTCGTGCCGATGGCGCATTGGCGGCGATGCCGGTGCTGATGGTGACGGCGGAAGCCAAGAAAGAAAACATTATCGCGGCGGCGCAGGCCGGTGCCAGCGGTTACGTGGTGAAACCTTTTACGGCGGCGACGCTGGAAGAAAAGCTCAATAAGATTTTTGAAAAACTGGGCATGTAAGGAGAAAGGGCGATGAGAGACATTCCAATGCCTGCCAGCGATGCGGCAACCGCGGGGGAGATCATCTCCCGCATTGGCCAACTGACGCGGATGTTGCGCGACAGCATGCGCGAACTGGGGCTCGATCAGGCGATCGCCCAGGCGGCAGAGGCAATCCCGGATGCACGCGATCGTCTTGATTACGTGGTCACCATGACGGCGCAGGCGGCGGAACGGGCGTTGAACTGTGTGGAGGCGGCGCAGCCGCGCCAGGCACAGCTGGAGTCCGAAGCCAAAGGATTGAAAGGCCGTTGGGACGAGTGGTTCGCCAACCCGATCGAGTTGGACGACGCCCGTGAATTGGTTACCGATACCCGCCAGTACCTGGATCAGGTGCCGGAACATACGGCGTTCACCAATGCCCAACTGCTGGAAATCATGATGGCGCAGGATTTCCAGGATCTGACCGGCCAGGTGATCAAACGCATGATGGACGTGGTGCAGGAGATTGAAAAGCAGCTGCTGATGGTGCTGATGGAAAATATTCCTGAGCAACCGGCGAAAGAGAAAAAACCGAACGACAGCCTGCTCAATGGCCCGCAGCTCGACCAGAATGGCGCCGGCGTGATCGCCAATCAGGCGCAGGTGGATGACCTGCTCGACAGCCTGGGTTTCTGATAGCTCCTGGGGCGCATCTTGTTGCGCCCCAGACAGGCAGCGTTGCTCCTGCGTCCCCAATCTAGCCCCATCCCCCAAATAACCGTCCTTTTTCCCCGCTGTTCCACCAATGAAATCAGCATTTTTTTGGCATGCTGACCGCAATTTTATTCCCTCCGGCACAGGAACCGCCCCGTGGCTGAAGACAGCGATCTGGAAAAGAGCGAGGCCCCCACGCCCCATAGGGTGGAGAAGGCGCGTGAAGATGGCCAGATCCCGCGTT
Source organism: Serratia liquefaciens (assembly GCA_012719855.1). GTDB lineage: Bacteria > Pseudomonadota > Gammaproteobacteria > Enterobacterales > Enterobacteriaceae > Serratia > Serratia liquefaciens_A. The sequence continues at coordinate 15,705 of JAAXZN010000007.1, read as the reverse complement.
CCCGCGAGCTGACGTCGGTGCTGATGCTGGTGGCAGGCTTGTCGATCATCTGGATTTCTGGCGGCAACATGGCCCAGCAGTTGGCGGCCATGTTGACCCAGGGCCTGAATTTCGACCACGGCATGGTCAGTAACGACAAACAGATGCTGCGCCAGTTGGCGATGTTGTTACGTCAGGCGGTATGGGCGCTGCTGCCGATCATGGCGGGGCTGGCGCTGGTGGCGCTCACTGCGCCGATGCTGCTGGGGGGCCTGCTGCTGAGCGGTAAATCGCTCAAGTTCGATCTCAAGCGCATGAACCCGCTGTCCGGGCTGAAACGGATCTTCTCCAGCCAGGTGCTGGCGGAGCTGTTGAAGGGCATTCTGAAGGCGACGCTGGTAGGGTGGATCACCGGGTTATACCTGTGGCACAACTGGGCGGCGATGCTGCATCTGGTGACGCAACAGCCGCTCGATGCGCTGGGTAACGCGCTGCGAATGATCATCTTTTGCGGCCTGCTGGTGGTACTCGGGCTGACGCCGATGGTGGCGTTTGACGTGTTTTACCAACTGTGGAGCCACTTCAAAAAGCTGAAGATGACCAAGCAGGATATCCGCGACGAGTTCAAGGAGCAGGAGGGCGACCCGCACGTCAAAGGGCGTATCCGACAGCAACAGCGTGCCGTTGCACGGCGGCGGATGATGGCCGACGTCCCCAAGGCCGACGTCATTGTGACCAACCCGACGCATTACGCCGTCGCGCTGCAGTACAACGATAAAAACATGAGTGCGCCGAAGGTGCTGGCCAAGGGGGCCGGCGAAATTGCGCTGCGCATTCGTGAACTGGGCGCGGAACACCGTATTCCCATGCTCGAAGCACCGCCGTTGGCACGCGCCCTTTATCGACACAGCGAGATTGGACAACACATTCCCGCCACCCTGTATGCCGCCGTGGCCGAAGTATTGGCCTGGGTTTACCAGCTGCGACGCTGGCGGCGCGAAGGGGGGCTGATCCCGAAAAAACCTGAACGTTTACCGGTGCCGGAAGCACTGGATTTTGCTGGAGAAAGTAATACAAATGGCTAATTTGGCCGCCTTGCTTCGTTTGCCGGGCAGTTTTAAAGATACGCAGTGGCAGGTGCTGGCCGGCCCGATACTAATTCTGATGATCCTGTCGATGATGGTGCTGCCGTTGCCGGCATTTATCCTCGATCTGCTGTTCACTTTCAATATTGCCTTGTCGATCATGGTATTGCTGGTAGCAATGTTTACCCAGCGTACGCTTGAATTTGCCGCGTTCCCCACCATTTTGCTGTTCTCAACCTTGCTGCGCCTGTCGCTTAACGTAGCTTCGACGCGGATCATCCTGATGGAAGGGCATACCGGATCTGCCGCCGCAGGGCGAGTGGTAGAGGCCTTCGGTCACTTCCTGGTGGGCGGTAACTTCGCCATCGGTATCGTGGTATTTATCATTTTGGTGTTGATCAACTTTATGGTTATCACCAAGGGTGCCGGACGTATTGCAGAAGTGGGCGCACGCTTTGTGCTAGACGGCATGCCCGGTAAGCAGATGGCGATCGATGCCGATCTCAACGCCGGTTTGATCGGTGAAGAAGAGGCGAAAAAACGTCGCTCTGAGGTCACGCAGGAAGCGGACTTTTACGGTTCGATGGACGGTGCCAGCAAGTTCGTCCGTGGCGACGCGGTTGCCGGTCTGATGATCATGATGTTAAACGTGGTCGGCGGTCTGTTGGTCGGCGTGCTTCAGCACGGAATGGAACTGGGCACGGCGGCGGAAACTTACACCTTGCTGACTATCGGTGATGGCCTGGTCGCGCAGATCCCGGCGTTGGTGATTTCGACCGCCGCCGGCGTGATCGTGACTCGCGTGGCAACCGATCAGGACGTGGGTGAGCAGATGGTTGGCCAACTGTTCAACAACCCGCGAGTGATGTTGCTCAGCGCCGCGGTGCTCGGCCTGCTTGGGCTGGTGCCGGGGATGCCGAACCTGGTATTCCTGCTGTTTACCGCGGCCCTGTTAGGGTTGGCCTGGTGGCTGCGCGGGCGCGATCAGCAAGCGCCCAAAGTGCAGGAAGTGCCGGTCACGCAGGATAATCCGCAGGCGGTGGAAGCCAGTTGGTCTGACGTACAGCTGGAAGATCCGTTGGGGATGGAGGTCGGTTACCGGCTGATCCCAATGGTGGATTTCCAACAGAATGGTGAGTTGCTGGGCCGTATCCGCGGTATCCGTAAGAAATTCGCGCAGGAGATGGGCTATCTGCCACCGGTGGTGCATATCCGCGACAATCTGGAACTGCCGCCGGCCAGCTACCGTATTTTGATGAAGGGCGTAGAAATCGGCAGTGGCGAAGCGCAACCGGGCCGCTGGCTGGCAATTAACCCAGGCAATGCGGTGGGCGAATTGGCGGGGGATAAAACCACCGATCCGGCGTTTGGGCTGGAAGCGGTATGGATTGACAGCGCGCTGCGCGAGCAGGCGCAGATCCAGGGCTTCACCGTGGTGGAAGCCAGCACGGTGGTCGCGACGCACCTTAATCATTTGATTGGCCAGTTTGCCAGTGAGCTGTTTGGTCGACAGGAAGCGCAGCAATTACTGGATCGCGTCGCACAGGACATGCCGAAGCTGACCGAAGATTTCGTGCCGGGCGTAGTAAGCCTGACCACCTTGCATAAGGTGTTGCAGAACCTGCTGGCGGAACGAGTTTCCATCCGCGATATGCGCACCATTATTGAAACGCTGGCGGAGCATGCGCCGTCACAAACCGACCCTTATGAGCTGACCACCGTGGTGCGGGTGGCGCTGGGCAGGGCGATCACCCAGCAGTGGTTCCCGGGCAACGGCGAAATTCAGGTGATCGGTCTGGATACCCAGCTTGAACGTCTGTTGCTGCAAGCGTTGCAGGGCGGCGGCGGTTTGGAACCGGGCCTGGCAGATCGTTTGTTGGATCAGGCCAAACAGGCGTTGCAGCGGCAGGAAATGCTCAGCGCGCCTCCGGTTCTGCTAGTGAACCACGCATTGCGGGCCTTACTGGCACGTTTCCTGCGCCGCAGCCTGCCGCAGATGGTAGTGTTGTCGAATCTGGAGATCAATGACGATCGCCAAATCCGCATGACCTCCACCATTGGGGCCGCATAATGAAATACCCTCTGGCGTTAATTTGCCTGTTAGCGCCGTTGAGCGTGCAGGCAGCATCTGGTTCCTGGGTCGCCGACAGCGTCGGTGCCACGCTGGAATATGGTGGTGAGCGGGGGGAGTCGCCGGGGTTACGCGCCCCCAATGCGCTGCCGGACGCTAATGCCCGCATCACCAGCGTAAGCTGGCGTTACCGGCTGCTGGCCGATGAACCGGCCGGCATGCAGGCGCAGCTTTGCACCCTGACGCGCTGCATTGTATTGGGCGGCGGCAGTGGCAGCAGCACCGGGCTGAAAGGGGAACCGGCGAACGCCGAGCTGCGTTTTGTTTATTACGTGCAGGCGCGCGGCAGCCTGAATCCGCCGCTGCGCGTGATCAGCAATCAGGTGATTGTGAATTACGAGTAAAAATAAAGCGGTCCAAACTCAGACCGTTACCGTCGACCAACGACAGGCGTTTTATTGTGGCGGAGTCAGCAACGACTTCGCCACGTTCTTATTTAGCCCCGTATTTTTGCTGACACTTATGTTTGCCGGAGGGAACCAGGAATTTCGGTACCCCAGGGCATCTTTAGCGATGAGATCGGTAAGCCAATTTAAATTATCTGACGCTTCAATCGCTTTCAGGAATTTTATTATACGCCGCTTGATCGTGACTGCTAATCATGGATACTGTATATAAATACAGTTATTCAGGTTCGCCATTATGCAGTTTATCCATCCCAGTCAGTTCACCAGCCACCAGCCACTTCCCCTCTTTATGGAGCGAGTCCCCTGCGGTTTTCCCAGCCCGGCGCAGGACTACGTCGAAGATAGCCTCGATCTGAATAAGCTGGTGGTTAAACACCCCAGTGCGACGTACTTTGTCCGGGTCAGCGGCGATTCGATGATTGGCGTAGGTATCGGCCACGGGGACTTACTGGTGGTTGATCGTTCCCTCACCGCCGTTCATGGCGACATCGTCATAGCGGCAGTCGCCGGCGAATTTACCGTGAAGGAGCTGCAAACCCATCCACGCATTCAGCTGGTGCCTCACAATACGGACTATTCTCCGATTGTTTTCCAGGCCGAAGAAGAGCTGGAAATCTTTGGCGTTGTGACATTTACATTGAAATCAAACAGACATGTTCGCACTTGTTGACGTTAACAGCTTCTACACGTCCTGCGAGACTGTTTTTCGGCCAGATCTTAAGGGCAAACCCATCGTCGTCGTTTCAAACAACGACGGATGCATTATTTCGCTTTCGGCGGAAGCTAAAGTGCTGGGTATCAAAATGGGGGCGCCTTACTTCAAAATCAAAGAGGAATTACGGCGCCAGCAAGTCAGCGTTTTCAGCTCGAATTATACGCTTTATGCCGATCTCAGCCATCGGGTGATGCTGACGCTGATCGAGATGGCGCCTGTCGTAGAGATATACTCCATCGATGAAGCTTTTATCGATGTGTCTGGCCTGAGTGGCAGCCTTTCGCTGAGCACCTTTGGGCACCAAATGCGCGATCGGGTGTTAAAGAATACCGGGCTGACCGTTGGCGTTGGTATAGCGTCGACAAAAACGCTGGCGAAGATCGCCAATTTTGCGGCAAAGAAATGGCGTCAAACGGGGGGCGTTGTTGAGTTGTCCGATCCTGAGCGTCTGCGAAAACTGCTGGCGTTAGTGCCGGTGGACGAGGTGTGGGGCGTGGGCGGCCGCATCGGCAAGAGGCTCAGCTTGATGGGGATCGAAACGGCGCTACAGCTTGCTGACTGCTCAACCTGGGTGATCCGTAAACACTTCAATGTAGTCCTCGAACGTACGGTTCGTGAGCTGCGCGGCGAATCCTGTTTAGCGCTGGATGAGTTTGCGCCAACCAAACAGCAGATCATCTGTAGCCGCTCATTTGGTCACCGCATCACGGCTTATCAAGATATGCGCCAGGCCATTTGTACCTATGCGGAACGCGCAGCCGAAAAGCTCAGGGCAGAGAAGCAGTTCTGCTGTGTGATCAGCGTATTTATGCGGACCAGCCCCCATGCCGAAAATGAAATATTTTACGGCCCTCAGGCCAGCGGGCGCCTGGCGATCCCTTCCAACGATACGCGTGACATCATTCGCGTTGCTATCAGCGCGCTTGATCGGATCTGGAAAGAGGATTTTCGCTATATGAAAGCCGGCGTAATGCTGAGTGATTTCTTTAGCCAGGGGGTGGCGCAGCTTAATTTGTTTGATGAACACCAGCCCAGGCCCAACAGCAATGAGCTGATGCAGACCCTCGATCGGCTTAATCAGTCCGGTCGAGGCAGGGTATGGTTTGCCGGGCAGGGGATCCAAAAAAGCTGGGCGATGAAACGCGAAATGCTGTCCCCCAGCTATACCACAAGGTACTCGGACCTGCCGTCCGTCAAATAGCCCAAGGATTTTATCCCTCACCGGTTGAGCCCGCTTATACGCATCAACAATCATTCTTTGATTAAACGCCGATTTTTCGCCCCAGCAGGCTGGCGTTGCGCGACTGGCCATCCGGGCCGTAGAGCGATTTGTTTTGCTTGCTCAGGATCGCCAGCGCCTGAGCGTTGTGGTCGATCTGCTGATTGAGCAGCATGCCGTTATGCTGGTTTTTTTCCCGCAGCTGCTGGCTGAGCGTCTGTACTCGTTGCCAACCCTCTGCCAGGCGCAGGTGCGCGGAATAGGGTGCCTGTAGTCCCTGTGCGCGCTCCAGGTTCAGTCGCTGCTGCTCTATATAGTTTACCGTAGCCAGCAACTGGCTCTTGGCATCGGTAGCGCGTTGCAGCGCCACGCCCGGTAACTGTCCCGAACAGAGCAGATGGTGTTCTTCCGTCAGCACCGTACTCAGCGCATTCAGGGTTTCCAACAGCTTATCAATCAGTTGCGCCAGAGTTTCCATTACGAATAACCACCTGTCAAAGAATTCCTTGGTGTTTAACCCGAGGGTTAAGCCTCCGGCGTTTGCTGGCCGTTAGCCATCCACAGGGCATCACTTTGCGCGTCTTTCAGCAGCGCATCGGCAATTTTCCCGGCATCCATTTTCAGTTCGCCGTTGCGGATCGCCTGCTTGATGGCGTCCACCCGGTTCATATCAATATCTTGCGTACCCGGCTGCATCAGGCGTGCTTGCGCGTCGCTCAATTTTACCTGGGTGCCGCTGACGGTGCCTTCCGTCTGGGGGGCCAAGCGCCGCTGAAGTTGGTTTTCAGTCGGTGTCTCACGAGGTTGCACCGTTGGAACGGGTTGCAGCCGCTGGGTGCGATCGATACTCATGGTCAATCTCCATCGATGCCGTCGCCGCGAAGGCAATGGCTGATATTTTTGTGGCCCTGGCGGCCAATAAAAGTCTGCTTATGATTTTCTTATCGGCAGGTTTTGATAAACCTTTACCTTTTTATAACCCAATGCGGATCGTACCGTCGTCACCGGCTGTGCCGCTGACGATTTGCCCGGAAGCCATACGTACGCGGACGTTGTCTTCGGCGGCGGCATTGTTCATGGCTTTGCCCGAACCGCTGATGTTAAACCCGCTGCCCTGGGCGGTCACCTGCACCGTCTGGCCGGCCTTGACGGCCCAGGCACGGCGCAGCATGGCGAAGGTCAGCGGCTGGCCGGGACTGATATTGCGCAGGCTGACGGCCCCCAGCGCTTTGCCGGTTTCACTTAGCGTGCGCGGTGGCAAGGTGTCGAGCCGGCCACTTTTGAAGGTGATATCCGCCGCCGTCAGCTTACTGCCGGCGCTGATGCCGCGGGCCGACACCAGATATTTGCCAATCACCTGAACCTGGGTCTGGATAAAACGTCGTTCCTGGCCGCAGCGCGCCGAAACGCTGATATTACCCCAACGCCGTGCATTCTGCGGCAAAGAAAGCTGCGGGAATTCGCACTGTGGCCATTGGGTGGCGGGCGTGCGCACTAGCACTTTAACCTGCACCGGATTGCCGGTGAACTGGCTGCTGATGAAGCGATCGATCTGCGCCGCCAGATCTTCGGCCCGTGCGTTCAGGCTGCACAGCAGGGCGGCCAACAGCAGCATTTTCGCTCTCATCTTCGCTTCCTCAAAAAGCCTCAGGGTGCGCGTAAGTGTACCCGGAGTGCGCGCAGGCTAAGCAGATAAATAGCGACGCATTTTGCCCTTATTCCCACGATAGGCTGGCGGAAGGGGCGTTTATGCTGTCGGCTCCAAATTCTAACCTCGCGGAGGGAGCATGATCGACAAACTGGACGCTGCTCTGCGCTTTGGTCAAGAGGCGCTGAACCTGCGCGCCCAGCGGCAGGAAATTTTGGCCGCCAACATCGCCAACGCAGACACCCCGGGTTATCAGGCGCGGGATATCGATTTCGCCGGCCAACTGAACAAGGTGCTGGAGCAAGGCCGCGCCAGCGGCAGCGGCATTGCGCTGAACATGACGTCATCGCGCCATATTCCGGCGCAGAACATGCAGCCGCCACAGCTCGACTTGCTGTTCCGCGTGCCGGATCAGCCCTCCATGGACGGCAACACGGTTGACATGGATCGCGAACGCACCAACTTCGCCGATAACAGCCTGAAGTATCAGACCGACCTGACGCTGATCAACGGTCAGATCAAAGGGATGATGTCAGTGTTACAACAAGGATAAGGCGCATGTCGCTACTGAATATTTTTGATATCTCCGGCTCGGCGCTGTCTGCCCAGTCGCAACGCATGAACGTCAGCGCCAGCAACATGGCCAATGCCGACAGCGTTACCGGGCCGGACGGCCAACCCTACCGCGCCAAGCAGGTGGTGTTTGAAGTTGCCGCCGCGGCCGGACAGCCCACCGGCGGCGTACGCGTAGCGCAGGTGGTTGACGATCCGGCACCGGAGCGCCTGGTTTACCAGCCGGGTAACCCGCTGGCGGACGGTAAGGGCTATGTACGCATGCCTAACGTGGATGTGGTGGGCGAGATGGTCAACACCATTTCCGCCTCCCGCAGCTATCAGGCCAACGTCGAGGTGCTCAACACCACCAAGTCGATGATGATGAAAACCCTGACGTTGGGTCAATAACCGGAGCTCGTCATGGCGATTGCCGCAACCACCAATGAATCACTGAATAACGACCTCACCGGCGTCAACACCCAAAAAAGCACCAGTCAGGATCTGCAGACCAATTTCCTGACGCTGCTGGTGGCGCAGTTGAAGAACCAGGATCCGACCAACCCAATGCAGAACAATGAACTGACCACTCAGCTGGCGCAGATCAATACCGTTCAGGGCATCGAGAAACTCAATACCACGCTGGGGTCGATCTCCGGTCAGATCAACAGCAATCAGTCACTGCAGGCTACCGCTTTGATCGGCCACGGCGTGATGGTTCCGGGCAGCAATATTCTGGCCGGCAGCAAAGACGGCAAGGTCAGCACCACGCCGTTCGGCCTGGAACTGGAGCGTTCGGCCGATACGGTGACCGCCACCATCACCGACGCCACCGGCAAAGCGGTACGCACCATCGAACTCGGCGGCCTGACCGCCGGCGTGCATTCGTTCAGTTGGGACGGTTCGATGACAGACGGCACCACCGCACCGGACGGCGCCTACAGCTTTACGATCAACGCCAAAGCCAACGGCGAACAGCTGGTGGCGCGCAACCTGCATTTTGGCATGGTCAACGGCGTTATCCGCAGCGCGGACGGAGCAAAGCTGGATCTTGGTCTGGCGGGCAGCGCCACGCTGGAAGATGTCCGGCAGATCCTTTAACCCAATACCCTTCATCCTTCAGGCTGACGCATCGATGCGGTCACCTGAAGGTTATTGGGGCTATCCACAGATTATCAGGCGTTATCGGACGATAGCCTGACCACTATTCGGAGAATGACATGGCCTTTTCTCAGGCAGTAAGCGGCTTAAACGCGGCAGCAACCAATCTGGACGTGATCGGTAACAACATCGCTAACTCCGCCACTTCCGGTTTTAAATCAGGCAGCGTTTCCTTTGCTGACATGTTCGCCGGTTCACAGGTTGGCCTGGGCGTTAAGGTGGCGGGGATCACCCAGAACTTTAAAGGCGGTACCACCACCGGCACCAGCCGTGCGCTGGACGTGGCGATTTCCGGCAACGGCTTTTTCCGCCTGCAGGATCAGGACGGCGGCATCTTCTACAGCCGTAACGGCCAGTTCAAGCTGGATGAAAACCGTAACCTGACCAACATGCAGGGCCTGCAACTGACCGGCTACCCGGCTGCCGGTACGCCACCGACCATTCAACAGGGCGCGAACCCGGTGCCGCTGAGCATTCCTGAAGGCATGATGAACGCCAAGGCGTCAACCTCCGGCAACATGGTCGCCAACCTGAAATCCACGCACAAGGTTCCGGATAACCACACCTTCGATCCCGCCAAGAAGGATTCTTACAACTACGTCAACACCATCACCACTTATGACTCGTTAGGTAATGCGCACAACATCAACGCCTACTTTGTGAAAACCGACGAGAACAAGTGGCAGGTTTATACCCAGGATGGAACGGCTGCTCCGGTAGATGCCGGCACCATGACGTTCGACACCAGCGGCAATCTGGCCAGCACCACCAGCAAACAAGGCACCGCCGGCGAATTCAGCATGCTGATCCCGATGGAGGCTAAAGATGGCGCTCCGGCACAGAACTTCACCCTGAACTTCGCCAAGAGCATGCAGCAGAGCGTCAGCGCCGACTCCGTCAGCAAAGTGTCGCAGGATGGCTATGGTGCTGGCGAATACACCAACTTCCAGATCAACAACGACGGCACGGTGATGGGCATCTACTCCAACCAGCAGACTCAGGTGCTGGGCCAGATCGTCATGGCCAACTTCTCCAACCCGGAAGGCCTGTCCTCGCAGGGCGATAACGTTTGGCAGGAAACCGGCGCATCCGGTCAGCCACGCGTAGGCCTGGCGGGCAACGGCGGTTTGGGCAAGCTGACCAGCGGTGCGCTGGAAGCGTCCAACGTCGATCTGAGCCAGGAACTGGTGAACATGATCGTCGCGCAACGTAACTACCAGTCGAACGCCCAAACCATCAAAACGCAGGACTCGATTCTGCAAACGCTGGTTAGCCTGCGCTAATAGGACTGATTTATGGATCACGCGATTTATACCGCGATGGGCGCAGCGCGACAGACGCTGGAGCAGCAGTCTGTCACCGCCAATAATCTGGCCAACGCATCGACGCCGGGCTTTCGCGCCCAGCTGTCGGCGCTGCGTGCCGTGCCGGTGGACGGACCAAGCTTGCCGACGCGAACGCTGGTCACCGCGTCAACGCCGGGCGCGGACATGAGCCAGGGGGCGCTGAATTATACCGCACGCCCGCTGGACGTGGCGCTGCAGCAGGACGGCTTTCTGGCCGTCAGCCTACCGGACGGCGGCGAAGCCTACACCCGTAACGGTAACATCCAGATTTCTTCCACCGGGCAGTTGACGGTGCAGGGCGTGCCGCTGATGGGCGACGGCGGACCGATTGAGGTGCCACCGTCGGCAGAGATCACCATTGCCGCCGACGGGACCATTTCGGCGCTGAATGCGGGCGATCCGCCGAACAGCATTGCACAAATCGGCAGGCTGAAACTGGTGAAGGCCGACGCGCGCGAAGTGATGCGTGGCGATGACGGCTTGTTCCGCCTGACGCCGGAAACCCAACGGCAGCGCGGCAATCAGTTGCCCAACGATCCGCTGGTGCAGGTGATGCCGGGCGTGCTGGAGGGCAGTAACGTCAAACCGATGGAAACCATGGTCGACATGATTGCCAACGCCCGCCGTTTTGAAATGCAGATGAAGGTCATCCACAGCGTGGATGAAAATGAACAGCGCGCCAACTCATTGTTATCAATGAGTTAATTAGCAAGGAAATAACCCATGATCCCATCTTTATGGATTGCCAAAACCGGTCTGGATGCGCAGCAGACCAATATGGACGTGATTGCCAACAACCTGGCCAACGTCAGCACCAACGGTTTTAAACGCCAGCGCGCAGTGTTCGAAGACCTGCTGTACCAGACCATGCGTCAGCCGGGGGCGCAGTCCTCCGAGCAAACGACGCTGCCGTCGGGGCTACAGATCGGTACTGGCGTGCGGCCGGTGGCGACCGAGCGTTTGCACAGCCAGGGCAACCTGTCGCAGACCAACAACAGCAAAGACATCGCCATCAAGGGGCAGGGCTTTTTCCAGGTGATGATGCCGGACGGCACCCTGGCTTATACCCGTGACGGCTCGTTCCAGAGAGATCAGAACGGCCAACTGGTGACCGCCAGCGGTTTCCAGGTGCAACCGGCGATCACCATTCCGGCCAATGCCCTGAGCATCACCGTAGGCCGCGACGGCATCGTCAGCGCCACCCTGCAGGGGCAGACCGCCGCTCAGCAGGTGGGCCAACTGACGCTGACCACCTTTATCAATGACAGCGGCCTGGAAAGCATGGGCGAGAACCTGTACCAGGAAACCGAAAGTTCCGGCGCGCCGAACGAGAGCACGCCTGGGCTAAACGGCGCCGGTCTGCTGTATCAGGGGTATGTGGAAACCTCCAACGTCAACGTGGCGGAAGAGCTGGTCAACATGATCCAGACCCAACGTGCTTACGAGATCAACAGCAAAGCGGTATCGACGTCCGATCAGATGCTGCAAAAACTGACGCAACTGTAATTGACGGGCGCTGCAGCGCCCGTAACCCTATTTTGTGAAACAAAGGCGATACCCGTGGTAACCACAACTCTGATGGCAAACGTGCCGCCGCAAGGCAAACGCTGGTTGACGGCGATGGTGATGCTGACGCTGGGCGGCTGCGCATATATTCCGCATAAACCTCTGGTGGACGGCACGACCACGGCGCAACCGGCTCCGGCGGGCGCTCCGGTGCCGAACGGCTCGATTTTCCAGACGGTACAGCCGATGAACTACGGCTATCAGCCTCTGTTTGAAGACCGACGTCCACGCAATATCGGCGATACCCTGACCATCGCGCTGCAGGAAAACGTCAGCGCCAGCAAAAGCTCCTCGGCCAACGCCAGCCGCAACGGTGCCAGCAAGTTCGGCGTGGCCACCGCGCCGCGTTATCTCGATGGCCTGTTAGGTAATGCGCGCGCGGATATGGAGATGTCCGGCGACAGCACCTTCGGCGGCAAGGGCGGAGCCAACGCCAACAATACCTTCAACGGCACTATTACCGTGACGGTCAATCAGGTGCTGGTTAACGGCAATCTGCACGTGGTGGGGGAAAAACAGATCGCCATCAATCAGGGGACCGAGTTCATCCGTTTCTCTGGGGTGGTCAACCCGCGCACCATCAGCGGCAGTAACTCGGTCGCCTCCACCCAGGTGGCGGATGCGCGCATTGAATATGTCGGCAACGGCTATATCAACGAGGCGCAGACCATGGGGTGGTTACAACGCTTCTTCTTAAATGTCTCACCGTTCTAAGGATTGACCGATGCTGAAAAAATTACTGCTTACGCTGCTCATTGGGCTGGTTGGTTTGCCGGCCGCGGCGGAGCGCATTCGCGATCTGGTCACGGTACAGGGCGTACGCGATAACGCGCTGATCGGTTACGGACTGGTGGTGGGGCTGGACGGTTCCGGTGACCAGACCATGCAGACCCCGTTCACCACCCAGAGCCTGAGCAACATGCTGTCGCAGTTGGGCATTACCGTACCGCCAGGCACCAATATGCAGCTGAAAAACGTAGCTGCGGTCATGGTCACCGCCAAGCTACCGCCGTTTTCGCGCACCGGGCAAAATATTGACGTGGTGGTGTCCTCAATGGGGAACGCCAAAAGCCTGCGTGGCGGCACCCTGCTGATGACGCCGCTGAAAGGGGTGGACAACCAGGTCTACGCGCTGGCACAGGGCAACGTGCTGGTCGGCGGAGCCGGCGCTTCGGCCGGTGGCAGCAGCGTACAGGTTAACCAACTGGCCGGCGGGCGCATCAGCAACGGCGCCACCATTGAGCGTGAGCTGCCGACCACCTTCGGGGCCGGCGGGGTGATTAACCTGCAGCTCAACGATGAAGACTTTACGCTGGCGCAGCAAATCAGCGATGCCATCAACCGCCAACGTGGTGGCGGCACCGCCTCCCCGCTGGACGCCCGAACCATTCAGGTGCTGGTGCCGCAGGGCAACAGTTCACAGGTGCGCTTCCTGGCGGAGATCCAGAATATTAACGTCAGCGTCGGCGCGATTGACGCCAAGGTGATCATCAACTCTCGCACCGGTTCGGTGGTGATGAACCGCGACGTGATCCTGGACTCCTGCGCGGTGGCGCAAGGCAACCTGTCGGTGGTGGTCGATCGGCAAAATACCGTCAGCCAGCCAAATACGCCGTTTGGCGGCGGGCAAACGGTGGTGACGCCGAACACCCAGATTTCGGTGCAACAGCAGGGGGGCTCACTGCAGAAGGTCAACGCCAGCGCCAATCTGAACAACGTGATCCGCGCGCTTAACGCGTTGGGGGCAACGCCGATCGACCTGATGTCTATTCTGCAGGCGATGCAAAGCGCCGGCTGTCTGCGCGCCAAGCTGGAAATTATCTGATGGCCGGCGATCTGATGGCAATGTCGGGCGCCGCCTATGATGCGCAGGCGCTCAATGGACTGAAACGCGATGCGGCGAGCGATCCGCAGGGCAACCTGAAGCAGGTGGCGCAGCAGGTGGAAGGCATGTTCGTGCAGATGATGCTGAAAAGCATGCGCGCAGCACTGCCGCAGGATGGGGTCTTGAGCAGCGATCAGTCCCGGCTCTACACCTCAATGTACGACCAGCAAATTGCCCAGCAGATGTCGCAGAAAGGCCTGGGGCTGGCCGACATGATGGTGAAGCAGATGAGCAACGCCAACGCGGTGCCGAGCGAAACGGCGGGCACCTCACCGATGGCGCTGGACGATGAGGTGCTGCGAACGCTGCCGAATCAGGCGCTGGAGCAGATGATCCGGCGCGCGGTGCCAAAAGCGCCGAGCGCGGCCCCGCTGTCGCTCAACAACGGCAACTTTGTGGCCCGGCTGTCTACCCCTGCGCGCGTCGCCAGCCAGGAGAGCGGCATTCCGCATCAGCTGATTGTGGCGCAGGCCGCGCTGGAATCCGGCTGGGGTCAGCGTGAGATCCCGACCGCCGACGGTTCGCCGAGCTACAACCTGTTTGGCATCAAGGCGGGCGGCAGCTGGGCCGGGCCGGTGACCGAGATCACCACCACCGAGTTCGAGCAGGGCGCGGCGAAGAAGATCAAGGCGAAGTTCCGGGTTTACGGCTCTTACGTCGAGGCGATGGCCGACTACGTCAAGCTGTTGACCAATAACCCACGCTACGCCGGGGTGGCCAACGCCCGCAGCCCGGAGCAGGCGGCGCAGGCGCTGCAACAGGCTGGTTACGCCACCGATCCGCAATACGCCAGCAAGTTGGTCAGCGTGATACAGCAGATGAAAAACGCCGGCGAGCAGGTGGTGAAGGCTTATACCCACGACCTGAAGGATCTTTTTTAGCCACTGGGCGCAGCATGCAGCGCCCGTACGCAATAGGCCGTATAAATGTAGGGGTCCAGCATGCTGGACCCGGATTTTTCCCTCAAGTTTCCTCCGTTTTTGCCGATAACCAAGACAGGCTGAGTGAACGGCTCAGCAGATTAATTGACTCCTGTGGGCCACCGGCGCCGCAGCAAAAGGAATTTTTATGTCCAATAGCTTAATCAATACCGCGATGAGCGGGCTGAATGCGGCTCAGGTGGCGCTCAGCACCGTCAGTAACAACATTTCTAACTACAACGTGGCGGGCTATAACCGACAGACTGCGATCCTGGCGCAGAACGGCGGTATGAGTACCATGAGCGGCTTCATTGGTAACGGCGTCACCGTGACCAGCGTTAACCGCGAGTACAACCAGTTCATCACCAATCAGTTGCGCGGCGCCCAGAGCCAGGCCGGGGCACAGAACGCCTACTTCGAGAAAATCTCGCAGATCGATAACCTGCTGGCGAGCAAAACCAATACCTTGTCGACCAACATGCAGGATTTCTTCAGCAACCTGGAGAACCTGGTCAGCAACGCCGGCGATGACGCGGCGCGCCAAACGGTGCTGGGCAAGGCCAATGGGCTGGTCAATCAGTTCAACAACACCGACAAATACCTGCGCGATATGGACAGCGGCGTTAACCAACAGCTCAGCGACAGCGCTAACCAGATCAACAGCTACAGCCAGCAAATCGCCAAACTGAACGATGAAATCACCCGCCTGCGCGGCAGCGGCGGTGAGCCGAATGCCTTGCTCGATCAGCGTGACCAACTGGTTACTGAGTTAAACCAGGTAGTGGGCGTGCAGGTGATGCAGCAAGACGGCGACGCTTATACCGTGTCTTTCGCCAACGGCCTGACGCTGGTGCAGGGGAGCAATGCCTATCAGGTGGAGGCAGTGCCCTCCAGCGGCGATCCTTCTCGCCTGACCATCGGCTATAACCGCGGCAACGGCGTCAGCGAAGTGCCGGAAGGGCAAATTACCAGCGGCAGCGTCAGCGGCGTACTGAAGTTCCGCAGCGAATCGCTGGATAGCGCACGCAACCAGTTGGGGCAATTGGCGCTGGCGATGGCGGACAGCTTTAACCAGCAGCACCGTGCCGGGT
>JAAXZN010000006.1 GCA_012719855.1 Serratia liquefaciens | reverse complement strand
CCTTCGAAGAGAATGAGTGGGGTGAGGAGGAGGAAAATCGGCGGCGTGCATCGATAACGGAACTCGCAACGCGAGCCCACATGATCGAACAGGTCATAGAAATGATTGAGGCGCCCCCAGATCATTCGAAGGAAAGAATTATCAGCGAACTGGGTGGGTTGGCTGCAAAAATGCAGTCGATGGCCGATGCTTTAAAAAAACAATGAAGCCGGGGCGCCCCGGCATTTTGCATTATGGTTCTGCAGCTTCGAATGGCTGTTCATCGGCCAGTTGTTCCTGTTCGTCTGGAACCGGCTCCTCAGTAACTTCCCGCACCGGCATTTCAAGCCGTAGGTCAATCCAGCGACCATCTGGAATATCCATCGGATCACCAGCCACAATCGCGGCGGTATCGATGTCAAAGCGGCGTTTGCTGACCTTCACATAGATTGTGCCGTCCTTACCGGTGCTGGTTTCAACAAAGCACAGGCGGTTACCGTTAACGTCCTGGGGCACTTCGATGTTCCAACCTTCCTCAGCGAAGCCTAACGAACCGGTGATTTTGTAGACCCCGACAGAAATACGCTCAGCGCCTACCCCTTCCGCCTCACTGTTTACGGCCACGCTGCCAGCCAAGGTAAATCCATCTAGGTAATCATCCGCCATTTGTTCAGGTGCACCAGACAGCCTGGCGATCGGCGATGCTTTCTTGATAAAGCCGTTGGCGTCTACTGTCGTGTTTCCTGACGACCACAGTGACACCCATGTAACCGCTTTTCCGGAGAAGTTTGAGCTACCAATCCACGCCGCACGGCTGGCGCTAACAGCGATATAACCGCAAGTTGGCCCGCCATCCATTGGCATAGATAAAACACTCCCAAGGACTGCTGCCGGTACATTAGCTGAAGTCCCATTGAACCGTTGGAGGAATGACGTATTTCCTTGTGCATAAACATCAGTGCGGTGGCGTGGGCCATTACCAAATCCCGCGTCAGTTACAGGCTTTACGTTATTTTCTGCATTCTGCTCGCTGACTTTTGCGGCCGCAGCCGATGCCGCAGCCTCTGCACGTAGACGATCTACGGTTTGAACAATCTCTGGTGTGAGATCACTTTCACCAGGGCGGCGCAGGAAGTCATTGAGCGTGCCGGGTAGCGAGTCTGTATAAACCTCTATCGCGCCTACCCGTTCAGGCTGGGCACCATAGACGGAAATTATGATTTCATAGGCACCAGGTTCAACATTAAACGAATACTGGCCGCCGTCATTTGTCACTGATTGCGATTTTGCCAGGTTAAGCACCGTTGACGATGTTTTCATTGATCGCATCGTAATGGTTACGCCGGATCGAGAATCACCGTAAGGCCCCTTTAAAACGCCGCTAATTACTACCATTATTTATCACTCCCAGATTTAATAATGTAATTCTCCAATGCGTCTATTCTTCTCATCGCTACCTGTAATGCCTGCGTCAGTTTTGCTGTTAAAGCAATCTGATTTAAAAAATACGCATTGGGGTTATTAGGGTCTTTTTCGATGTCATAATCATCTGGCAAGCCCTCACCCTCCACACACTCTGGCGAATGTTGTATAAGGTCATTAGCGATGAAACCAAGTGTTTCATCTGACTGCGGTATGATTCCCCTTTCCTTATATTTGAATTTTGCAACTTTCCATTTTGCAACCTGAGCATAAGCAGCATCGCTATCATCAACGTATACGATATCCCGTTTCAGCCCTTTGTCTGAATTAATAGCAAACAGCGTTACACCACCAACGCGAGTTGAATCCACCCATGCCTCGAGCTGAGATTGTGTGTTCCAGAAAAGATTGTATTTATTGCTACCGAAACCACCACTTACCCCCTGCCTACAAGCAATCCCGGAAAAGAAAACTGCGTTTGTTGAACCAAGGCCAAGGTTTTTACGTGCGGCGTCCTTGTCTGGTACGTCGAGCAGATTATTGCTCTTGAACACCGCACCCGACACCGTATTGGCAACGGCATTTAAACCACTTTGATTGGCTTTTTTGTTCAGTTCAGTTTTATCAGCCTTGAGATTGAGCGCGGTAGTAAAACTATTCCATGCCGGGCCAGCAAACGTGCTGCCGTCAGGGAGGGCTACCGTAATGTTTCCGGTGCCGCTGAATACCTGTTGCCAGTTAGTTTTATCAAGGTTCAGCCCACGTAACGCTTTCGCCGTCTCTGCGGCCAGCTGAGCGGTGATGGTGTTCATCGCGTCACGCGGTACGGCATACCATGCCGCGCCCGCTTGCGTTGGGCCATCATAGGCTTTAATCAGCGTGGCCTGTGTGGCGCTGTCTACGGTTTTCACCGGCAACGTGTAGGTTACGCCGCCTACAACGCTCACAATCATGTCACCGGCTTTCAGCTCGGTATTGAATGCCGTTCCTGCGCCCTTCACTACAGCGGAGTTGTTCGTTAGGGTTAAAGTACCTGCTGGCATAATGCTCTCCTGAATTTTGGCATTAAAAAACCGGCTCAATGGCCGGTTGTTAGAAGTAGTGGTCAGCGTTTATAACCATTAGTGGCATTTGGGACGAATACCATCGCGTTGATACATTCCATTTTGTCTGTATTTTACGCCCTGAATCAGCACGCCAGAATTGAACCGCCGAGCCGTTAAATCTATATCCACAGCTATAATAGTTATAATACCCCCCGCTCATTTCTGAATTACCACGCATGAATGCATTTACAGCAAGGGGTATCATGGGCCTCGCAATACCCGTATTGACCAAATCGTCCGGGTTAGCTCCCACATTGACTGATCGCCCATCCCATAGTAAAGGTTCGCAATCACTGGTAAATGTGTTATTTCCAGCTATGTTTTTAATCACCATGCCGTAGCCGCTTGGTGTTGGCGGATAATATCCACTATTCATAATTACCACTTGTACGCTGGCAGTGGTTCGGGAAGGTTCGCCACTCCCATTATCACGCGATACCGTTAATTCGTTATGTTCAACTGAGTGATACACCGACACGCCTGGATCATCACATCGAACATAAACAACTTTCGTGTTGTCATTTTGAACAGTCGGCAAAGTCCATTGCCCGTTGATTGTCACTACCCCTTTCCACGCAACAAAACCAAGCCGCTGAGAGCTGTTTATGCTCATCCAGTCAACCGAGTTTTGAATCATGATCCCGTAAGTCCCGGAAACTGATTGCGGAGTTTGAACCTGATATATGCTGAACTCGGTAAAAAATGCCTGATTGTTTGCCGAGGAAAAATCAACAATGATTCTATTCCCATCGGTTCGCCACCCCGTGATCCCTCCGTAAAATGGCGGATTGGTCGCGCTGCCAAAGATATAGCCAGTCTGACCAACGATAAAAACCGGGTTCCCCGGAATATAATCAGGGGGAGTATATATCTTCTGCCTATTACCATCGGCCCAGGGTTCTTTATCGTTGGCTAACAGTGAAGGGCTATTCACTGCTGCCAACTCTTTACCATTAACTACCAACCCATAGGCCATGTTATAGCCTCCCCATCCGCACCCGCAGATTGCCTCCGGCGTCGTAAACGTTAATCTGATCGCCGCGTATCTCCATGCGTCCGTTGCCGTCGCCGCCGTTGATTTGTATCTGGCCAGCGCCAGCGCCACTTTTATCAAGACGCCATCCGTTGTTACCGCTGAAGTTATCGGACTGAATAAACCCGCTGATTTTGGCGTTGGTAATGGCCGCATCCGCGATTTTCGCAGACGTGATCGAGGCGTTCTGAATGAATGCATCGCTGATAAACACCTGGCCATCGATGACAGCAAACGGTGAATACTGGTTATCACCACTACCGCTCATCAGCACGAACTGATTGGCATTGAAACCAATCCGGGTGATTACAGGCTTACCGGTTTCCGCAAGAACAGCGATAGACATGCCAGCATTGTAGAAAACACCATTGACCCGCACGCCGGCTTTCAGTGTGTGGATGGCTGTTGCGCCGTCGGCGTCAACTGTGGCCGTCAGCTTGTCCTCCAGAACGGCGGTAACGTCGTCAATCTGCGCCTGCACCTGAGTAGACATCTCGGCCAGCGCCCGATCAACTTCGGCAATCGTGGTCTTCACAATGAGAATATCAGCACGCACCGTCCCGTACTGCGCCCACTGATGCTCGACCGTGGCGTTGTTGGCCAACGCGTTCTGCAGTATGGCCTCAATATTTGTGTCAATGTCACCCGTCAGCCGGTCGCCGTCTTTGTCCGTCAGAAAGCCATCGCCAATGCTTTCAAGGTAATCGTCAGCGTTCGCGTTGGATTGCCCCTTAATCCAGCCGGTCCAGTCCCCGATATTCCCGGTCCTGTCCTGCAGGCGTGCACGGAACAAAAACTCCTGGCCCGCCTTCAATCCGGTCATGGTGTGGGTATGGAGCGGGTACGGAATATCGGCCAGCAGCATCGCGTTGTCGCCGGCAGCGTTGTCCGCATAGTGGATTTCGGTTTTCAGCGTATCCTCTGCGCCGGATGGAAATCCCCAATCCAACTGGATGCCCCACAACAGAGGAGAGGCCCTGAACCCAACCGGCACCGGCGGCTTGCCTTCCTTACCCTTCAGGTAGGTTTCCATCGATGTCGCCCAGATTGACGAAATATCGCTGGCGTTGATGGCCCGAACGCGTACCAAATAGCGACCGGCATAAATACCCGGGACTTCGAAACCCAAAGCCGATGTGCGCGGGACTGATACCCAGTTACCGTTATCTTTTCGCCACTCAGCCTCATACGCTATCGCGTTCTCCACCGAGCCCCATGCTGCTCGCATCGTTGTGATGGCGATCCCCTGGCTCACAGAGGAATAGCTTTCTATGGTGATATTTTTCGGTGGTGCCTGGACGCCCGGAGGAATAATTGAGATGGGGCGATCATCGATACGCGCCCCCGTATCAATCCGGGCATATTTGTTTGGATCGTGCTCTGTCGCGTTGATAGTGAAAGTATTGTCACCGTTATCAGCAATACCCACGACGCGATACAGCTGGACGGCGAGATCATCCGCATCTATCGACCAGGCTGATTCCGGTACCGGTGTTTCGCTGTAATCGGTCGTGACAGTCACAACGCGCTCATTCACAGCCTGCACGGTACGCGCCTGTGCCTTACCGGATGGCAGATTAACAATCAGGCGATCACCCGCTTTAGCGCCAGGCTTTCTATCCAGCTTCACCTTGCGGCCGTCCACACTACTGATGCGGCCACCGATAACCCTACCGGCGACCATCTGATCCGCAACGCCAACGATGTGCCCAGGCATGGGGATCATGCCATCCAGACCGACAGAAAACGTTACCGCCCTGTCTTTGCTATTTGTCAGTAACGCCCAACGACCCCGGCGGTTGGCCTCACTTTGGCGGGTACAGCCGATTGCTGTTAACTCCGTCTGGTTAACGTCATAGCGACGAACCAAATCATTATCAAAAACGGCTTCAATCGCGTCGGCATAGTGGTTGGCGGGATCGGACCAACTGACCATCGCCGTGCTATAGCGGGTACGCTCACTTGCTGACGAATAGGTAAATTTCCCATCAATGACGTTGGCACGGGTGTAGGTGATATCCATATCACGCGGCATATCCGCCAGGGCAACCATTTGGTTTCGTCCCCAATAGGTCATGCCACGAAAGATGCCAGCTAAATCGCTCAGGACGGTCCAGGCATCCTCACGCGATTGAATGTAAACGTTACAGGTGAAACGCGGCTCAGTACCGTCGCCACCACGTCCATCAGGCACAAGCTGATCGCAATACTGCGCAATGCGGTATAGCTCGGACTCAGATACCTGAGAGGAATCGATGCGATCACCAAGGCCGAAGCGCTCAGCTAAAATAATGTCGTAGAACACCCAGGCTGGATTATCGCTGTAGGCCCACTTGAAGCCACCGGTCCAAACACCGTTATAGCTTCGTGTTTCTGGGTCATAGTTATCCGGTACGCGGATCACACGCCCACGCGGCTTACAACTGATCTTCGGTATATTCGGGAATTGCTTGGAGTCAAATTCCACATACAACAGCGCGGTGTTTGGATAGCGCAGCTTGGCATCAATAATTTCGGTCAGCGCCTCGATATTCATACGGTCTGCGATTCTGGCGCTGTTCGCATTCGGCGTCAGACGGCGCACGCGTACCTGCCAGCCGGTTGTAGCTTTCGGCAAATTGATACGGTGCGAACGCTCATACAGCGAGGTGGTTTTATCGTCGATCGCAGCCGTTAACACTTCCTGATAGCTGCCGCCATCAGTCGCAATATCAATCGCGTACTCAATGCGATAGCCGTTAACATCACCGTTATCAGCCTGTGATTGCAACATCGGCCAGCCGAAGCGCAAGCGCACGGCAGACAGTTGCAAATTTGACACTGATCGCACCCACGGAGTACCGCTTTTCAATTCGGTACTGATGGCGATCTCGTTCTCAACAGATGGGATGCCCTGGATATAATCTTGTGCCTGGGTGCCTGGCCGAAACTCCCAGCGAAAACCGGGAAAATTTTCAGTCCCGTCACTGTTTAATACGGGCGTGCCATCAGCATAAACGTTTGTGCCATCCAGCCGACCGGCAAACTCACCTTCTCCCAGCGAGAACAGCATTTTGGCTCTGGAGATCGATTGAACACTGTCTGGAGACTCAACTGGGGTGTGGCCGCCTCCGCCACCGCCTTTACGGCCTTTAATCGTTATATTTTCCATATCGCTCGCACCAATGAAAAAAGCCGCAAGAAGCGGCGTAGTGAATACACTGATCAAATATCAGGGTTTACTGATTGAATTGAGGCTCTATCTTGTATGGATTCAGCCCGCCCATGTAGGAGCATGGACGTTTGAAATCAGAGGGATGGCTGATTAACTCTGGATTAGGAACATCATGAAAAGTACATTTAAATTTGAAAATTCCATTACTAGCGATATGCCGCTGCCAGATCAAGCCTGCTCTATGGAAGCATTAAACATTGGGTATGCTGCTCTGGTACACGCGCTCGAAAAGAAACTGCCTGGCTTTGCTCATGATTTATTGACCACTCTTGATAAAATGTATGAGCAAAATGACGGTGCAACCGCTCAATTAGCAATCGCGCAATTGGCCGCCAGAGTTAAAACCGCAACATCCGGGAAATAAGAACACCTTGATTATTGCGCACTTCAATAATCCCTTTTTCATTTGAGATTTTTATTGTGCCAGAGGCTGATTCTGCAACATTTGAATCAGCCTTTTTTTCTTTCTGATTATTCATAACTCTCTCCTGCCTTTCGGCTTACTGTTGATCTTCAGTATAAATACCAGCGGAGATAATCGCCCCGCCGATCTCACGCGTTCCGTATAGCACACCCACAGGATTACCCTGCGCTGTTGTATTCACCGGGCCACCAAAGGCATAGCTTGGTTTGTTGTCCTGGTCCTGTCGCGTTCGCAAACCACCCATCTGCGGCGAAAGCATCTGAACAATCCCACCAAGGGCCAAAGATGCACCGGTCATGGCCGCAATGCCGGTGGCGCCACCAGCACCAAATGCCCCCATAGCTCCTGCGGCAGTCCCCGCAGACACATACATAGCAACAGCAACAAGCGCCACCCCCAGCACGGTCTGGAACACGCCAGCGCGTTTACTGCCGATAACTACAGGCACCAGATGAATATCTTCCGAGCCTTTCGTCAGTTCCAGCTCGTCCTGGCCAATATTACGCTTTCCAACAAAAATGGAAAATGTCAGTCCGCGTTTGTGAGCCTCCAGCATATAACGCTCGAACCCTGGTAGGAGATTCTTCATTGCATCAATTGCTTTTGGTACAGTCAGAGCACGATACTTAAATTCGCGCCCAAATAATTTCACCATCGGGCCGTGGAATCGTACTGTTCTCAGTGGAGCATCAATAAAAGACATATAGCCTCCAATAAAAAGCCCCATATAAATGGGGCCACAAGTCTACTTACTTGCACTATTAATTACTATTTTACACTCTCGCTTATTAAGCTCAATACCGCCTGCTGCTGTGGTTCCATTTTTACAGTCAGTTGAAATTTTACGAATACTCAATGCGCCATATTTATCACCTTTCGCACTAAGTAATTCATTAATTTTAGTTGGATCAGATGTGTTGTATTTTTGCTGAGCATCCATTAATGCCATAAACCAAGCCCACTTTCTTACGTACTCACTTAGAATTGGATCTTCATCAATTTCCTTATGCTTACTAAGATAAGCATCCAGCGTAATTGCATTAGCAAAAAAAGAAGTCAAAAAATACAAAACCAATGCAGGGAATACCTTCTTCATAACCCTTTTCCTTAAGCTGAAAAGTGGAATGATAGCATCACATCAGTTCTTTGTGGCGCAGCACCTTCACAGTTCGTTCCTTCCAGTAACCGCCATAGGGCACCCGCTGACTGAGCATTCCGTACATGTGGTGCAGTAACATGCCATCTTCCAGCAGGATACCGGCGTGGTTCGCTACTGGTGCCGAAACCTGCATTATCACCATATCCCCCTGCAGCGGCGGGCCATTAAACTCACGGAAACCGCATTCGTGCCAGTTATCCGTGTAGAGGTTTTCGCCCCTTTCCCACCACGGGTAATCAACCCGGTAATCTCGTAGTTCAACGCCATGCTGCTGCCGGAAATAACTCATGACAAGCCCCCAGCAGTCCGTATGGCCCAGCACAAACTGGCGCCCTACCAGCGGCAAATCTCCACGCGGCATAACCGTGCGCAAATCCCCTTCAGGCCAACTGACAATCACCCAGGGAAGTTCTAACGCGTCACACTGCGCCTTATCCAGTTCGCTCGGCTGCGTTGTGGCATCAGGGTGGCTATGCACAATCATTGTGACTGTGCCCCATTCCGATGCGGTTACGTAGTCTTCTGGCGCCAGGTGAAATTGTTCAGTAGGGTTTTCAGCCAGGTTACGGCAAGGAAAGTAACGCTCAACGCGGGATTTCTGCGCCACGATGCCGCAGCATTCACGCGGATACTCGGCCTCAGCATGCGCCATAATGGCCGCTATGGTTTTCTCTTTCATCTATCCTCCTACTGTCGGATCAATGAAGCACCGGGGAACCCGCCGAACGGTAATGGCTCGTTATCACCAAAACGTTTCTGGCAATCGCTCAGCAACCCACCGCAACGGTCCTTGCTGGGATCATCAACCGGGTTGCCCTTGTCGTCAAAGTATCGGGTACCAGCATAATCGCAGCCTTTGCCTGTACGGTACCAGCCACGGGAGCACCAGGTACACAGGCTATGAATTTGCCGAGTCGGGATACGTAGCCCCCGCAGGTCAGCCGGGCTGGACATTTCAAACTCAACCGATTCATCGCTTTCCGTTGCCTTGCGATCGATGTAGAAGACCTGCAGCTTTTCCTGCACCGGATCAGCTGTAGGGTTGCCCTCTGGAAAATTACGGGCGTCAAGGTAGTGAACCAACGTATCGTGGATCAGCACCTTGGCCTGTGCCATATCCTCAAACTGGAGGCAAAGCGCGGTGATCAACCCATCAAGGTTAGCCACTGTTAGCTTTGGTTCGGTGCTCTGGCTGTCTGAGGATATTTCCAGCCCCTCAACGGTAAACGGCCACGGGCCATATTCCTTGCCTTGCCACCATATTGGCTTCGCTGGCAACTTGGATTCATCACCGCCGGCAGCAGCGAGTTCCTCTGGGGTATAGGGCAGCGTGTCACAGTGAAAACGCAGAATATCGGCACCAAACTTTGTGCCATCTACTTCAATGAGGCGAATGCGGTTGCCCGGCTCCAATTTCTGCAGGTCTGAATTCAGCATGATTATTTCCGATTAAACGTGGAAGGCCTCTGTGAAAGTGGCCGTCAAAGAGTAATTCTCCCCGCCCATCGCAACAGACTTATAGCCTTCACAACGGTACAGGCCGGGAACGTTGGTTGGTGGGGTCCATTGAAAGGATTTAACCCCCTGATGAGTCTCGAGGAAGGCGATTATGGGCGTGATGTAGTCATATTTACCGATGAAGGTCAGGTCCCAAGAACGAATAACCGGGTTAATCCCATCGCCTGAAACCTGCATGTATCCATCACCAAACTGCGCTTTCCGGATGCGGAATCGGGTATCACCGGCAGCATTAACCCGCGCCGGGAAACCAAATATCTGAATGGCCATTACATCCCCTTGATTGCTTTCCAGATCGGCTGACCCGGCTTCAGGTTACGATTGATGACCTTTTGGCTTTCCTGTGCAGCAATATTCCCCATCTGTTTGCCGAACTCCTCCCAGCCAGGATCAGCCTGGGTGCTAACATTACCGCCACCTTCGATTGTGATGTACACATTCGCGGCTGCAGCCGTCTGCTGTGGAGCCCCCATCGCCCGGACGCCCAATGAACCATCTGCGCCACGTTTGAGCGGCATAATGGCTTCTGGCCCCGCCTCCCCCATTAGTCCGGCACCTTTGGCAAACGCAAACGTTGTGGGTTGGCTTACCACCTGGCCACTGTAGGCACTCAGGGACGGTGACGAGTAAACGCCACCCTTGGCGTTTGCGAACATCGGAACAGTGCCAGGGTTATTACCACCGCCAGCCGCTCCACCGCCAAAGCTCATAAACGTAGATAAAATAGTTTTGGTCAGCAAAGCCTGAGCCGCCATTTCTATCAGATTCTGAACGATGGACTGCGTGAGGGAGGAAAACAGACCCACCATGCTGTCTTTGAAGGTCTGGGTACCGGTAAGTAACCCGGTCAGCATGTTGGTGGAGCGTTCCCGCATCGTATCAATCAGCCCAAGCTGCAGCTTATTGACCTGGCTCTGCCCAGCATAAAGTTTCATTGCCTGCTGATATTGCGCGTCAGTTGATTCCTGTGTTGCCGCCTGCAACAACTGCTCATAGCGCTGTTTGTCAATGTAACCTTGCTGGTAGTACGCCTGATACTGGGCCTGCTGCTGCGCCAGTTGGTTACTCAGTTGAACGGAGGGATCAACATCCCCGGCGATGTTTTGCCGTGGGGCCGCAATGGCATCAGCCTCTGCCTTTAACCTCTCGCGGGCCATATCCTGCTGTAGGGTATGGCGGGCGACCAGATAATCGCGTTCCGTCAGCAAACGTGCGTTATACAGCGCTTTCAGCTCCCGGCTGGTTTCCTGCTCCTTACGCACCGTCGCCTGACCTGGCGCATATTGTTCAGCCAGTTCTAACCGCTGCCGCTGGAAATTCTCTGCGTTTAAAGACATGACACGTTGCACATCTGCCTGACTAGCCCCGGCAGCTTTTGCCGTGGCGATCAGTTTGGCCTGTGAGTTCCGTTCTTCCAGGTCAATTTTGGCAAGGCTTGTCGAGTGGGCAACCTCAATTTCCTGACGCAGCTGCTGATATTGCTTGAGCGCCTGCTGGCCTTTTTTGTCTGCCTTGGCCGGGTCTTCACCACCCCAAGGGCTTTCAGCCGACAAACCTGCAGCGCCCACTCTCGCAATGGCATTGTTAACCACATTAGCGTCAGCAATACCACTCAGCATCATCTCGCTGAACCCAGATTTAACGTAGTCCTGAGCGGCTTTAACTCGGCCCATAGAGTCAGTCAGCGTTACGAGCCCTGCCTGAGCATTCTCCAAATCTGCAACCGCTCGTTTACGATTGCCTTCAATACCTTGCGCTTGCCCGAAAGGGTCAAATCCTTTGAGGCTACTCAGCCGACTGTCTGCGTCAATGATTTCCTTTTTCAGCTGGTTAACCTGGGTAACCTGGTTTTTGTACTGATCATCCAAATCGAGCGCTTTCACATCCAGCTGCTTTGACGACATCGCCACAAGCGCCTGTGTTGTTTCCTGAACGGCATCTTTAAGGTTCAAGGCAGACTGTCGAGCCAGTTTGTTCTGCTCATGGAAATACAGTATTGCAGAACCGGCCAGCATCGCTGCCCCGAAAGGCCCTCCAATCAACCCCAACGCGCCACGGGCAAGCCCGGTAGCCACCGAGGCTGCGCGGGCTGATACTGACAGGCGTTTATTTGCCGCATCCAGTTGATTCTTGCCAACCGTGGCCGCGCGCGTCGCCTCGGTTTCTTCCCGGATCAACCGGTTATAATCAGCGGTATAACTGACGTTCAGGCCGTATTGCTTGGCCGTTTTTTCCATCGCACGAACGCGGCCGAATTCGGCGTTGTTTTGCAGCAAGGTGGCGTTGGCACTGTCAATCGTCTTCTGTGCCATACGGGCCTGATCCAGCGCAGCAGATTTAACAGCGGCCTGCTGATCGCGCCATGCCCCGATGCTTTCACGGATACCGGCGGTTAGCTTGGTGGACATCACCGGGATCAGCGTATACAACGCCACGCTGGCCACCATGTTGAAGTTATCCGCCAGGCCGTTAATAGCCTCGGTCACACTCTGTACGCCGGTACGCAATGGGCCGCCGCTGGCTTGCCCGACTTTGATGATCAACCCTTCAAAAGCACTGGTCAGCCCCATCAGATCGCCGTTCAGGTTGTTGACGCGCGTCGCGGCCTGTTCGTGCGCTGTCTGGGTACCGGTCAGGGACTTTGTCAGGTCATCCAGCTTGCTGCGGTTACTCACCAGAATCGACGCGGCGTTAATATTCTCCAGGCCAAACAGCTTGACCGCCTGCGCCGTGGAGAGGTTCTTCTTCGACAGGTTTTCCAGCGCGGTGCTTAGCCCCACAACGGAAGGTTTGAGCGTTTTATCCGTGCCTTTTTCAAGGTTGAGGATAACGTTACGCAACCCGGTGCCTGCCTCACCCCCTTTAATTTCACGCTCTGCCAATACCTGGATCGCTGCGTTCAACTGCTCAAAGCCGATCCCGGCCTGCGCCGCTGCCACACCGCCATTCTTTATCGCGGCTGCTGTATCGGCAATTTCAGACGAACCATACTTAGCCCCAGCGGCCAAAACGTTAATGTAGCGGTCCGCCTGGCTGGCGCTGGCACCAAACTGGTTAAGCGAAAGGGCCAACGTCTTTGTCGCATCCGGCAACGTGGTACCCGCCGCCTGCGCCAAAATCAGCGCACTGTTGGTCGCAGTAGTCAGCCCGTCCGCCGTTTTCAGCAGTTCCGGCTTGGCACTGGCCATCAGCTTTAACGCTTCCGCCGCCTGGCTGGCACTGTACTCGGTGGTGCGCCCCATCTGCTGCGCGGCTTCATCGAATTGTTTCAGCTGCGCACCGGTAGCACCAGTGATCGCGGAAAGGTCAGACAGTGCCTGACCATACTGCCGGGTGGTGGTAATAATGCTTCCCAGCGAGAACCCCAGGCCAGCAACGCCAGCCAAACCCGCCAGCGTCCCTTTCAGGCTGCTGACCGTTTGGCCGACACGCTGATAAGCCTCATCGGTCTTTTTCGCATCCAGCTGGGCTTGGCGGTTAAATTTGCCGGATTGATCGCCGGCAGTGCGGTACGCCGCCACCAGCTTGTTTCTAAAATTGGCGTCATTCAGGTACAACCCGACCGCCAACGATGCTACATCAGCCATTTCCAAGCACTCGCATAACGTCAGCACACTGCGCATCAATGGTACTTTGCACAGGCTGAGCGGGTTGAAGAACAGGAGCATCCTCCGCAGGGTCGGCAGTAATGCCCTGCAGCTTGAAGTATGCCCGCCAGTGATTTAGAACTTGCGCCGGCAACGCGGCGATTTTGCGAGGGTCAGACTCACCCCAACGGTCGGCCAGTTGAAAAATCAGCATCAGCCAGGGTGAGTCAGTCAGTTTTTTTCCGCGTCTTCCAGCGTGCCGACAGCATGACGTTTAACGGTACTGATCGCATCAACCAGGGTCGGGTTATCGTGGGCCTTCAACAGTTCATCCACGCTAGGCAACGCACTCAGCGGAATGCGTTTGCCGTCCGGCGTCATAAAACAGGACAGCAGCAATTCAACATTGAGGCGGGCGGCCTTATTCATATCACCGGCCTCGATAGCGTCTTTCATGCCATCCTCATTATCCTGCAGCTCGGATGCCTTCAGGCGGCGGATGAAGGTTTTAGCACCAAACATCGGCACTTCAAGCACGTGGTCGTCAGATTTCAGCAGTGCTGCCTTGAGCGCCTTCAGGTCGTATTTCTCGGTCATCGGTGTTCCTTACTTAACGGTTACTGTGGCCGCAGCGCTGTTGAGGGTGTCAGCACGTTCAGCGGACAGCACTACGCGGTACGTACCGGCATCAGCCGCCACCACAGAATTTTTGGTATAGGTGGCAGCGGTGGCGCCGCTAATGTCGGTGCCGTTCTTCTGCCATTGATATTTAACGGGCTTGCCGTTACTGGAGGTAGCCGCAACAGTCAGGGACAAATTGCCCCCGACCGCCAAATCAGCGTTTTTCGGCTGGGTAGTCACGCTGATCACACCTTTGGGGCCACGGCTCCCCAGGTGTTGTTGTTCTGCTTGCCTTGCACCGTGATCTGAATGACTTCGCTCGCTGGCGCGGTGATCTCATTCATTTTCCAGCCAGACAACGAAAGAATGGAAGTTGAGGTACGCCCGTTCGGCAGCTCAACATAGAACTGCACGGTTTCGCGGTTGTCTGCTGCGGTAAGGAATGCTGCAAAATCTTCATTGGACGGATCATCGATAAATCCGATCGACTTCTCAGCGCCTTCAGGCAGGTCAGAAATAAACTGCTTTGTGGTGTCGATCAGGGTGGTGCAGTCAACAAAACTGCCGGTCTGCCCCATCTCGCCCACCGCCTTACAGTTAGTTAGCGCCTTCATAGCAGCGGCAGCAGCGCCGACTGCGCCCCATTTCACAACCGTACCGGCCGGAAGCATGGCGTATTCTGGCGAAGTTTTATCAGCCATAATGTCTCTCTCTTAATGATTGTGGCAGCGGTCGCTACCGGTTTTCGATGCCGTAGCGGATCTCTGCCGCCAGGATGCGTAACACTTGGGTTTTGTTGTAATCCAGGGCGGGCCGGATGAACGGATCAGCGACCTGTTTCACCGTCCCGAACTCCTGCGCCAGCGCCTTCATCTGGTGCGCTTTGCTTGGACCAACACGCAGTGTTACCTGCGCACGGCCTCGGGTGGTCGATCGGATAGTAATGCTGTCTCGCATGTGCGGGCCGGGGGCGGTATCGTCATACCCTGCGTGCTGCTGCATATCCTCCAACACCGGGACCAGAGCGGCGCGGCCAGCATCCCGCAGTATTTTGGTGGAGACATCCCGACCCAATGCTTCCAACTGACGCGCCAATTCATCCATACCGGTGATGTTAATTCCGATCATACGGCGTCCTCCGGGTAGCAGATGATGTAATCGCGCACCAGGCGGTATTGGGTGCTGTTGTTGGTCAGCGTGGTTGCGCCTTGCAACATCGCTCCGCGTGTCACCGTCTGAACCGGCCAGCGGCCAATATGCCCGTGCTGAATACCTTCCCAGGCTGTACAGATAGCCTTATCCAGTTCAATCAGCCGGGCGTAATCGTCGATCACGTACAGCGAAACCTGAAATCGCCCTTGCACCAGCGCGGTGCTGGCCAGACCGGTATCAAATTTCGGGTCAGTGATTTTCTGGTACGTCACGCCCTCCTGTTCCGGGTCGGGCAGCAGCAGCGGGTATGCTGGCAGGCTGGTTAACGCTTCCAATGCCGCTTTGATTTCATACTCGATCATGACGAATATCTGCCTCCGCCGTAATTAACAACCGGTCTGACTGCGAGCGGTCAGGGGCGCGGACGGTAAAGGTTCGCTTTTGGAAAATCACTTGCCAATCAACGGTGATTTCATCACGCGGGCGCAGCGTGAAAAGCATGGTTTCCACCACTTGCCCTTGCTCACCGGTACGAATTTTGCGGTTAGAAATCGGCTCGGCATCCGCCCAGACCTCCGCGACAAATTCGAAGGATTTCACCGGCGAGCCGGTTTGCTCATCGCGAATGGTGACGGGACGAAAAATCCCGATGCGAAAACGAAGCTGCCCTGCGCGTAATGATTTCATAGCCCGTAAATCCGATAAGGTTGAAGTAGAGACTCTACGGCCAACGGCAGTTTGGATGCTGATGCTCCAACTACAGCCGCCTCCCGATTGGCATACCAATGCCCGATACAGAGCAGCATGGCTGTACGAACGTCATCATCCAGCAAAAGCCGATCTTCATCGTCCTCATAACCAGGGTCTGATTTACTGGCGTAGAGGGTGCGGCGGGTGTACATCTCAACATGCTTTTTCGCCGCACCAATGAATATGCCAATCAGCTTGTCGTCCACACTGAAATCAAGCTCCAGCCGGCAATGCTCTTTCACCAATTCCAGCTCTAACATGGCTCACCTTACTTTTTGGTTTTCTTGCCTGCTTCTGGCTGCTCTGGCTGCTCTGGCTGCTCTGGCTGCTCTGGCTGCTCTGGCTGCTCTGGCTGCTCTGCAGGATTGTGCTCATCCACCAGCTCGGCATAACCTTTTTTGATCAGCTCGCGACCGTGTAGCTCCTGCGTCTCGAATGACTCACCGTCATTGACCACCCGGCTACCGAACAAAATCGGCACAAGTGCTTTAACTTTCATGAATATCTCCTGAAAAAGCGGCCCGAAGGCCGCCATATGTGGAAGCCATTAGCCGCCGGTTGGTGGAGTTGGAACAGTGAAGGCACCCGTAACGAACGCTTCAGGACGTTTTACGGCCAGCGCCACACGCTCTTCGCAACGAATGGAGATCATGTTTTTCTCGAAGTCGTCGGCGTTTTCGGTACTGATCACCACGTTGGCCTCTTCACGGTCGAAGAGTTGCGCACCTGCGCTGAATGCACCGGTCAGGAATTTACCCAGGAATGCGGAGGCTTCCGTCGCCACAACCGGCAGGCCCCAGAGCGTCGGGCCAACGAGCGCTGATGGGTTCGCGAGGATATAGCGGCCCAGCGTATCCTTGAGCAGCTCAATTTTGGCCCAGTCAGTGAAATGCAGCACATGGCCCGTTGATGGGAAGCGGGCTAACTGGGCCTGTAACATCGCCAGACGCAGATCATCAATGCCGTTTTGCATCGCCACTTCGAACGCCGCTTTATACTTCGACGCCTGCGGCATGATGCCCTCCAGGTGAGCACCGGTACCGTCACCGAACAGAATCTCCTGCTCTTCGACATATTTCAGGCCAAAGCGCAGTTCTGCATCCACCGTCGATTGCAGCTGCGCAAAGTCGTCCAGGATCTGCTTGGACGCCTTGAACATGTGCGCCAGGGTGCGAACCGGTGTGATTTTCTCCGCGAACTGGATATCGCTGTACGGTTTCGCCGTGTTTTCAGGCACTGCGGCGGCCTTGTTGGTGAAGCCGGTTTGCTGCACCCAGTAAATGGTGCTGGAACCCGTTTTGCCTGGTGCGATCAGGTCGCGGATAAACAGGCGTTGTTTCGGGGCGGTATCAATCCCCGGCAAGCGCTGCGGCGCCACAATTTGCCCCGGCACATCAGTAGAAATCAGTGCGGCATTCACCGGGATGCTGAGGCGTTGGTTACCTTGAATACCTGAAGCAAAATCCTTCAGCGCAGATGCAGAAATCACCTGCTGGCCAACGGATTGAATAACCGCTGCAGCATGACTTAATGGCATTTGCGCCACATGTTGCTCCAGCTCACCCAAGGCAGACTTCAACGTTTTTTCTGCTGCCTTCATGGCATTCAGCTCGGTGGCCATTTTATCAACGGCATCTTTTGTTTCTGCCGAAAGCTCGCCGGACTTTTTGGCCTCTTTCAGTGCATCCTCAGCTTTGGCATTAAATTTACTGGTCGCATCTTCGATAGAGGCGGTGACTTTTTTCAGGATTTCATTTACTTCAGACATAGTTTCTCCAGATTATTGGCATGCCGAAACCAGCCCACTTAATGCGGCGTCCAGTTTGGCTAAGGTTTCAGGTGATGCTTCGGCAGCGCTCGGCGTGCCAGTTGGATCGGTAACAGCGCCCGGCGTGTTACCCGTAAGGGCTTTCAAAAGTTTGCGGCGTTCTGACCGTGGGGTGTTCGCCTTGGCCAGTAAAGAATCCAGCTTGCGCAGAGCCGCTGCGGGTGACTCATCGTCACCGGTGACGGAATCGGAGGAAAGCAGGCCATCAGCCAATCCCTTTTCGATAGCATCACTGCCACCAATGTAGGTTTCGCTATCCATCATCTGCTTGATGGCGTCACTGTCGAGACCGGAGCGGGCCGCGTAAATATCGGCCATCGCGTTATCGAAAGGCTCCAGATAGTCCACCATGGCGGCAAAATCATGGCGGTTACCTATCGCCACTACCCAGCAGTTGTGGATCATCAGGAAGGCCCCGCGACCGATCTGAATGTCGTCGCCGGCCATCGCAATGATTGATGCTGCACTGGCAGCCAGACCCAACACTTTTACGGTCACCTTTCCCTGGTACTCGCGCAGCAGGTTATAAATCGCCAGGCCTTCGAACATATCGCCGCCCGGCGAATTAATGTTTACGGTGACGTCGGCACCATTCATTGACCGCAACGCGCCCGCAATACGCTTCGCCGTAACCCCTTCCCCCCAGTAGTCCTGCCCGATAACGTCAAATACAGAAATCGTATTATCGTCAGAGGCTGCGGCTTTCAGACCGCCATTCCAGCGATCAAGCGCTGAGGGTAAAGGTTCGCAGGTGACACCCGCGCAGGGGCGCCCCGCCGGCGCTGCCGGAAGTTGTTTTTTTGTCATGGGGGAGTTGCTCCTACGCCGTTTTTTTCAGCGGTGACTGATCTTCAGGAATGTCAGGGAAAAGGTAGTTATGCAGCTTGGTAATACTGCTGGCCTGAGCGCCGAGGTTATTCTGTTTCAAATCCTCCAGTGGGGTCAGGTTAAGCTGCACGGTGTAAATATCTCCACCCGGTATTGGCGGCAGATTTTCAAGCCTGCGGACATCGTTGCGGCTCATCCAACCATTTTGCAGCGCGGTGGTGTAATACGCAGAGCGACCGACACTATCCGCACGAAGCAAGCCTTCAACCGAGAACTCAGCAAAATAATCTTCGTCACCATCCAGTAGGCAGCGTGCGATTTCCTGTTCGATGTTCACCAACAGTGGGCGCAAGGTATTGGTCAGGAATATCAGGTTCATTCCTTCAACGCTTGACGCCCAACTACTCTGTTTCGTGACGTGTCCCACCATAAACGGTGGCACCCGAAACCAGCGGCAAATCTCTTCGATACTGAAGGCCCGACTTTCCAAAAGCTGTGCAGCCTCTGGATTCATGGTGACGTTTTGGTAGGAAAGCTCATTCTCCAGCACCATCAACTTACCGGCATTTTTGGAACCGATAAACGATTGCAGGCTTGTACGCAGACGCTCTCGCTGCTCTTTGTTCAATGCCGTTTTTGAAGATAAAAAACCGGTGCTTTGAAGGCCGTTTTCGAAAATCTTTGCTGCTGCTTCATCCACGGCCATTGCAGCGCCGAACACATCGCGGCCAGAACTCAAAGGCATCATGCCGCACACGCCATCCAAGCCAAAGCCGCGGATATGCATCATACGGTCAACAGGGATCACTCGCTTGGTTCCGTTCTCGGTATACGTATATTCAAGCTTGCCCGTCGGTAGGCGTTTAACCACCATGTTTTGTGGCAAGAGCGGGTCCAGCGCCACCAGCTTGCGGCCTATCATTTTCTTTTCAACGAACGCATTACCCCGCAAGCAAATGCTGGCCACCACCAGCAACATGAACCGCGATGGCGTCATTTCCAGATTGGGCCTCCGGCACAATACCTGGTAAGCAGGATGATCCTGAGCAAGCTTGCGGGAGCCATCCGCCTCACGCATATACACTTTTAGCGGCAGCGTGGAGATCGACTCACTGAGCAGGCGAATACAGGCCCAGACAGAGGAAAGCTGGATTGCCTTGTCGGCAGTGACCACCTTGCCGCTGCTACTGGTGCCAAACCATTCTTGCCAAAATGTCCCGGTGGTGAGACTGATCGGGACACCAAGCCAATTTAAAAGAGCGCTTTTCACGCGCCCCGGTTGTTTGTTTTTGTCCATCAGATACCCACTATGATCGGATCATCAAAAAAGCCTTCTAAATCGCTGTCGTCTTCCTGTATGTCTTCTGCTGCCCCCACGGACATTGCCAGCGCAACAATACCGTCTATACGCCCATTGCTGCGGCGCTTGCTGAACACCCGGTTTTCACTTTTATCGGACTCGGTCACGGCGTTGGCCGCATTCCAACGAAGGCAGGGATTAAACAGAATGGTGATTTTCTTATCGATAATGAGTTTTTCTAACAACTCTATAGAGTGCGGCATCCAGAGCACAGACTCTTTGGATTTACCGAATCCCTGCCCGTGCGGCACAAGAGGAACGGTGATCCCTTCATCTATCAGCTCCGGCTCTAAGTAGTCCATGTGATAACGGTCAAATGCGATGGACTGCATATCAAACTGCGCCGCCAGTTGGGCGATGCGTTTTGACACTGCGCCATAATCGATAACACTGCCGACGGGGGCGTGAACGTATTCCTCACGCACCCAGGCGTCATAAGGAACACGGTCATTTCTGGCCCGGTCGAGTAACGTATCCTTCGGCGTCCAGAACTCAACGAATGCCGTTCTTATCTCTGGGAAATACAGTGATAGCGCGGTTAAATCTCGCTTGCCGGACAAATCCAGGCCGCCATAGCACATACGGCCCTGCAGTTCGGCAATATCGAATGTCTTTTCACAGGCCATCCAAACATCGCCGCCAATCCACGGATTCTCGGCATCCACCCACTCGCAGAAGTTAAGACGCCGCACCAGGCTCTCTTTGGACGGCATGCCCCGCGCATCTTCCACCTGCTCGCGTAAATACTCAGGCTGGAAGGTCTGCCCCATGGAAGGGTTAGCTTTTGCCCAACATGACTCATCCTTGAACGGATCGTCGCCCTCATCCAGCGAGCAGATAAACGCGAAGAAGGCGTCGTTTTTTTTCTGGCCAGCGGCCAACTGCTTGCCGTACTGGTGATACTCATAACAGACGCTGGTTTTATCGTGACCACTGTTCGTGATCATGAAAATCAGTGCCTGCCGCCGGCCTTTGGTACCGGCACGCATCATCTCGACGGCTTTGTTATCTTTGTGCTCATGCACCTCGTCAATCAGTGCGCAGTGGGGGCGCGGGCCAGACTGACCATCATCGGAACTGATGGGCCGAAAGAAAGAGCCGGTCTGCAGAAATGCCAGGTTCCATTCTTTTCCTGCACCGCCAGAAGGATCGATACGCTGCGACAATGCGGGCGACTGATTAACCATCGCCACTGCGTCGCGAAACAAGATCATCGCTTGGTCTTTTTTCGTCGCTGCCGCATAGACCTCGGCGCGAGGCTCCTTGTCTGCCATCAGGCAATACAGACCAATCCCCGCTGAAAGTGGCGACTTGCCCGACCCTTTGCCAGACTCGACATACGCCGTGCGAAAGCGGCGAGAGCCGTTCGCCCTTTTCCATCCAAAAATGGAGCCGACAACGAAAGCCTGCCAGGGCAAAAGAATAAATGGTGCCCCTTCATGCTCCCCACCATTCAGCTTGAGCACTTTGGCAAAGAAGTCGATCACGCGGCTAACGGCTTCAACATCCCAGTGAAGCCCCCGGCTTTCTCCCTCAACTAAATCATTAAGGTGACGCTGGCAGGCATTACGTATGTCGGGACCGGCGAGGGTCCTGCCCTCGGTGACATCCAGGGCATACTGTGTTGCCGGATCAGGTGCCGAAGAATTCGTCGAGCGGGTCCGTTTCTTTTTTTCCACCATTTACATTTACCTTTGATCTGGCCGCTGGCGTCAGACCGAATTCCACCAAATAACTTTTGAAGCGGCGATCGGCATCCGCCAACATGGAGACAGCAGGGTTGGCCTTAATCAGAAACCCACCCTCGGTTTTAACTGTATAGGTGCGCCCCTCATCGGTGATGGTGTTTCGCAACTGGAGGATGTCGGCATAAATATCGCAGAGGCGCTCAAGCGCAAAAGTATCAGCAACGGTCAAAACGCCCATACCGTCGAGAAGAACGGTCATTCGGCCCCAGGCTGTTTTCCCCCAGTCGGTGAGATGCGCCGGAGGGCTAGGAATTTCGTGGGCCGGCATCGGCTCTTTATCATTAAGTTTTCTTTTGCCCGGGTTACCAGTCACCAATTTTAATTTGGTCGGTTTCGGGCGACGACCGGCCATGGAAACCTCCCATAAGGCAAGAACAATTATTAATTACAGATGAAATTAGTACCTGTGAAATCATTTGCTTTTAAGCACAAAATCACCCCAGAAAAAAACTTTTCATTTCGCGGTTGTGCACACAAATGACTAGCGGCGGTCTTTAAAAGCGAGAGGGGTGAACTCTTACCCCGCCCCTCCCCCAACAGATGATAATATTTATCATTGGATGATAAATCATTGTATTTGCAATCAAATTTGATGCAAATGGTAACCATTATTATTTATTCCAATGCGACGAAGGATCCAGGGGAAGGCCATCGGGCGAGCACCCTATTACCTTGCCTGTTTTCTCCATACGCTGCTTTGTGGAGTCGTGGTGCGGCTTGCATAGGCCTTGCCAGTTCTTACGGCTCCAGAACAGATGCTGGGCCTTCTTCATTTCCTCGGGCGTCTTGGCCTCTTTCATGCGATGCGGCGTGATGTGATCCACTACCGTTGCCGGTTCAATACGCCCCATCTGCTGGCACATGACACACAGCGGATTGGCACGAAGGAATACAAGCCGTTCGGTCTGCCACTTGCTGCCATACGGCTTCTTAGCGTCCACGGGTGACGTGCCATAACTTGCCGCCAACCTGCAGCTCCCTTTCGATTGTCATCTGAGCCTCCTTCCTTGCCTGTCGGCTTACTTGTTTGATGAGGTCAGCCTGTTGAATGGCGCCGTCTTTAATCTGCGCCTCAGCGATGAATACCTGACCTGCACTAATCGTGTAGGTTGATTGGCCAACATACTCGGCTGGTTCGCCAAGGTGCTGAGTCTTCTGGATACGCTCACACAGGTCAGCAATGCGCGTCAGTTGGTTCTCCAGCCCACTCAGGGCTGCACTATCAACGTTAATGCCGAGGGTCATGGTGCCGATGCTCTCGGCTGTCTTAGGCTTATTGAGCCCAAGGAGGGCATCAATACTATCTTGGTCGCCTACGACAGGAACATATCCACCTTTAACCGAAAGCGTGATCGGGAAGTATTCAGGGATACCGCTAACCGTGGTGCGTACACCATGATGATCGTACTGTGCGATGCCTGCCGGGTTGCTTACCTCATAACCATCTTTGTTGATGGTTACGGCAAAGTGGCGCATCACATCTCGCAGGGGTAACTGTTTCATTCCGAATCTCCAAATAGAAAAGCCACCAGCCTGCCGATGCGCTGGGTGCGCGGTAGGTGCAGGGTGATGGCTTTGGTTATTGTGCATTGCGCAGCAGCCTCGAAAGACCGCTCTTCAATGCAAATTAGTTCATCGCACCAATGCAAAATTGCATCAATATTCGCTCATCAAAAACCGTACAATAACTAAACGTTATTAACGTAACGTATTTCCCTGGTGTTGGTAATTTTTGCCCCTCGTCTGGAGGGGCTTTTTTTCGTCCATTACGCAGCACCTGGATAAACGCTCTGTGATGGACAATAAAAAACCGCCCGGAAGCGGTTAATCGAAATATTTATCAAGTTGCTTTTTCAATGCCCTATCGAGCAGCTGCTTGGATACTGTAACTAGCGTTCCCATGCTCGCATCCTTGAACCCAGACTTTAAAGCACTCCAAACCTCTTTGTTTCGCAAGGCTTCGATAAAATCATGCCCAGACGCAGTTAAACGGAGTGGCATGACGGCCCAGTGGAACTGGCCATCTAAAGTTTCAACCATTCCGAACCCTGAACGGCCATCACTCCTGGACATCAGTCCTCTGTCTTCAAGCAAGCGCATATGGAAAACAAAATCGTCGGTTCGACAATCGAAGCCCAGTTCGTTCAGCTCCGTGATATCCGTCTGAGGGTGGTTCGAAGCCTCAAAAGCTTCGAGAAGCCCCTTTAGGTAATCGTGATCTATTTTCATAATTATCCCTTTTACACGTGTGGGGATAATCTATCACGGTCGGTCAGTTAGTGAAAATGGGTGCCATCTTTTCCGACGGTACGCTCTATTTTAACGCCGTCTTCAAAATATACTGGCTCAATCTTGAACCCAGCAGCGTCTTTAAGTGGGAAACCACGAGTCGTTAGCTGCGTCTCATCCTTCACCAAAGCATGCCCATCGACTACTTCTATTTCCGGGGTGGATTGATAACCAATCAATACCGCTTCTGCATTGCGGTCCTCAAAAATGCTAATTTTCCAATACCGAATCGCTATCGACATTTCAATTTCTCCCGGCGTCTTTACGCCATTGGTTCAGCGTGGCCACCTGGCCGGCGCATATTGATAAAGCTGTTTTGAGTCCCAACGTATAACTGCCGATATCACCCCAGGTGTCACCCTGCAGCGTTGGCTGCTCGCATCGCTTGAATACTGACTCAGGGGGTAACAGGATGATCGGCGCTGGTGGTTGTACTGTTGGGCCTGCGCATGAGGTCAAGCACAGCACTAGGAGCATTGCGGCGGGCGCACTCATCATTTTTGATCGCATCCCGGTATTTCCTTTGATAGATGTCTGCCTGCTGGCGCAGCTGCTGTTCCTGCTGTTGCTGGGCTGCCATCAGTGCACGGTTCTGAGCATCTTGGGTTTGCAGTGTGGCGATCAGCCCGGCCTGCTGCGCCAAGGTCTTTTGTTGCTCGGCAGACTGTTGCCGCGCCAGTTCCAATCGATGTGACAACAACGAGCTGTAACCGCCGAGGCAGATCGACACCGCCAGTAGGAGCAGCAATCCCCCGCTGGTCAGCTTTGATATCCAGCTATTCATGACAAGAACACTTCACGCTCTGCCGTACGCCGCTTCACCAACCCAGGCATAACCTTGCCACCAGAGTTTTTCCATTTGGGAAATTCATCTGCAGCGCCTTTTGCATCACCGGTGTTGAATTTCTTCACCAGCGTTGAGCCAGCAAACGCAGAGCCGCCGATGTTGAATGCCAGCGACACCATCGCGTCAAACTGGTTCTGCGTCATTGGGCGCTTAATGGCGCTGTTTACCGTCAACTCATACACGGCCAAATCATCAGAGAAGAATTGCTCTGCCTGATCCTGTGTGATGCGGTCACCCTGTTTCACTCCCTTGGTATTGCCCCAGCCAATCGTCCAAGGCTTCCCGCCAGTGCCGGGATCCGGATAGGCTTTCAGGCGAAGCTGTTCGAACCCTTTAATGAACTCCCTGCCCTTAACGCTGGTTTTCATTGATGCCTCCGAAGAAACGCTCCCAGAAGTACGTCAGCGCGACACTACCCATGGCGCCACAGAGCCCAGCGCCAACGAACGCCATGTTGACCGATAGCCCGGTTTCCATGCTGATGATGCCACCAATCAGCCCGGTAAAACTCGACACGACTATTTGCGCCAACGCCGCTGCCCAGCTCCAGGTTGCCTTATTGCTCTTTACGTCCATGAGATACCTCACGACACCACCCCAGCCGGCGATGAGAATGAACACCACCCAAAGGCTGGAGAATATATGGTTGATTTCTTTATCCGGCATGGCTCCAACTACCTTTAGTGGATTGACCGGATAGCCCGGTAATAGAAATAAAAAAAGCCGCACCGAAGTGCAGCCCTGAATGTATGCAGTGTTGATGCATGATAATCTTCAACCACGCCAGGTGAAGGGCGGCCATCCCGTCCCACCCCCACAGATCCAACCGAATGAAAATGTGACGACCGGTAAAAGGAGCCACCAGAACTCATGAATGAAACTATAGAATTCCTGAAGCATTACTCCCCCTTGATCAGCCTATTTACCTTCCTGGCTGGTCTGTATTTTGGCAACAAGCAGGCTATAGGCCGTGATCGGAGAAAAGAATTCAACGATCTGGCAGAACCAATTATTGAAAATTTTAGTGAAATGCAGAAATGGCTTGAGAGGCAAACTTTCACATCTGCCCACCTGCTGCCGACATCGAAGATAGAAAAAATTAAACGGCGATTATCAAATCGGAAACTTAAACAATTTGAGCGCCTGTTGGAAAGATACCGAGCCTCTCTACAGTCGATAAAAGAATCGCCTGAACCTGCCATCCATTTCGGAATGAGCGAGGCCGAAGAGATCGCAGCACGCAGCTCGTGGGCCAACCATTACCCTGAAGCCATTTCTATCATCGCAGAGCTGAACAAGTTTCTACGATTGAGGTAATCGGCACCACCAGAATGCAAAAGCCCCGGCGATTAGCCAGGGCTCTGCGGTTGCATGTATCAGAGAGGCCCCCTACAAACAAACCGGCAGGTAAGTTGATGGATAAACCAAGGGGGCTTTTCTCATACTTCTGATGCGCTTTCCAGCCACTCCGGGTAATCCCATCATCGCAGGC
This sequence comes from Serratia liquefaciens, assembly GCA_012719855.1. Classification (GTDB taxonomy): domain Bacteria; phylum Pseudomonadota; class Gammaproteobacteria; order Enterobacterales; family Enterobacteriaceae; genus Serratia; species Serratia liquefaciens_A. Next base: position 153,344 of record JAAXZN010000006.1, on the reverse strand, counting down.
TGAAAAGCTTTTTTCTGGAGCGGGCAGTGGGAATCGAACCCACATCATCAGCTTGGAAGGCTGAGGTAATAGCCATTATACGATGCCCGCATTGGTCCGCCATCGAGGTCTCGAACCCCGCACCTACAACTTAATGGTCGCTGCTCTTCCTGCTGAGCTAATGGCGGTTTGCGTGGCGCATACTAATGTAGGCAGCATAACCATACAATACACCTTGATATTTCTTTACAATCCGCACTTGCAACTAGGTTTACCTCAAGCGCCTGTTCCTTGAACATCCGGTATGTATCCACAAATACTTACGTGCATAAATTCATGACCACAAACTGTATTGGCGCTTTTAATGAGCAGCACACTCCCCAACGCCAGAGTCACAACCATTAACGCCACCCGCCAGCCTTTTGACATATCGCCCCCGCAATTCATATGAGGGTCAGTTTGCAGTGTAAAATTCAAACAACGGGTTAACAACCCATAAAAAAAACCCCGTCATTGCTGACGAGGTTTCGATGTTTAGTTTATCGTGATGTGCTCTGGATGCTTCCTTCCACAATTTGAAGCCTACACGCCAACTTCGGACAAATCAAGCATTCGCTCAAAAATCATCATTGTGTCACCTTGCTGAATTCCAATGCGGCAACCCCCTCCTCAATCACGCATTTTGTTACTAACGCCTCGTAGAATGGCTTCCAGTTCCGGCGCCACGTCCTTTCGTTCAGGTCGGGCAGCAGGGCGGTAATTGCCCTATAGGCCACGGATGATGGCATGCGGCTAAAGCCTTTCCCGCCGCACCGCTCGCAATCCTTAATCACCGGTGCGCCCGCTGCCTTGGTTGCCTCACGATCGAGCGCCTTCCCGGTTCCCTTACAGTTCCGGCAGCGTTTGTGGATCCTGCCCTTACCGTTGCAGGTCTGGCACATCTCACGCACCAGCTGGCGTTTCGTCGTTGGCGCGATTTTCTCTTCACCGTCCATACCGATGTATCCAGGGTAAGTCACAACATCACGCTCGATATCCACCAGCCCTTTTCCGTGGCAATCGTGACAGGTCACGCTGACGCCTGCTGATTGGGAATAATCCTCATAGGCCAACGTGGCAAGGATCTGCATGCAGCGGGCCATGCGGCGACCGGCGACTTTACCGACATGCTTCGGTGCCTTCTTCATCGCGAACAGGGTTAGTTCTGCGATAGCTCTCTCCCGGTCTTCGTTGCTGATGCCGGTTTTACCCAGAAATGCCGCCATGCCGAAATGAGCCTTTGCCTCGACCATTCCGAGAGCAGCCATAACGTCAGTACCGGTAACACGATCAGCCGATGTGCACGTTGATGTGTCAGTAATCGTCAAACCCTGCGGGCTGAAGTGCTTTAACGCCGCTTCCAGTCTCATTTTCGCCACCTTTCACGCAATGAAATCAATGTGTGAATTATTGCACAAATTGCAATATAACTCACTTCATTGCATTTTACGCAACAACACCACAACCAGCACTAAGCCACTTCATGCATGCCGATCAGATTCAGATACACCCCGTCGCTATCCGCGTTCATATCCTGATAGCGTGGGTGATCCAGATACCACTTCAGCACATCGAGCGCCTCAGCGCGGGTGATCGGCCTGATCGTCTCCAGTAAATGGTCAAGAAATTGTTCCCTATCCCATAAGTGCGTGTCTTCATGGGCATATTCATCGGGGTAAAGTTCTTTGTGTGCTCCGCCACGCATTGATGATAGCCAATCCCAATACTGGATCTCCCTCACAACATCGCTCAACGTGTAGGGCTCAGGCAGTACATCAGTAAAGGCGAACTCCCCCGGCCCTTTTGCCATATAATCGCAGTAAATCTCCCGACACGGCCCGTACACCTCCTCAATCCGGCACTCAGCCGCGACGGGTTCGAAGGCCGCCTCAAGATTGCCAAATACACCACGTACAGAGCCGGCCTTCTCATGTTGTGCTTTTGCCTGGTCGATATAATGCTGAGGATTGTCCATCCACATAGTAGAAAACACCGAGGTCCAGCCCGCGCCCTGAGTCTGCAGATAGCGCGTATAATTGGCCTGCGCCTGCTTCGGTGTGATGGTCAGCCTTTTCAACGCTTCTTCCGCTGCCGCAATGTGCGCAGGCTCGCCAGTCTTAATCACCTCCAGCACCCACAAATACGCATCGGTTTGCTTATCACCTGTGACAGCACGCTGAAGCGGCAACGGTTTGGGAATAGCTACTGCCGTGGAGTATTTTCGCTCAGGGATAGTGAAAAGCACCCGGTGTTCAGGGTTATCGCGAAACAGCCCCGAACGGCGGCAGGTGGTCTTCACCGTGTTAAGGTTCACACCGGTGAGGCGGGAAATGGTTTTATACCCCTTGCCCTCTCGCTTGAGGCGCAGGATTTCGGCTTTCTGGTCTTTCATGAATTGCACACCCTATGTTCATCTTGGAATTGGCGGCCCGCTGACCGCCCTCCTCATTATTGGCCCTGACGCTTGCCACCACTGCGCACCGTGCGTGCACTGATAACCGAATCGGCCAGCACCTGATACCCGGTGTTCATCTGGCCATCACCGCCGGTCCATTGATTGATGTTCATCGTCCCGGATACGCTGATGAGGTCGCCTTTGCTGTGCTTTGACAGAAAGTCCGCCTGCTTGCCAAACGCCGTGACCGCCAGCCAGAAGGTGGACTGTCCATCGTCGGCACCATGACATGGCAGCGGCACCGCCATACGTCCAAGCGCCATCGAATGCCCGTTGCTGGTGGTCTTGATTTGCACGTCAGCCACTAACCGGCCGTGTGCTGCAATATGTGCGGTCATTACACTTCCTCCTCGGTGTCGTCCGGCATCATCAGCACGACGAAGCGCGGCTGCTTGCCGTCGATTCTCAATGTTTTTTTGGTCATTCCCTTGGCGGGCTTGTCCAGCATGCCTGCATCGGCCAGAGCCTGAGCAAAGGCTACGGGGTTAGCACCAGCGGCGATCTCGTCACGAAACACCGCCGGATAGGTATGAAATATCAACGTCTCAAGCCCTGGCCGTTCTTCCCGATAGCCCGCCAAATCCCGGATCGGCAAGTCACGCGGATCGCTGTTGGGATGAGGCATATACCGGCTATAACCAAAGCGCTGCAAAAAGGCTTCCGCCTGCTCTACCCATGCCTTGGCCTCACGGTTACCCATACCGAATTCATTCACCCAGGCATTGAAACTGTGCTGCAGGGCATCGCGGCTTTCCTGCTCGCCCCACCCGGTCAGCGATTTCGACAGGATCAGGGCACCTTCCAACACAGCAAAGCGTGACGCCACCCGGCGAACCTGCTCGCTGGCTTCTTCGGGCAATAATCCCAACCACCGGCGTTCAGCAGCGCGAACCGCATCAACCGCCTCCTTTTTCTGGCTGGCAAGCTGGTTGATCCACTCACGGCCCACAACACCATAGTTCTGCTTGCAGGCGTCGCGCATGGCATCAGCATGCGTCTTACCGTCGGCATAACCGTGATACTGCGTCGCTTTGGTGATCGGCACGTTAAGCAGGCGCACCAGTTGTCCGGCGTTAATTTTTCCGCCATCAGCCCGGATATAGCTTTCCATATCAATCTCACCGGTACTGAAGGCCATCGCCCGCCAGCGTTTGATATCCCGGTTGCCGCCATCCTTTGCCCCCTGGATCTTGCCCACCCCGTTGAAGAGCGCATAAGCCGCATCAGCCACCGCCTTGCGGTTACTGCCCTGGCCGATTTCATCCAGTGGCATAAATCCATCGTTGTGTGCCGCCGCTTCGTTCACCAGCCCGAGCGCCGTTGAATACCAGGTCAGCTTTAACGCGTCCGGTTCACCGTAAACCGTACTGGCCGCATTACCGGTGGTGGTCTTCCCCGCCGACGAGCCACCGAACAGGTGAACGCCAAAACCATCAGCCCCCGCGATACCAATCAGCGGCGCAGCCAGTGCACAGGCAATGCCCAGCATCATTGACGGGTTCCCCTTCGCCAGCATGGCCACACTGCTACGCCAGCTTTCCGACGTTCCCTTGACGGTATATCCCCGCGCAGCAGCAGAGCGCCCATTGAACAGCACCGGTTTCTCAGGCTTACCCAACACCTCACCGTCGGGCATGATGTAGGCACCACATTGCCACCCACTGGCGCTGGCGATCGCCCACATGTCACGTTGACCACTGCGCTGCAGGTGATCGGCAAGAATGGCCCTCAGACCGCTCTTTGAGGTGACCAGCATCCCGCCAGCCTTGAGTTTGGCCCAGCCGTCACGTTCACCAATATCACGCAGGGGCACGGCTTCCGTACGCCGTTCATCACTGCCTTCCGGTGTCCAGGCGAGGATCAGGTAGCGCTCTGCATCATCCTCGCCAACACCGACCACCTCAGCCAACGTTGATAGCCAGCTTTCCTTTTCATTGATCTCACCGGTATCCCGATCGGTTTTAGGCTCCACCCAGTACAGCCCACCGTTCCGGGCATCAACATAAGGTTTCAGTCCAGAAGGTGCTGCCTGCTTTCGTGCCTGCTCCGTCTTGTCTGTGACCTGATTGAACAAGCGATTTATCCGCTCGCCGTCAGAAAGGGCAAACGCCAGGGTTTTGCGCTCAATATATTCAAGCACCAGCGCCTCACGTTTTTCCCTGGCAGCTTCTGGCGACCTGTGCGACTGGAAACCATTGTCAGCCAACCATTCTGGACTCACGGAATCACCAAGAACCATAGTGTTCAGCTTTCTCGCCAAATCGCCTTCCGGCGTTGCCTGTTTGGTCCTCTTTACCGCTGCTGCCGCTTCGTTCCGCATGACAGGCCTGCCCATCACCCAGCGATAAACGCTGGAGAACAGTGCATCCGGCCACTGCGCATGTGCGACGCCATCCGGTGTTTTGATTGAACTACTCATCAGTGCATCACCTCTTCAGGAAGTGGACCTTTGTCAATCAGCTCGATAGCCTCGAAAAACACCAGTTTCAGCCTTTCTACCGCTTCGATGCCTAACGGAGTCAGCCACTGGGGAGAATCTGGCGGTGCCACCATTTGTGCATACATGTTCAATGCCATCCGGGTACCTTCCTCTTCGCCCAGATGTTCAATCATGGCGCCTTCCATATGACTGGCTACGGCGAAACGCATGGCGCGGGGATACATCGGCAAAATATTCAGATTGCCATTAACTTCATCCGTGAAGGACGGTGCGCCGGTTAATTCGGTTTGGTAATTCCGCCAGCAATCCACAAAACGCCAGCGCCAGAACAGCAACGAATCTGCGTCTGATGGGTTACCGGTGTAGAGGAGCCAGAACACCATTAACTCAGATTCCAGCAGCCCACAACTGTGCTCGCGATCATTGACCCACTGCGGAATATCTTTCACCAATACGGTTGCAACAAAAACCTTTCCGTCCTGCTCGTGAACAGTGATATCACCCAACCCACCTTCAGACAGGCCAGGTGTCAGAATGAACTCGCCAGAGCGAATAATTTCAGGGGGAATTTTCGTTGCCATTAATACATCTCCAAACCAAGGGTGTTGCCCTTCGGATTTTTCAGTGCCATTTCCACCGCATTGCTCATCAGTGACGCCATAAACTCAATGCCTTCCGGCGTTAATTTGCTGTTGTCTTTATTCAGCATGCCGGAATAAGTAGACGCCAATAATTTGAGGCTGTTGGCCTGACCGTATTTCTTGTAGCACTCCGCTTCAAAGCAGTCCGTCAGGCAACGGTGTACCGCGTCCGCGCTCAGTTCGCCAAGGATGACCTGCTGGCGATTGATCGTCACCGTACACACCGGGTGTCCACCGCTGCGACGCTTGCAATAATCCACAAACGCCTCCGCAATGTGCTTGCGATTTAATTCAATTGAGTGAGTCATATTATTTCCTTACCGAATTCCGGCCGAGTGAAGCCCCCGACCGGCGTCGGTATTAAATTTGTTGATGGCAATTAATTAACGTTTGGCGTCAGCGTTTCTTTTTCTGCTCTCGCTCCCTGATAGAGAAATCAGCCTCATCCGCATTAAATTTAAGTGCTGCCGTAATGCCAGGGATATACATCAGCATTTCGCCGAGCGCGAGCAGATCTGTTCGCGCCATATTGTCGGTATATTCTTTGTTGTCACATGCCCAGAAAGCGATATTGCCGATTGCTCCAAGCCCGGACAGTAACCCCTCGTAGGCACCTTCGGAGTGCATGCGGATGAACTTCAATTGTTCGGTGTCTTCGTTGCTAATATCAGTGCGTGACAAAATTTGTTCGATATAGCTCACAGTTCACCCCCGAAGAGTTTGCGCAGATCAATGCCATACACGTCCAGCCATGCACCTGCTGGCCAGGACTTGACGCTGCCATAGCGTGGGTCCGGCACATCGACCGCCGTGACACCTCGCTCCTTGCACCACTTGCGCAGAGCAGCAAATTTAAATTCGCGATCGGTCTTCTTCTCCACCTTGGTGATCGTCGCATGCTTCACGCTTTCGCCCAGCCGTTCTTCCAGATCTCGGCATTTGCGGGTGGCCGCACTGAGTTTGCCAAGGGCTGAGGCTTCTCGTTTACGGCTGATTTGACCCTTGGTACGTACAGCATTATCGGCGCGTTCTTTCTCAGCCAGTCGCCCCTGCTCAGAGTCGATCGCCATCTGCAGGATTTCGAGTTTCGACAAGTCGGATGGTGCCGGCAGAGCTTCACGCCGGGTGAAGTAAAACTCGACCATTTCGTCGTAGTAGCTCCATGCCTGGTCGGTCTCCAGCATCTTCGCGTGGTTGGCCGCGCCGCGTTCTGCCCAGAGGATGAGCGAGCGTGTCTTAGGGGAGATTTGTTCTCCATTTTGTGACTCGTTTAAAACTAGTCGCAAATTGTTGAGTTCAGCACCAACCACTTTGAAGAAATGCTTACCCTCAATAAACCGAGATTTATTCTCATGGTGGTTCTGCTGAATACGGATCACCGACGTGCCATATCCTGCCGCCAACTGCTCGGTAGTCGCCACACGCTGCCCGCGATACTCAATGATCTGCAGGTCTTTGGCCTCGACGGCCATCAGTTCGGTTTTCTTAGCCATTGCACACCCCCTGTTCATTTTCCACCGTGGACTGTTCGCCGAGATCCAGCGCGTTAGCTGCCCGTTGAGTGAAATCCTCGGCAACATCCACCAGCGACATGACGTATTTCTGCATATGCTTGTCCTGCGCGTTGATGATGAGCTGCGCACAGTTCAGTAGATCCAGCGAGCGTTGCAGGTGCAACAGCACATCCTCATTCACCTGATAGGTGTAGGTTTTACTCATTTTCAGCCTCCGCACCACGCCGGGCGATTTCCTCAATCAAGTCGATAAGCTCGAAACAGATTTGCTCCTCACGCTCACCCGACGTCAGATAGCCAGCAGCAGCGGCCAACGCCTGGATTTTGGCAAGGGCATTGATGGCATCCAGTACCTTAACGCTACGCATTTTTCTTCTCCCGGCGATGCTGCTCTTCCAGTAACCAGAAGGCTGGCCCACCAGCCAGATCAAAGGCCAATGTGACCAACGTTTGCAGATCCGTCGTATCAAGCTCGTCCGACGCGAGGGTCATGGCCACCAGCAGCGCGTTCAGTTGGTCGGCCTGTTTGCACGCCTCGCTCAGTCCATTTTCATGCGACATTGGCAACCTCCAAATCAGGGCGCTCTGGCGATACATGCCACCCGGCGCGCTGCGCCAGTTCAACGAAGGATTCGACCGAACAACAGAAATGATGATCGGGAATCGGCAGGTTCGAAGTGATAACGCCGTTCTCGACGTACAACATCACTCGGCCAGTAGTACCCGGATAAATGCCGAGCAGGGTCAGAATTTCAGGGGGAATGTTATGCAATGCATAGCGCTTACCGTTCTCATGGTTAGCGAACTCGCCATGGTGGCATTCGCGGAAATCCTTAATTGCCTGTTCAGCATCAGAAATATTAGTGAATACCCCTAAGTGATGTCGCTTACCGTTGTTCGTACACATCGCAAGCCATTTTCTTGAAGGTTTATGCCAACTAACACCCTTCACACCAGATTTGTTATTCCTGTACATCCGTTGGTTACGGCAATTTTCCACGTTAGTCGCCGAGCGAAGGTTGCAAATACGATTGTCGTCTCGAACACCGTTGATATGATCGATTTGATCAGAAGGCCAACTGCCATGAACATAAAACCAAGCAAGCCGATGAGACTTATACATTTTCCCCTTTATCTTGATCTCGATATAGCCTCCTTGTTTCAGGCCGCCAGCGATATAGCCAACCCTTGCAGCGCCTCGATTAACCTTCCATGTAAAAACACCAGATTCCTGATCGTAATGCAGGATCTTTTTTAAATATTTCTGCGTTAATTCAGACATTTAACCACCTCCGATACAGATTGGCGCTGCTCGTAAACCCACATGAAACCATCATCAGTAGAGAAAATTTGCAGGCGGCAAGGTGCCTCAGTACGGATTTGAGCGGCAAAGGTCAGCGTCCAGCGAGGGAATTTGGCGCGAGCGTCAACCTCGGTATCGGCCTCAGCGCGAAGCACCGTCGGTGTGGAGTCAGGAAATTCGTTGGGGGTGCCCAAGAACAGGTATACAAATTTAGGGCGAGTTTGGGTATCATGTGAACATGCCATAATGTAAGTCTCAGTTACGTTGTGGTTAGAGGCCCAGAGCGGATTGCCGTCCTTCTGGGCTTCGTCATATACGCACCTTAAATAACTCAAGGTGGACTCCACTTTAAATCCAAGGTGGAGGCACGTCAATACTTTTTCTGCTTTATCTTTTGTGTATACTGTCCTCCACCAACAACAGGAGGTTTCAGCTTTGGCAACGAAAGCAATTAATGCAAAATCACAGAAGGTGCAGGCTCGCGCCCCGCATGAGGTAGTGGAGGCGATGGAGTCAGTCAAAGAGGACGGAGAAACAACAGGGCAATTCATTGTCACCGCCATGCAGGGCGAGATCAAACGCCGGCAGCGCAAGAAACCCAAAGAATCGCCAGAGGGCTGACCTACGAAATTTTCGTAGGTGGCACCGTTGGAAGTTTTGCGAAACTTTCGTAAAACTCTCTGGTGTAGGGGTTGAACCAGGTAAATATTCTTTACTTGGTTATCCTGCTGGGCTGCAATATACTGATAATATTGATGATTGAAAAAGCAAGCATCCCAAAGGACAGCGTTCGCAGCGTTGTCCTTTTCTTTTTGAATACCCGGCGTGCAGGTGGCGACGAATTTCCTCGGAACCTTCAAGCCTAAGCAGTGTTTATGTTCCGGCGAACATGAGTAACTGTAATGTTCAGGCGAACCGTGTTTAACGCGACTCCCTGCAGCGCAGGTTTGTGGAAGAATCAATGAGTTACCCAATTCTAACGAATCGTTATAATTAAGCTGAATCAGTGAGTTATAGGAAAGCTGCATATTTGCATCTTGGTGTAACTGACCCGACATTATCGGGCCTGTTGGCTGGACAACATCGCTGAATCCCTTGCGCGGCGCGACATGCTCTGCGACAACCCTGTAGATATTAGCCATCATGCCAACACCTCTTTCTTACCGCCGCCAATCAGATCGAATGGTATCTGCCCCATCTCATCTACTAGCCTTTCGGCTTTAAGCAACTCCGGCAAATCATCCTGGCGTTTACGAAGACGACGCCCAGCGTCGGAAGAATCTTCGTCTGAGGCCTTCCGGGCTGTCGCAACAATGTTTCGCATCTGCTCAATCGTGTGATGAACACCACCTTGAGGTACCGAAGCTTCTTGCTCGGCAAGGTCCAGTAACCAGATACGCAGCTCTTTGGCGATCTTAGTACGCGACAACATACCAATGAGGTGAGCACCACGCGGGGAAAACAAACGTACGTCAACTTCACGTAAGCTATTGTTTATTCCGTTCATCCTCACTTTGGTCACCATCGTCATACTGTCGGTGAATTCGTCTTTATGACGGTTGTAGATGTTGGAAACCTTACCCGCATTCGCATAACCGAGCAGATCAGCCAAGGTTTCCATAGTGAACCATATTTTTCCGTCGCCATTGTCGAATGGAATTACCACCTGGTCGTGGAACTTCAACTCCGCGATATTAGCGCCGGAGGTGAATTCAGGGTGAGTTGGGGCCCGACCAAGAATGGCCGTACTTTTCAGTTTCATTGGTTATTCCTCGTTAAAGCTTTTGATTGCTGCCGGTGAATACTGAATTCAATTCACCGCAAACACCCGCAAAACATGAACACCCGGTATTCTTTATCAGGCGACCTCCTTGCGGGATTCAGCAATGCGTTCATTGACCCATTCGTCAATCTCGCTTTCAACGAAGGCAATTGCACGAGTACCAATTTTAACGGACGTAGGGAACTTGCCCTGTGACATGAGGCGATAGATCCAGGCTTTGCTGTAACCAGTGCGGCGCTGGACATCTGGAAGACGGATGAATGATTGTGCTGTTTGTGGCATGTAGCCCCCTGTTTCTGTATATCGTCACTGGTAGACGGCGGTAGATAACAAGGGGCATTAAAATTTATTTACTTGTCTATGTCATTGCATGCAAAATCGAATTTTCGAACGCAAGACTAACCACTTGATTTAATTGCTTTATTTGATCTTGAGAAAATGCCATTTACAACTCTCTCACCCAGATTTGGCAGTTTCCTTTCAGAAACAGCAACTGCCAATTCTCCCTGTGTCCACTTTTTCGCTTTTGAAGTAACTAAATTTAGAACATTGCCAAGCAATATTAATAACTGCTGATTTGACACACCGTCGTCTTCGTCGGATAATTTTCGTTCAAACTCTATAAGATTTGAAGGGGATATGCCAAACTCACATCCTTCAGGCAGTCCTGATGCAGGGAAATAGTTTCGCGGATTTAAATAATTGTCTCTTTCTCCATTCTCTAAATCTTTATTCCTTTGCTTCAGATAATCATCATCAAATCGCTCCATGATGTTATACAGTTTGCCTTCCACATCCTTTAAAAACGCCCCATCCAAGCTATAGAGTTCATTGATTTTTCTTTCCCTATTTATATCCATAAGAGCCATTGCATCGAGATGCTCAGCACCAATCATCGGCAGTTCGTAAGTATAACCCTCAAGATAAAAAAGCTCATCAGAATACTCCAGGTACGCTCTTTGCAGCTCTTTAGTAAAATAATCATATGTTTTGTTATGCTCTGGGACTGAATCAGTCCTGCTATCTATTCTCTCAACATATTTCAAATATTCATTTTTTATGTATTCTTCTTCATAAGAACTATATTCCTCCGTTAATTCTTTATAAGGTTTGCATTTCTTTATGGAGTAATCAACCTCACATATGCTCTTTATAAAATCGATATAAGGAGATGTTACCCATTTTGCCTCCCTGACAACGTATTTATGTGAATAAGGAAGTCGAACAGAGAGAGTAACCTCTTCATCGATACCAAGTTCAAGAATATCTAAAGCGCTCACAGGCTCTTCTATAGCTAATGACAATCGTGCGGCTGCTTCATTTAAATCGAGCCATTTTTTTACTTTTAGTATTTTACCTTTCACCACACACCACCTCGCATCCTCTAATTTTTGGAAGCCATGCCAGCCAGCAGAGGTGTGCTGGTTTTCGGTAGCGAGCCTAGGCATAGCCTATTCGTAAATAGTCTACCGAAGTCTACCAACTGGTTATTCATACAGCAACTTCAAAATAAAAGGGCCGATACTCGGTGAGTTATGCCGCTTAAGGTCGGTTCAAAAGGCCTAAAGTCGGTTCAGGGTCGGTTCAATAACTCAACAAAAACACTTATAAAACATATAAATACAATATTGAACCTACTGAACCGACCGAACCTACCTACTTTTCTCACACATGAGAGAAAACCTTGAGACGATACCCCCCCTCTGGCCGGCAGCTTACGAGCGCTCTTGCGAGTCGATGTAGTCGGCATACCACTGGAGCATCTCTCTACGGCCATCCAGGTACTGCGCATGATTGTAGGTGCCCCTGATGCTATTCTTATCAACGTGAGCGAGCTGTAGCTCGATCCAGGCTGTGTTATAGCCCTGTTCGTGCAATATGGTACTCATCGTATGCCGGAAGCCGTGACCAGTCGCTCTGCCGCTGTAACCAATGCGTCTAATCAGAAGATTCATCGTCATCTCGCTGATTGGCTTATCGCCACGACCTCGGCCAGGGAATACCAGTTCACCCCGCCCACTGATTGGGTGGACACGGTGTAGTATCTCGAGAGCTTGCTTTGATAGCGGCACCATATGGCTACGCCGCATTTTCATTCTCTCCGGCGGAATTTCCCAAATGGCATTATCCATATCAATTTCACGCCACAATCCACCGCGAAGCTCACCAGGACGCAAGCCGGTAATAATCAGCAGCCTTAAAGCAAGCTTGACCACTTCGCTGCCACGATATCCATTTACTCCATAGAGAAAGGCTGGCAATTCATCTGATTTCAGGTGAGCGTAATTATCGCGCTTATGTGGTTGAAGTGCACTGGATAGGTCGGGGGCGGGGTTATATTCAGCTCTGCCTGTGACAATGGCGTATTTCCAAACTTCAGCACAACGCTGTCTAACTTTACGTACTTTCTCGGTTGCGCCTCGACGTTCCATTTTAGATAGCACGTCTAATAATTCGAGAGGTTTAATATCTTTAATTGGGCGGTGGCCAATATAGGGGAAAACGTCTTTTTCAAATGCGCTCATCATGTCCTTGCTGTATCCCTCAGACCAGCGTTCGACATTACGCCCGTACCATTCTCGGGCAATAGCCTCAAACGTATTAGCCTGCTCTAAAAGCAACGAGCGTTTACTATCTTTACGCACTTCACTCGGATTTTGACCGTTGGCAACCAGCTTACGCATTTCGTCGCGCCGTTCTCTAGCCTCGGCCAGGGTCACCAATGGGTAAGTTCCCAGGGAAAGCATCTTTGCCTTGCCAGCAAATCGATATCGAAAACGCCATGCTTTGGAACCGTTTGGCTCAACTATTAGAGACAACCCGAAACCATCAGTTATGCTGTATTGCTTGGTATCAGGCTTTGCACGCCGAATTTGTAGGTCAGAAAGAGGGGGCATGTGTATAGTTTTCCTTGCTGATGTGTATAGCCACTACGAACGAGGAAAACTATACACAAAACTATGCACACATGTATGTAGCTTTGGGTTGATTTGAGTAGACGTTGAGATATTGAAGATTAGCTGAAAGCTGCGTGGTAGCTGGATTTAGTAGACTTTAAGAGAGGTTAGTAGAGGTTGGAATGGCGGAGGAGCAGAGATTCGAACTCTGGAACGGTTTCCCGTCGACGGTTTTCAAGACCGTTGCCTTCAGCCACTCGGCCACCCCTCCGCAACGAGGCGAACTATAAACAGAGCTGATCCGCTTGTAAAGCCCAAGGCCGTTCAACCGAACGAAAAACCAGCACCTGACGCTTGAGCGTTGAAGAAACCGCCAACTCCGGCTCAAGGTTGCAGCAATGATAACTAAGGGTAAAGATTGGTAAACAAACTTTAATCAAACGCTTGCGCTGCCTATCATCGTCACTAATTTTGTGATGACCTGACTAAGAGAGATCATTATGGACCGTATTGTCGTCTCATCCTCCTCGCGCGACTCATTGCTGAGTACGCATAAGGTTTTGCGTAACACCTATTTTCTGCTTTCACTGACGCTGGCTTTCTCGGCGCTCACCGCAACCGCCAGCACCATGCTGGGGCTGCCGGCGCCGGGCCTGCTGCTGATGCTAGTCGGTTTCTATGGGCTGATGTTCCTGACCCACAAGCTGGCTAACAGCCCTGCCGGCATCCTGGCGGCCTTCGCACTGACCGGTTTTATGGGTTATGCCCTGGGCCCCATCCTCAGTTCATTTATTAATACCGGAGCCGGCGACCTGATCATGCTGGCGCTGGGAGGCACCGCGGTGGTGTTCTTCTGCTGTTCAGCCTACGTGCTGACCACCCGCAAGGATATGTCGTTCCTGTCCGGTATGATGATGGCCGGGTTTGTGGTGCTGCTGGTTGCGGTTATCGCCAATCTGTTCCTGCAGATCCCTGCCCTGCACCTGGCGATTAGCGCACTGTTTATCCTGTTCTCCGCCGGTGCCATTCTGTGGGAAACCAGCAACATTATTCACGGCGGCGAGACTAACTACATCCGCGCCACCGTCAGCCTGTACGTCTCGTTGTACAACATGTTCATCAGCCTGTTGAGCATTCTGGGCTTCGCGCGCAGCAACTGATTCGGCGTCTAAGTGATACCCAAAGCCCCGCTCCGGCGGGGCTTTATTTTTTGCGGCGGTAAAAGTTTGCTAAACTGACGGCCGTTCTGAATTACCCGTTACCGAGGCAGTATGTTGGAGTATCAAGGTCAGGTTATTGAAACTGACGCACAGGGTTACCTGAAAAACAGCGCAGACTGGCACGAGGCCCTGGCGCCGCTGCTGGCCGAGCAGGAAGAAATCACGCTAACCGAGGCGCATTGGGAAGTGGTGCGCTTCGTGCGCGGCTTTTACCTGGAATTTAATACTTCACCGGCGATCCGCATGTTGGTCAAAGCCATGGCCCAGAAGTACGGCGAAGAGAAAGGCAACAGCCGCTACCTCTATCGGCTGTTCCCCAAAGGCCCAGCCAAGCAGGCAACGAAAATTGCCGGTCTGCCGAAACCGGTAAAATGCATCTGAGACGCTAATAGCGAATGCTGAAGCCTTGATAATCTGCCGTACCGCGCGGTTCCACCAGCACGCGATCGACACGTGCGCTACGCGGGCCGCCGTTCTTCAGCCATTCCACCAGCTTATCCACCTGCGGTTGTTCGCCGCAGGCCACCACCTCGACGCTGCCGTCATCAAGATTGCGCGCATATCCGCTTAACCCCAACGCCGTCGCCTGATGCTGGGTGTTGTAGCGAAACCCTACCCCTTGCACCACGCCATAGACATACGCAGCAATGCAAACTTGTGTCATAATCGGCCCCTTATCGAATTTCGTTTATGGCATTTTCTGTGCGTTCGCACGGCAATGTCACTCTTTTTACCTAGCTGGCAGCATTCTTAATTATGACCGTACGCCTGTTTCTCGCCAAAGGACGTGAAAAGTCCTTACTCCGTCGCCACCCATGGGTCTTCTCCGGTGCCGTTCAACGTATTGAAGGTAAAGCCCTGTCCGGCGAAACCATCGATATTCACGACGCCCAGGGCAAATGGCTGGCGCGCGGCGCCTACTCGCCTGAGTCGCAAATCCGTGCCCGTGTCTGGACTTTCCAGCAGGATGAAGACGTTAACATCGAATTCTTCATCCGCCGTTTACAGCAGGCGCAAAGCTGGCGTGATTGGGTAGCGAAGCGCGATGGGTTGGACGGTTACCGTCTGATCGCCGGTGAGTCCGACGGCATGCCGGGCATCACCATCGATCGCTTCCAGAATTTCCTGGTGTTGCAATTGCTGTCTGCCGGCGCCGAGTATCAGCGCGCTGCGCTGATTACCGCCTTGCAGCATTGTTACCCGGAATGCGCCATCTACGATCGTTCAGACGTCGCGGTGCGTAAAAAAGAAGGCTTGCCGTTGGCGCAAGGGCCGGTACTGGGTGATCTGCCCCCTGCTCTGTTGCCGATCACCGAGCATGGCATGAAGCTGCTGGTGGACATTCAGCAGGGCCACAAGACCGGTTTTTACCTCGACCAACGCGACAGCCGCCTGGCTGCCCGCAACTATTCCGCCGGCCGCCGCGTGCTTAACTGCTTCTCTTATACCGGCGCATTCGCGGTATCTGCATTGATGGGCGGTTGTTCCCAGGTCATCAGCGTAGATACGTCGCAGGCAGCGTTGGATATCGCCAAACAAAACGTTGAACTTAACGGGTTGGACCTAAGCAAAGCCGAGTTTGTGCGCGATGACGTGTTCCAACTGCTACGCACCTACCGTACGCAAGGTGAAAAATTCGATCTAATCATTATGGATCCGCCAAAGTTCGTCGAGAATAAAAACCAACTGGCCAGCGCCTGCCGGGGTTACAAAGATATCAACATGTTGGCGCTGCAGTTGCTGAACCCGGGCGGTATTTTGCTGAGCTTCTCCTGCTCCGGGCTGATGCCAACCGACTTGTTCCAGAAAATTTTGGCCGATGCCGCTGTAGATGCCGGGCGTGATGTACAATTTATAGAGCAGTATCGTCAGGCTGCCGATCACCCGGTTATCGCGACTTATCCAGAAGGGCTGTATTTGAAAGGGTTCGCGTGTCGGGTGATGTAACTTGAAATACGCTGCTTTGCCCTCATATAGAGAGCAAGGCACTGTTTCTCAGGAGGTCATCATGATTGCCAGCAAATTCGGTATCGGACAACAGGTTCGGCATAAGCTGCTGGGGTACTTGGGGGTGGTGATTGATATCGACCCTGAATACTCTATGGAACAGCCTAAGGCTGATGAAATAGCGGCGAATAGCGATCTGCGTTTCGCCCCTTGGTACCACGTGGTGATGGAAGACGAAGAAGGCCAACCGGTGCATACCTATCTGGCGGAAGCACAGCTGGATGGCGAAGCCCAGGACGCCCACCCTGAACAACCTTCACTGGACGAGTTGGCGGAATCGATCCGTCACCAGCTCCAAGCCCCGCGCCTGCGCAACTGATTCGCCAGGCCTGAGAAACACCCAATAAGGGCCTGGCATTTGTCAGGCCTTTTCTTTACCGGCACCGGCTTTCAGCGCTCCAGACCCAGACGAGGGATCTCGATTTTGGGGCAACGATCCATTACCACCTTCAATCCTGCCTCACGTGCCAACGCCTCGGCCTGCTCATTAATAACGCCAATTTGCAGCCATAACGCCTTGGCGCCAATCGCAATCGCCTCTTGCGCTACGCCATACGCCGCCTCTGAATTACGGAACACATCAACCATATCCACCGGGTGCGGAATGTCTTGCAACGTGGCATAGACCTGCTGGCCAAGCAGCGTTTGCCCAGACAGCTTGGGGCTGACCGGCGTTACCTGATATCCCTGAGACAGCAAATACGCCATCACACCATAGCTCGGCCGCGCCGGATTATCGCTGGCACCCACCAGCGCAATGGTTTTCACCTGCTTGAGCAGGTCGGCAATCTCGTGGTCTTGCATGTTCGGCTCCCAATCATCAACGGGGGATTTCCCTGTTCCCAGTGTACTCTATCGGCTTTAAATCGACTAAACGCAGCCACGCGGAAACTCCCGGCCACTTTTGCGGTCTGATGCTGTCACTGGCAGCATATTCGGCCTGAATAAATGTCCAAATGAAAATAAATATGTACATTTGTAAACCAAACCGTAATGCTGAAAAACTTTGACACAGTCTATGGCGTGTTCAACACTAATAGCGATGCCACTTATAAGGAGATAACCATGAAATTTGGTCTGATGGTTGCGGGGCTGCTCAGCATCAGTATCAGCATGCCTGCCGTGGCTACGACCCTGAAACTCTCCCCGGACATCGATCTGCTGGTGGTCGACGGCAAGAAAATGACAGGAGCGTTGTTAAAAGGTGCCGACAGCCTGGAGCTGGATGGCGGGCAACATCAGTTGCTGTTTAAAGTGGCGAAGTCTGTACGCTCAGGGCAGCACGAGCAAACTGCCTATACCTCCCCACCGCTTATCGCGACCTTCAGTACGCAGAATGTCAGCTCCGTTGCCATTGAGCTGCCGCGTATTGAAAATGTACGGGATGGCCAAAGATTCGATAAAACGCTCAACTATCAAGTGATTGATAAGAACGGTAACGCGCTGGCGATGAAACACGACGTGCTGCACGCCGACGGTGCCACGCTCAGCGTCGATTTGGAAAAAGTCATGGCGGACTACAACAGTCAAAACCGCCCGGCCTCGGTGCCGGCTTTCACCCAGGTGCGTGCGGCCACGCCTTCCTCTCCCCTCGCCAGTGCCGCTTTAAACTCCCCCACGGTAACTTTAAAGGGTGAAAACGTTTCCGAACAGATGCTGCAATACTGGTTCCAGCAGGCGGACAAAGAGACGCAGAAGCGTTTCCTCCATTGGGCGAATAAACAGCCCGTGCGTTAAGATTGCCGGCGCCTTTATTTAAAGGCGCGCTTTCTTCGCATTTTCAGGTGTAAACGCTAGGCAGTGAAAAACAGTTTCAGTAATCTGTCGCACATCCCCTGATTAGCGAAGGACATCGAGATGGAATTTACTACCCGCACTATCGCCGCGCGCAAACACATTGCGCTGGTGGCGCACGATCACCGTAAACAAGCCCTGCTTGCCTGGGTTGAAGAAAACAAATCTGTCCTTGAACACCATCAACTGTATGCCACCGGCACTACCGGTAACCTGATCCAGCGTGCCAGCGGCATTCCGGTGCAGAGCATGTTAAGCGGCCCGATGGGAGGCGATCAGCAGGTTGGCGCGCTGATTGCCGAAGGCAAAATCGATATGCTGATCTTCTTTTGGGATCCACTCAATGCGGTTCCCCACGATCCGGATGTGAAAGCCCTGCTGCGTCTGGCGACGGTTTGGAACATTCCCGTCGCCACCAACCGCTCAACGGCGGATTTCCTGATCGATTCTTCGCTCTTCAAACGTGAAGTGGAAATCGCCATTCCTGACTATCAGCGCTATTTGCAGGATCGCCTGAAGTAACGCTCGCGGCCTGGTTTCCGCCAGGCCTTAAGCTTAAGGCTTCTTCTGTGCAGGAACGCCGAGATCCTGCAGTTGTTCAACGAAGACCGACGGACGTTCACGATCCTGCAGTAACCAGACCTGATGCTTGGCGCGAGTCAGCGCGACATACAGCAGTCGCCGCTCCTCGGCATCCGGGAAATCTTCCGGCTGCGGCAACAAAACATCCTCCAATACCGACTCACGCGCAACCGCCGGAAAACCGTCGCTGCCTTGGTGCAAACCGGCGATGATCACGTACTCCGCCTGCTGCCCTTTACTGGCGTGAATGGTCATAAACTCGAGGGTCAGTTTTGGCCAGCGGGTCGCCGCCTTTGCCAGCGCCTGCGGTTTCAAATGGTGGTAGCGCGCCAGCACCAGAATGCGCTCATCCGGCTTGGCATAACTGCTCAGCTTGTCCAACAGATTTTCAAGCTGCTCATTTGGTAATAAAACCACCGATTTCTTATTGCCCTTGCTCAGGCTGTTCAACGGTTTTTTCAGCTGATGCGGGTTCTGTTGCACAAACCGGTTCGCAATCTCACCGATACGATCGTTGAAACGGTAAGTGGTATCGAGCGCACATTGGGCACCTTCGCCGAAGTTTTCGGCAAAGGCGGTGGTCAACGTCAGCTCGGCACCGCTGAAGCGGTAAATGGCCTGCCAGTCGTCACCCACCGCAAACAGGCAGGTTTGTTTATTTTGTTTACGCAACGCCGCCAGCAATTGCGCACGCTGGGGTGAAATGTCCTGAAACTCGTCCACCAGGATGTGCTTCCACGGGCTGACGAACCGACCTTTCTCCAAAATATTGACCGCCTGATGGATCAGGCCTGAGAAGTCCACCGCCCCTTCCTCTTTCAGCGCCCCTTTCCAGGCCTTGAGCAAAGGAGCCATTAAGCGAATGCGTTTTGAGAACAGGTCACGGATCTCTTCATCCGCCTGTTCGATCATTTCCGCCTGGCTACCGCCGTGCATGCGCATCAGGCCCAACCAGCGTTCGAGCCTGCCGGCCAGCCGCTCCGCCAGGCGCTTGTCCTGCCAAAAATCGCCTTCGGGCACTTCCCATTCCAACTCTTCTATCAACCATTGACGCCAGCCTTTGGCCTGGGCTTTTTTTTCTGCGCACTGCTGCTGCCAATGGGCAATCAGCAAAGCTCGTCGGGCCTTGCTGTCGGTTTCAAGTTTACTGATTGCCGGCACTTTGCGATTGCCCTGTTGGATAATCTGCAGCGCCAGCGCATGGAAGGTTTTGGCCTGGATGGCCACGCCGCCCAGCCGCTCCTGAATACGTTCGTTCATCTCTTCCGCCGCCTGACGTCCGAACGCCAACAGCAGTATTTGTCCGGGTTCGGCCTCCTGACGACGCAGCAGCCAACCCGCGCGCGCCACCAATACCGAGGTTTTTCCGCTGCCCGCGCCGGCCAATACCAATACCGAGTCTTCACCGTTAACTACGGCGCGACTTTGCGAATCGTTCAGCGGTGAGCTTTCTATGCTCTGGAACAAATCCTGATGCGTCTCCAGCATCCGTTCGGTCCACTGCCGGTTACGTTGCTCCACGCTTGGCAACCCGTGCTGCAGCCATTGGCGGCAGAGTTGATAATCTTCCCGACAGTTGTCAAATTCCTCCAGCCGTGCAACCGGCATTGGCAAGGCACCGAAAGACTGGCGAATCTGTTGCTGCAATTTGCCCAGTTCGGATTTCTTAAACCACTTATCCTGCTGCTCAATACGCTGAATATGTTCGACCTGTTGCTGCAAAACGCCGGCGCTGACTTCGCTCATCTCCGCGCTCCATTGCTGCCAGGCCTGTTGGAGATAATGATAGAAACGCTGAGTTTCCTGCCATTCAGTCCCGTGCAGGCGCACCACTTTTTCATCCGGCAGCTCAAACTCCAGCTCACCCCAGACAATGCCACGCTTGCATCTAACCTGAATCAACTGATTGAAAGGAATCAGATATTCATGCTTTTCACCGCTCACCTCGACCCCGGCGTGCAGCAACCGCACACGGTTATAAGGATGCTGAGCCAGGTGTTTCCCCAGCGATGTCGCTTTAAGTTCCATATCTTCGCGCCATGACTATGTTGAGATTAAATAACGGATATCTGCCAGTTTACCTGCGATAAGCAGTGGCACTCTAGCGCTAAAAAAAGGGTAGAATAGATTTTGCGTTTTGATAGCAAGCGCAACCGCATCGCGGTTTGGCCATCATTAGAGCAGAATGACGACTATGCGTACTGTACTGAATATTCTTAATTTTGTGTTGGGCGGCTTTTTCACCACCCTGGGCTGGTTGATCGCAACGGTGTTTAGCGTAGTGCTGATCATCACCCTGCCACTGACCCGCTCCTGCTGGGAAATCACCAAGCTGTCGCTGCTGCCGTTCGGCAACGAAGCGATTCACGTTAATGAACTGTATCCCGAAAAAAGTAATGTGCTGCTTTCCGCCAGTGGCTCGCTGCTGAATATTGTTTGGCTGATCCTGTTCGGCTGGTGGCTCTGCCTGTCGCATATCGCCGCCGGTATTGTGCAGTGCGTAACTATCATTGGTATTCCGGTGGGCATTGCCAATTTCAAAATCGCCGCCATTGCCCTGTGGCCGGTTGGGCGTCGCGTTGTCTCAGTAGAAATGGCGCAACAGGCCAGAACTGAAAATGCCCGTCGTCAGTATCAGCAGCGTTAATTTTTTCTCCGCCCGAGGAGTTTTTTGTGCTCTCTTTTGCACCAGCAATACGCCGTTACGCCTACAACAGCAACCTGCTTTATGACCTGCGTATTTTTATTGCGCTGGCCGGCGCAGCCGCCGTCCCCTGGTGGCTCGGCATTCCCAAGCTCACCATTCCCCTGACGTTGGGGGTGGTGGCTGCGGCGTTGACCGATTTGGATGACCGCCTGACCGGCAGACTACGCAACTTGCTGATCACGCTGGTGTGCTTTTTTGTTGCCTCCGCCTCCATTGAACTGCTGTTTCCTTACCCCTGGCTGTTCGCTCTCGGCCTGACGACCTCCACCTGCGGCTTTATTCTGTTAGGTGCTCTGGGGCAACGTTACGCCACCATTGCATTTGGCGCCTTGCTGATCGCGGTTTACACCATGCTCGGCGCCTCGATGTATGACGCCTGGTATCAGCAGCCTATGCTGCTGATCATCGGGGCGCTGTGGTACAACCTGCTGACGTTGATAGGTCATTTGATCTTCCCTATCCGTCCTTTACAGGAAAACCTGGCGCGTTGTTACGACCAGTTGGCCAATTATCTGGACGCCAAAGCCAACCTGTTTGATCCCGACGCCGAACAGGATGCAGACCTGCCCTGGATGGACGTTGCCATGGCCAACAGCACGCTGGTGACCATCCTTAATCAAACCAAGGCTTCATTGCTGACGCGGTTAAAAGGCGATCGCGGCCAGCGAGGCACCCGCCGGACACTGCATTATTATTTCGTTGCGCAGGACATCCATGAACGCGCCAGCTCCGCACACGTTCAATACCAGGCGCTAAGCCGACAATTCCGTCATAGCGATATCCTGTTCCGCTTTCAGCGCTTGCTCAGCATGCAGGCTCGCGCTTGCCAACAGTTGGCCCAGTCGATTTTGATGCGGCAAAAGTATCAGCACAACCTTCGCTTCGAACCGGCCTTTGGCCGCATTGATGAAGCTTTGGCTCGCATTACCCTTACCCCGGAAAATCGCGAATTAACCAAGGCACTGTCGCACCTATTGAAAAATTTGCGCGCGATTGACGCACAGCTGGCAAATATTGAATCCGAACAGGCATTGGCCAACGGCCAGGTGGAAGAGAATAGCCTGTCGGATGATCGGCTCACCGGCTGGAGCGACATTCGCTTGCGCATCAGCCGCCATCTGACGCCGCAGTCGGCCTTGTTCCGCCATGCCATTCGCATGTCTGTGGTGCTGTGTATTGGTTATGCCTTTATTCAATTTACCGGCATGCAGCATGGCTATTGGATCCTGTTAACCAGCCTGTTTGTTTGCCAACCCAACTACAACGCCACCCGCCGCAGGCTGGCATTGAGGATAATCGGCACACTGGCCGGTATTCTTGTCGGGCTGCCCATCCTCTATTTTGTGCCCTCGGTGGAAGGTCAACTGGTGCTGATTGTGATTAGCGGCGTTTTGTTTTTCGCTTTTCGCACCGTGCAATATGCACATGCCACGATGTTTATCACCCTGTTGGTATTGCTGTGCTTTAACCTGCTGGGCGAAGGTTTCGAAGTCGCCGCGCCACGCGTTTATGACACGCTGCTGGGCTGCGCCATCGCCTGGGCCGCAGTCAGCTTTATCTGGCCAGACTGGAAGTTCCGGCAACTACCCACGGTGGTCAGCAAGACGCTGAACGCCAACTGCCGTTATCTGGATGCCATTTTAGTGCAATACCATCAGGGGAAAGACAACGGCCTTGCCTATCGTATCGCTCGTCGGGATGCGCACAACAGTGACGCGGAGCTGGCATCGGTGATTTCAAATATGTCTGCCGATCCCAAGGCCAATAAAGACGTTCAGGATGCAGCTTTCCGTCTGCTGTGTTTGAACCACACCTTATTGAGTTATATCTCTGCGTTGGGGGCACACCGTGAACGCCTGAATAATCCTGCGACCCTGGATCTGCTGAATGATGCTGTCTGTTATGTCGATGGTGCCCTGCATCAAGAAGAACAGGACAGTGGGCGCATCACTCGGGCGTTGGAAAGCCTGGCTGAACGAATTCAACACGCGGCGCCGGAACCGGAAAGCAAAGATCAATTGGTGTTGCAGCAGATTGGGCTGGTGATTGAGCTCTTGCCGGAACTCACGATGCTGAATGCGCAAATAGGTAAATCGGCATAATCATTCGGGGCCTTTCGTCAGGTCCCGGACTCTTGGGTTATGGCCGTGGCTAAGCAACATCATGGTGCGCTCAAACCAGTGTGTCAGCTCGCTACGTAATTCCGAAGGCAAAGCGGCGTGATGATAGCCGGCAATGGCCCCGCCCAACGAAAGCAGCACCCGCAACCCTAAATTTTTTTGCTGCTGCAATAACCGAAGATAACTGCGCTTGGCCCCGTTTAAGCGCAAATCATAAACATTACGAATACCGACTCGCCACAGCAAACGTTCCATGTTGATGTCGATATTCGGTAAGGTTTTTAACCGACTCTGGTTGTCCGCTTTAACCTCTAGCTCCCGGCGCGCTTCGCGAATGGCCTGCCAGGCTAACCCAACCAACTCATCCCTATCACGCCACAAGGTCTCATCTACCCAGTAATAGCGCATAGTGATTGGCACACCGCGTTTTGAGTAAACCATATTGACCATGCCGCGTGAGCGAAAGACCGATTCCAGCCCCTCCGTAGCGCGGAGATAAAGTTCTCCTTCAGCGATAACCGCGAACATGATGCCGTCGGCCAGTACCCCGTAGCCCCCGAACTGCGAGCGAGTAGTGATAGTGCCCAATGCGCAAAAACAAGCCTTGGCTTGTGCGATCCTTCCCGTTGATTTCCCTTTCATAACGTTCTCCTGGTGTGAGTTTCCGTTCTATCATTTCTCGTATCAATGAAATAAAACTAACGCGAACAAGTAATTAGAAAAATACGCACTATCCATGGGCATGCCAATCACAAAAGTCTGCCGTATAAAAAATGATCGCAATTATGCGAGGTGCTACGAAGATTTGGGTTGATCTTACTGATAACTGGATGTACTGTATAAACATACAGTGACACTACGGGCGGGATACTTTATGCGTACTCAATCACTCTACAAAACCCATTTCAGCCACACCTCTTTTGCGGTGAACAATGCTGCAGAAAACACAGATGCCGGCAACAAAAATGGCCTTATCAGTGAACTTGTTTACAACGAGCATCAGCCCGCGGTGGCGCAACTGCTGCTGCCTTTGCTACAGCAGCTGGGCATGCAGTCTCGCTGGTTGTTATGGCTGACCCCACAGCAAAAGCTGAGCAAAAGGTGGCTACAACAGTCCGGCCTGCCGGTTGGGAAAGTGGTGCAACTGAGCCAAATCAGTCCGCTGGACACGGTCGAAGCGATGGAAAAAGCGTTACTGACGGGAAATTACAGTGTCGTACTCGGCTGGCTACCCGATCTTACAGAAGAAGATCGTCTAAAATTAAGACGTGCGGCAGAATTAGGTAACGCTTATGGGTTCATTATGCGTCCTCAACGTGACATAAACCCGATTCACGGACAGTGTTCCACCCTAAAAATTCACTCTTCTTTGTATCATTAAGTAAATTTAGGATTTTTCCCATCATTTTCATCATTCTGCAAGGGAACCTTTATGGGATCAGGGGAAAAGCGAGTGCGGCTGCGGTTCCGCGGCCCAAAACGAAGGCTAAATTGCTCGTTTTTTTGCCGGTTAATGTTAGTAAATATGTACGATTCCGCGTTTTTTTTTAGAGCTTTATCACATCACACTTGTAACTTTCGCGCCACGTTGTAGACTTTACATCGCCAAGGTTGCTCTATAACGCCAGATAAACTGGCCGAGTAACAAACGAGGGCTCAAACCTTGGCGAAGGAATTTAACCAAGGGCTTAAAACAGCTTTAAAGCTCATTGCCTATTTGGATGATAACGAGGCGCAAAATGAAAAAGACAGCTATCGCATTAGCAGTGGCACTGGCTGGTTTCGCTACCGTAGCGCAAGCCGCCCCAAAAGATAATACCTGGTACACCGGTGCTAAACTGGGCTGGTCCCAGTACCATGACACTGGTTTCTACGGCAACGGTTACCAGAATGGTATCGGCAATGGTCCGACCCATAAAGATCAACTGGGTGCTGGCGCGTTCCTGGGTTACCAGGCGAACCAATACCTGGGCTTCGAGCTGGGCTATGACTGGCTTGGCCGTATGCCTTACAAAGGCAGCGTGAACAACGGTGCTTTCAAAGCACAGGGCGTTCAACTGGCAGCTAAACTGAGCTACCCAATCATCGACGATCTGGACATCTACACTCGTCTGGGTGGTATGGTATGGCGTGCAGATTCCAAAGCTAACTACGGCAATGGCACTCGTCTGAGCGACCACGACACTGGCGTTTCTCCGCTGGCTGCAGTGGGTGTTGAGTACGCACTGACCAAAAACTGGGCTACTCGCCTGGACTACCAATTCGTTAGCAACATCGGTGATGCAGGTACTGTCGGCGCACGTCCAGACAACACCATGCTGAGCCTGGGTGTTTCTTACCGTTTCGGTCAGGATGATGTTGTTGCTCCAGCACCAGCTCCGGCTCCAGCTCCAGTTGTTGAAACCAAGCGTTTCACTCTGAAGTCTGACGTGCTGTTCAACTTCAACAAATCCACTCTGAAAGCAGAAGGCCAACAGGCTCTGGACCAGCTGTACACTCAGCTGAGCTCCATGGATCCTAAAGATGGTTCTGTTGTAGTTCTGGGTTACACCGACGCCGTTGGTTCTGACCAGTACAACCAGAAACTGTCTGAAAAACGCGCTCAAAGCGTTGTTGACTACCTGGTATCTAAAGGTATTCCTTCAGACAAAATCTCTGCACGTGGTATGGGCGAAGCTGATTCCGTCACTGGTAACACCTGTGGCTACAAAGCTGGCCGTGCTACCAAAGCACAGATCGATTGCCTGGCACCAGATCGTCGCGTAGAGATCGAAGTTAAAGGTATCAAAGACGTTGTAACTCAGCCACAAGGCTAAGCTACCACTCTTAGTAAAAAACCCCGCTATGCGGGGTTTTTTTTCGTTCCAAATCAGCGTAACTGGCAATGTTGCCCCCTTTCACAGGACGGGGACTGGCGAGCTGACTTACTGTTCGTCTTTACCGAGAATGGCTTTTAAATCCTGTTTCAGCGATGACATCTGACTGGCATATTTCTCTTTACGTTCCGCATCTTCAATCAGCTGGACCACGGTTTCTGACAAAGTCACGCCACGGCGACGAGCCAGGCCGGCCAAACGCTGCCAAACCAAAAACTCCAGATCGATAGATTTTTTACGCGTATGTTGGTGTTCTGCGTTAAAATGACGTTTACGCCGCGCGCGGATTGTCTGCTTCATCCGGTTATCCAGCTCCGGATTCATATGGTGGCTGATCCACGTCAGTACTTTAACCGGCTCATTTTCCAGCTTCAGCAGCTCGTCAATGGCTTCCTGAGCAAGGCTGTTTTCGATGTGGCGGGTAATAGTTTCCCCTTCCCGGTGCTTCTTCACCAGGTACTTCCATTTCCAACCGCTCTCCAGATTTTCCAGTTGCTGATATTTCATCGTGAGCTCTTCAGTGACCGCGTAACTTTAATTAAGCATAACAGCTTTACGCCGAATTTCCCCGGCAATTACCCCGCTTTTAGACTGTTTTTTGCACAGTCATCGCGCGATGTCAAACTCCCTGACACCAACTACGACTCTGCATGTATCAAGCTGTCATTATTCTTGTATAATCGCCCTTTCCCTTTTTGACGATTGCATCTAACACTTTGACCAATAACCGACTTGAATGGCAATCACTGTTGCCGGACGTTACGCCTTATCAAGCGATATTTGATACCGCCGCGCAGTTGGCGCCCGTGTCCTTTGCTTCCATTCAGCCTCGGCTGGAAAATGCACTGACGCTGTTTTGCCATCCACAGTCGCCATCGCGTTTCATGTTGTTGAAAGCGCAGGAAACGCGTGAGTATCTGGCATTGATTGCCCAGGCAGTTGAACAACTGCAACCGCAGAATACCGCGTTTAAGGGCAGTCACTATGTGATCCAGGGCAGCAAAGTCAGCGTTGAACCTGCCAGCCAGGGTGATGAAGCCTTTGCGGCCGGTGGCGCCTGCGTGTTTCAGGAGTGGATTGAGCCGGAACAGCTGTTTGGCTGCGTCAGGATCCACAACAATGAAATCAGCTTGCAACCTGGCCTGGTGCATAAAGCCAATGGTGGCGTGCTGATCCTGTCTGCACGCTCCCTGCTGGCTCAGCCTTTGCTGTGGCTGCGGTTGAAACAAATGATCACCCAGCGCCAGTTCCATTGGGTTTCCCCGGATGAAACACGACCGCTGCCGATTGCCATTCCCCCCATGCCGTTGGAATTACGGCTAATCGTTGTGGGCGATCGCCACGGCCTGGCCGATTTCCATGATATCGAGCCGGAGCTGAGCGAGCAGGCGGTCTACGGCGAATACGAAGAAGATCTGCAACTCACCGAAATCGATGACATGGTGCAGTGGTGTGGCTACGTCAACGCCCTTATCGACGAGAAGCAATTGCCATCGCTGGCCGCCGATGCCTGGTACCCGTTAATGGTTCAAGCCGTGCGTCACAGCGGCGATCAAGGCAATCTGCCGCTCTCCCCTCTGTGGATCAGCCAACAACTTTCTGAAGCAGCGCTGTATGCCGAGGAAGAGAGCATCACCGCCAAAGCATTCGAAGCCGCGTTGAATGCCCGCGAGTGGCGTGAAAGCTACCTCGCAGAGCGGATGCAGGATGAAATTGAGCTGGGCCAAATCCTGATTGAAACCGAAGGTGAAGTCGTCGGCCAGATCAACGGCCTGTCGGTGCTGGAGTATCCCGGTCACCCGCGCAGCTTTGGCGAGCCTTCTCGCATCAGCTGTGTCGTGCATCTTGGCGATGGCGAATTTACCGACGTCGAGCGCAAGGCCGAACTCGGCGGTAATCTGCATGCCAAAGGCATGATGATTATGCAGGCGTTCCTGATTTCAGAACTGGAACTGGACCAGCCGCTGCCCTTCTCGGCTTCAATCGTGTTTGAGCAATCTTACGGCGAAGTGGATGGCGACAGCGCCTCACTGGCTGAGTTGTGCGCACTCATCAGCGCACTGTCATCGCAGCCGATCACCCAACAGATCGCCGTCACCGGCTCCGTCGACCAATTCGGCAATGTGCAGCCTATTGGCGGCGTCAACGAGAAGATCGAAGGCTTTTTTGAAGTTTGCCAACGTCGCGGTTTGACTGGCAAACAGGGCATCATCATGCCCGCCACCAACGTGCGCCACCTGTGTCTACGCCAGGACGTAGTCGATGCGGTGCGCGAGGGGCAATTCCATCTGTGGGCCGTCGACAGCGCCGCAGAGGCCTTGCCATTACTCACCGGTTATCCTTACTCTGATGAGCAGCAACCTAATCTGTTGGCTGCCATTCAGGAACGGATTGCCCAGGTGAATCCGCAGGAACGCCGGCGCTGGCCGTGGCCACTTCGTTGGCTCAACTGGTTCAACCACGGCTGATCGGACTTGTTCAGCGTACACGTGTAAGCTAATCTGCGCCCTTCATTAAAATAAGGTTTACTGAGAACATGGTAGAAAAACGCGACTCCTATACGAAAGAAGACCTCGAAGCATCCGGCCGTGGCGAGCTGTTTGGCGCCGGCGGCCCGCCGTTGCCGGCAGGTAACATGTTGATGATGGACCGCGTGGTCAAGATGACCGAAGACGGTGGCACCCACAACAAAGGTTATGTGGAAGCGGAACTGGATATCAATCCGGACCTATGGTTCTTCGGTTGCCACTTTATCGGCGATCCGGTGATGCCGGGCTGCCTGGGTCTGGATGCCATGTGGCAGCTGGTAGGCTTCTACCTCGGCTGGCTGGGTGGCGAAGGTAAAGGCCGCGCGCTGGGCGTGGGTGAAGTTAAATTCACCGGCCAGGTATTGCCGACCGCGAAGAAGGTCACCTACCGTATCAACTTCAAACGCGTGATCATCCGTAAGCTGATTATGGGTGTGGCTGATGGTGAAGTTCTGGTCGATGGCCAGGTGATTTACACCGCCAGCGATCTTAAAGTGGGCCTGTTCAAGGACACTGCTGCGTTCTAATCGCAGTCACGGCGGCCCTTCCCGGTCGCCGTTTATTTTCCCGCCATTATTGTGCTCTGAGCTTTTAAACCTCAGGTTCATGGCGGCTAAATAGTTACTACAATTATTGTAGTTACCAGGAGGTATGCCATGCAGAAAACCCGTTTTGACAACGTGCCATGCCCCGTAGCCCGTTCTCTGGATCGCGTAGGTGAATGGTGGAGCATCCTGATACTGCGTGATGCTTTTCAGGGCCTGTCGCGGTTTGATGAGTTTCGGCAAAGCCTGGGGCTTTCACCCACCATATTGACCCGCCGCCTGAAATACCTGGTGGAAAGCGGCATTCTGCATAAGCAGCGATATCAAATCCGGCCAGTGCGGTATGAGTATCTGCTCACCGAACGCGGCAAAGATTTCTTCCCGGTGATTGCGGCCCTACTCCATTGGGGAAATACCCATCTGGCCGATGACGGCATTAGCGCGGAACTGGTCGATCGCCGCACAGGGCAGCCAATACGCCTAGAACTGATCGACAGCATTACCCAGCAGCCTATCGCGCTGCATAATATTACCTTAGCGCCAGGGCCGGCGGCGACCGACGGTATGCGCCAACGCGCGGCCCTGATGCAGCAGAACCTTTCTGCATTCCCCTCAGAATCATCCAAGGAGTCACTATGAACAGTCGTCGTATAGTCATTACCGGCATGGGCGCCGTTTCGCCACTGGGATGCGGCGTAGAGGCTATCTGGCAGCGTTTGCTGAATGGCCAGTCCGGCATTCGTCCGCTCCCGGAAGAGATCGTTGCTGACCTGCAGGTAAAAATCGGTGGGCAGGTGCCTTCGTTGGAACAGGATCCCGAGGCGGGTTTCGACCCCGACAGCGCTGTACCGCCAAAAGACCAAAAGAAAATGGACCGCTTTATTCTGCTGGCGATGGCGGCGGCCGATGAGGCCATTCGTCAGGCAGGTTGGACAGCGGATACGGAAGATAAGCAGGAGCGCACCGCAACCGTGATTGCCTCAGGTATTGGTGGTTTCCCGGCGATTGCTCACGCAGTGCGTACCACCGACAGCCGGGGTGCCAAACGCCTTTCGCCATTTACCATTCCCTCTTTCCTGGTCAATCTGGCGGCCGGTCATGTGTCGATTAAGCACCAGTTCAAAGGTCCGATTGGCGCCCCCGTTACTGCGTGTGCCGCAGGGGTTCAGGCCATCGGCGATGCCGTGCGCATGATTCGTAACGATGAGGCCGATATCGCGCTGTGTGGCGGTACAGAAGCCGCAATCGACACCGTCAGCCTCGGGGGCTTTGCCGCAGCGCGCGCCATGTCCACGACGTCACCTGAAGAGGCAGAAAAAGCCTCTCGGCCTTTCGACAGCGCGCGTAACGGTTTTGTCATGGGGGAAGGTGCCGGCATGCTGGTTATTGAAACGCTGGAACATGCGCTGGCACGCGGCGCCACGCCGCTGGCAGAAATTGTCGGCTACGGTACCAGCGCCGATGCCTACCACATGACCTCCGGTGCTGAAGACGGCGACGGCGCCTATCGCGCAATGAAAATTGCGCTGAAGCAGGCCGGTGTCGCACCGGAGCAAATTCAGCACTTGAATGCCCACGCCACCTCAACACCCGTCGGTGATTTAGGCGAGATCAACGCCATTAAACACCTGTTCGGCACCGGAGGCGGCGTAGCCATCACTTCGACCAAATCGGCTACGGGGCATTTACTCGGCGCTGCGGGCGGGCTGGAAACTATATTTACGGCGCTGGCCCTGCGCGATCAGATCGCACCGGCCACGCTGAATCTGGATAATCCGGACCCGGCAGCCGAGGGGTTGCATTTGGTGGCCAATAAACCACAACCAATGACCATCGACTACGCGCTGTCGAACGGCTTTGGCTTTGGCGGCGTGAATGCGAGTATCTTGCTGAAACGCTGGCAGGGGTAAGGCTGTTTAAACAAAAACCTCCGCCTGGAGCGGAGGTTATTCCTTTTTTTTGACAGGGAGCCGCTTAAGCGGTCACAGCCCTGTCCTCCATGGCTTCTCGCCAACCTCCCAGCCATTGAGACCGGGCGTCCACAGATGATTGGTAGGGACAATATTCCCTCGAACGCCCTAAAATACCTGCCTGATAACCTCTAGAATGCGCCCTTTCCAGACGATCGCGTTTCTGTCTCTTCATGCCTCGTTTCCCTCATATTTGGTCTGGTGGAAAGAAAACAATGGCTGCTTTTTGTGCAGCCACGTATAAGCAATAGCGCTAAATGAAGGGAAGATCAATGCGCAAAATTCACGCCAATGTCATATTTGTGAGCTACACACGCAGAATTTGCTAAGTGGCTGATATGCCGGGAAAGAGGTTAACCAATTGAAATAAAATAAAAATCCCTCCCGACGAAAAGTTTTAATATTTTTCATCGGAAGGGATTAGACCTTTTTAGTCCAAATTATGACTAAAAACGACCGGCCTGTGAGGCGATGGACTGTGCCTCTTGCTGCCAGCCTTGCGCCAACGTACGGACCAGCGCATCGTAACCATCCTCGCCCTGTTTCAGCTCCAGGCTGAATGGCCGTTTGGTCAGCTTGCCTTGATGGCTCAGCACCCATTCGCCACGAATGATTGCCTTGCCATCAAAACGACCATGGAAACCGCTGACCGTCACGTTCAACACGTCCTGATCGCTGCTCATCGGCTGGGAAGACACCACCCAACCCGGCAATGCGCTGCTCAGGTTGGTGACCAACGTTTGCTGCAGTTGCTGATCGAGCGGGCTGGCCCACAGGTTATTCTGGGCAATGACATACTGCACATCATTGGTCTGATAAACCACGCCGTTCTGCGCCAGATAATCCGCCACGGTGACGTGTTCCAACCACAGTTGGCGAGAAGTCTCACCGCCGCTCACCTGTGTCGGCGCCCCCAGCGCCGGCAGTTGGTAGTAGGTTTTCTGTGGGGTGCTGCTACAGGCGCTGAGTACCAACGCCAGGGCTACCGGAATCCATTTCATCATTTGTTGGCCTTCTTCGGCTGAGGATCGTTACTGCCCGCGGCTTCAAATACCAGCGCGTTGCTCTTTTCGTTCAGGGTGCGCAGCACGGGCTGCAATTCACGCAGCACCTGATCGAGGCGTTGCATATCGCCGACCATCTTGTTGTAGGCCGGTGAACCTGGCTGGAAGCCTTTCATGCTGCGATTCAGTTCCTGCAGCGTTTTTTGCATATCCTGCGGCAGCGCCTTCATCTCTTTGCTGGCGATGATGTCGTTCAACGATTGCATGGTCTGCTGCGTCGACTTCATGGTCTTCTGGCTTTCTGCCAGGGTTTTGGTCGCTTCATTGATCATCGGATTCAATGGCATCGAGTTGATCTTATCCAACGTCTGCATCAGTTTCTGTTGGATCTGCGCCAAGCCGCCGCTGGTGGTCGGCATCAACGGATAACCGAACAGCTCACGCGGCCCCTTCCAGGCTTTCTCTTGCGGATAGAAATCCAGATCGATATACAAGGAGCCGGTTAGCAGGTTGGCGGACTTCAGAGAAGCGCGCATACCGCGTGATTCAGCATCTTTCAGGTGGCCTTCAATATCGAAATTACCGCCCAACTGCTTCTGGAAACGATCCGGTTCAATGCGGATCAGCACCGGAATACGGTAATCGTTATCCAGCCGCTGCATCATGCCCTCTTTGTAGAATGGCACTTGCGCCACGGTCCCCAAACGGATACCGCGGAACTCGACAGGCGCTCCCGGCTGCAGGCCGCGAATCGAATCCGAGAAGAACATCAGGTAATCTTTGTGCACGGTGTACAGCGAATCCTGGATGCTGCGTTGGTTATCAAACAGCTGATATTCCGTCTTCTCTTTCACCTGCTCGCCGCGATCCCAACCGTCCGGCACGTCAAAGCTGACGCCGCCGCTGAACAGCGTAGCCAGGGACCCCATTTCTACCCGCATGCCCTGCGCGGACATGTCGAAGGCCACGCCGCTGTCTTTCCAGAAGCGAACGTTGCTGGTCACCAGTTGATCGTAAGGAGCGGAGACAAACAGCTGATAGCGCATGGCGCGCATCTTGGGATCAAAATAGCTGGTCTCTACCGAGCCGACACGGTAACCACGGAACAGCACCGGATCGCCGGCATTCAGCTGGCCGGACTTTTCGCTGTCCAGGACGATGCGCAACCCTTTGGCATCCGGAGAAGCCAACAGCGGTGCATCCAGCAGTTGGTAATCGTTTTTCTCTTTGCCTTTTTTGCCCGGCTGCAGCTCGATGTAAGCGCCAGACAGCAAGGTACCCAGACCGGAAATGCCTTCACGGCCAATCTGCGGTTTCACCACCCAGAAGGCGGTATCCTCGCGCAGCAATTTCTCCATGCCGGAGTTTAGCCGGGCCTGCACCACCACCTTGCTCAGGTCGTCGCTCAGGGTCACGGTCTCCACCACGCCGACGTCGACGCTGCGGCTGGTGATTTTGGTTTTACCCGCTTCCAGGCCTTCGGCTGTGGTGGTGACCAGCGTCACCTGCGGCCCCTGGTGGCTGAAATGGTAAAACAGGATCCAGGCGCCGATCAGCGCAGTGACGATGGGGATAATCCACACCGGCGACCAGCGCTTGATCTTTTCAACGTCCGCGACGCTATGATTATTTTCCGTCACCTTGCGGCTCCTTTTTTATTGTTTCATTTACGCGATCCCAGGACAGCCGGGGATCAAACGTCATGGCAGCAAACATAGTGAGGATCACCACCATGGCGAACAGCAGCGCGCCAGTAGCAGGATAAATGCTCATCAATTGTCCCATCCGTACCAACGCCGAAAGTACGGCGATCACAAACACATCGATCATCGACCAGCGGCCGACGAATTCAACCACTTCATAAATCAGGTGCATCCTTTCGCTGTCGGCCCGGGGTTTATGCTTGCCGTTGGCATCCCAGCACAACCAGCCAATCGCCAACATTTTCAACGAAGGCACCATGATGCTGGCGATAAAGATCACCATCGCCACCGGATAAGATCCTTCGCCCCACAGCAGGATCACCCCGGCCATGATGGTAGAAGTAATTTTATTGCCCAGCGCCTCGGTGACCATAATAGGCAGCAGATTAGCCGGAATATACAGCATGATCGAGGTAACAAGCAGTGCCAATGTCCATTGCACACTGTGGCGGCGACGGACATAACCTTTGGTGTGGCAACGCGGGCAATGGGTCATCTCCGCCGGCAGAATCGCCGTACAGCATTGGCAAGAGCGCAAGCCCTGGCGCAACCCGATGTGCCCTACTTTCATGGGGCGATCGAGCCGCGGCGCCGGTTCAATGTCATTCCATAGCCAGCGGCGATCCACACACTGGAAGGCGCGCACCTGCAGCAGGCAAAACAGGCAGTAAGGCACAAAGCTGCTGCCGATGCCGATATCGCCATAGACCATCAGCTTAACGAAGCTGACCAGCACCCCCGCGAGGAAAATTTCGACCATGCACCAGGTTTTAAACTGGAACAGCATCTTGGCCATCCACTCTTTCAGGCCAAGGGGCATGCGCACTCTGGCACACAGCACAATGATCGCCACCATGCAGAATGCCGGGATCAACTGCACGAACACCATAAACAGCGTAGCCATGCTGGCGTAGTCTTCCGCCACCATCACCTGCGGGATCTGGATCAGTTTGATTTCGTTACCGAGACCGGCAACGCGCATATTGATAAACGGGAAAATATTCGCCAGCAGCAGCATAAACAATGCGCTGAGGGCATAGCCGATTGGCCGCTTGCGGGGTTCCTGCCAGCGGGAGCTGAGGGTCGTTTTACAACGCGGGCATACCGCTTTCGAACCGTATGCCAGCGGCGGCAACGCCACCAACATGTCGCATTGTGGACACAGCATCAGATTGTCCTGTTGCTGCTTTGCGTGTGTTGCGTGACTGTGCTGCTCGTGATTCTCGTGGGAACACACCATAATCCTCCTTAACAACGTCGCTCACCGGTACGACAATACCGCCCGCAGCAGCGCGCGGACGGTATCTCAACGGTTAGCCGTTCTTCATCGCTTCCAACTCTTCCCAACGGGCGAAGGCTTCTTCCAATGCCCCTTCGGCGGTGGCCAGCGCGGTCAGCACCTGCTGTGTTTCGCTATGAGGACGCGTGAAGAAATCAGCATCGCTCATTTGCGCCTGCAGCGCTTCAATTTCCGCTTCCAGTTGTTCAAGGCGTTGCGGCAACTGTTCCAGCTCGCGTAACAAGTTATAGCTCAGTTTAGCCGCCGGTTTCTTGGACTGTTCAGCCTTTTTCTCCGCCGCCGGCTTGTTCTGTTCCGCCGCGACCTGACGGATAGGTTTTGCCGTTGCGCGCTGGTGGTGCGCATCGTAATAACCGCCTACGAAGGTGCTGATCTCGCCGTTGCCTTCAAAGATCCAGCACTCGGTCACGGAGTTGTCGACGAATTGACGATCGTGGCTTACCAACAGCACGGTGCCCTGATAGCCGTCGATCAGCTCTTCCAGCAACTCCAGCGTTTCGACGTCAAGATCGTTGGTTGGTTCATCGAGAATCAACAAGTTACTTGGCTTCAGGAACAGCTTGGCCAGCAACAGACGGTTACGCTCACCGCCGGACAACGCTTTCACCGGCGTCATGGCGCGTTTCGGATGGAACAGGAAGTCCTGCAAATAGCCCAGCACGTGGCGAGAGCGGCCGTTGACCATCACTTCCTGCTTGCCTTCTGCCAGGTTGTCCATCACCGTACGTTCCGGATCCAGTTCTGCGCGGTGCTGATCGAAATAGGCCACTTCAAGCTTGGTGCCGCAGTGTACGCGACCGCTGTCGGCCTTTAACTGGCCAAGCATCAGCTTCAGCAAGGTCGTTTTGCCGCAGCCGTTCGGCCCCACCAGGGCAATCTTGTCGCCGCGCTGCACCTGGGCGGAGAAATTGCGCACCAGCACTTTGCCGCCGACCTGATAATTGACGTCTTCCATCTCGAACACAATCTTGCCGGAGCGTACCGCTTCTTCAACCTGCATTTTGGCGGTGCCCATCACCTCACGACGTTCTGAACGCTCGTTACGTAACGCCTTCAGCGCGCGTACACGGCCTTCGTTACGCGTACGACGCGCCTTGATGCCCTGACGGATCCACACTTCTTCCTGCGCCAGTTTGCGGTCGAATTCAGCGTTTTGCAGCTCTTCTACCCGCAGCGCTTCTTCTTTGCTCAGCAGATACAGATCATAATTGCCCGGCCAGGACACCAGCTTGCCACGGTCGAGATCGACAATGCGCGTCGCCATGTTGCGGATAAAGGAACGGTCGTGGGAAATGAACACGATGCTGCCCTGGAACTCTTTCAGGAAGCCTTCCAGCCAGTCAATGGTGGTAATGTCCAGGTGGTTGGTCGGTTCGTCCAGCAGCAATACGCGTGGAGAACTGACCAGCGCGCGCCCCAGCGCCGCTTTACGCAGCCAACCGCCGGAAAGCGAGGAAAGCTCCGCGTCCCCGTTCAGGCCCAGCTGCAACAGCACTTCGCTGATGCGGCTGTCGAGTTGCCAAAGCCCCTGGTGATCGAGTATCTCCATAATCTGCGCCATACGCGTCAGGTTTTTTTCGCTCGGATCGGTTTCCACCAGGTGTGAAATCGCGTGATAGGCCTTCAGGTGTTCCGCCTGCTCAGCCACGCCCTCGGCCACGAAATCGAATACTGTCCCGCCGATATTGCGCGGTGGATCCTGTTGCAGACGCGCAACGATCAGATCTTGCTCGTAAATCACCCGACCATCGTCCAGCGGAATTTCTTTACCGAGGATCTTCAGCAGCGTTGATTTACCGGCACCATTACGCCCAACCAGACAGACGCGTTCGTTGTCTTCAATATGAATTTCGGTGTTATCTAAAAGCGGCGCATCGCTGAATGACAGCCAGGCACCGGACATGCTAATTAACGACATAGTAATTATTTTCCTTCGCCGGCGTGGGTAACCAGCCAGCAGTTATGAATTTGACGGTTACGGGCAAAGTCCTGCGACTGCGTCTGGGCGGTAATTTCTTTCGCCTCCAGACCCAGCGCGCTCAGGCCGGCCATATCCATCTGGAAACCGCGCTTGTTGTTCGAGAACATGATGGTCCCGTTACGACGCAGCAACCGTTTCAAATCTTGCATCAGCACCAGGTGATCGCGCTGAACGTCAAAAGTGTTCTCCATCCGCTTGGAGTTGGAGAAGGTCGGAGGATCGATAAAGATCACGTCGAATTGTTCGTCGGCATTTTGCAGCCATGACAGGCAATCTGCATGGATCAATCTGTGCTGTTTGCCGGTCAGGCCGTTAACGCGCAGATTTTTCTCCGCCCATTCCAGATAGGTACGCGACATATCCACCGTGGTGGTGCTGCGCGCGCCCCCCAACCCGGCGTGCACGCTGGCGGTGCCGGTATAGGCGAACAGGTTGAGGAAATCCTTGCCCTTGCTCATCTCACCCAGCATGCGGCGAGCAATGCGGTGGTCGAGGAACAGGCCGGTATCGAGATAGTCCGTCAGGTTAACCCACAGCTTGGCATTGAACTCTTCCACCAGCAGGAACTCGCCCTTCTGTGCCAGTTTTTCATACTGGTTTTTGCCTTTCTGGCGCTCACGGGTTTTCAGGATCAGCTGATTGGACGGCAATTCCAGCACCGCCAGCGTGGCATTGATCACATCGAACAGGCGTTGACGTGCTTTCTGCGCATCGATGGTTTTCGGCGGCGCATACTCTTGTACCACCACCTTGCTGCCGTAGCGGTCCACCGCCACGTTGTATTCCGGCAGGTCAGCGTCATACAGGCGATAACACTCAATGCCCTGCTGTTTGGCCCACTTGTCGAGCTTCTTCAGGTTTTTGCGCAGGCGGTTGGCAAAATCTTCCGCCACCTGAATGCCACCGGAACCCTGTGGGTTCTCCGCCAGTTGGTAATTTTTCTGCACGCAGTCCAACGGACCGTTTTTGGCCTTGAACTGGCGCTCGGCACGCAGCTGCAGGCAACTCAGCAGCTCCGGCGATGCGCTGAACAATGACAACTGCCAGCCGCCGAATGCGCTCTTCATGATCCGGCCCAGCATATTGTGCAAAGCGATCAGCGCCGGTTCACTTTCCAGACGCTCGCCGTACGGCGGGTTGCAAACCACGGTGCCGGTCGGGCCTTCCGGCAGCGGGTTAGTCAGTTTGGCTACGTCGTTGACGTTAAAGGTAATCAGTTCGGCAACGCCTGCACGACGGGCATTGCCGCGCGCCATTTCAATCACCCGACGATCGATATCAGAACCGAAGAAACGCGAGGTGGTTTCTTGCAAGCCACGGCGTGCGCGCACCTGCGCTTCGGTGATCACTTCGCGCCACAGGTCGACGTTGTGACCATTCCAGGCGGTAAAGCCCCAATGTTGACGGTGCAGACCCGGCGCGCGATCGGAAGCTATCATCGCCGCTTCGATCAATAGCGTTCCCGAGCCACACATAGGATCGAGCATCGGCGTTCCCGGCTGCCAGCCGGAACGTTGCACAATCGCCGCCGCCAGGCTCTCTTTCAGCGGTGCTTGGCCGGTCAGATCACGGTAGCCACGTTGATGCAGGCCTTCACCGCTCAGATCGAGCGCTACGCTGGCCATATCGCGCTGCAGGAACACATTGACGCGAATATCCGGCTGCTGTTTGGCTACCGTCGGGCGCTGATCGATCTTGCGCGTAAAGCTGTCGACGATGGCGTCCTTGACCTTCAATGCGCCATATTGGCTGTTGCGGATCTCTTCGTTCACGCCGCTGAAGTGAACGGCGAAGGTTTTATCCACGCCGAAAATGCTGGTCCAGTCGATCGCCTGCACACCCAGATACAGATCCAGATCGCTGTGCACGCGGAATTCATTCAGCGGCAGCAAAATACGTGAGGCCAGACGGCTCCACAGCAAGCTTTGGTACAGAAGACGATCGTCACCCTGAAAATGTACCCCACCCTGCACTACTTTACAGGCGTGAGCGCCCAGCGCTTCCAGTTCGCTTTTTAACAGTTCTTCCAGTCCACGCGCCGTGCTGGCAAACAGAGAGTTCATATCGTACTTATCACCAAAAAGAAAATTGTTGCGCATTATAGCTAATCCAGACCGCTTGTCATAAAGTTGCTCCCTTCTATTTAATAATCGCACGGGGATAAGGGTGATTACGCTTTCGAAACTTTACGTTCATCCGGTGAAATCGCTTCGTGGTTTGCAGCTTTCGCACGCGCAGGCTTCCAGCAGTGGATTGGCTTTCGACCGTAACTTTATGATCACCGAACCGGATGGCACCTTTATTACCGCACGCCAATATCCGCAAATGGTGATGTTCACCCCGGCTCTGCTGCCCGATGGGCTATTTCTGACCGCGCCGGACGGAGAAAGCGCGGCCATCCGCTTCAGCGATTTCGCCCCTGAGGCGCAACCGACCGAAGTCTGGGGCAACCATTTCACCGCCTTAATTGCGCCGGCAGCGATTAACAATTGGCTGAGCGGTTATTTCCAGCGTGAAGTGCAATTGCGTTGGCTTGGCCCCGAACTGACCCGTCGCGTGAAAAAACACCCGGAAATCCCCCTTTCTTTCGCCGACGGCTACCCTTATTTGCTGATCAACGAAGCCTCATTCAACGATTTGCAGCAGCGTTGCCCCGGCAGCATCAAGCTCGAGCAGTTCCGCCCCAATCTGGTGGTGACCGGTGCGGCAGCCTGGGCCGAAGACGGTTGGCAGGTGATCCGCGTCGGTGACGTGATGTTTGATCTGGTCAAACCCTGTAGCCGCTGCGTGTTGACCACCGTTAGCACCGAACGTGGCCGCAAGCACCCGAGCGGCGAACCCCTGAGCACCCTGCAGAAATTCCGCACGGCGGACAACGGCGATATCGATTTTGGCCAGAATATGGTGGCGCGCAGCAGCGGTATTATCCGCGTCGGCGATACGGTGGAAGTGTTATCCAACAAACCACCGCGCCCTTATGGCGCAGGAAAAGTTGTTGAGAGCGTGCAGGCACCGCAGGACAGTGAACATAGCGTCACTATCGAATACGCGGGAACGGTGTTTACCGGCAATAATCAGCAGATCTTGCTGGAGCAGTTGGAACAGCAAGGGCTGCGCGTGCCTTATTCATGCCGTGCGGGAATTTGCGGAAGTTGTCGCATAACCTTGGTCAGTGGCGAAGTGGCACCGCTGAAGAAAAGTGCGGTCGCCAACA
Organism: Serratia liquefaciens; assembly: GCA_012719855.1. Classification (GTDB taxonomy): domain Bacteria; phylum Pseudomonadota; class Gammaproteobacteria; order Enterobacterales; family Enterobacteriaceae; genus Serratia; species Serratia liquefaciens_A. The sequence goes on along the minus strand of JAAXZN010000006.1, from coordinate 112,742 downwards.
ATGGCACCATCCTTTGCTGCAGCTGTATTCCAAAAAGCGATTTGACGCTGGCGTAATCGCCGTTATACCGCCCTGTCGTAAGCCGGGGCGGAGGCCTCATCTTGCGCGCAGGGTTTAAGGCGATCGTGCATCACTTTGATGGCATCGCCCAGAACCATGGTACGGCCGGCCACGGAGAGTTGGTTTTGCGCCAGCAGGCAAAGGCTGGCGTTGTCGCCGGCTTCCACTACCAGCAGGCGGGCTTCAACGCCGCTCTCCATCACCTTCACCGCCGCCAACTCACCGTTTTTCGGCTGCAATGGATAATGTTGCTGCGAGAAATGCCAGCTTTTCGGCATCAGCGGTTTGAGGAAGCGATAGGCCACCAGGGCATTTAATACCAGTTCGGCGCGTTGCTCGTGGCTGAGCTTTATCTGTTTGCACTGCTCTTCATAATTAAAATAAAGCGCAGCGTCGTCCACACAGAAAGAGCATTCGTCGAAAGCATCCGGCGTTAACATTTTGGCAGGAAAGCGCGAGCGGAAGATCATCCCATTGGCTAAATCCAGCATTAGCCGATCGTGTTCGGCGTCAAAATACCAACGCCAATTATCGTCAGGTTTTATCTTCATGTCTTATCCTTCTCGCTGCCCATGCCACGCCGTATTTACCCTAAAAGGTGATTTTATCACCACTCAAGTCGCTTAAACATCGGATAATTCCGCGAACGATATTTATGCTAGTGGACAAAATATAGACGAGCCGGGGGAAGAAATAAACCCCCGGCAGAAAATGAAAGGAAAAATATTAGATGTAGTTAACGATATCTTTAATCAGCCGCGGACCTTTGAAGATAAATCCGGAATAAATTTGCACCAACGAAGCCCCGGCTGCCATTTTTTCCCGCGCGGCCATCAGGGAATCAATTCCGCCCACCCCGATAATCGGCAGACGCCCTTGCAGCTCAAGTGACAAACGGCGGATCACTTCGGTGCTGCTCGCCTGCAACGGACGACCACTCAGGCCCCCCATTTGCTCGCAATAATTCAGACCCTGGATCAATTTACGATCCAGTGTGGTATTGGTCGCGATCACGCCATCTATATTATGGCGCACCAAACTGTCGGCTATTTGGATCAATTCTTCTTCTGAAAGATCCGGCGCGATCTTTACCGCCACCGGCACATATTTGTGATGGCGCGCATGCAATTCCTGCTGCTTATTTTTAATGGCGACCAAAAGATCGTCTAACGCTTCACCGTACTGTAAGGATCGCAACCCCGGCGTATTGGGTGACGAAATGTTAATCGCGATATAACCGGCATACGGATAAACTTTATCCATACAGATCAGATAATCGTCTTTTCCTTGCTCGACCGGGGTGTCTTTATTCTTGCCGATATTAATCCCCAGAATACCGCCGAAATGGGATTTCTTAACGTTTTCAACCAGATTATCCACGCCCTGGTTATTAAAGCCCATTCGGTTGATCAGGCCTTCCGCTTCCACGATGCGGAACAGACGCGGCTTGTCGTTGCCCGATTGCGGGCGTGGCGTCACGGTGCCGACTTCGACAAAGCCGAAACCCATGGCACCGAATGCGTCGATACACTCGCCGTCTTTATCCAGACCGGCGGCCAAACCCAAAGGATTTTTAAAAGAGAGCCCCATGCAGCTTACCGGCTTGGTCGGCACAGACTGGCGAATAACAAATTCTAACGGGGTGCCGGTGATGCGGCGGAGCTGATGAAAAGTCAATTCATGCGCACGCTCGGGATCGAGCTGGAACAACGCTTTTCTGATGAGGGGGTAGTACATGTACTCTCCTGATTTCCCGGTTGCAAACCGGGGGCGTATTATCCGGTATCCCTTGGCCAATTGGAATTGATTAAAAGCAAAAAAAGCGTTTTTAACGCAATCGTTTCCCCCGATAGGGAGTCAAAGCCCCGCCAATCCGCATTTACGCATATCAAAATCAAAAAATGAGATTTAAGTAACCCGCCCCTTTGCTGATAGGTTTAAAACACTTCTCGACAATTTTCTAATTAAACCTAACTTTTAGTTATAAGGAGTGGCAATGCGCGTTATATCACTGTCCGGCAGCCCTCGCATCCCATCACGTTCAGCGGCTCTGCTTTCCTTGAGTAAGAATTGGTTGCAGCAACAGGGCGTAGAGGTGATCTCCTACACCCTGCACGACTTTGACGCAGAAGACTTGCTGTACGCCAATTTCAATAGCCCGGCGATAAAAGCCTTTACCGAGCAACTGGCTTTGGCCGACGGCCTGCTGGTCTCTACCCCGGTGTATAAGGCCTCGTTTTCCGGTGCGCTGAAAACCCTGCTGGATCTGCTGCCGGAACGTGCGCTGGACCATAAGGTGGTGTTGCCCCTGGCCACCGGTGGCTCCATTGGCCATATGCTGGCGGTGGACTATGCCCTGAAACCAGTGCTGGCGGCATTGAAAGCGCAGGAAGTGCTGCATGGAGTGTTCGCCGATGACAGCCAGGTGGTGCTGGACGGTGAGGAAATTACCCTGTCCGAAGGTTTGGCCTCCCGGCTGGAAGAAGCCCTGGAAAGCTTCTACCTGGCGCTCGGCCGCCGTAAGCCACCGCAGGCACGGCTCTCCCCTTCCCTGTTCTCACGTCAAACTGCCTGACAGCACGCTCTCTATAAGGAAAGAGGATGACACGACTTTCATCACTTGGCCGTTGGCTTGGCACTGGCGCCTTAGCCGGCATCATCTCACTGGCGTGGATCAATTCCGCCAGCGCGCAGGATCCGGCACAGTTTCGTATTGGTTATCAAAAGGGATCGGTCAGTCTGGTACTGGCAAAATCCCACCGCCTGCTGGAACAGCGTTTCCCCACCACCAAAATCAGTTGGATCGAATTCCCCGCCGGCCCGCAGATGCTTGAGGCGCTGAACGTCGGCAGTATCGATCTGGGCAGCACAGGCGATATTCCTCCGATCTTTGCCCAGGCCGCCGGGGCGGATCTGCTGTATGTCGGCGTAGAGCCACCAAAACCCAAGGCTGAAGTCATCCTGGTGCCGGAGAATAGCCCGATCAAAACCGTCGCTGATTTGAGAGGCCACAAGGTCGCCTTCCAGAAAGGCTCCAGTTCCCACAACCTGCTGCTGCGATCGCTGCAAAAAGCCGGACTGAAGTTTACCGATATTCAACCCATTTATCTGACGCCGGCCGATGCCCGCGCCGCCTTCCAGCAGGGCAACGTCGATGCCTGGACCATCTGGGACCCGTACTATTCCGCTGCCTTGCTGCAGGGCGGCGTGCGGGTGCTGGGTGACGGCACCGATTTGAATCAAACCGGCTCCTTCTATCTGGCGGTGCGCACTTATACCGAAGCTAACGGGCCGTTCATTCAGCAGGTGCTTGATGAGTTGACCAAAGCTGATGCGTTGACCCAAAGCGACCGGGCGCAAAGCGTCACGCTACTGGCAAACGCCATGGGCCTGCCGGAAAAAGTGATCTCATCTTATTTGGATCACCGTCCACCGACCGCCATCAAACCTCTGGACGCACGCACCATTGCCGCTCAGCAGCAAACCGCCGATCTGTTTTATGCCAACCATCTGGTGCCGGTGAAAGTCGATATTTCGCAACGCATCTGGCGCCCGAGCGCACAATAATTTTGGAGAACTGACGATGAGCCTGAACGTATTCTGGTTTTTACCGACCCATGGCGACGGCCACTATCTCGGCAGCACGGAGGGCGCGCGCAGCGTCGATTACGGCTATTTGCAGCAAATTGCCCAAGCGGCCGATCGGCTGGGGTTCGGCGGCGTGTTGATCCCCACCGGCCGTTCTTGTGAAGACTCCTGGTTAGTGGCCGCCTCGCTGATCCCGGTCACTCAACGGTTGAAATTCCTGGTGGCCTTACGCCCCGGCATTATTTCACCCACCCTGGCGGCTCGCCAGGCGGCAACGCTCGATCGCCTTTCCAATGGCCGGGCGTTGTTCAATCTGGTCACCGGCGGCGATCCCGAAGAATTGGCGGCGGAAGGGCTGCATCTGAATCACGAAGAACGTTACGAGGCTTCGGCAGAGTTCACCCACGTTTGGCGTAAGGTGCTGGAAGGGGAAACTGTCGATTTCGATGGCAAGCATATTCAGGTGAAGGGGGCAAAACTGCTGTACCCGCCGGTGCAACAACCGCGTCCGCCGCTGTATTTCGGCGGATCCTCTGCCGCTGCGCAGGATCTGGCCGCCGAACAGGTTGAAATGTACCTCACCTGGGGAGAACCCCCGGCGCAGGTGAAAGAAAAAATTGCCGAGGTCCGCGCCAAAGCCGCGGCCAAAGGTCGCAAGGTGCGCTTCGGCATTCGCCTGCACGTTATCGTGCGTGAAACTACGGAAGAAGCCTGGCGTGCAGCAGACCGACTGATTGCCAATCTGGATGAAAAAACCATCGCCGATGCACAAAAGGCATTTGCCCGCTTCGACTCTGTAGGGCAACGGCGCATGGCGGCGCTGCACGGCGGCAAAAAAGACAATCTGGAGATCAGCCCCAATCTGTGGGCCGGGGTGGGCCTGGTCCGTGGCGGGGCCGGTACTGCCCTGGTCGGCGACGGCCCGACGGTGGCGGCGCGCATGCAGGAATATGCCGATCTGGGCATCGATACCTTTATCCTGTCCGGCTACCCGCATCTGGAAGAAGCCTATCGCGTCGGCGAACTGCTGTTCCCGCATCTTGACCTGGTGGAAAACCAAATCCCCACTCAGCGCAAACCGGTCCAGGCCCAGGGAGAAGTGGTGGCCAATATTTATATTCCGCAAAAAGCGTCGCAAAGCTGAGGAGCCCCCTTATGGCGAAGGGTACACAACGCATATTGCACCGGCTGGCCCCCTGGGCATTGCCGGTAGCGCTGGTGGTTATCTGGCAAATCTCCGTTGAGGCGGGCTGGTTGTCAAACCGTATTCTGCCGGCACCGAGCGCGGTCGTTACCGCCTTCTGGACGCTAACCAAAAGCGGCGAGTTGTGGCAACACCTGACGATCAGCAGTTGGCGCGCACTGATCGGTTTTAGCATCGGCGGCAGCATTGGGCTGGCGCTGGGCTTTATCACCGGTCTGTCACGTTGGGGCGAACGCCTGTTGGACAGCTCCGTGCAAATGATCCGCAACGTACCGCACCTGGCGCTGATCCCGCTGGTGATCCTGTGGTTCGGTATCGATGAGTCCGCCAAGATTTTTCTGGTGGCGTTAGGCACCCTGTTCCCCATTTATTTGAATACCTATCACGGTATCAAGAATATCGATCACGGCCTGCTTGAAATGGCGCGCAGCTACGGCCTGAGCGGTTTCCAGCTGTTTGCTCAGGTGGTTTTGCCGGGTGCTCTGCCGTCGATCATGGTCGGCGTACGTTTCGCGTTGGGCTTTATGTGGCTGACGCTGATCGTGGCCGAAACCATTTCCGCCAATTCAGGTATCGGTTATCTGGCGATGAACGCGCGTGAATTCTTGCAGACCGACGTGGTGGTGGTGGCGATTGTGCTTTATGCCCTGCTCGGCAAGCTGGCAGACGTCAGCGCACAGTTGCTGGAACGCGTCTGGTTGCGCTGGCACCCGGCCTATCAACTGAAACAAGGAGAAGCGCTATGACGACTCCCGCTCGAATCCCCCAAGGGACGCCGGTCACACTGGAGTCCATTGCCAAGCGCTATGGCAACCGCACCGTGCTGGACAATATTCAATTGCGCATCAGCGCGGGACAGTTTGTCGCCGTGGTCGGGCGCAGTGGCTGCGGTAAAAGCACGCTGCTGCGTCTGATGGCAGGGCTGGAAAAAGCCACCAGCGGCGCCTTGCTGAGCGGGAATGCGCCCCTTGCCAGCGCCAGAGACGATACCCGCCTGATGTTTCAGGACGCCCGCCTGCTACCGTGGAAAAAGGTGATCGACAATGTGGGCCTTGGCCTGCGCGGCAACTGGCGTGCCGATGCGTTGCAAGCGCTGGAAGCCGTCGGGCTGGCCGACCGCGCCAACGAGTGGCCGGCGGCCTTGTCCGGAGGACAAAAACAGCGAGTGGCCTTGGCACGCGCGCTGATCCACCGTCCACGCCTGTTGCTGTTGGACGAACCTTTGGGGGCGCTTGACGCCTTGACGCGGATTGAAATGCAGGGATTGATTGAGGGGTTGTGGCAACAGCACGGTTTCACCGTATTGCTGGTGACGCACGACGTCAGTGAAGCCATTGCGCTGGCGGATCGCGTGATTTTGATTGAGGAAGGCCGTATCGGCTTGGATCTGACCGTCGACCTGCCGCGCCCACGGCGCAAAGGGTCGGTCAAACTGGCAGAGCTGGAGGCCGAGGTACTGGACAGAGTATTGTCTCCGCCCTCCCCCTTAAGCCAGGCCGCACGCCGCGCAGCAAATTAAAACAGGGACGGCATGCCGTCCCTGTTTTAGATTTACGCGTCGAGCGCCTTGGTGATTTTCTCGAACAGGTCGCCGGACAAATTCTCCAGCCCTTTCAACTGTTCAAGCGCTTTGCGCATTAACGCCTGACGCGAAGCATCGTAACGTTTCAAGCGGATCAAAGGTTCGATCAGGCGAGCAGCAATCTGCGGGTTGCGCTGGTTCAAATCGCTGAGGATTTCCACCAGGAACTGATAGCCACTGCCGTCCGCCGCATGGAACGCCGCAGGGTTGGCGGAAGCAAAGCCCCCAATCAATGAGCGTGTGCGGTTTGGATTGCTCAGGCTGAATGAACGGTGTTTCAGCAACCCACGCACTTTGGTCAACACGTCCGCCGCCGGGCTGGTCGCCTGCAGCACAAACCATTTGTCCATCACCAGACCATCCTGGTGCCAGCGTTCGTCAAAGGCCGCCAACAGCGCGTCGCGACAAGGCAATTGCGCCGCCACCGCAGCGGCCAGTGCCGCCAGCGAATCGGTCATATTATCCGCCTGACGATACTGCTCCGTGACCAATCGGTCGGCCAGCGCTTCATCGCCAAAGGCCAGATAGCCCAGGCACACGTTGCGCAGCGCGCGCTTCGCGATGTCAGCATGTTCTACCCGGTAGCCGTCGGTCTTGTTGGCGTGATAAACCGCCAGCCACTCATCGGCCATTTCCTTCGCCAGACAGCGGACGATCGCTTCGTGCACCACGGCGATCGCTTCAGGATCGATGGTGGCAAACAGCTCAGCAATTTCACTTTCTGAAGGCAACGTCAGGATCTGCGCAGCCAGCGCCGGATCCAACTTCTCGTCCAACAGTACGGCGCGGAAAGCATCAACAACGTGCAGTGGCAGCGACAACGGCTGTTGCTGCTGATGTTTGGCGACGTTCAGTTTGATGTAGGTCGCCAACAGGCTCTGTGCCGCATCCCAACGGGCAAACTCATTGCGCGCATGCTGCATCAGGAAGGTCAGTTGCTGATCGCTGTACGGATAATCCAGTTTAACCGGCGCGGAGAACTCACGTAGCAGGGACGGTACCGGCTTGTGCGCCACGCCATCGAACACGAAGGTCTGCTCCGCTTCGGTGACGTTCAGTACGTTATTGATCGCAGATCCGTTTCTCTGCAAGGCAATCACGTTACCTTGCGCGTCGTACAGTTCGATATCCAGCGGAATATGCAGCGGCAGTTTTTCCGGCTGATCGGCGGTCGGTGCGGTTTTCTGGCTGACGTGCAAACGGTACTGTTGGTGCTCGGCGTCGTATTCGTCGCGTACCGTCAGCAGCGGCGTACCGGATTGGCTGTACCAGCGACGGAACAATGACAGGTCAACGTTGGACGCATCCTCCATCGCCTGAACGAAATCATCGCAGGTTGCCGCACTGCCGTCATGGCGTTCGAAGTACAGCTGGATCCCCTTCTGGAACTGTTCTTCGCCCAGCAGCGTATGCATCATGCGGATCACTTCAGAACCTTTCTCGTACACCGTCAGGGTGTAGAAGTTGTTCATTTCGATCACTTTGTCCGGACGAATAGCATGCGCCATTGGGCTGGCATCTTCGGCGAACTGCGCACCGCGCATAACGCGCACGTTATCGATACGGTTGACCGGGCGTGAGCCCAAATCGGAACTGAACTCCTGATCGCGGAATACCGTCAGCCCTTCTTTCAGGCTGAGCTGGAACCAGTCCCGGCAGGTCACGCGGTTGCCGGTCCAGTTGTGGAAATATTCGTGGCCAATCACCGCTTCGATATTCAGGTAATCCTTGTCGGTGGCGGTTTCGGCTTTCGCCAGCACGTATTTGGAGTTAAAAATATTTAACCCTTTGTTCTCCATCGCCCCCATGTTGAAGAAGTCGACCGCGACAATCATATAAATGTCGAGATCGTACTCCAGGCCAAAACGGGTTTCGTCCCATTTCATCGAGTTCTTCAGCGAGGTCATGGCCCAGTCGGCGCGATCCAGGTTGCCGCGATCAACGAACAACTCCAGCGCCACTTCGCGACCGGAACGGGTGGTAAAGCTGTCGCGCAGTACGTCGAAATCACCGGCCACCAGCGCAAACAGATAACAAGGTTTTGGGAAAGGATCTTGCCACTGCACCCAGTGACGCCCATCTTCCAGTTCGCCCTGACCTACGCGGTTGCCGTTTGACAACAGGAACGGGTAACGCTCCTTGTCGGCCACGATGCGAGTGGTAAAACGCGCCAGCACGTCCGGGCGGTCGAGATAATAAGTAATGTGGCGGAAACCTTCAGCTTCACATTGGGTACACAGCGCTTCGCCGGACAGATACAGCCCTTCCAGCGCGGTGTTTTTAGCCGGATGGATATCATTGACAATGGTCATGGTAAATTGTGCCGGCAATTGCTCGATAACCAGTTTGTTATCCTGCAACTGATAAGCTGTCCACGGCTGGCCGTCGATCTCAATGCTCACCAGCGTCAGATCTTCACCGTTCAACACCAGCGCCGCATCGGCAGCGCCCTGGCGTTTGATTTTGCTGACGGCAGTGACGCGAGTGCTCTCTGCGTCCAACTCAAAATTCAGGTCAATATCAGTGATGGTGTAATCTGGCGCGCGATAATCGTGGCGATACTTCGCCTGTGGCAGTTGTGTCATAAAAACCCTTTGACGTCTCAGTGAGTTACAGGTGCCAGGCTTTCATCTTTGGTGTATTTCGCCATGGAAAAAGAGCAGAAATTTCGATGAGCCCGATTGTAAATAAACTGTATCACAGCTAAAAAAAAAACCCAGAGATGCCGGGCCGCCGGAGCGGAGAAATCGGAGGTGGATCGTAATCCTGTCGAAGAATTGCCCACGTCATCAGGTTCCTTCACCTGATGCGGCATGAAAATCAGCATTAAATGCTAAAGATGCCCTGCGGGGTCGCACGTATTCCAGATGAGAACATTGACGTCAAAAGTACGAACTTACCCTATCTCACGGGGCAGCCTTTCCCGTTCGGCGGCACTTTGCAGGCAATCCCACCGGTTGGGTATAGCCAAGACAGGCTGGGAGACTCAGTGATATAATTAGCAGATCGGGCTCAAGGACGCATAGCGCATATGAAAGTAAAATATCTGATCTATTTTTTTACCTTTGCCCTGATGTCCTCATTTGCCCTGTTTATTTCCGATGAGCTAGTCGAGGCCAATACCGACTACCGCGACAACCGACTTAATCTGTACAAAATTACCCGTGCCAAAGAGATTTCAGCGGCTTTTCAGGCCACGTTATTGGCGCACCGTTTAAAGCGCTTGAGCCTGGTTGATCCGCATATCACCCCGCAACAGTGGCAGGATGCCGACCGCGTAGCGCGCGAAAAAATTGCCCAGTTTCGGCCACACCTCGACAGTAAAATATCGCAGCAACTCGGCATTCGACAAAAAATCGCCGCGCTTTCCATGCTCAATCTGATGGAACAACTGCTGAATAATGACAACCTGCAGCTTTCTCACGTGAACGATGTCAACGCCAACCTGTTTAACATCAACAGCGCCTACTATATTTCCCAGGCCAGCAAAAGTTATTACCGTTATAGCTACGATAACCGCATGGTCGATGCCGACTCGTTTTTGTTTCTGGAAGCCATGCGGTTGAATAATCGGCTGAATATGTCTGTCACCGAACTGATCGACCAGGTCATTGATGTCAATACCAACCAGCGGGAGCGCAAAGATGCTTATCTGAAAGCCGTTCAGCTCACCGGGGTATTGAGTGCGTTAAACAGCCGGCTGATTTTTATGAAGCTGACCTATAACGATGTGCAAACCACCGCCCTGGTCAATGAGATCCTGGCGCAGCTGTCCGCCAACCAGACCAGATTCATTTCCGAAGGGTTGTATAATGCCATTAATACCCATACCCCCTATCCCGCCGACTCGATTTACCAGTATGTTAAAAACCTGAGCGAACTCTCACAGCGGCTTTATCAGCGTACCTTTGAAATGGAAATTGCGGCGTCAAAGCATAAGATTTACCACAGCCAAACCGCTATTTACGGCATGATTTCCCTTGCCGGTCTGATTGCGCTGTTTATTTTTCTGCCCACGCTGGTGTATTGCTCAAATATCAGCCGCTGGCTGACGAAAACCCATAACAATATTTTGCGGCTATCACGTGGCAATATGAATATCGACCGCAACGAGGTGTTTTACGCTCAGGAATTGATGGCCATCAGCGACGCCATTAAGCAGCTCAAGCAGTATCAGTTGGTAAAAGTGACGCTGGAAAATGAAAAACATCTGCTGATCAAAGAGCTGGAGGCGTCCTCGTTCCTTGATCCTTTAACCAACATCTATAACCGCCGTAAGTTCTTCCTCGAATGCGAATCGTTGGCCCCAGGCAGCTATCCATTGGCCTTTTGCCTGATTGATATTGATAATTTCAAAAGCCTTAATGACACCTACGGCCATCATGTGGGTGACCTGGTGCTGGTGGCATTCGGCAAACTGCTGCAAAGCACCTTCCGGTCCAGCGATATTTTCTGTCGCTATGGTGGTGAAGAATTTGCCGTGATCCTCGGTAACTGTACGCTGGAGAATGCGCGGGAAGTGATGTCACAGCTACGCGAACGCACTCATAGGTTCAGCCTGACATTAACCGATGGCCAAAACGTCCGCTTCACCACCAGTTGCGGCATTGCCCAGGTACGCGATATCCGTTTGTTGCCAACGGCGATCAGGCAGGCGGATGAAGCGCTCTATTTTTGCAAGAAAAACGGCAAAGACCGGATAGGCATTCATACCCAGAACGGTTTTATCTGAATTGTTGTTTAAAATAATTAACATTATAATTTTTATGACTAATTAGGCTAAGTCATTCACCTTACAGGCTTATCTGACTTTTCTGTCGGTATCCTGATGGCAAGCAGAGATAAAGGCACGTTTAATCCTCGACCGGCTCCGATGAATTGTGGTGTGATGCAGCTTCAATAACAGGATAATCCGGGTATACTCCCCCCACTTTTTTATGATTATCCGGATTTGGACACGCGCCTGACGAGGATGCAGTAACGCGCTATGACTCAATACGCCTCCCCGATTTTGACATCACTGCTTGATACTGATGCTTATAAGCTTCATATGCAGCAAGCAGTGTTCCATCGCTATCCTGCTATCAGCGTGGCGGCGGAATTCCGCTGCCGCGGTGACGAGCTGCTTGGCGAATATGCCGACGAGATCCGTACCCAGATCGCACTGATGAGCCAATTGGCGCTGACAGACGCTGAGTTAAACTATCTTTCCGGGCTGCCTTTCTTCCGCGAAGATTACCTGAACTGGCTGCGCGAGTTTCGCTACGATCCGCAACAGGTTCAGATTGAAAATCATGCAGGCAAATTGCACCTCCGCATTGCCGGTCCCTGGCGTGAAGTGATCATGTGGGAAGTCCCTCTGCTGGCCGTGATCAGTGAGGTGGTGCACCGTCACCGCTCCCCGGAGGTCACGCCTGAGATGGCCGTCGCTCATCTGCGCAGCAAACTCGAGCATTTTAAAGCCATGAGCGCTGACGTGGATATTTCTCGCTTCAAACTGATGGACTTCGGCACCCGCCGTCGCTTCTCGCAAAGCGTGCAGCAGGCGATTGTCAGCACCTTGAAAGACGAATTTCCTTACCTGGTCGGCACCAGCAACTACGATCTGGCCCACCAACTGGGGCTCGCTCCCGTGGGTACCCAGGCTCATGAGTGGTTCCAGGCGCACCAGCAGATCAGCCCGGTATTGGCCAACAGCCAACGCGCAGCGCTGCAAGCCTGGCTGGATGAATACCCGGACCAGCTCGGCATCGCGCTGACCGACTGCATCACCATGGACGCCTTCCTGCGTGATTTCGGTCCGCAGTTCGCCCAGCGTTATCAGGGCCTGCGCCATGATTCGGGCGATCCGTTCGAATGGGGCGAGAAAGCCATTGCGCATTATCAGAAGCTGGGCATCGACCCCATGAGCAAAACGCTGGTGTTCTCCGACAATCTGGAGTTGGACAAGGCGATGGCGCTCTACCGTCGTTTCCACCAGCGCGTCAATCTGGTATTTGGTATCGGCACCCGTCTGACCTGCGATATCCCAGGAGTTAAACCGCTGAACATCGTGATCAAGCTGGTCGAATGCAAAGGCAAGCCGGTGGCTAAACTTTCCGACAGCCCGGGCAAGACCATCTGCCAGGATCAAGCCTTTGTGAAAGCCTTGCGCAAGGCCTTCGATTTACCGCTGGTGAAGAAAGCCAGCTAAGCCCCACTGCCCTGCCAACGCGAAAAAGCCGGCTGAAGACCTCATGCCGGCTTTTTTCTTCTTTATAAGAGACTTCGCCGTGCTCCCTTTTCGCCCAGAGCCAAGAAATGTTGCACCAATCCGGCGATTTCTGCTTGTGCTCTGCACCGCGGCAAGTAACATAGCAACATCCCCATATTCTTGGGTTGTAAGCTATTTCTAAACCAAATTATTAAGAGAGAAATCTATGAGCGTAGTGCCTGTAGTCGACGTACTGCAAGGCCGTGCTGCGGTTGACAGTGAAGTCACCGTGCGCGGGTGGGTGCGTACCCGGAGAGATTCTAAAGCTGGTATCTCCTTCCTGGCCGTCTATGACGGTTCCTGCTTTGATCCGTTACAGGCCGTCGTTAATAATTCTCTGCCGAATTATCAGGATGAAGTGCTGCATCTGACCACCGGCTGCTCGATTGAAGTAACCGGCAAAGTGGTCGCCTCTCCTGGCGAAGGTCAGAGTTTCGAGCTGCAGGCGACCGAGATTAAAGTGGTCGGTTGGGTTGACGATCCTGACACTTACCCGATGGCAGCCAAGCGCCATAGCATCGAATACCTGCGCGAAGTGGCGCACCTGCGCCCACGCACCAACCTGATCGGTGCCGTGGCTCGCGTGCGTCACACTCTGGCGCAGGCGATTCACCGTTTTTATCACGAGAACGGCTTCTTCTGGGTTTCCACTCCGCTGATCACCGCTTCCGATACCGAAGGCGCTGGCGAAATGTTCCGCGTTTCCACGCTGGATCTGGAAAACCTGCCGCGCACCGATAAAGGCGCTGTCGATTTCAGCCAGGACTTTTTCGGTAAAGAAGCGTTCCTGACCGTTTCCGGCCAGTTGAACGGCGAAACCTATGCCTGTGCGTTGTCGAAAATTTACACCTTCGGCCCGACTTTCCGCGCCGAAAACTCCAACACCAGCCGTCACCTGGCCGAGTTTTGGATGATCGAGCCGGAAGTTGCCTTTGCTGACCTCGAGGATATCGCGGAACTGGCAGAGAAAATGCTGAAGTATGTATTCCAGGCCGTATTGAACGAGCGTATGGATGACATGCAGTTCTTCGCAGAACGCGTAGACAAAGATGCAATTGACCGCCTGAAGCGTTTTGTTTCTTCCGACTTCGCTCAGGTTGATTACACCGAAGCGGTGGAAATCCTGATCGCCTCTGGCCAGACTTTCGAAAACCCGGTTTCCTGGGGTATCGATCTGTCTTCAGAGCATGAGCGTTACCTGGCTGAGAAACACTTTAAAGCGCCGGTGGTGGTGAAAAACTACCCGAAAGACATCAAAGCTTTCTATATGCGTATGAACGACGACGGCAAAACCGTTGCGGCAATGGACGTGTTGGCCCCGGGCATTGGCGAAATCATCGGCGGTGCTCAGCGTGAAGAACGTCTGGACGTGTTGGATCAGCGCCTGGAAGCCATGGGCCTGAATAAAGAAGATTATTGGTGGTACCGCGATCTGCGTCGTTACGGCACCGTACCACACGCCGGCTTTGGTTTAGGTTTTGAGCGTTTAATCGCCTACGTAACCGGTGTGCAAAACGTGCGCGACGTGATCCCTTTCCCACGCACACCACGTAATGCAACCTTTTAATTAATCAGATAATACATTTTCTAGTTAATTTAGTTACAAAACCAAGGCCAGCTTAGCTGGCCTTTCGCATTTTTTAATATTGACGAGCGTCACAAAGTTCCGTGAATATTACATTTAGTTACAAATACTTTCTTTTTGAAACCTCATTAGGACATTGGTAGCATTTTCGTTCTAGATTAACCTGCCCGTGAATGGAACACTGCGTGCAGACACAGGACGACACCAATCTATCAACAATAGTTCCAAAAGAATTATTGGCGGCAGTGGCAAAGGTGTCCGAATAACACCAATGAGGGTAATATAATGATGAAGCGCAATATTCTTGCAGTGGTAATCCCAGCTCTGTTAGCCGCTGGTGCAGCTAACGCTGCTGAAATCTACAACAAAGACGGCAACAAACTGGATCTGTACGGTAAAGTTGACGGTCTGCACTACTTCTCAGACGACAAAGGTAATGACGGCGATCAGACCTATGTTCGTTTCGGCTTCAAAGGTGAAACCCAGATTACTGACCAACTGACCGGTTACGGCCAGTGGGAATACAACGTTCAGGCTAACCACTCTGAATCTCAAGGCACCGAAGGCACCAAGACTCGTCTGGGCTTCGCTGGTCTGAAATTTGCTGACTACGGTTCATTCGACTACGGCCGTAACTACGGCGTACTGTACGACGTAGAAGGCTGGACAGATATGCTGCCAGAGTTCGGTGGCGACACTTACACCATTACCGACAACTACATGACTGGCCGTACCAACGGCGTTGCTACTTACCGTAACAACAACTTCTTCGGTCTGGTTGACGGTCTGAACTTCGCCGTTCAGTACCAAGGTAAAAACCAGAACGACGGCCGTGACATCAAGAAACAAAATGGCGACGGCTGGGGCCTGTCTTCTACTTATGACATCGGCGAAGGCATCAGCGTAGGTGCAGCATACGCTTCTTCCAACCGTACCGATGATCAAAAACTGCGTTCTAACGAACGTGGCGACAAAGCTGATGCATGGACTGTTGGCGCGAAATACGACGCTAACAACGTTTACCTGGCAGCTATGTACGCAGAAACTCGTAACATGACTCCATTCGGCGGCGGCAACTTCAGCTCAACCTGTAATGCATCTACCGATTGCGGCGGCTTCGCCAGCAAAACTCAGAACTTCGAAGTGACTGCTCAGTACCAGTTCGACTTCGGTCTGCGTCCAGAAGTTTCTTACCTGCAGTCTAAAGGTAAAAACCTGAACGTCCCAGGCGCAGGTACAGACCAGGATCTGGTTAAATATGTTTCTGTTGGTACCACTTACTACTTCAACAAAAACATGTCTACCTATGTTGATTACAAAATCAACCTGCTGGACGACAACGAGTTCACTAAAGCCACTGGCACCGCTACCGATGATATCGTAGGTGTTGGTCTGGTTTACCAGTTCTAAGTTGTCTCACTTAACGACGGTTCACCGTCGAGTAAGTTAAAAAACAGGGCTTCGGCCCTGTTTTTGTTTTTGCGCTACGCGTAAATTTTTATCCTGCCAATGCCCCCTTCTTCCTCATTTTTTATGCCGAATCTGCGCCCTTCACAAGATCGCTGTGTTTTTCTCGCAAACGGTTGGCAAAGCGCATAACTGGCGCTACCCTGATGCTTCTGTCTGCTTAACTCCGAGCCATGGAAGCACCTGACATGTTTGAAAAAATCACTGCTGCACCTGCCGATCCGATTCTGGGTCTGACCGACATTTTCCGCGCCGACGCACGCCCGAACAAAATCAATTTGGGCATTGGCGTTTACAAAGACGAAACCGGCAAAACGCCGGTGCTGACCAGCGTGAAAAAAGCCGAGCAGTATCTGCTGGAAAATGAAGCCACCAAAAACTATCTCGGCATTGAGGGCATCCCCGCTTTCGCCAACTGCACGCAAGAACTGCTGTTCGGCAAACAAAACCCAATCATTGCCGACAAGCGTGCGCGCACCGCGCAAACGCCTGGTGGTACCGGCGGCCTGCGTGTGGCAGCTGACTTCATCGCCAACCAGACCAGCGCTAAACGCATCTGGATCAGCAACCCAAGCTGGCCGAACCATAAAAACGTGTTCGGCGCCGTCGGCCTGGAAGTGCTGGAATATGCCTACTACGATGCGGCTAATCATGCGCTGGACTTCGATGGCCTGTTGAACAGCCTGAAACAGGCTCAGGCAGGCGATGTGGTCCTGTTCCATGGTTGCTGCCATAACCCAACCGGTATCGATCCTACGCCAGAGCAGTGGGCTCAGTTAGCCGAGCTGTCTGTGGCTAACGGCTGGCTGCCGCTGTTCGACTTTGCTTACCAGGGCTTTGCGAAAGGTCTGGAAGAAGATGCACAGGGCCTGCGTATTTTCGCCGCCAAGCATCAGGAACTGATCGTAGCCAGCTCGTACTCGAAGAATTTCGGCCTATACAACGAACGTGTCGGCGCCTGTACTCTGGTTGCCGCAGATGCGGATACCGCTGATCGCGCCTTCAGCCAGGTGAAAGCCGCCATTCGCGCCAACTACTCCAACCCGCCGTCACACGGTGCCGCGGTGGTTGCGACCATCCTGGGTGATGATGCGCTGCGCGCGCTGTGGGAGCAGGAGCTGACCGATATGCGTCAACGCATTCACCGCATGCGCCAGCTGTTCGTGAATACTTTGCAGGAGAAAGGCGCAGAGCAGGACTTCAACTTTATCATCAACCAGAACGGCATGTTCTCGTTCAGCGGGTTGACCAAAGAACAGGTACTGCGCCTGCGTGACGAATTTGGCGTTTACGCCGTTAACTCCGGCCGGGTTAACGTCGCAGGCATGACGCCAGACAATATGGCGCCGCTGTGTGAAGCCATCGTCGCCGTGCTGTAAAGCTCAGGGTTCCAAATAAGCAAAAGGGGGCGCTCAATGCGCCCCTTAGTTATTTCTGCCGGGAAATAACCTTACCAGATGGCCGGTTCTTCTCGCAGGAACGGATTGGTTTCACGCTCTTGACCGAAGGTAGACATCGGCCCATGACCCGGGATAAACGCCATGTCATCCCCCTGTGGCAGGAGCTTGGTGCGGATCGAGTTGATTAATGCCTGGTGGTCGCCACGGGGGAAGTCGCTGCGACCCACGCCACCGTTAAACAATACGTCACCCACCAGCGCCAATCGCGCCTGCTCATTAATAAACACGATATGGCCAGGAGTATGGCCGGGGCAATGCAGTACCTTGAGCGTCATCTCGCCCACCTGCACGCTGTCCCCTTCTTCCAGCCAGCGAGTTGGCGTCAGAGGCGCACACTCTTCCAGACCAAACATCCGGCTTTGCGCAGGCAGACCATCCAACCAGAAAGCGTCTTCCTTGTCCGGACCGTAGATCGGTACCTGATAGTGTTCCGCCAGCTCAGCCGCTGCCCCTACGTGATCGAGATGGCCGTGCGTCAACAGGATCTGCGTGACCGTCACGCCCTGTTTAGCAATTTCGACCTTTAACTTTTCCGCTTCGCCGCCGGGATCGACCAATGCCGCCTGTTGGGTACTCTCACACCAGATCAGGCTGCAATTCTGACTAAAAGCGGTAACGGGAATAATTTGGTATTTCATAAGGCTCCAACGACAACAGCGCCACACCCTGACGGGCTGGCGCTACTCACTTATGGTGCACAGCGATTACCAGGTCCGCACCGGGCCGGTATCGATGTGTACAAAGTTGCTACGTGGGTAATATCCTACACCACCGGCGCTCATTTTTAACGCCGCTTTGCGGATATTGCTTAACTGGATGCCTTCGATATGAAAGTCCATCGCCTGGCCCTTGGTATGATAGCTGTGCTTGGCCACACCGCGGCTGCGTTCACGCAGCTCATTGTTGGTATCCAGGGAACGATAACCTGAAACCAACTGTACCGGTTTGTTGGTGCCCAACAGCCCCTGCAGGCGATAGAGGTGATCAAATAGGCGAGGATCGATTGACTTGACTTTATTGGCTCGATAATCACGGAAGAGATGATTAAGACGAACTAATTCGTCTTTATTATATCCCTTGCCGTCGAAGAATTCGGCTTTCAAGGATTCGCCCGTATGCATATTATTGACGACAAGAATACGCGGGCGCGAAGTAGAAAGACTGGCAAAGGCTTGCCCAGGGAGCAGCGCTATGCCCACAGCGGCGCTACCTAACGCCAGCCACTTACGGCGATGATGATCAATTTTGTCCATGTTTCTGTTAAACCCGGCAAGAATATCAAAATATATGCACAAAACAGCGCACTGCCTGAACCATAACCGCCCACACTGATTGAGTCAACCCGTGATATCCCGCGGTTTGCAGGCACTCACGGAATGAGTGCCTGCATCATGGCCCGATATTCTGACCGTTATTTATTTATAATTACTGCATTTATTGCATTAATTTTTCGGCCTGAGCCAAAATTTGTGCACCCGATCTCACCGTATCATCGTAATTGTAAATATCTGTACGGAATTGTGGCTTTCCATCATCAGAGACCCAGGCGGTTAAATAATACAATTTAACCGGAATATGTTGGCGGATATTTACGTAGGTGGTATTTCCCTGTTTTAGGGTCGAGGAAACGCGGGTATTGTTCCAGCCCGCATCCTGCAACAGCATATTCGCTAAATCCGAAGCCTTGTTGACACGTACGCAACCCGAGCTCAGGGCACGAATGTCTTTCTGGAACAGGTTATGGTTCGGCGTGTCGTGCAAATAGATAGCGTCCGAACTCGGCATGTTGAATTTGAAACGCCCCAGCGAGTTGGTCGCCCCCGGAGCCTGGCGGATCCGGTATGGGAAGTTACGGGCCGACACCATATTCCAGTCGATCATGGCCGGGTTGATCACCTCAGCATCGTTGCTCCAGCCGGAAAGCACGGTATAACCGTGTTTTTGGAAGTAGCTGCCGTCTCGCATCGCCTTCGGCACAATATCTTCGCGCACCAGCGTGGTCGGCACGTTCCACGGGGGATTAACCACCACATTGTTCAGCGCACTGTTCATCAACGGCGTCTTGCGGCTGGGCCGCCCAACGATCACCCGTGAAGAAAGCACCTCATTGCCGTTCAGGTAATAGGTCAACGAGTAGTTGGGAATATTGACCATAATTCCGGTGTCGACGCGGCCGGGAAGAATGCGTAAACGCTGGATGTTCAGCGCCAACAGCGAAGCTCGCATTCGCGGCGTCACGTTAAGCCATTCGCGGGTGCGTACGCCAATCACGCCATCGGCGCTTAACCCCTGCCATTTCTGGAAGCGCTTAACGCCTTCAACCAAATCGGCGGTATAGCGATTGTCCGTGACCGTGACCGGACTCTCCTGCTGCTGGCTGAACGGCGATTGTGGTGACGGCGCCAGGTCTTTTACCGGCGCGGCGGCCGGGCTGACTACCGCGCTCTGAGCCTCGCGATTTTTCTCTTCATCTACCGATAAGCCACCGTCATCCGGCTCATTGCGCGAACCGGTCAACACCGCTGGCGGCTCTTGCGCCTCTACCGGCGCGGCGGAAGTGGTCAGCATACCGTTGCGCGCCAGGATCTCGCGCAAGGCAGGAATATCATCGCTCAGTTGATCGGGGCGCAAACTCGGGCCATTCGCCATCTGTGGCCATGGGCGCCCATCGGCCAGCATGTCGCGTAATGCCTGATGCATCTTGGCGTATTGCGGGTGCTGCGGTGCCAGCGAGGTGACATAGGGCACCGTTTTACCCTGACGCACCGCCAACTGCCACTGGTTAATCACCGTATTGGGCGGCAAACCGAGCTTGTAGGGAATGTTGCTGTACAGCCAGCTGTTGCCATTGGCGCCGATCGACGAAACGAACTGCAAATACCCCAACATCGCATCAGACAGTACGACATCGCGGGCCACACCGGTAATGGCTGGATTGGTCAGCAATTTCACCCATTGCGTAAACTGCGGCTGCACGCCAGACATCGCCAACTCGGCCAGCTGCTGCTGAAATTGTTGGACCGCTTCGCGATCCTGCCACATCAGCTGCATCCGGTTCGCGGCGTACAAAGGAGCAAGCGTTGAAAGATAATGTGGCGTAATGCCTTTTGGCAACGCCGCGAGCAATTCCGAACGACTTTGCGCAACTGACATACCGGAAGACGCCACCGGGAATGCAGGAACGGTTGCCCATACGGGTAACGACGACGCAAGACCACATGCCATTGCGCAACTCAACGCCAAACGTCGTACCTTGTTTCCATTTCTAAGCAACATCCATTGCCCCCTGTATGCTCACAAAAAATACAACCAAGACAGCTTATTAGTTTCAGTATACGAACAGAAAAGCCATTTTGCCCTTTGGCACTAATGAATAACTGTAATTCATTAAGCTACCCGTTTAAAAGCGGATAAAAAAGCAGGACTATCATCCATGCGTACAAAAAAATAGCCACCCCAGGGCGGCTATTTTCAGATTATTAGCGGGCTTTTCTGCGCTTATGGCGTTTCAGCCGCGGCGACACCCAGTGCCGCAGGCGGTTCGTTAGCGAAACCGCGCAGCCCCACAACGTGTACGTGTTCGTGGTTCTGGAACACCTTACGCACCAGCTTATACGTGGTCCCTTTTTCCGGGCTGATGTTTTCCGGTGCGGCGATGATCAGCTGCATTTCCAGGCGGTCGCACAGCTCGAACAGGGTCGCGATGGATTTGGCATCCAGTCGCGCCGCTTCGTCGAGGAACAACAGACGGCATGGGGAGATATCTTTACCGCGCAGGCGGCGAGATTCTTCTTCCCAACTCTGTACCACCATCACCAGAATCGACATCCCGGTACCGATCGCTTCACCGGTAGACAACGCGCCGCTCTCGGCACGCAGCCAGCCGTCGGAGCCGCGGAACACTTCCACTTCCAGCTCCAGGTAGTTACGGTAATCCAGCAGCTCTTCACCAATGGTCTGCGGCGTGCGCTGGCCCATATCAATCTGCGGATTCAGGCGCTGGTAAAGCTTGGCCAGCGCTTCTGAGAAGGTCAGGCGGTTGCTGTTAAACAGATCCTGATGCTGTTCCTGCTGCTCAGAGAGCACGTCCAACAGGGTCGCATGCGCTTCACGCACGTTGACGTTCAATCGCACGCTTTTCACCTGGCCGAAGGAAACCGCCTGCAGGCCCTGGTTGAGCATGCGGATACGGTTCTGTTCGCGCTGGATGGTTTTGCGAATGATGTTCGCCACGCTCTTGGAACTGATCGCCAGCTTCTGCTCACGGGCGGTCAGTTCTTCGGTCAGACGGCCCAGCTCGATTTCCATCTGTTCGATAGCCTCGACCGGGTCATCGGTACGAATGATGTCCTGGCGAATTCGCTCGCGCAGATGCTGGTACACCGCGATATAGAACTGGATCTTGCGTTCAGGACGCTTAGGATCCTCCGACAGGCGCAGCACGTCGCGCAGGTGTTCGTTGTCCGACACCGCCAGACGCAGCGCACCGAGCGCCTTATCCGACATCGAGCGCAGCTCGTCGCCGTCCATATAGGCCAGTTCGCGACGGTGCAGACGACGTTCAACCCCGTTGTCTTTCACCATGCGCATCACTGCGCACCAGCCCGCCTTGGCGGTCACTACCTGCTCACGCAACTGATGGTAATCACGCTCAAGCTTACGCAGTTTCTTCTGCAAGCCGTCCATTTCCGCTTCGCAGAAGGTCAGCTGTTTTTCCAACTGGTTACGGCGCGCACGGTTGTTGCTCAGGCCGGCGTGCAGTTCATCACGGCGTGCACGGGCACGAGCTTCAGCATTGGCATCCGCCTGTACGCCGATGTCCACCAGCTCCTGGCTCAGTTCCTTCAGCATATCGCGCTTGGCGTCATACGAGCTTTTCAGCGACGCCAGCACCTGGCTGTACTGAGTAAACTGGGTCTGGTACTGACGTAACTGCTCGCGAGCACGGGTACGTTCCGCTTCCGCATGTTCAAGGCGTTGGCGCAGCTTGTCGTTCAAATCGTTGTTGGCGTTTTGCATGCCGGCAGAGTCGGTATAACCGAAGTGCGCGTGACGCTGCACCACTTCGATCAAGGCAAAGGCCTGCTGTTTAGCCTGACGCTGTACGCTCTGCGCCTGAATGTAATCCTGCTGTAACTGCTCATGCTGCTGCGGATCGCTTTGCAGCACCGACAGCAGCGGCTCCAGCTTGGTCAGGGAAACGCCGTGCTGCTGAATGTGACGCGCGGCATCCTGCGCCTCTTCCAGCTCTTCACGGATCTCTTCCACGCGATCTTGCAGTGTTTCATCGTTTAACAATGAGACCAGCGGCATCAGCCGGTTCAGTGCGGAAATGCCCTCTTTCGCCTGATCGTATTGCTGACGTTGCTGTTGATTTTGCGCTTCATGATTGTTCAGCGCGCGCTCAACTTCCCCACGTCGAGAAGTAAGGGTACGAATTTCCGCTTCCGGATCGGCGTCAAACGCCACCGCCAGATGGGAACCGATGAAACGGCTGAAGGCCTGATGCGAACGCTGGGTCTTTTGCACGTCGAATGACAGCGTGGCGTAACGCTCGGCCAGCGTTTCACGTTCGGCGTGCAGCACTTCCAGGCGGTTTTCGCGGGCGGCGCGACCAAACAGCGGTACTTCCGGATAACGGGAGTAACGCCATTGACGATCGGCGGTTTTCACCAACACCGCACGGTCTTGCTCTTCAACGGCGAACACGCTGTCATCGAACGACTGCGGATCCCCTTCGATCAGATAGAGATCTTCCGGGCAGTCTTCCAACCCTTCAAGCATCTCGCGCACCAGCGACAGGTCCGGCACCACGATCGCGTGACGCGACGGGCCATACAATGCGGAGAAGTAAGGCGCATCGTCGATGGTGACGTCGTCATAAATTTCGGAGAGCAGCACGCCGCCAAAACGTTCGGCCAGCGTAACCAGGCGTTGATCTTCGGCACCGCCCGGCTGGCTTAGGCGTTCGATCTGCGCTTCAACCGCACGCTTGCTGGCAGCCACTTCGTCGCGCTCAACGGTGGTTTCGCGTTCGCGCTCCAGCAACTGCTGCATGTACTCAGTCACCTGCTGGCTGCTTTCCAGCGGTTCACCGCTCTGCTCGCTGAGTTGGCTCAGGGCATCCTGCGCCGCTAACCAGACAGGGGCACGGGTGGTGAGCTCACGAATGCGTTGTTGAATTTGCTCCAGTTCCTGGCGCATTTCCATCCGGCGCTCGCCGGCCTCGCTGACGCTTTGCGACAGCGACTCCAGACGCTCTTCCAGCTCTTGTTGCAGAGCATCGAGTTCGTCCGGCTGATACTGCTGACCATGGCGCTTGCAAAACTCCTGCAGCAGACGCTCGGCATCCTGCTGGGAGCGAAGGCGCTGCTCCAGCTCGCTCAGGCGCATGCGCAATGGCTGCACGCGTTCGGCAAGGTGTTGCTGCGACGGCCAGTCGCGCAGTAATTCGCGCGCGCACTGCCAGGCTTCACTGCGGCTGACCTGGCCGGCAATTTTCCCCACCAGCTGATAAGCCTGTTCAAATTGACCGTGCGCGGCGTCGGCCACGCTCAGTTTCTGCTCGAGCATCAGCAGGGCTTCCGTCGCCTCTTGCTCGCGCGCCTGGAAAGTATCCAGCCACTGTTCGGCATTTTCGGCGGTCAGCTCCGGCAGTTGGCACAGTGCGCGAGCACGCTCCAATGCCTGCAACGCCTGCTGATATTGGATGGCGCGGGTCTGCTGCACGTCCAGCGCCTGCTGGTAGTCGGCGAGTTGGCTTTTCAGCTCATCCACTTCCAGCTCGGCCGCCTCGGCGCGCGCTTCGTTTTCGGCCTGCTGTTCGCTGGCCTCCGCCACCACTTCGTTCTGTTCTTCCAGACGGTAGGTCAGCTCTTCCAGATCGCCTTCATAGCGCTCGATCTTTTCCTGCTGACGCATCGCCGTTTGCACCAGGTTAAGGTGATCGCTGGCGGCCTGATAATCGGTTTCCAGATCGGATTCTGCCCCACTCTGTTCCGCCAGTTCGCGCGCCATTTCCACATGGCGATACTGCTCCGCAGCCAGCTGTTTGCGGCTGCCCAACAGATCGCTGCGCAGTGCCAGCGCGCCGTCCAGATGAATGCGCCGCTCATTGGCATGGCGCATATAGTCCGCCGCCACGTAGGAGGTGGCTTCTGAAATCAGGTGCTTGAACAGGTCGCGATCGGTTTGGGTCACGCGGATCGCTTCCAGCGTCATGCGGTTTTCACGCAGCGCCGCTTCCATGTCCTGGAAAGCCTTGCGCACGCCGCTGTTTTCCGGCAACAGGTAGTCGCGCAATGAGCGGGTGATGGCGCTGGAAATACCGCCGTACAGCGAAGCTTCGATCAGGCGGTAGAACTTGCTGCGATCGGACGATGAACGCAAGCGTTTCGGGATCACGCCCAGATCGAACATTAATGAGTGGTAGTCGGTGATGGAGTTGAACTGCTTGAACTGCACCCCTTCCATCTCTTCAACGCGCTCTTTCAACTCCTGCAGTGACAGCACGCGCGCCTGGCGCTCGCCCACCGTTTGGGTCAAAAGTTCGGTCGGCTGTACCGCCATTGGCAGGCCCTGGATGGTGAATGGCTTGATGTCCACTTTACGGTCACGGCCGGCCACCTGCTGCAGGCGCACCCCCACCACGACACGCTGGTGGCGTGAGTTGATCACATCGAGGGTGGAATAACACACCCCGGCACGCAGCTTACCGTGCAGACCCTTGTCGCGCGAGCCGCTGGTGGCGCCGGCTTCGGTGGTGTTACGAAAGTGCAACAGCGTCAAGTCGGGGATAAGCGCAGTGACGAAAGCCGCCATGGTGGTGGATTTCCCTGCCCCGTTACCGCCGGACAGCGTGGTCACCAGCTCATCGAGATCAAAGGTGCGGGCGAAGAAGCCGTTCCAGTTGACCAGCGTCAGCGAGCGAAATTTACCGCGTTCAATCATTCCTGTTCATCCTCTGCACTGCCCGGTGTGTTATCAAGCTGCGAATCTTCAGCATCGCTTTCATCATTCAGCGACAGGCTGTTTTCAACCGGCATCGCTTCGCCGTCACGGATCATACGTAACTGCGCTTCACGCGGATCGTCACCGCTGCGCACATCGGCGCCAAAGCGGAACACCGCCTCGGTGATGCGGAACTTGCTGCTGTCATTGCCCATGAAGTAGATCATGCCCAGACGACGCAGGCGGTTCAGTGAAGTGCGCACTTTTTCGTGCAGCTTCTGGCGATCGAGATCCGAACCGGTAGAGCGCTGATTAACGAACTTCAGCAATTTGGTTTCGTCCGCCAGGCTCAGCAACTCGTCGTACAGCTCCTGATGGCTGAAAATCCCCTCGTGCGCCAGACGCTCCGGGCTGAGGTAGAGATAGCACAGGATTTTCCCCACCATCATGTCCAGTTCGGATAACACCGAACGCGGGATCAGGGTGGTGGAGCGCGGACGCAGGTAGAAGAATCCTTCCGGTGCGCGGATCAGTTCCACGCTGTAACGGGCGTAAAACTCTTCCAGTTCATCCTGGAAATCCATTAAGAAGGCGTGGTTGTCCAGCTCATCGATACCGATGTGACGACCCGCACGCAGGTGGCTGTCCAGCGCAGGGAACAACGCGTTAGACAATGCCTTGGCCAGCTTGACTGGCATTACTTGTTCAATATTTGTCGATGACATGGGCCTGGACCTTGGCTCCGTAATCATTGATTGCCTGCCATTGTGCCGGCAACCCTGAAAAATCTGCTTCAGCCACACCGAGGCGCACTGCCTGGTCGACCACTATACGTGCCACGTCGAAATGACGAGCACGCGGATATTGCGCCAGATAATCGCGCATCACCGCCCCTAAATTGAGCGGCATCTGTTGCTCTTGATAAATCTTCAATGCCTGTTCGATCATGGCCGCCAGCTGCTCACGGATTTCGCTGAACTCTTCGAACTCCAGATCCGGCGGCAGCTCTCCGGTCACTTCCTCGCTGCGCAACGCCAGTTCTTCGTCACGCATATCCAGCAGACGGTCGGCATTGGCATGGGTCAGTGTCCATGGGTTGTCGAAATAGTTCTGTACCGACTGGCGCAAACGCTGGGCGAACACCCGGTTCTTGTCCATGTCGATCGCGGTACGGATAAATTTGTGCACGTGACGGTCGTAGCCAATCCACAGGTCGATTGCCTGCTGGCCCCAACTGATGATGCGGTCGAGCTTGCTTTGCAAGTCGAACACCAGCTTATCGACGAAGCCCAGTTCCGCGCCGCCCAGCGTAGCATCCTGAATGCGCAGCAGGTTGGCCTGCAGCTTGTCGCCTGCCGCTTCCAGCGTATCCTGCAGTTCACGCAGGGTGCCTGAAGTTTCGGACAGCAGCATCTCACAGCTGGAAATCGCCGCCCGCCAGTCTTGATTCAGCAACGCGGCGATGTCATCTTTTACGCCCTGCTGCTGTTCATCCATCACCCGTTGGGTCATGTCGATGCTGTCGAAGATTTCCGCTACCGAATATTTCAGTGGGGCAAACACGTTGCGGTGCCAGTGGAAATCATCACCGCCCTCTTCCGCGGCGTCGGCGGCGCGTTTCAGCTCCTGCGCCACGATCGACAGCTGCATCGACAGACGCAGCGTGGAGAATTCGCGCTGACGAATATAGTAATCGGTAATGCCGATCCCCAGCGGCGTCAAACGGTAAATTGCGTTACCGTCCGCCAGTTCGCTGGTGAAGCGGTTTAACAGGCGCTGGCGCACCATGTCGTTAATCGCATTGTTGGCGCGAACCGCCACCGTTTCATGCGTCTGTTCGAAACCCTTGCTGACATGGCGAAATGCATCAACCAGCTCACCTTCGCTCATCTCGCCGTCCAGCCGCTCGCCGTTCAATGTGGCAATAGCAAGCAAAAACGCGAGACGCTCCGTAGGGAGCGAAATAGAGAAATCATTTTTCCGTGCCCAGGCGACCAGTTCGGGTACTGTCTGGGAAAATTCACTCATAGTTCGTCCTTCAGGTTTGGTTTATGCGCCATGACGTGAATATAGCGCCCCAAACTCACGTACGGCTCCTGCCGGCAATAGTGCTGTTCAAGCGCCAGTAACTCTTCAAATTTTTGCGTCTGTAACTGCCTGCTCTGCAGGTAATCGTGGAACGCCGGTTTTCCCGCTGATGCGCATGCCCAATTGTTCCAGCCAGCCGTATACCTGCGGCGGGCTGTGCGGATATTGCGGTGACAACGAACGCTTTCTGCGTCTTCTGACCTCGGGATTCACCAGTTGGAAATTACCCAACACCACGTTACGCATCAAGAGGCCATTGGCGTTAAAGAACATCAATGACAGTGCGCCGCCCGGTTGCAGGCAGTCGAACAACGCCCGCAATGCCGCTTCAGGTTCGGCAATCCATTCAAGCACAGCATGAAACAATACCAGATCAACCGGCTGTTCCAAATGTTGGCCAATATCCTGTGCTGAACTTTGTATGAATTGCATGTTCTGGCTCACACCTTTCTGCTCAGCCAGTAACGCGGCGCGTTGGATCATCTCACCAGAAAGATCGCACAACAACACCTGATGTCCTAATTCTGCCAATTGGCAGGCCATATGGCCTTCGCCGCCGCCGGCATCCAGAATGCGCAGCGGCCGCTGCGGCAACTGGGCCAACAGCGTGGTCAGATCCTGCCAGACTACCGCCTGACGAATTTTCCCTTTGGTGGTGCCGTAAATATTACGCGCAAACTTTTCAGCAATATCGTCAAAATTGCGATCCTGCATGGACAACGGCTCCGCTGATCTTATTCTGTTGGGGGCAAAGCGCCAGCCCATTCAAACCTGCTATTTTGGCACAGACTGGCTTAGAATGAATCTTCTTGCGGCCTGAATGTGCCCGGATGTCGTTTTTTCGCCCAAAAGGACCTGATTTTTGATGCTGTTTAACCTGAAAAAGTTCATTGGCGCCATTTTAATGCCGTTACCTGCGTTGCTGCTGTTGATGGGACTGGCGCTGTTGCTGATGTGGTTCACTCGTTGGCAAAAAAGCGGCAGGGTCATTTTGACGTTGAGCTGGCTGTTTTTACTGCTTTTCAGCCTGCAGCCGGTGGCCGACAGGCTGCTGCGCCCAATCGAATCGGAGTATGTCACCTATCGCGGCACTGACCCGGTAAAGTATATCGTGGTGCTGGGCGGCGGTTATACCTTTAATCCCGATTGGGCCCCCAGTTCCAATCTGATCGGCAACAGCCTGCCGCGCGTCACGGAAGGCGTGCGCCTGTATCTCGCGCATCCCGGGGCGAAAATGGTGTTCACCGGCGCCGGGGGCCCGAATACTCTGAGTAACGCGGCGACGGCGGCGAAGGTAGCGGAAAGCCTGGGAGTGCCAGACAGCGACATGGTGCTGCTGGATCGCCCGATGGATACCGAGCAAGAGGCGTTGCAGGTGTCGAAACTGGTTGGGCAGCAGCCCTTTATTCTGGTGACCTCGGCTAACCATTTGCCAAGGGCGATGCGCTTTTTTGAAGCCAAGGGGCTGCACCCCATCCCGGCGCCAGCCAATCAGTTGGCCATCAGTTCACGCCTGAATATCTGGGATCGCGTGGTGCCGTCGGCGATGTTCCTTGGCCACAGCGAACGCGCCTGGTATGAAACGCTCGGCAGCCTGTGGCAATGGCTGAAAGGTGCCGATGACGTTTCTGTCGACTGAATAGCGTTAACCGGCAAGCCAGGGCAGCAGCTGTTTGGATGCATAATCAAACGGTTGCCGATCCAGCTTGCCGGTATGAATCAACCGCCCCACCGCCTCCCACACCACATACAACCAGCGCCGCACCAGGAAAGATTCCGCTACCGGCGCACGTTGCAAATAATAAAACAGCAGTTGGCTGGGCATGCCCGCTTCACACAGCCTGAAAAGCTCATATTCCCGCGGCGCCCACAGCATCATTCCAGGGTTCAACATCGCCAGTAATTGATCGCTTTTGGGATCTTTTAACATGCTGCGTAACGACAAGTTGCCGTGCACCAGCACGCAGGGATCGTCGAATCCGACAAAAAAATGGGTCAATGCTTCACGTGTGCGATACAGCAAGCGACGGTCGGCCATCGTCAGCTGTGCCGAATTGAGGTTGCCGATCGTCGACCACAGCACCTCAACCCGCTGTTGATACCAACAAAACCAGTCGTTTTCCTGAGTGCTGTCGACCGTGCCGACGCAGCCGTGGCTGTCGATACGGTGCCAGGCCAACACGCCGTCGACCACCTGCTCCATCAACGAATTCCAGCGATCCGGCGTGCGCGTCGGCGCTTCTGCGGATACGCCCCGCAAACGCTCTATCAGCAAGATCTCTTTATAGGGTGACTGCTGGGTATAGACCACGCCATACACCGTCGGCAAACGAATATCGCCTTCGCGCGCCAGCATCGACAACTTATAAGCCTCCTGCTGGGCAATCCCCTGGCAGACAAAGCTTTTCGCCATCAGAGGAATAGCATGCCCCTGTTGGTCGTACAGTGAATACATGTGCGCATAAGGCTGCTCGCTGACGCGTTCCAGTCGGCTGATAGACTCACCCAGCACAATACTCAGTTCAGCGCGTAACTGCTCCATAAGGAAATAGCCTCAAGAGATAGGAAGAGACGCAGCTATCATCGAACGCTAAGCAGATAAATTCTTCAACGCAGATCAACAAAATGGGGATATAAGAAGGGAAATAATAATGCCGCCGGCGCGCCGTGTGGCGCACCGGCGTTCAATGATCAGATTTTCATGCTGTCACGGACACGCTGCAAGTCTTCCGGCGTATCAACCCCCACGCTCGGCATTGCCTTGGCAACCGCCACGTGGATTTTTTCGCCGTACCACAGCACCCGCAACTGCTCCAGCAGCTCAATTTGTTCCAGCTGGCTTGGCGCCCAGGTGACATAACGGCGTACAAAGCCGGCGCGATAGGCGTAAATGCCGATATGCCGCAACAGGCTGTCGCCGATGCTCTCTTTGGATTGGGCGAAACGTTCACGATCCCACGGAATGGTGGCGCGTGAAAAGTAGAGCGCATAGCCCTGCGCATCCATCACCACTTTGACCGCATTGGGGTTGAAAGCTTCTTCCGCGCTGTCAATCGGCACCGCCAGAGTAGCCATGCCGGCCTGGCTTCCCGCCAGGTTTTCAGCCACCTGCCGCACAATGACCGGGGGAATAAGAGGCTCATCACCCTGGACGTTAACGATGATTTCGTCATCATTAAAGCCATAATGCTCAATCACCTCAGCCAAACGCTCGGTGCCGGAATTATGATCGGCCCGCGTCATGCAAACCTCACCGCCAGCCGCTTTAACCGCCTCAGCCACCGCAGGATGGTCGGTCGCTACAATGACGCGGCTGGCGCCGGACTCGCGCGCACGTTCCATGACGTGCACCACCATCGGCTTACCGTGAATATCGGCCAGCGGTTTGCCAGGCAAACGGGTAGAAGCATAACGAGCTGGAATAATAGCGATGAAACTCATGCGTGTTTCTCATCCAATGACAGCACCCGCGCCTCATTTTCCAGCAGAACCGGAATGCCATCACGCAGCGGATAGGCCAAGCCATCCACTTTGCACACCAGTTCCTGGTTTTCTTTATTGAAATAGAGCTTACCGTTGCAGACCGGACAGGCAACGATTTCGAGTAAACGGTGGTCCATGCTTCCTCCAGGGTGGAGATCTTACGTAAGGAAAGTGGGTGAGGATAGCATAACGCTATGCGTCAGGTTAATCACCGGCTGCCTTGCCATCGCGTTTTAATCCGCTGCAGGGATTGAACTGGCTGCGGCGCAGGCGTAGAATTTTGTGATTCAGATCACAAAAGACATTTAACATGATCAAGCGTATTCACAAGATCATCGCCCTGTTTGCCAACTTCAGCAACTGAGGCCCCCTTGTAACGAGCGGCGCTGGAATTCGTTTTACCCACGCCAACAACGCCGTTCGTTATTCCACTTCCCAACCCTCACCCCACAGGGTAGCCAGCACAGCCGGAACATCCCCCAGAATGACCTGATTCGCGCCGTGCCATTTTGCACTGCGGGTGATGGCTTGCCGAATATCCTGCGTGCGCTGTGTACCAAAGCGAACTTTGGTTTGCGGATGAAAACTGATGATTTCAAAGATCCCTTGTCGGCGATGCATTTTTGCATCAATACGACCAATCAGTTCACCACGGTGCAGCACAGGCAACGTAAAATACCCATACTGCCGCTTTTCTTTCGGCGTGTAGCATTCCAACCGATAATCAAAATCGAACAATTCCAGGGCACGGCGACGGTCCCAAACCACCGGATCGAAAGGAGAAAGCAAGGTAGTTACGCTTGATTTCAGCTTCCCTTGCTCCGCCAGGTGCAGTTCTTTGGCCAGCGAATGGTGTACGTAAAACTCTCCGTCCAATCCGTCGATCAACACCGGCAGCACTTCCCCCTGCTGCTGTAACCCGGCCAGGAGTGCCTTCGGCGCCACTCGCTTCAGTCGGTAGTAATCTGCCAGCCATTCAGCCTTGAATATCCCAAGAAAGCGACAGGTACGCGTCAGCATTTCATGCCGCGCATGATCGGCTGCTAGCACGTGCCTGCTATCATCCCAATGGGGCATTAGCTTTTCCGTTAGATCATAAACGCGGTGGAAATTGCGTCGCTCGGCCACCATAAGTTTGCCGGCGGTAAACAGGATCTCAAGATGCCGCTTTTCCGGTTTCCAATCCCACCAACCGCTGTTCCCCTTCTTCTCGGCGCTAAAATCAGCCGAACGTACCGGCCCGCGGTCTTCTATATATTGCAGCAATGCGTCGATTGCCGTGCGATGTTCCTGCATCCACTCTTCGGAATACTTCCAGCCCATGCCCTGAGGCTGTAGCATGCGATGGCGCAGCAGGCCAAAATCTTCGATGGGTAAAAAGCAGGCTTCATGTGCCCAGTACTCAAACAGACGGCGGCCAGCCAGTGCCTGTTCCAGCCATTCGGGCTGATAATCGCCCAAGCGGCTGAACAGCACCAGATAAGGGCTGCGCGCGACAACGCTGATGGTATCGATTTGCAGGAGACCCATACGCTGAATGGCGGCAACCACATCGTCGGGCTTGGCTTTACGTTTTATCGGGGTTAACAGCCCC
The DNA here is from genome assembly GCA_012719855.1 of Serratia liquefaciens. Taxonomy (GTDB): domain Bacteria; phylum Pseudomonadota; class Gammaproteobacteria; order Enterobacterales; family Enterobacteriaceae; genus Serratia; species Serratia liquefaciens_A. The sequence goes on along the minus strand of JAAXZN010000006.1, from coordinate 80,428 downwards.
TGTGCGGCAAGGTGGAGCGCACGGGCGGCAGTAAGAGAAATAACGGGGGTGTTCATCCTGATATCCTAAGTGATTGAACAATCGCTTGATAATAGTGGATATCGGGGAATTTATCTTCGCCAGTGCTTGGGGTGGCGGCACCGGCACTGGCGAGGAAGGGGTGGGTCAGAACGCGATAACGTCTGCCGCTGACAGCCCGTGGGAGCTGCGATAGATCGAGAACTCAACGTTCTGACCTTCGTTCAATGATTTATTTTTAGTATTGGCGATAGAACGACGGCTTACATAAATTTCGTCGCTACCGTCTACCGGTGAAATAAAACCATAGCCTGCGGCTTGATCAAACCATTTCACACGGCCCATTTGTAACACAGTATTTTTAAACATAACTTATATCCTTTTACTTGAGCATCCTTAACAACGTCATTTTTATTATTGTTGGACGCTACCAGCCCATCCTAAAGTTTTTCGTAACAAACCTCTCGTGAGCAAAAAATAAAAAACCCGCACTATGGCGGGCTTGTTGAACTTAATATCTTCCGCAATGAATCAGCATTAACGCATCATCATGGTTGTATTAAGATCGTTTACGTTATTCCCTGTTTACTTACAGAGCAACAACGTTGGCGGCAGCCGGCCCGCGCGGGCTGTCCTGGATGGTATACTCAACACGCTGACCTTCAGCCAGAGTTTTGAAACCGTCGGTCGCGATTGCAGAGAAATGTACGAATACATCTTTTCCACCGTCGTTCTGTTCAATAAAACCAAAACCTTTGCTTTCGTTGAACCACTTCACCTGACCAGTCTTCTTAGACATTACACATTTACCTTTTAAATATATATACAAAACCTGCCATAAGGCAATTTAGGCCGTTTTTAGAAACATTACTTATGGGAGGTACTTAGAAGGTTCGTCTTTGAAGCGGAATCAGATGATAACGTTTTTGGAGGAACTGCTTAACTCTATACTCGAACATAAATAGGTCTGAATCACAGGCCGGATTGCATTTACTCATAAATCTGTCTTTTGCACAAGGGGTTTATTTCCTTATTTTTATCTTTCCTGAGATTTTGTTTTTATGTCTATGATTATGCGTGAATTAATTTATCTTTTTTTATGTAAAACTCTTGGCGTTATTGCCTTCTGGACGGCCAGTTCTCTCGCTATTCTCGGTTCAAATGAGAGCTAACGCATAAAAATCTAATATGCTTGCCCAAGTTATAACAAAACCCAATCGACATGGCTAAACTTGAGGTGAAAACAAGGCGGATGGCCTTTCGGTCAGCACTTTTGCCGTCAAAAACAATATTTTTCAGATTATACTGAATCAAGGAGCTATGCGCATGACCGCCCAGCAGTTCATCTCACCGAATGAAATCCGCGCCAGATTCTCCCACGCCATGTCAGAGATGTACCAAAAAGAGGTCCCTCTGTACGGTGATTTGCTCGAACTGGTGGCGGAAACCAACCGACAGGTTCTGCGCGAAGATGCCGCATTGGCTCATCAACTACAAATTACCGGCGAAATCGAACGGCTGGCCATGGAGCGCCACGGGGCTATCCGAGTGGGTACTGCGCAAGAATTGGCGACCCTGCGGCGGTTGTTTAACGTTATGGGTATGTCGCCGGTCGGTTATTATGACCTGGCAGTAGCAGGCGTTCCGGTCCACTCCACCGCGTTTCGTGCGGTGCATGAAGACGCGTTGCAAATCAGCCCCTTTCGGGTCTTCACCTCACTATTGCGGTTAGAGCTGATTGATAACCCTGAACTGCGCCAACTGGCCCAACAACTGCTGGCGCGCCGCAAGATCTTTACCGAACGAGCGCTGGAACTGATCGTGTTGCAAGAAGCCCAGGGGGGGCTGGACGAGAGTCAAGCGGATGAATTTGTCGAGCAAGCGCTGGAAACCTTCCGTTGGCACAGCCGGGCGACGGTCAGCGCAGCCGAATATAAGCAGTTACACGACCAGCACCGTTTGATTGCTGACGTGGTCGCGTTCAAAGGCCCGCACATCAACCATCTGACGCCGCGCACCCTTAATATCGACCTGGTTCAACAGGCCATGCCTGGCCGGGGCATTACCCCCAAAGCGGTGATTGAAGGGCCACCGCCGCGTCGTCGCCCTATCCTGCTGCGCCAAACCAGCTTTAAAGCGCTGGAGGAAAACGTCGATTTCGTTGAGCATGACGGCAGCGCCGTTCACGGGCACCATACTGCCCGCTTCGGCGAAATAGAGCAGCGCGGCGTTGCGCTGACGACGAAAGGCCGCGCACTCTACGATCGTCTGCTGCAGGCGACCAACGATGCACTGCAGGCACCACCCAACGAGAAAAACGCAGACCGCTACAATCAACTGCTGGCGCAAAATTTTCAGGCGTTTCCGGATGATTATGCCACCCTGCGTGAGCAGCAATTGGCCTGGTTCCGCTATTTTCCGACCGAGTGCGGGCTGGCAGCCAAAGACTCATTGGATCAGCACAGCACGCTGGAACAGTTGATCGCCAATGAATATATCCGCTTCCAGCCATTGGTGTATGAAGATTTCTTGCCGGTCAGCGCCGCCGGTATTTTCCAGTCGAATCTCGGCGATACCAGCCATGCGCAATACAACGCGACATCAAGCAAAACAGCATTTGAACTGGCTTTGGGATCAGAGGTGATCGATGAACTATCGCTGTATCAGCAAACACAGCAACGCTCGATAGACGCCTGCGCGCAAGCTTTGGGGCTGCACGCGCTGGCGGTTTGAATTATTGCTTCAGCAAGGCTTCGATGTCTTGCAGCAGTTGCTCGGCCTGCTCGGGGGGAAGTACCGCATCAACCGGTAAATACCACCAGTTGGGCTGGGCAAAAGCCCGGCATTTGACCGCATCTTTTTCAGTCATCAACAGCGTTTGCCCTGGGGTTACCAGCGCCGCCAGCGGGTCATGTTGGTATTCCTGATGATCGGCAAACGCCACTTCTCTTTCAACGTCCACACCCATTTTTTCCAACGTGGCGAAGAAGCGCGGCGGATGGCCAATACCGGCCATCGCCACCACATGCGGCAATTCAACCACGGGCCGGCGTTCGCCACTGGCAACGTTCACCGCTTCGCGTGCCTGCAACCGCATGGCAATTTCACCCGGTTGGGCCACGCCACCGTTGGTAATCAATGCATCAACGCTGTTCAAACGCGAAACGCGTTCTCGCATCGGGCCAGCAGGCAACCACCAACCGTTCCCGAAGCGGCGTACGCCGTCGATCACGACCAATTCAAAATCGCGTTGCAAGGCGTAATGCTGCAAACCGTCATCGGTAATCACGACATCAAGTCGGTGCTGCTTAAGCAGCGCCTGAACCGCTTCGGCACGGTTCGGTGAGATGGCGACTGGCGCGGCGGTACGTTGATAAATCAGGACCGGTTCATCCCCTGCCTGTTGGGTAGTGGTACTCGCATCGAGCAACAGAGGATAAGCCTCTGCTTTACCGCCATAACCGCGAGAAACGACACCGACCCGGTAACCACGCTGCTGCAACTGCTCAACCAGCCAGATCACCATCGGGGTTTTGCCATTGCCACCGGCGGTAAGATTTCCCACCACCACTACCGGTACCGGCGCGCGCCAGCTTTTACGCAGGCCGCAACGGTAGCTGAGCCGAATCAGGCCGCTGACCAGGCCATACAGCCAGGACAGCGGTAACAGCAGCAGATAAATCAGCGAGCTGCCTGACCAAATGCGCTCAATCATTATTGACCAAACTGCATGCGATGCAGTTGGGCATAGGCCCCCTGCTTTTCGATCAAGGCAGCATGCTCACCACGCTCAACGATACGGCCATCCTCAACCACCAGGATTTCATCGGCTTTCTCAATCGTCGACAGACGGTGCGCAATCACTAATGAAGTACGGTTTTTCTGCAATTCATCCAAGGCGGCCTGAATAGCACGCTCTGATTCAGTGTCCAGTGCCGAGGTGGCTTCATCGAGGATCAGAATAGGACAATCGCGCAGCAAGGCACGGGCGATGGCGATACGCTGGCGCTGACCACCGGACAGCATTACGCCATTCTCGCCTATCACCGTATCCAGGCCATTTTCCATTTTCTCAATGAAATCCATGGCGTAGGCCATGCGCGCGGCCTTCTCTATCTCTTCGCGGGTATAGCGTTCTTCACGCGCGTAAGCGATGTTATTGGCGATAGTGTCATTGAACAAATGCACATTTTGCGAAACCAGGGCTACCTGATCGCGCAACGACGCAAGCGTATATTCGCGCAGATCGTGACCATCCATCAGGATCTCGCCTTCCTGAACGTCATAAAAACGGGTCAGCAGATTGGCGATGGTTGACTTGCCCGATCCGGAACGGCCCACCAACGCCACTGTTTTACCTTCTGAAATGCTCAGATTGATATCGCGCAGCGCTGGCGTTTCTTTGCCTGGGTAGTAGAAAGTGACATTGCGGAATTCGATGTCGCCTTTCGCGCGAGTCACTTCGCGGGTACCGGTGTCTTTTTCCTGCTCCATGTCCAGAATCGAGAACAGGGTCTGGCAGGCGGCCATCCCACGCTGGAACTGAGCGTTGACGTTAGTCAGGGACTTCAACGGGCGCATCAGGGCGATCATCGAAGAGAACACCACGGTGATGGTCCCGGCAGTCAGGGTTTCCATTACGCTTGGGAAGCTGGCGGCATACAGCACAAAGGCCAACGCCAGCGAAGCGATCAACTGAATGATAGGATCAGAGATTGAGGAAGCTGAAACCAACTTCATACCCTGTTGACGCATGCGGTTGCTGACCGAATTGAAGCGATCGGTTTCAACCTGCTGCCCGCCAAAAATCAGAACTTCCTTGTGACCCTTCAGCATCTGCTCGGCGCTGGTAGTTACCTGACCCATGGTGTTCTGCATGTTTTTACTGATATTACGGAAGCGCTTGGAAACGATGCGGATCGCAATAGAGACAATCGGGGCCAGTACGATCAGGATCACCGAAAGCTGCCAGCTGTAATAGAACATCATGGTGAACAGCGCGATGATCGACGCCCCTTCACGCACCACGGTCACCAGCGCGCTGGACGAGGATGAAGCGACCTGCTCGGAATCATAAGTGATGCGAGACAGTAATGTACCGGTGGATTGCTGGTCGAAGAAGGACACCGGCATTCTCATCATGTGGCCAAACAGACGACGACGCATGTGCATCACCACCATGCCGGAGACCCATGAAATACAATAGCTGGAAACGAAGCCCGTCGCCCCGCGAACCACCATCAGACCAATAACGGCCAATGGCATCCACAGCAGGATACTGCTTTCCGTTTTCCCAAAACCGTCATCCAATAAAGGTTTAAGCAAAGACAGCATAAAGGCGTCGCTGGCTGCGTTCATTACCAACGCAATGGCAGCCACGATCAGCCCGGTCTTAAAAGGTGTGATCATCGGCCAGAGGCGACGGAAAGTCTGCCAGGTGGAGAGATCTTTATCATTCATCATGCAAATACCAGCATCGGAAGAAATAGCGGCCCATTTTACTCATTATCACCCTCTACGCCAAACCGCTGATGGTACCAACGGGGCATTATTTGTTCACGAAAGCCTTTAATTTGCCAATCGTTGTCGAAAAAAAGAACGGATAACTGACCGGAGCGCGATGTATCGCGCCATATGATGCCATTTTCCCGATATCTGGCGACGACTTTAACCGCAGGTAATCGCCATTTATTGTAACGCGAAGCTGAAGCAATTGCCGCCTTTGGCGCTACGGCACGCAAAAATGGCGGAGTAGATGAGGTTTTACTGCCATGATGGGGAACCTGTAATATCGTAGCGCCCAACAAATCTCGCTGATGCCGCACCAGCTGTGCTTCCGACCTTTTCTCTGCATCACCGGTCAGCAACAGGCTGTATTTGCCATCATCGATACGGATGACGCACGAGTCGTCATTTCCCGCTGTTTTTACTGCCTTCGGTGGCCACAGCACCTGAAACTGCAGCGATTGCCATTGCCAGCTTTCCCCCGCGACACAGGGTAAGTGGCCGGCGCCAAGCCGCGGACTCCTCACTGTAGCCAGCGGGAATACCTGCTGCATATCCTCAAGACCACCAATATGGTCCAAATGATCGTGGCTGATGATGATTTGATCCACCGACAGCCCACGCCAGTTAAGAAAGGGGACAATGTTACGCGTGGCCGCACTGCCCGTCCCCCAACGGGGTCCAGTATCGTACAATATCGCGCGGCCATTCTTTTCAACCACCATGGCCAAGCCATGACCAATATCGAGCATATCTACGCGCCAACGGTATGACGGAGCTTTCTCCCGCCACAGCACGCAGCACATCGCCAGCGTTACCAGTACCGAGACATAACGCAGCCACCAGTGAAAACGCCAGAAAATCACCATCAACCAGCCCACAATGCTGACAACCAGCGATGTCTCGCCAAGGTCAAGCCACCCCTCCTGCAGGTAATATAATGGGGTGAAAACCCAAGTTAGCGTGAGGTCCGCTGCCCACCACAACCCGGTACTCAACGGAGGGAAAATCCCCAGTACCACGGCGAGAAGGATCAGCGGAACCGTCACCAGGGAAACCAAGGGTACGGCCCAAAGATTGGCCGGTATTGAGGTCATGCTGAGACCAAGAAACAAGCCTGCTTGCATCGGCACCAGCAACAACGTGATGCCGAACTGAATATGCAACCAACGTAGCGGTGCCCAATACCACCCTACGCGGAACCGGGGGCTGAGAGGGACCCATTCAAACCAAAATATCAGGCATAACACCGCCGTTGCCGAGAGCCAAAAGCTGTCGGACAACACCGCCAGCGGATCGCAGATCAGTATCAAGCCGATACACCACAGCCAGACTTGCCATGAGGAACAATGAATACCCCGTATGCGCAACAGCATCCAGAGCGTCAGTGCCAGGCCGGTTCTTACCGCGGGTGGGTGCGCGCCCGCCAACCAGATATAACCTAACGCCCCGAGCCAACTGACAATCAGAGGGAAACGGTAACCAATTCGATGGGTAGGTAAACAAAACTGCATTGCCCGCAGCAAAGCCCAGATCAAAATGGCCACCATCGCCACGTGCAACCCTGAAATGGCCATCAGGTGAGCAATACCGGTTTTTAACATCAGTGAGCGCAGTGAAGGCTCCAGCGCTCCCCTTTCACCAAAGGCCAAAGCCAGTAAAACGGCCTGATAACGAACCGTGCCAATATTGTTTTCGGCATGGCGGATAATACGCTGTCGCCAGCTACAGGCGGGATCCAGGAGTGTGGCGCTCTTTACCTGCGCCGTCAGCGGTTGACGCTGCGACATCGCCCAACGTTGGCTGTCAAAGCCCCCTTCATTTAAATTGCCGTGCATCGGCCGCAAGCGCAATTGCATCTGCCAGCGCTGCCCGGCGCACAAAGGTTGCTCCTTGGGTTGCCACAGTGTGGAAAAGGCAATAGATGGCACCAACCACCTGCCATTAATCTGTTCTATATGCATTACCGTCTGCTTGCGTGGCGTAGCCGCAAGCGCAATGCTGCTAACCTGGACCACGGCATGCACTACAGGCCCCTGGCTCAGGCGGTTGATCTGATCGACCAGGTTTCCGGCAGTGAATACCGCCCACAGAAAACCCAAAGCCTCCCATGCCATAAACCGGCATAGGGTGCCCCTGCGCCACAGGTAACAACAAATGGGCAGAATGACACATAGCACTATTCGTGCGTCAGGGAGGTGCGGCATAAAAAGCAGGGGCAGTGTGCCGCAGATAGTCGCGATTATCGCCAAATCCAGCGAGGTCTTGATAGGGTTTCTCCCGGTCCGGGGCAGCTATTCAAGCCGCCAGCATCACGGGATTGTTCACATCGAGGCCAGGTTCCACCAGCCATAATCAAACGACGTGCGAGGGGCGCCGCATAATAACGACGACCGTTACCTTCAGGGGCAACATGTTGCGATGAAGCAAGCAGGAAAGCGCAGAAACAACCTGTCAATCTCAGCGTTCAGGCCAAAAAAAACGGCGCCCTGGGGGCGCCGTTTTATATTTCAGTACAAGCAACAACTCTATGGAAGTCAGTGACTAACCATAGATATTGGCGCGGTCACGCAGCTCTTTACCTGGTTTGAAGTGAGGAACGTACTTGCCGTCCAACTCAACTTTATCACCAGTTTTCGGGTTGCGACCCACACGCGGAGCACGGTAGTGAAGAGAAAAACTGCCGAATCCGCGGATCTCAATGCGTTCACCATCGGCTAACGTAGCAGCCATATGTTCTAGCATCTCTTTCACTGCATCCTCAACGGCTTTCGCCGGTACATGAGATTGCTGGCCAGCAAGTCTTTCAATAAGTTCAGACTTGGTCATAGTTCCTCCAAGCTTTGCAGCTAAACTACCGTATCGGGGCGGTTAAAAAACCGCCCCCCGTCATTACTCGCCTTTAGCCGCTTTGAAAGCTTCAGCCATAGCGTTAGAGAAGTTGCTCTCTTCCTGTTTGTTGCTGTTAACAGTAGCGATTGCGTCTTTCTCGTCAGCTTCGTCCTTAGCACGTACGGACAGGCTTACTACGCGGTTCTTACGGTCAACGCCGGTGAATTTAGCTTCAACGTCGTCACCCACATTCAGAACCAGAGTTGCATCTTCAATGCGGTCGCGAGAGGCTTCAGATGCACGCAGGTAACCTTCTACGCCGCCTGCTAATTCAACTGTAGCACCTTTGGCGTCAACTGCAGTGACTTTACCAGTAACAATAGTACCTTTCTTGTTCATAGACAGGTAGTTATTGAACGGGTCTTCAGCCAGTTGCTTCACGCCCAGGGAGATACGCTCGCGCTCTGCGTCAACTTGCAGAACAACCGCTGCGATTTCGTCGCCTTTCTTGTATTCACGAACTGCTTCTTCGCCTGCAACGTTCCAGGAGATGTCAGACAGGTGAACCAGGCCGTCGATGCCGCCGTCCAGGCCGATGAAGATACCGAAGTCAGTGATAGACTTGATTTTACCTTCAACGCGGTCGCCCTTGTTGTGGGTTTCTGCAAACTGCTGCCATGGGTTGTTTTTGCACTGCTTCAGACCCAGGGAGATACGACGACGCTCTTCATCGATGTCCAGAACCATAACTTCCACTACATCGCCCACGTTAACAACTTTGGACGGATGGATGTTTTTGTTGGTCCAATCCATTTCAGAAACGTGTACCAGACCTTCAACGCCTTCTTCGATTTCTACGAAGCAGACGTAATCAGTCAGGTTGGTAACACGACCAGTCAGCTTGGTGCCTTCTGGGTAACGTTTCGCGATAGCGACCCATGGATCTTCGCCCAGTTGCTTCAGGCCCAGGGAAACACGAGTACGCTCGCGGTCGAACTTCAGCACTTTAACAGTGATTTCGTCGCCAACGTTGACGATTTCGCTCGGATGCTTAACGCGTTTCCAAGCCATATCAGTGATGTGCAGCAGGCCGTCTACGCCGCCCAGATCAACGAATGCACCGTAGTCAGTGAGGTTCTTAACGATACCTTTAACTTCCATGCCTTCCTGCAGGTTTTCCAGCAGTTGATCACGTTCTGCGCTGTTCTCTGATTCGATAACCGCACGGCGAGAAACTACAACGTTGTTGCGTTTCTGGTCCAGCTTGATGACTTTGAACTCAAGCTCTTTGCCTTCCAGGTGCAGAGTGTCACGTACTGGACGCACGTCAACCAGGGAACCTGGCAGGAACGCACGAATACCGTTCAGCTCTACAGTGAAGCCACCCTTAACTTTGCCGTTGATAACACCGACGACAGTTTCAGCTTCTTCGTAAGCTTTTTCCAGCGTGATCCAAGCTTCGTGACGCTTAGCTTTCTCACGGGACAGCAGAGTTTCACCGAAGCCATCTTCAACAGCGTCCAGCGCAACATCAACTTCGTCGCCTACCTGGATTTCCAGCTCGCCCTGTGCGTTTTTGAATTGCTCAGCCGGGATGGCAGACTCAGATTTCAGACCGGCGTCAACCAGTACTACGTCTTTGTCGATAGCAACTACAACGCCACGAACGATGGAACCCGGACGGGTTTCGATTGTTTTCAGGGATTCTTCAAAGAGTTGAGCGAAAGATTCAGTCATGTTTAATCTTCAGGGTTCTATAGTTTAACGTCCATTTAGCATCCCGCCGAATGGGGTTGTTTCACATACCCCGCCATTGGCTCCATGCCGACAGGGTTTAGGTTACAGGGGTAAAATTTTACCCGATATAGTTCGATACTGCCATGACAAATATGACAAAAAGCCAATAACGCCGCCGCGCTTACTGCTGCGGCAACGCTAAAACTTCATGTGCATATGTCAGCGCACGCTGGATGACTTCGTCGATCGACATGCTGGTTGAATCCAGCACGAGGGCGTCGGAGGCCGGCACCAGTGGCGCAATAGGCCGATTACGGTCACGGTCGTCCCGTTCCTTTATCTCGGCTAAAAGACGTTCAAAGTTAACATTAAAGCCCTTTTCCTGCAACTGTAGCATGCGGCGGTGCGCACGCTCTTCAGAACTGGCATCCAGGAAAATTTTTACCGGTGCATCGGGGAATACCACGGTGCCCATGTCGCGCCCATCGGCAATCAGGCCAGGGGCCTCGCGGAATGCACGCTGGCGGCGCAGCAAGGCTTCACGCACGCGCGGAAAAGCCGCTGCCTGCGAAGCGGTATTACCGACGGTTTCAGTGCGGATCTCGTTGCTGACATCCTCACCTTCCAAAATCACCTGCAGTTTGCCACCTTCGGCAACAAAGCGAACATCGAGATGTGCGGCCAGGGGAACCAGCGCCTCCTCAGAAGTGATATCAACCTGATGATGCAGTGCCGCCAGTGCCAGTACGCGATAAATCGCACCGGAATCCAGCAAACGCCAACCAAGGGATTCGGCCAGCGCTTTACACAAAGTACCTTTGCCTGCGCCACTTGGTCCATCAACGGTTATCACCGGAGCTGTAGCCGTCATTTCTCTCTCCTTCAGGTAGAAAACCTCACAGGGACATAACCTGCCGTCAGCACAATGCGAAAGCATAATTAAAAGCGTCCCTGCCGCCTGCCCGGTCGGGGCAGTCACGGTGGCGCATTATACGCTGCCAAACGATTAACTGTTACCCTGGAACTGTCTGGTTGTTGAAAATAAGCGTATCTCCGCGCAAAAGTATAGTGGACGCCCCCAGCCAGCGGGCGTTAAAAACGATAAAGGCCCAATTAAGGGCCTTAAAAAAAAGCATCTGACTGTGGAATTATGCCAATTGACTGATGCGCGCCAGCTGTTCGAAGTAATCCGGGAAGGTTTTCGCGGTACATTTCGGATCGAGAATGGTCACTGGGGTATCCGATAACGCCACCAGCGAGAAGCACATTGCCATACGGTGGTCATTATAGGTGCCGATATCGGCAAATTTCAGCTTAGCCGGCGGCACCACGTGAATGTAGTCTTCCCCTTCATCCACCTCAGCCCCCACTTTACGCAGCTCCGTCGCCATCGCCGCCAAGCGATCGGTCTCTTTCACCCGCCAGTTGTAGATATTGCGGATGGTGGTCGGGCCTTCGGCAAACAGAGCCGCGGTTGCAATGGTCATCGCCGCATCCGGAATATGGTTCATGTCCATGTCGATACCGCGTAGTTCACCGCGGCTGCATTCGATATAGTCATCACCCCAGGTAATACGCGCACCCATTTTTTCCAGCACGTCGGCAAACTTGGTGTCGCCCTGAACGCTTTTTTTACCAATGCCGGTGACGCGCACAGTGCCGCCTTTAATCGCCGCCGCCGCCAGGAAATAAGAAGCGGAAGAAGCATCCCCTTCCACCAGATAATCACCCGGTGAACGGTAGGTTTGGCCACCGCTAATATGGAACACGCGATAGTTGTCGTGGCTGACTTCAACGCCGAAGGTGCGCATCAGATGCAGGGTAATATCAATGTACGGCTTGGAAACCAGCTCGCCCTTGATATGAATATGGGTGTCCTGTTCGGCCAGCGGTGCCGTCATCAGCAATGCGGTCAGAAACTGACTGGATACGCTGCCGTCCACGGTCACATCACCGCCCTGGAAACCACCGCGCAGGCGCAATGGCGGGTAATCGGTCTGCTCCAGATAATCAATCTGAGCGCCGCCCTGACGCAGGGCATCCACCAGATGACCGATTGGGCGCTCTTTCATACGCGGTTCGCCGGTCAACACCACATCATTGCTGCCCAGGCACAGCGCCGCCGCCAAGGGGCGCATCGCGGTGCCGGCATTGCCGAGGAACAGCTCAAGCGGTTGACTGGCTACCAGCGGGCCGGCAACGCCTTCGACTTTACAGGTGGTGCGATCGTCTGACAGCTGGTAACTCACCCCTAACGCCTGTAACGCGTTCAGCATATGACGCACGTCATCGCTATCCAGCAGGTTGGTCAGCGTTGTCGTTCCTTCCGCCAGCGCAGCCAGCAGCAGAGCACGGTTGGACACGCTCTTGGAGCCAGGTAAGTTGACGGTGCCATTGACCAAGGCAACCGGTTGTAACGTCAGGGAATCCACCATGTGAACAAAAATCTCCAAAATCTGATAAACGAAACGGCCCCGGAATAATGCCGGAGCCGCTTTAACGCAAAAGGACAACAGCGAAGGCTGCCTGCTCACGGCAGGCAACCGGGCTTAACCGTGACGACGTTCGAAGTCGACCATAAAGTCGGTTAATGTCTTCACGCCAGCCAATGGCATTGCATTGTAAATAGAAGCACGCATGCCGCCAACCACCCGGTGGCCTTTTAACGCCTGCAGGCCAATGGCCTCTGCTTCGCTGAGGAAGACTTTATCCAGCGCAGAATCTGCCAGTTGGAACGGCACATTCATCCAGGAACGGTTGGCATGCGCCACCCGGCTGCGGTAGAAGTCAGAGCTGTCGATGGTCGCGTACAGCAATTCGGCCTTGGCCTGATTGCGTTTGTGCATCTCTACCAGGCCGCCCTGCTCTTTCAGCCATTTGAACACCAGACCGGACAGGTACCAGGCAAAGGTCGGCGGCGTGTTGAACATGGAATCGTTTTCGGCCAGCACGGTGTAATCGAGGATGGACGGGACTTCGCGGCGGGCTTTGCCCAGCAGATCTTCACGAACGATCACCAGGGTCAGGCCGGCCGGCCCAATGTTTTTCTGTGCCCCGGCGTAAATCACGCCGAAACGGCTGACATCCAGCGGCCCCGACAGAATGGTGGAGGAGTAATCTCCAATCACCACTTTATCGCCAAAGTCGGGTAGCTCATCGATAGCTACGCCGTCGATGGTTTCATTCGGGCAATAGTGCACATAGGCCGCGTCATCGCTTAACTGCCACTCTTTCATCGGTTTGATGCCGAGCAGGCCGTCGACGTTGGTTTTCACGTCAATGGTGTTTGGCGAGCAGTATTTTTGCGCTTCGGTGATGGCGCTATGCGCCCAGTAACCGCCGTCGATATAGTCCGCGGTGGTTTTGTCACCCAGCAGGTTCAGCGGCAGCGCGGCAAACTGTGCGCGAGCGCCACCGTGGCAGAACAGCACTTTATAATTGGAGGGGATCTTCAGCAGATCGCGCAGATCCTGCTCGGATTGCTGGGCAACTTCGATAAACTCTTTACTGCGATGGCTGATTTCCATCACCGAGGTACCGAGGCCGTGCCAGTTGCACAGCTCCTGTTCCGCACGACGCAACACTTCAACCGGCAGCATTGCCGGGCCAGAGCTAAAATTATAAACCTGAGTCATTTCCCCTCACCACATTCACTATTCGCCAATGATACTGGCCTACCGAAATACGCCCGAAGTAACCCATCGGTTTTATCACTCACGCTCCCCGCCTGCAATGGTTATTCGCCCGACGCCGGGAAAGCCTTGAACGTGACGATAACAGGCTCTGCCAAATCACCGGTATTTTCTGCAATAAAACGCTGTGAAGGCGGCCAATTCAGTGGGTTAACACGGTTTTTTATGCTGTATTCAGCCAACATGGCTAGGGGGCGCGGCGGCCCCCGAAATGAAGAAAAGACACTCAGTATTGATTGAACATCTGCTGGATCTGTTTGGCGTCTTTGGTCTGCGTTAATGCCAACTGCAGCAAGATCCGCGCTTTTTGTGGATTCAGCGTGCCGGCAGCGACAAAACCGAATTTAGCGTCATCCACTTCAGCGTCTTCGGTGGTGGAACCGGTAGGCGCTCTGGAGGAACGCACCACGGCGACACCGTTATGTGCGGCCGTCGCCAGCGTATCGAACACCGTTTTATACAAGTTGCCGTTGCCGACCCCGGCACTGACAATGCCTTGATACCCCTCGGCGATCAAAGCCTTCGCAGGAGCATCGGAAGCATTGGCGTAATTGTAGATAATGCCCACCTTCGGCAATGCTGTCAGGCTGGACACGTCAAACGGAGTCTCGGTGGTGTGCTTGCGCTGCGGCGCACGCTGGTAATCAACCTTGCCGTTGTGGATGTAGCCAAGCGGGCCGAAATTGGGCGACTGGAAAGTCTGCACCGACGTAGTATTGGTTTTTGTCACATCGCGTGCATCCAACACGCTGTCGTTCATCGCCACCAACACTCCGCGTTTCGCCGATTGCGGATCCGCCGCCGTCACCACTGCGTTATACAGATTGAACGGACCATCAGCGCTCATCGCGGTTGCCGGGCGCATTGCCCCGACGATCACCACCGGTTTGTCGCATTTGACGGTGAGATCCAGAAAATAGGCGGTCTCCTCCAGCGTGTCGGTGCCGTGGGTAACGACAAAGCCGTCCGTTTTGGCGCAGTCGGCGTTGATTTTCTTCGCCAGCTTCAGCCACACCTCATCGTTCATGTCCTGCGACCCGATGTTCACCACCTGCTCGCCCTGTATGTTGGCGAGGTTTTTCAGTTCAGGTACGGCGTTCACCAGAGCGTCGACGCCCAACTTGCCCGCCGTGTAGTTGGATTTTGTCGCCGATTCGCCACCGCCGGCAATGGTGCCGCCGGTCGCCAACAAGGTAATGGTAGGCAAGGCCAGCGCAGAACCGCTCGCCCCCGCCAACAGTAGCGCCACGGCGCTGAGTTTCACTGATTTCATTGAGTTTCTCCATGATAGATAACCCGCTGAATTATGGCCCTTATCCCTAAAAAAACTGTGACTTTACCACCGCTTTAGGAATACATGGAGCTTGGGCGTAAAACCCCGTATCATTGCGCGTTTTTAGTACGCTCAAAAAGTGAAGACAATGACGCAAACTTTTATCCCTGGCAAAGACGCTGCGCTGGAAGACTCTATCGCCCGTTTCCAACAGAAATTAAGCGACCTGGGTTTTAATATCGAAGAGGCCTCCTGGCTGAACCCGGTTCCTCATGTATGGTCGGTTCATATCCGCGATCGCGATTGCCCGCTGTGCTTCACCAACGGCAAAGGCGCCAGCAAAAAAGCTGCGCTGGCCTCCGCTTTGGGCGAATACTTCGAGCGTCTCTCCACCAACTATTTCTTTGCCGATTTCTATCTGGGTAAACAGATTGCCGAAGGCGACTTCGTGCATTACCCGAACGAGAAATGGTTCCCGATCCCGGCAGATGACTCGCTGCCGGCCGGTATTCTCGACGAGCGTCTGCATGCCTTCTACAACCCGGACCAGGAAGTCAATGCGAGCGATCTGATCGATCTGCAGTCCGGTAATGGCGATCGTGGCATTTGCGCCCTGCCGTTCTCTCGCCAGTCTGACCAGCAGACCGTTTACATTCCGATGAACATCATCGGTAACCTGTACGTGTCCAACGGCATGTCCGCCGGTAATACCGCCAATGAAGCTCGCGTGCAAGGCCTGTCCGAAGTCTTCGAGCGTTATGTAAAAAACCGCATCATCGCCGAATCCATCAGCCTGCCGGAGATCCCGGCCGAGGTACTGAACCGCTACCCTGGCGTGGTGGAAGCCATCGCCAAGCTTGAGGAAGAAGGCTTCCCGATCCTGTCTTACGACGCGTCGCTGGGTGGCAACTATCCGGTGATCTGCGTGGTGCTGTTCAACCCGGCTAACGGCACCTGTTTTGCTTCGTTCGGCGCTCACCCTGATTTCGGCGTGGCGCTTGAGCGTACCGTGACTGAACTGCTGCAAGGCCGTAGCCTGAAAGATCTGGACGTGTTCACCGCGCCGACCTTCGACGACGAAGAAGTGGCGGAGCACACTAACCTGGAAACCCACTTTATCGATTCCAGCGGTTTGATCTCCTGGGATATGTTCAAGCAGGATGCAGACTACCCATTTGTCGACTGGAGCTTCAGCGGCAGCACGCAGGAAGAATTCGCGACTCTGATGAGCATCTTCGACAAAGAAGACGCTGAAGTGTACATCGCCGACTATGAGCACTTGGATGTGTACGCCTGTCGCATCATCGTGCCGGGCATGTCCGATATCTACCCGGCGGAAGACCTGCTGCTGGCCAACAACAGCATGGGGGCGCACCTGCGTGATACGCTGCTGGCGCTGCCGGGCAGCGAGTGGGAGCCGCAGGAGTATCTGGCTCTGATCGAACGCATGGACGACGAAGGCCTGGACGACTTCACCCGCGTGCGCGAGCTGCTGGGGATTGCTTCCGGCAAAGACAACGCCTGGTCTACCCTGCGCATAGGCGAGTTGAAGTCGATGCTGGCGCTGGCCGGCGGCGATTTGGATCAGGCGCTGATCTGGGCCGAATGGACGCAGGACTTCAACTCCTCCGTTTTGAGCCCGGCGCGCAGCAACTACTACCGTTGTTTGCAAACCCTGTTGCTGCTGACGCAGGAGCCTGAACGCGATCCGGCGCAATACTACTCCGCCTTCGTGAAGATGTACGGTCAGGAAACGGTGGATGCAGCCTCTGCGGCCATCAGCGGTGAAGAACGCTTTAACGGCCTGTTCGCTGTCGATAGCGATCTGAAAGCCTTACCGGCACATCAGGCGCTGCTAGCGGCCTATGAAAAACTGCAGACCGCCAAGCGTCGCCATTGGGCGCAGGCATAATCTCAGTATCTGTGCGCCGGTGACCTTCTGCCGGCGCCACATCCTTGTCCCATAACAATATTAAAATTTTATTTTGGCGGTTAAATAACCTGTTTTCTGCTTTTATTTTTTCGCCTAATTACGCACTTAACGGCAAACAAGATAAATAAAACGGCAGTTGTTACGGGGCGGTAAAATAATAATTAACCGATAATTAAACCTTGCCGCTCAGAAAGTGACAAAATGCGTTAAATTTTAACCTAGCAGAGGTTGGTACGGTCGTAAATTCAAAATTATTTGCAAACATTAAAAAAATGTTTTTGGTTAAAAATCAATGAATTAACCAAATAAACCTTGCGATTCATCTGGTTTTTGACCGTTTTAGTTTCCCGCCTTATGATCCAAATCAATTTTTACCCTATACTGCTTTGCTAGTATCTCATTGCGTTGTTTTAACCCTTAAAAGCGAGAGTTAGTGTGAAAGCTGACAACCCCTTCGATCTGATATTACCTGCAGCAACGGCGAAAATCGCTGAAGATGCAGGTGTGTATAAAGCCACCAAGCACCCGCTGAAAACGTTTTATTTGGCGATTACTGCCGGCGTCTTTATTTCAATCGCATTCGTATTTTATATCACTGCGACTACCGGCACTGCCGGTGTGCCTTTCGGCCTGGCAAAACTGGTCGGCGGCATCTGCTTCTCTCTGGGGTTAATGCTGGTCGTGGTTTCAGGCGCCGACCTGTTCACTTCCACCGTGCTGATTGTCATTGCCAAGGCCAGCGGCCGCATCAGCTGGTACCAGCTGGCAGCCAACTGGCTGAATGTCTATATCGGCAACCTGATCGGCGCCCTGTTCTTCGTCGCGCTTATCTGGTTCTCCGGCGAACACATGGTGGCCAACGGCCAATGGGGCCTGAACGTCCTGCAAACCGCTGACCACAAGCTGCATCACACCTTTGTTGAGGCCGTCTGCCTCGGCATCCTGGCTAATCTGATGGTCTGCCTGGCCGTGTGGATGAGCTACTCAGGCCGCAGCCTGATGGACAAAATGTTCGCCATGATCCTGCCGGTCGGCATGTTCGTCGCCAGCGGTTTCGAACACAGCATCGCCAACATGTTTATGATCCCTATGGGTATCGTGGTTAAAAACTTCGCCACGCCGGAATTCTGGCAAGCCATAGGGGCAGCACCCGAGCAGTTTGCTCATCTGACCGTAAGCAACTTTATCATCGACAATCTGATCCCAGTCACCATTGGCAACATCATTGGCGGCGGCCTGCTGGTTGGGTTGACTTACTGGGTAATTTATCTGCGCGGTGGTGAACAACAGCACTAAGCTGTTAGTTATCGCGCGCCGAGTTAGAACTCCACAATTAAAGGTAGGTGTATAATGACCGAACTTAACGAGAAGTTAGCCAAAGCTTGGGAAGGTTTCAGCAAAGGTGACTGGCAGAACGAAGTCAACGTTCGTGACTTCATCCAGAAAAACTACACTCCTTACGAGGGTGATGAATCCTTCCTGGCTGGCGCAACTCAGGCCACCTCCACCCTGTGGGAAAAGGTTATGGAAGGGATCAAACTGGAAAACCGCACCCATGCGCCAGTTGATTTCGACACCAACGTTGCCGCGACCATCACTTCCCACGACGCCGGCTACATCGCCAAAGAACTGGAAACCATCGTAGGTCTGCAGACTGACGCCCCTCTGAAACGCGCGCTGATCCCATTCGGCGGCATCAAGATGGTCGAAGGTTCTTGTAAGGTCTATGGCCGCGAACTGGATCCACAGCTGAAAAAAGTGTTCACCGAATACCGCAAAACCCACAACCAGGGCGTATTCGATGTTTACACCAAAGACATCCTGAACTGCCGCAAATCCGGCGTGCTGACCGGTCTGCCAGATGCATACGGCCGTGGTCGTATCATCGGTGACTACCGCCGCGTAGCGCTGTACGGCATCGATTTCCTGATGGCCGACAAACTGAACCAGTTCAAGTCTCTGCAGACCAAGCTGGAAAACGGCGAAGATCTGGAAATGACCATCCAGCTGCGTGAAGAAATTGCTGAACAGCACCGTGCTCTGGGTCAGATCAAAGAAATGGCTGCCAAATACGGCTGCGACATCTCTGGTCCTGCTACTACCGCACAAGAAGCTGTACAGTGGACTTACTTCGGCTACCTGGCCGCGGTTAAATCTCAGAACGGCGCAGCCATGTCCTTCGGCCGCGTGTCTACCTTCCTTGACGTGTTCATCCAACGCGACATCGATGCAGGCAAGCTGAACGAAGAACAAGCGCAGGAACTGATTGACCATCTGGTAATGAAACTGCGTATGGTGCGCTTCCTGCGTACCCCTGAGTATGATGAGCTGTTCTCCGGTGACCCAATCTGGGCGACCGAATCCCTGGCAGGTATGGGCGTTGACGGCCGTACTCTGGTAACCAAAAACAGCTTCCGCTTCCTGAACACCCTGTACACCATGGGGCCGTCTCCAGAGCCGAACATGACCATCCTGTGGTCTGAAAAACTGCCTCTGAACTTCAAAAAGTACGCGGCTAAAGTGTCTATCGACACCTCCTCTGTACAGTATGAAAACGATGATCTGATGCGTCCTGACTTCAACAACGATGACTATGCCATCGCCTGTTGCGTTAGCCCGATGATTGTCGGTAAACAAATGCAGTTCTTCGGTGCCCGTGCCAACCTGGCGAAAACCATGTTGTACGCTATCAACGGCGGCGTTGATGAAAAACTGAAAATGCAGGTTGGTCCGAAAGAAGCGCCAATGATGGACACCGTACTGGACTATGACAAAGTCATGGAACGTATGGACCACTTTATGGATTGGCTGGCCAAACAGTACGTGACCGCGCTGAACATCATTCACTACATGCACGACAAGTACAGCTATGAAGCTGCGCTGATGGCGCTGCACGACCGTGACGTTTATCGCACCATGGCCTGCGGCATCGCCGGTCTGTCGGTTGCGGCTGACTCCCTGTCTGCCATCAAGTACGCTAAAGTGTCCACCATCCGTGACGAAGACGGCCTGGCCGTAGACTTCAAAATCGAAGGTGAATACCCGCAGTTCGGTAACAACGATGCTCGCGTTGATGACATCGCCTGTGACCTGGTAGAACGTTTCATGAAGAAAATTCAGAAACTGCGTACCTACCGTAATGCGGTACCGACTCAATCCGTACTGACCATCACTTCTAACGTGGTCTACGGCAAGAAAACCGGTAACACCCCAGACGGTCGCCGCGCTGGCGCGCCATTCGGTCCAGGTGCTAACCCAATGCACGGTCGCGACCAGAAAGGTGCTGTAGCCTCCCTGACCTCCGTAGCCAAACTGCCGTTTGCTTACGCGAAGGACGGGATCTCCTACACCTTCTCCATCGTGCCAAACGCGCTGGGTAAAGACGACGACGTGCGTAAAGCCAACCTGGCGGGTCTGATGGACGGTTACTTCCACCACGAAGCCTCTATCGAAGGTGGCCAGCACCTGAACGTTAACGTGATGAACCGTGAAATGCTGCTGGACGCGATGGAAAACCCTGAGAAATACCCTCAGTTGACCATCCGCGTATCCGGTTACGCCGTTCGCTTCAACTCGCTGACCAAAGAACAACAGCAAGACGTCATTACTCGTACTTTCACTCAGTCGATGTAATAGCCCCATCCGGGCGGGGTTTCCCGCCCGGTAGTCAAGCTGAAATTCGGGGCCGGATCTTTCCGGCCTTTTTAGCAAATGCACTACCCTGACTCACCCAGAGTCTGTTTTGCCAGATAGCTATACTGAATGGAATTGGTGGATATCCGGCAAAACAGTTATCCGGCGTAATAACCGGCCAACAGGCATCGTTTCACCCCAGTCGTCGGGCCTTGCCCGGTTGCTGCATCGCTGATCCCTGGCTGGCGGTTATGAGCCTACTTTTAGACTGCGTTTGACAGTCAATATTGGAGAAAACCCCGCAATGTCAGTGAAAGGTCGCATCCACTCCTTCGAATCCTGTGGCACCGTAGACGGTCCGGGGATCCGCTTTATCGTCTTCTTCCAGGGCTGCCTGATGCGCTGCCTGTATTGCCATAACCGTGACACCTGGGATACCCACGGCGGGAAAGAAGTGACCGTAGAAGAGTTGATGAAAGACGCCGTCTCTTATCGTCACTTTATGAATGCTTCCGGCGGTGGCGTAACGGCCTCCGGCGGTGAAGCCATACTGCAGGCAGAATTCGTCCGCGATTGGTTCCGCGCCTGCCATGAAGAAGGGATCAATACCTGTCTGGACACCAACGGCTTTGTGCGCCGTTACGATCCGGTGATAGACGAACTGCTGGATGCCACCGATTTGGTGATGCTGGATCTCAAACAGATGAACGACGACATTCACCAGAATCTGGTCGGCGTTTCTAACCACCGCACGCTAGAATTCGCCCGCTATCTGGCGAAGCGCAATCAACGCACCTGGATCCGCTATGTGGTAGTGCCGGGCTGGTCCGATGATGACAAGTCAACGCACCTGCTGGGCGAGTTCACCAAAGACATGACCAACATCGAGAAAATCGAACTGCTGCCCTATCACGAACTGGGTAAGCACAAATGGGTGGCGATGGGTGAAGAGTACAAGCTGGACGGCGTCCATCCGCCGAAAGCGGAAACCATGGATCGCGTGAAAAGCATTCTGGAAAGCTACGGCCATAAAGTGATTTACTGAGCCCGTTAGCTATAACAAAAAACCCGGCACGCAATGGCCGGGTTTTTTATGCTCAGGCGGCAGCCAACGGGGTGTGGTGACGATCCGGCTTTTTCAGCAGCATCATCAGATACACCAACGCAACGGCAGCAATCATCACAAACAGCAGGCGGTCGGAATAATTTTGCATCAGCAGCGCCGTCATCGAAGGGCCTAGCAGACTGCCGATGGTATAGCTCATCAACAGCGCCTGGTTCATCGCCACCAGTTCATGCGGCAACGCCTTCTCACAGGCCCAGGACATCGCCACCGGATATAAGGTGAACCCGGCACAACCGAGAATGAACAACGCCGGTGCCATTGCATAGTTGCCAAGCATGGCGATACTGGCAAGGATCACCACAAACACCTGAATACGTAGCACCAGCAAACGACCATAACGATCGGCCAGACGGCCAACCGGCCATTGTCCGACAATGCCGGAGCTGACCAGCAACGCCATCCAGTAACCCACGTTGGCATCGCTCATACCCTGATGGGACAGATACAGCGGCATCAGGCCATACAGCGAGCCGAGCACAATGCCGGAAATGACACAGCCATTAATCCCCAACCGTGCGCTGCGCCGCTTCAACATCGGCCATACCGCCGCCTGTTGGGGTTCATCGTGCCGGCTGTTAACCCTGGCAAACAGCATGGGTAACATGGCACTGATCACGATGGCCGTAACCCACGGCACCACGTTCAGCAGTTCGGTCGACACCCTGCTCAACAACAATTGCCCGACTACCGTACCCAGGTAATAAACCATCATATAGGCCGCCAGCAATTGGCCGCGGTTGGACAGATTGCCGCTACGCAGCAAGGCGCTCTCGACGATCACCCAAATCCAGGCACAGCCGATACCGGCGAAGAAACGCCAGCCCATCCAGCTCCAGAAATCGAGCGACAATGCCATACCGGCGGTCGCCACGGCGAACACCACGCAGGCAAGGTGGTAGCTGCGGGTAAAGCCAATGCGCTGGATCAGTTTGCCCGCGCTCAGCGTACCGACCAGGTTGCCGGTAAAGTAAGAGGAGCTTACCATTCCCACCTGCCAGGTTGACAACTGAGCATGGGTTAACCAAAGAGGGACTAACGTATTCAACACGGCAATAGAGACCGTGAGCAACAACAGGCCACAGAGCAGCAGGAGCACTGGGCGGGAATATGCGGACATAGTGAGATTGAAACCGAACACGCAATGGGAGTGCGCGCATCATGCCACTGGCGATAAAAAAGTCAATCAGCTCTTATATGTACACCGCACAATTTGTATTACGCGGCCTGTTCGACTGCAAAATAGCCGTCAGCGCCTGCGGTTTTGCGCAGCTGACGGCCATTCATTTTTTATCAGAAATACAGTTCTAAAGATTCAACTTCAGCAGTGCATTCCGCGCCCCAGGCACCCAGGGTGATCTGCGCCAACTGCGCCAATCCCTGATAGAAAGGATGCTGCGCATTGGCTTCCAACAGTTCCAGATAGCGTGGCGCCCATGGCAGCAAATGTTTCGTCAGCAGTTGCTCGACCAACCCGCCTTGACGTTCTTCGGCCAGCCACGCCACCATCATCAGCAAAGTGCCAATATGATCTTCCGGCTCATTGCGATCGTGCTGAGCTTCAATGCCGTTGGCCCGTAACCACTTGCGCAGCCGCAGGGTCGAATGACCAAACAGCACGTTCTCTTTATCCAGATACACCGACCCCCATAATGGCGCCGGTAAGGTATCAGGCCCCACAAACAGACGTTGGTAAACTTCCGCCAGGGATTCATCCTGTTGATCTTCAATACCGGTCGCAATCAGCGCGGCCGCCGTCTGTAACTGCTCAGCATCGCCGTACGGCCACTCTTTGACCCACTCAGATTCAGACAGGGTTGCCAACAGCTGTTGGCCGTCTTCACTTTCTGGCGGCGCGTACAGCAACACACCCAGCACCCGCCCCGTTAAAGCGATATTTTCAAGCGTCATAAATCAAGGATCCTTTTAAGGGCGCAGTTAACTGCGCCTCACTACAATATTAACCGGCTACCGCCATGCCGACGGTCATATGCAGGCCGTAGAACACGCCCCGCCCAACCAGCTCACCGGCGATAACCAGAATCAAACCTAAAGCCATTCCCATCACGCTGGCGTTACCGCGGCGCAGCAGCGGGCAGATCCAGCAGCCCAACCCCAGCACCACCAGCACCAAACGCCCAACCATTAATTGGCCGTACTGTGGGATCAGCGCTGATGCCTGCTGTACCGAGCTGCTGATGCTGGCCAGTTCGTAGCCTTGCATCATAACAGTCCCCAGACTGACCAACAGCGCCACCACGCTCAGGGTAGCCAGTGAATGCCGGGTTGTAACGTCCAGCCCCGCAAAACGCAGCAACAAAACGCCCAGCATTGGCCCCCCGATCGGTACCGTCAGGAAAAAGCTCAGCGTAGTGTAACCGTTATGCCAGGTTGGCACCGTATCGATTTGATATACCCGCGTCATCATATAAACAAAGACCAGGCCCAGTGCCATGGTCACCCACAACCAAACGCGACCCAATAACGGCGGTATTTTGCCCAATACCGCCAACAGCCAATAACAACCGCCGACGGCGAAGAACAAGGCGCCAGCGGCTATTTCGTTACTCAATGCCGAAGCGCCAATGCGGTTCAACGAGTTAAACGCCCGCCACCGCGAACCGAGGTGCAGCGTGGAAGCCACAAAAGCGATGCCCATCAGCAACCACAGGAAGAACATCGCACGATGAACTGCCCGACGCTGCTGTTCGTTCAGGTTACCGCCAATTATGGCGAACCCCATGACGATAACCGCCCCCACCACGCATTGTCCCAATACGGTAAACAGCATCAGCGGCCATTCTTGCCATCCCATGCCCATATCAAACCTCCTTTGGATTGGCCAAATAGCCAGTGGTGTCGCCACTTGGGCGGCTGTTGGCATTGGGTTTTACCACCATGCACGGTCGGGTAAAATGCGCCGCCGGCAGAGGAGCAACCTGCGCCAGAGAGCCATGCTGCTGCCGCAGTTGCTCAATCGGGCCAAAATCCAGGGCCCGCAGTGGACAAGATTCCACGCAGATAGGTTTATGGCCTTCCGCAACCCGCTCATAACAGCCATCGCACTTGGTCATGTGGCCCTTGGTCGCATTGTACTGAGGTGCACCGTATGGACAGGCCATATGGCAATAGCGGCAGCCGATACACACCTCTTCATTCACCACCACAAAGCCGTCTTCCCGCTTGTGCATTGCGCCGGTCGGACACACTTTGGTACAGGCGGGATCTTCACAGTGGTTGCAGGCAATCGACAAATAATAGGCGAATACGTTTTGTTGCCAGCCGTCGCCATCTTGGAACCAATCTCCTCCGGCATATTCATAGATGCGGCGGAAACTGACGTCCAGCGTCAAATTTTTATAGTCTTTGCAGGCCAGTTCGCAGGTTTTGCAGCCAGTGCAACGACTTGAATCGATAAAGAATCCATATTGCTGAGTCATTGGCTACCCCTTATACCTTTTCGATTTGAATCAGGTTGGTATGCTGCGGATTGCCCTTGGCCAACGGCGAAGGCCGGTGGGTGGTCAGGGTATTCATGCAGGCACCATGGTCGACACGGTCACCGCGCATGTCGGCCTGATGCCAGGCTCCCTGCCCCATAGCGACAACGCCAGGCATGATCCGCGGCGTCACTTTGGCTTCGACACGCACTTCGCCACGCCCATTGAATACCCGCACCTGGTCGCCGCCGATAATGCCGCGTGACTGGGCGTCCAGGGGGTTGATCCACACCTCCTGACGACAGGCCGCCTGCAACACATCGATGTTGCCGTAGCTAGAGTGGGTACGGGCCTTGTAATGGAAGCCAAACATTTGCAATGGGTAAGTGTGGCGCAGAGGATCGTCCCAACCTTCAAAAGTAGAGGCGTAAATTGGCAACGGGCTGATGGTTTCATCTTTTTCCAACTGCCAGCTGTCGGCGATCTCAGCCAGCCTGGAGGAATAGATTTCTATCTTGCCGGACGGCGTTTTTAATGGATTCGCTTCAGGATCCTGGCGGAATTTTTTGTAGGCGACAAAATGCCCATTGGGATCTTTACGCTTATAAATCCCCATACTGCGCAACTCTTCATAACCCGGCAGCAGCGGATCCCTGTCTTGCATTTTGGCGTACAAATGTTGCAACCACTGTGCCTGGGTACGCCCTTCGGTGAACTTCTGATGCACCTCTGGCCCCAGCCGACGCGCCACTTCACTCAGCACCTCATAGATGCCCTTGCGTTCAAATTTGGCGGGGGTTGCAGGCTGGATAAAGATCAGGTACCCCATGTTGCCGGCATAGTCGTTGGGAATAATGTCTTCCTGTTCGACGGTCATCAGATCCGGCAGTAAAATGTCGGCATATTTGGCCGACGAGGTCATAAAGTTTTCGAGCACCACGATCATTTCGCACTGGGATTCGTCCTGCAAAATATCGTGGGTTTTGTTGATGTCAGAATGCTGGTTGGTGATGGTGTTTCCGGCATAGTTCCAAATGAACTTGATCGACACGGTCAGTTTGTCTTGCCCGCGTACCCCGTCACGTTTGGCGGTCATCTCCGGGCCGCGCACTATGGCATCGGTCCAGCTAAAGCAGGAGATCTGCGCTTTGACCGGATTAGCAAGAACCGGCATCCGCTCAATGGTAATGGTGTAGGTCGACTCACGTGCCCCGCTGTTGCCGCCATTGATGCCAACATTGCCGGTCAGGATGGGCAGCATGGCGATTGCACGCGAGGTCAGTTCGCCATTGGCCTGTCGCTGTGGCCCCCACCCCTGGCAGATATAGGCCGGTTTCGCGGTGCCTATTTCCCGCGCCAGTTTGATAATACGATTGGCCGGAATGCCGGTAATTTTCGCTGCCCACTGCGGCGTCTTTTCAACGCCGTCTTCACCTTGCCCAAGAATGTAAGCCTTATAGTGCCCATTTACCGGCGCATCGGCAGGCAAGGTTTTTTCGTCATAGCCGATGCAATACCGATCCAGAAAGGGTTGGTCGACCAACTCTTCGCTGATCAAAACATGCGCCAGCCCGGCAACCAATGCCGCGTCCGTACCGGGACGAATAGGGATCCATTCATCCTCACGCCCGGCGGCCGTATCGGTGTAACGCGGATCGATAACGATCATGCGCGCATGAGAACGTTCACGCGCCTGCTCCAGATAATAGGTAATGCCGCCACCGCTCATTCGCGTTTCCGCCGGATTGTTGCCGAACATCACCACCAGCTTGCTGTTTTCGATGTCAGACGTGCTGTTACCTTCGTTGCTGCCATAGGTATAGGGCATGGCGCAGGCGATTTGCGCAGTGCTGTAAGTGCCGTACTGGCTGAGGTAACCGCCATAGCAGTTCATCAGTCGAGCGACCAGCGACGCATTCGGCGACGAACGGGTAATGTTGCCGCCAACGATGCCCGAGGTGTAATTGATATATACCGCTTCGTTGCCGTACTGTCCGACGATGCGTTTCAGGTTGTCGGCAATGGCATCAAAAGCTTCCTCCCAACTGATACGCTTGAACTTGCCTTCACCCCGCTTGCCAACGCGTTTCATCGGGTAATTCAGACGATCGGGATGATTCATGCGGCGGCGAATAGAACGGCCACGCAAACAGGCTCGTACCTGATGGTCGCCATATGCGTCCAGTCCGGTGTTATCGGTTTCGACCCAATAGACTTCGTTATCACGCACGTGCAAGCGCAAGGCGCAGCGGCTGCCGCAGTTGACCGAGCAAGCCCCCCAAACCACTTTATCTTGCGCGGTTTTTTGCACACTTTTGCTGACTGAATCCGCCAATGCCCGGCGACTAAACGGCAAGGCTATGCCACCCACGGCCATAGCCAGCCCGACGATACCGCCGGACTTTACCAAGTCGCGGCGGCTGACGCCTGCAGACACTTGGCTATTTTCTTTTTTTTCCGACATAACTCACTCCACGTTTTACCCTGGTATTGATAAACGTCATGCCTTTGACTCAAGGCGGCGAGCAGAGGAGACAGAACTGATGTCTGCTGATGAGCTTGCGTAAAAACCCTCCTCTATAGAGGGATATTACTCAGAAGTGGGTAGTGAACTTTGTCTGCTATCAATAAAGCGGGGAAGGAGATGAAAGAAAAAGTCCTTTCGAACAAAAGGATAATAATTTTCTTATAAAAAAAGCGCCCGCAGGCGCTTTTCATAGAACAGGCAATAATTTAGCCGATATATTCCAGGCCGCCCATGTACGGACGTAATACTTCCGGCACCTGAATACGGCCATCGGCCAACTGGTAGTTTTCCAGCACGGCAACCAGCGTACGACCGACTGCCAGACCAGAACCGTTCAGCGTATGCACCAGGCGCGGCTTCTTCTCGGTTTTGCTACGGCAGCGAGCCTGCATGCGGCGTGCCTGGTAATCCCACATGTTGGAACAAGATGAGATCTCGCGGTACGTGTTCTGCGCCGGCAGCCACACTTCCAGATCGTAGGTCTTGCACGAGCCTGCCCCCATGTCGCCGGTACACAGCAACATTTTACGGTACGGCAGGTTCAGCAACTGCAGCACTTTCTCCGCATGACCGGTCAGTTCCTCCAGCGTCGCCATGGAGTCTTCCGGACGGACGATCTGCACCATCTCGACCTTGTCGAACTGGTGCATGCGGATCAGACCGCGGGTATCGCGACCATAAGAACCGGCTTCAGCACGGAAACATGGCGTATGCGCGGTCATCTTCAGCGGCAGCGATTCCTCTTCCAGGATCTCGTCGCGCACCAGGTTGGTCAACGGCACTTCTGCCGTTGGGATCAGCGCATAGTTGCTGCTGTCTGATTCCTCTTCCAGCGGTTTGGTGTGGAACAGATCTTCACCAAATTTCGGCAACTGGCCGGTACCGTACAACGTGGCATGGTTGACCAGGTAAGGCACGTAGGTTTCCTGATAGCCATGCTGTTCGGTATGCAGATCCAGCATGAACTGGGATAACGCACGATGCATACGGGCGATTTGCCCCTTCATCACCACAAAGCGTGAACCGGTCAGTTTTACGGCGGCAGCGAAGTCCAGGCCACCGGCCATTTCGCCCAGATCAACGTGATCGCGTACCTGGAAATCATACTGGCGCGGCTCGCCCCAGCGGCTGACCTCCTGGTTATCGCCGTCGTCTTTGCCATCAGGAACTGAATCATCCGGCAGGTTCGGGATCGCCAACGCATAATCGCGGATTTCAGTCTGCAGCTGATCCAGTGCGGCCTTGGCAATATCCAGCTTGTCACCCAGCTCGTTGACTTCGCGACGCAGCGGCTCAATGTCTTCCCCGCGCGCTTTAGCCGCGCCGATGGATTTCGATCGGGAGTTACGTTCTGCCTGCAGCATTTCAGTTTCTACCTGCAGAACTTTGCGACGCTCTTCTTGAGAACGCAGCAGATCCAGATCGAGTTTAAAGCCTCGGCGAGCCAGTTTGACGGCGACTGCGTCTAGCTCATTACGCAGCAGATTGGGATCGAGCATGCTAATCCTGTGCTTATTGTTATTGAAAGAAAATTTGTTGTTTTATTCGGCTGTTTAAAAGCCGCATAAAGGAAGAGTGGTACCCGCTAACCTTACCGCAACGGCAACGCTAGCGGTAGCGTTTTGTCTGGCTATTTTGATCCTGCTCAGCCAGCCATGCCAGCTTTTCGCCGATTTTACCTTCCAACCCGCGTGCGGTTGGATGATAGTAACGCGTCCTGGCCATTTCGGCCGGGAAATAGTCCTCGCCGGCAGCATAGGCATTGGGTTCGTCGTGAGCGTAACGGTACTCCGCGCCTAACCCCATTTCCTTCATCAGCTTAGTTGGCGCATTGCGCAAATGCTCGGGCACATCGTAATCGGCTTGCTCTTTAGCATCGCGCATGGCCGCTTTGAAGGCGGTATAAACGGCGTTGCTTTTTGGCGCGCAGGCCAGGTAAACGATCGCTTGAGCAATCGCACGCTCACCTTCGGCCGGACCAACGCGCGTAAAGCAGTCCCAGGCGGCGATCGCCACCTGCATGCCGCGGGGATCGGCATTGCCGACATCCTCCGAAGCAATGGCCAGCAACCGGCGCGCCACATACAGAGGATCGCCTCCGGCGGTAATAATGCGCGCATACCAGTACAGCGCAGCATCCGGGGCGGAACCTCGCACCGATTTATGCAGCGCCGAAATAAGATCGTAAAAACGATCGCCTTTATTGTCGAAGCGCGCGCTGCGTTCGCCGGAGACTTCTTTAAGCAACTGCGGCGTCAGCACGCGAATGCCTTTGGCGTCGATCTCTGCCATGTCCGCCATCATCTCCAGGCTGTTCAACGCCCGGCGCGCATCGCCGCCCACCAGTTCCGACAGCATGCGGCGGGTCTCTTCCGGCAGCTCGATATTCTGGCCGCCAAACCCCCGGCTGTTGTCCTGCATCGCCTGATCAAGCACCTGGCTGATATCTTCTGCCGTCAACGCTTTCAGCAAATACACGCGGGCGCGGGACAACAGCGCTGAGTTAAGCTCAAAGGAGGGGTTTTCGGTTGTCGCGCCGATAAAGGTAATGGTTCCGTCTTCGATGTGCGGCAGGAAGGCATCCTGCTGGCTTTTATTGAAACGGTGTACCTCATCGACAAACAAAATGGTGCGACGACCGGCGTCACGATTCTGTCGTGCCCGCTCAATCGCCTCACGGATTTCTTTGATGCCCGATGTCACTGCGGAAATTCGCTCGACGTCCGCCTGGCCGTAGCGGCCGATCAACTCCGCCAGCGTGGTTTTCCCGGTGCCGGGCGGCCCCCACAGAATCATCGAATGCAGTTGCCCCGCCTCAATGGCGCGCGGCAAAGGCTTACCGGCAGCCAGCAGGTGCTGCTGGCCGATGTATTGCGCCAGCGTGGTTGGCCGCATCCGCGCGGCCAATGGCTGGAACTCATTCTGGGAAAAATCGAGCGACATATTACTCACGCAGACCTCACTGGCGCTGGTCGTCCAGCGTCACCCCCTTCGGCGGGGTAAATTTGAATTTGCTGGCATCAGCAGCAACGTTCTGCTGACTTTTCAGCGCGTAAGAACTGCGCTGGCCATCCTGCTCAACCGCAGCAAAACTGCGGATGGTGCCGCTGTTGGTCACGGTAATGGCAAACTGCTTCAGGTTGCCGCTGCTGGATTTTGGCGTCAGCTCAAAATCATCGCCTTTCTGTTTAACGTTGTACTGTTTCCAGTCGTTGGCGTTATTGCGGGTGATCAGCATAAATGGCGTATTGCCGGTCGCATTTTTCAACCAGGTCGCGGTGACTTGCTCAACAAAAGGATTGTAGAACCATAAGGTTTGGCCATCCGACACCAGCACACTCTCGTCCGGCGAGGTCATATGCCAATTAAACAGGTTCGGGCGTTTCACCCAAAGTTCACCTTCCCCCTGCTGCACCGCAGCACCATCGCTGCTGGTCACGGTCTGGGAGAAGCTGGCGTGGAAACTGTTCACTTTCGCCAGACGACTTTGCAAATCCTGCGCGGCGTCGGCCAGCACAGAGGTGGACGCGAATCCCGAAAGCAGACAACAGGCAACTAACAGTTTTTTCATTATTCCAGATACCTTATGAAATGCGTTTACCGCAAGGCGGTGCCGTGCGGGTCAAATTAACCCTTAACACCCTTACTCTACCCGAAGCTATTCGCAGGCAGATAGGTCAATGTTCCGAGAAGCCGGTGGTTTACGCTTCTTTGCACAAGGGCTGCCAAAGTCCTCTGTACTTAAAAGTTAGGTTTTATGTACTAATAAAAACAGAGGATTACGTTTCAGGTTTACACCAAACATCCGAAACCCCGTTTTTCGGGTGTTTGTCATCAGTCTAAAGGGCCGCTAAGCGGCCCTTTATTATTAAATAACAACGATTAAAGCTTCATCAGTCATGCCGTGGCGGCGCCAGCACCTCGCGGTTGCCGTTGTGCCCCTGCTCGCTGACGATGCCCTGCGCTTCCATCTGTTCGATGATGCGCGCGGCGCGGTTATAGCCGATACGGAACTGACGCTGTACGCCGGAAATAGAGGCGCGGCGCTTATCCACCACAAACTCCACCGCCTGGTCAAACAGCGGATCCAGCTCTTCGTCACCTTCCAGACCGCCACCTGCACCGCCCTCACCGTCGTCACCGCCGTTGAGGATACCCTCTTTATATTGAGGTCGCTCACGCGCTTTCCAATCCTTAACTACCGCATGCACTTCCTGATCGCGCACAAATGCACCATGCACACGAACCGGAATGGAGGAGTTAGGGGCCAGATACAACATGTCGCCCATCCCCAGCAGCGATTCAGCACCGCCCTGATCGAGGATAGTTCGCGAGTCAATCTTGCTCGACACGGTAAAGGCGATACGGGTCGGGATGTTGGCCTTGATCAGGCCGGTGATCACATCCACCGAAGGGCGCTGAGTTGCCAGTACCAGATGGATACCCGCCGCACGCGCTTTCTGCGCCAGACGCGCAATCAGCTCTTCAACCTTTTTGCCGACCGTCATGATCAGGTCAGCGAACTCGTCGACCATCACCACGATGTAAGGCTCTTTCTCCAGAACCGGCGGCGTGATGTCCATGCTGTCGGTCGGTTTCCAGAACGGATCCGGGATTGGACGTCCCATCGCCTCGGCCTGATCGACACGTTCGTTGTAACCAGCCAGGTTACGCACGCCGAGCGCAGACATCAGCTTATAGCGTCGTTCCATCTCGGCGACGCACCAACGCAAGGCATTAGCGGCGTCTTTCATGTCGGTAACCACGTCCGTCAGCAGGTGCGGAATACCTTCATAGACCGACAGCTCCAGCATTTTCGGGTCAATCATGATAAAGCGCACTTCTTTCGGCGTGGCCTTATACAGAATGCTCAGGATCATGGCATTGACCCCAACCGATTTACCGGAACCGGTGGTCCCTGCGACCAGCAGGTGCGGCATTTTCGCCAAGTCGGCCACCACCGGCTTGCCGGAGATGTCTTTACCCAACACGATAGCCAGCGGCGACGGGTTGTCGCGGAATGCCGGGCAATCCAGCACTTCTCGCAGATAGACCGTCTGACGTTTAACGTTAGGCAACTCCAGGCCGACGTAGGGCTTGCCGGGGATCACCTCAACCACACGCACCGCGGAAGTTGACAGTGAACGCGCCAGGTCGCGCGACAGATTGGAAATACGCGCCGCTTTAACGCCCGGCGCCAAATCCAGTTCGAAACGGGTAATAACCGGGCCTGGCAAAATGTCTACCACGTCGGCTTTCACCCGATAATCGGCCAGGCTGGCTTCCACCAAACGCGCCTTCTGTTCCAGCGCGAAGGAATCCACCGGTTCAACCTCTTTCGGTGCTTCGGTCAGCAGATCAAGCGTCGGCAACGGCGTGGTCGGTTTTTGCAGCGGCATATCGTTGCGCATCAGGAACGGGTGGATCAGGCTGTCCATTGCCGGCTGCTGCGGAGCGGCCGGCGCCGGTTGCGCCACAGGCTGCTGATAGGCCGGTGGTTGCTGTTGCGCTGGCGGTTGTTGCTGCGGCTGATAAGCAGGTGGTGCAGACTGATAGGATTGTGCCGGCGGAGTTTGAGATTGCGCTTGCGGCGCATAAGCCGGCGCGGCTGGCTCAAACTGGCCGAATGGCACATCATCTTCACGTTCGCTTTGCTGCTCGATACGTTCTTCAAGCTGTGGCGAAAGGGTGAACAACGGCTCAACTGGGCCATCGTCAACCAAATCATCCATCGGCGAGAAACCAAACGCATTGCGAGTATCTACCGGCGTGGTTGGCTGCACCGATGGCGCAGCGTCTTGCTGCCCATAACGCTGGTTTTGCTGTTCGGCAAACGCCTGACGCAATGCGGCTTCCTGCAAAGCAGCCTCGTCGTCCTGGCTATCCTGCGCGTACTCTTCGCCATAACGTTGGTTTTGCTGCTCGGCAAACGCCTGACGCAGCGCAGCTTCCTGCAAGGCTTCATCGTCTTGATCTGACGGAAGAGCATTCGCATTCGGCAATGGCTCGTCGTCCCCACGGTTACGCTGTTCCTGTTCGGCCATGCGCTGCGAAGGCAGCTTGATGCCGTAAGAAGCCAGTTCACGCCGGGTTGGGATGCGCACCGGATTCGGACGCGGCAACTCAGGACCGAGCCCTTGTTTGACCTGCGAGTTAGCGTCGCTGGTGGCCGTAAAGGCCGGCATAAAGGTATTGGCGGCAACAGCGCCGGCAGCTGCCGTTGCTGCAGCCTGCGCCTGAGGTTTCACGCTGCCGAACGATGGCACAGCAGGCTCACCGACACTGAAACCGGCCGGAGCACTGACGTCAGCGCTATCGCGTTGAGCGGCGGAGAAATCAAACGGAGAACGATCGTGCGACGATGATGCTGCCGGCGCGTCCCAGTTCCCCATACGCGGTTCGTCATCGTCCTGGTAAGGATCGGCCGGACGCGTTACCTTCGGCGTCGGCGTCTCTTCAGGAATTTCAAACGAATACAGCGGTGGAGCACTGTTTTCCGCTGGCGCGCTCATCGGACTCTGGTTCACCGAAGCCGGTGCCGTTGGGGCTACCGTAACCGACGGAGCCTGTGCCACAACCGGGGCTGCGGTAACAGGTTCACGAGCCACCGCTGGCACGACAGGCGCGGCATCGGCCTCTTCGTCGTCATTCGCCCGCAGGCCGCTGAGCAACGGATCCTCAACCTCTTCCGCCGCCACTTTGGCGGTTTCCGTCACCGAAGGCGCTGAGAACAAGACGTCGTCTTCCGCCGCGTTGACCGCAGCCGCCGTCGAGGCCGCAGCAATCGCTGCCCCTTTCTCTGCCGATTCGGGCTGATCTTCGACGTAACGGTCGTCATCGTCGTGATAACGATCATCACGGCGCGAGCGGTTGGTCATAAAGGTGGCCGTCCCCAGCACCACGCCGCCGATCCTCTCGGCAATCACCAGCCATGACCAGCCGGTAAACAGCGTAAGGCCCGCAGCCCAAACGCACAGCAGTGCCAAAGTTGCGCCAATGCCGTTGAACCAGGGGAGCATGGCGTTGCTCAGCAAGCTGCCGATAACGCCGCCGGAGGCAAAGTAATAGAGATCGTCGACATTCAGTGCCGCCAGGCCACACGAAGTGAGCACCAGCGCCAAAGTGCCGATCAGGCGCAGGGAAAGCGCAAAATAGTCGATGTATTCGCCGCTGCCGCGCTGACGATAAGCCGCCCAGCACAACACCAGCATGATCGGCGGTATCGCATAGGCGAGTACCCCGAAGGTGAAGAACAGCGTGTCGGCCATCCAGGCCCCGACGCCACCGCCCAGATTATGAATCGGCTCATGCCACGCGGTCTGCGACCAGCTTGGGTCAGAGGGATTGAAACTGACCAAGGCAGCCATGAGGTAAATGGCAAATATGGCTACCACAATCAACACAGCTTCGAGCAAACGGCGACCGCTGCTGAGTTTTCTCAAGGTAACTTCTTTATCTTCTGTATATTCCTGGCTCAAGAAAGGCTCTCCAGGTTCCTGTTAGCTGACATAGCAACAGCGCCGAGAAGCATCCCCGGCGCTGAAACTGTATGGATAAACAGGAGTGTAACCAATTTAATCAGGTTTTGCACCTGCACCCTACCGTGTTTTGATAACCAGACGGTTGCTCTGTTTCACTTCTTCCATTACCACGTACGTACGGGTGTCGTTAACCCCCGGCAGACGCAGCAAGGTTTCGCCAAGCAACTTACGGTAAGCGGACATATCCGGCACGCGGGTTTTCAACAGATAGTCGAAATCACCGGACACCAGATGACACTCCTGAATTTCTTCAAGCTTCTGAACTGCTGAGTTGAATTGCTCAAACACATCCGGTGCACCGCGGTTCAGCGTGATTTCCACGAAGACCAACAGGGACGCATCCAGATAATGCGGGTTGAGCAATGCGGTATAACCATGAATAAAACCCTGGCGCTCGAGGCGGCGCACACGTTCTAAACACGGGGTTGGGGATAACCCCACGCGCTTCGAAAGTTCAACGTTCGAAATACGCCCATCCTTTTGCAGTTCATTGAGGATGTTGCGGTCGATACGGTCGAGATCTTTACCCGGGCGTTTCTTATTGTCTGCCATTATTATTGTCTCTCTTATTTTCTTCCCTGCACTTGCCACACCCTAGCCAACGTCAATGTGTAAGGGCTCGTTCCAAGCGAAGACCCGATGCCTGTCATATGCTTCACTACCATCATTCACCGCTGTGCAGCCTGTCTGTCAAACTCTGCACAAGGCGTTTTAAGCAAGAAGAAAGGTGCCATTCGCTTGCGCGATGTTCCTCCCCTGCCGCACGCGGATCCGGCAACGGCGCAAAATCCTGCGCCAACGCCGCAAATACGTACGATTTACTGCAGGTGGGAGGATAATTTCTTCTTCCTATGATGTTTTCGCAAATGCGCAGCGGATTGTCAAAGTAAAAGAAGCAAAATCAGAAGAACGTACCGTCATGAAAAGTTAGCACCCCGTTTTTAGTTATGAATCGCTGGCTTAAAAACGCCGTGGGTAAGGCACTTAAACCCGCTTAATGTGCTGTTTCCGGTCGCTTGAGGACCCAACGCCCGCAAGCGGCTTCCATAAGTTAAATTGCTGCGTTTTGCGCTCGCTTTAGCAGCAAAACAATAATTA
Organism: Serratia liquefaciens; assembly: GCA_012719855.1. Taxonomy (GTDB): domain Bacteria; phylum Pseudomonadota; class Gammaproteobacteria; order Enterobacterales; family Enterobacteriaceae; genus Serratia; species Serratia liquefaciens_A. The sequence continues at coordinate 44,076 of JAAXZN010000006.1, read as the reverse complement.
ATAGGCAATGACTATCAAACAAATCGTTAACAACATCCCCTGACGCTTTTTTTAATGCCGCATTTTCCCTACAATCGAATCCATTGTCCGCCATTGTGGGAAAAGAGGTTATTCATGGGCACGGCTAAACACAGCAAATTATTGATTCTGGGCTCCGGCCCGGCTGGCTACACCGCCGCAGTTTACGCAGCGCGAGCCAACCTGAGCCCGGTGCTGATTACCGGTATGGAACAAGGGGGTCAGCTGACCACCACCACCGAAGTGGAAAACTGGCCGGGTGATGCCGAAGACCTGACCGGTCCGGCGCTGATGGAGCGTATGCGCGAGCATGCAGAAAAATTCCAGACCGAGATCGTGTTTGACCATATCACCAGCGTTGATCTGCAGAATCGTCCATTCCGTCTGTTTGGCGACAATGGCGAATACACCTGTGATGCGCTGATTATCGCCACCGGCGCATCAGCCCGCTATCTTGGCCTGCCGACAGAAGAAGCCTTCAAAGGCAAAGGCGTTTCCGCCTGCGCTACCTGCGACGGTTTCTTCTACCGTAATCAGAAAGTCGCCGTTGTAGGCGGTGGCAATACGGCGGTAGAAGAAGCGCTGTATCTGTCCAACATCGCGGCCGAAGTTCACCTGATCCACCGTCGCGACAGCTTCCGTTCAGAGAAGATCCTGATCAACCGCCTGATGGAAAAAGTGAAAAACGGCAATATCGTGCTGCACACCGACCACACCCTGGACGAAGTGCTGGGCGACGAAATGGGCGTGACCGGCGTACGCATTCGCAGCACCAAAGCGGAAAATGAAACGCGTGAACTGGCGCTGGCCGGCGTGTTTATCGCCATCGGCCACAGCCCGAACACCAGCATTTTCGGTGGTCAGTTGGAGCTGGAAAACGGCTATATCAAGGTGCAGTCCGGCATTCACGGCAATGCCACCCAAACCACCATCCCCGGCGTATTCGCCGCCGGCGACGTGATGGACCACATCTACCGCCAGGCGATCACCTCCGCCGGGACCGGTTGTATGGCGGCGCTGGACGCAGAGCGTTATCTGGACGGTATTGCCGACGCAGAAGTTCTGTAACGGCACAGACTGTCATCCTGAAAAGCGGCTACTCAGCCGCTTTTTTTTGTCTCTCAAACAACACCGGGCGGGCCTTCGATGCAGAATCTTCTCCACTGGCGTCTGTTGGTTGCCGTAGCCGACAGCGGCAAGATCACCCTGGCGGCAAGTCAATGCGGCATGACTCAGTCCGGCGCCAGCCAGGCCATCGCTCAGTTGGAAGAGGCGTTGAATACTCCGTTGTTGGTTCGCCTACCGCACAGCGTTACGCTAACGCAAAGTGGTGAACAAATCGTCGCCCATGCCCGCACCATGTTGGCCGAACTCAATGCAATCCAACGCTGCGCGCAGCAGGCGCAAAGTTCGCACGCCGGCAAAATACGCCTGGCCAGTTTCCCTTCGGCATTTGCTCTGCTGTTGCCCCCGTTACTGCGCAAATTTCACCGCCGCTTTCCCGCCATTGAACTGGTTCAGTTGGAAGGCACCGATCTGGAGGTCGAAAACTGGCTGGCATTGGAAGCTGCCGACGTTGGCATAGTGTTGAATCCGGAACCGGAACGGCAAAGCCACCCGCTGGGAAAAGACCTATGGCTTGCCGTGACGGCCACTGCTCATAAGCTTGCCAGAAATCGCCGGCCGATAGATTTTAGCGAGTTGGTCACACAGCCGTTTGTCTTGGCCACCGGAGGTTGCCGGCTCAATGCTCAGTTGCTGGCGCAACAGGCAGGTTTGGCGCTGATGGATGTCCGTGTCACCGTCAGTGACTGGAACACCGCACTGACGCTGGTACGTGAAGGGATCGGCGTATCGCTGGTGCCCGCATCGGTCATACCTGCCGATACGCCAGGCATTTGCGCCTTGCCGCTGAGCACGCCACTTTATCGCCATTTTGGCCTGGTTTGTTCTTTCGCCGGTGCAGGCTCCGCGCCAGTGCAAACTCTGTTGCACTTTCTACAGGATCATCTGCCGTTGCCCGTCAGTAGCTGAGCTGATACCGGGTTTCTGAGATTCTAATTTTTCTGTCGGCGGCGGCGACGGCATTCTGACGACCAAGCAATGTCGCTTTGTACCTCAGGAATATGCCGATGAAACTCTATTTTGCGCCCGATACCTGCTCCCTCTCGCCACATATCGTTCTGCGGGAATTGAATTTGCCGTTCGAACTGATCCGCGTCAATAACCGCACCAAGCGCAGCGCCGACGGCGGAGACTTTTATCGAATTAATCCCAAAGGTTACGTCGCCGCGTTGATGCTGGACGACGGTCAGGTGATCACCGAAGGCACTGCCATCGTGCAGTATCTGGCGGATTTGCGCCCTGAGGCCGGGCTGGCCCCACCAAGCGCGACCTTCGAACGGGTGCGCTTGCAGGAATGGCTGAACTTCATTACCAGCGAGATCCACGCGGGATCCAGCCCGCTGTTCAACTCAACTCTGCCGGAAGAAGTCAAAACGCTGTTTCGCGACAAGCTGCGACGCCGCCTCGATTTTGTTGCTCAGACGCTGGACGAACAGGCGTTTCTACTGGGAGAAGCTTTCAGCGTCGCGGACGCCTATCTGTTTACCGTACTGCGCTGGATGGAGCAGTTTTCCATCGACCTTAAATACTGGCCATCGATAACCCGTTATATGTCGCTGATTAGCCAGCGCAGATCCGTGCAAGCCGCCCTGGCGGCGGAAGCAACCAGTCAAGCGGTACCCTAATCCTGCTATCGCGGTCTGTTATAGCGATATTTGACCGCTTTATTATTTTCAGTCTGCCGGGTGAAGAGGTAACATTGGCCTTCACTTGTTCGCTTCAGGTTGGGGCAAACACTTTTTTTAACAGTACGTTAACCTTGCCTGTAACAACAGGCACCGGCGACGCAGACTCATATCTGATGAAAAAAACCAGACAGCAACAGTTAACCCTTTGGCTCAAAACTCAGAGCACCCTGGCGCAGCGTTGGTTGCGCCTTTCCATGTTGTTGGGGCTGATCAGCGGCATGCTTATTGTCGCTCAGGCATGGCTGTTGGCCGCCCTGCTCCACGCCCTGATTATCGAACAGGCGCCGCGTGAGCAGTTGATCCCGTCGTTTATCTGGTTGGCTGCCACCTTCGCGCTGCGGGCCGTGCTGAGTTGGCTGCGTGAACGCGTCGGCTTTATCTGCGGACAAGTGATCCGCCAGCGCATGCGTCAGCAGGTGCTGGATAAACTGCAACAACTCGGCCCCGCCTGGATCCAGGGAAAACCGGCCGGCAGTTGGGCCAGCATCATCGTCGAACAGATCGAGGATATGCAGGACTACTATTCCCGTTATTTACCGCAGATGTATCTGGCGGTGTTTATCCCGCTGCTGATCCTGATCACCGTATTCCCGATCAACTGGGCCGCCGGTCTGATTCTGTTGACCACTGCACCGCTGATCCCCATGTTTATGGCACTGGTCGGCATGGGCGCCGCCGACGCTAACCGACGCAATTTCGTGGCGCTGGCACGCCTGAGCGGTAATTTCCTCGACCGCCTGCGTGGGTTAGACACGCTGCGCCTGTTTAATCGGGCGCAGGCGGAAACCGAGCAGATTGCCAAATCTTCCGAAGACTTCCGTAGCCGCACCATGGAAGTGCTACGTCTGGCTTTCCTGTCATCGGCGGTGCTGGAATTCTTTGCCTCCATTTCTATCGCCGTGGTGGCGGTCTATTTTGGCTTCTCGTTCCTTGGCGAACTTAATTTCGGCAGCTATGGCACCGGCGTCACGCTGTTTGCCGGCTTCCTGGTGCTGATCCTGTCACCGGAGTTCTTCCAGCCGTTGCGCGATCTGGGCACCTTCTACCACGCCAAGGCGCAAGCCGTGGGTGCCGCCGAAGCGCTGGAAACCTTCCTCAGCGCCGAGGGCGAACAAATGGGCAATGGCACACAAACCCTGGATACCCATGCGCCGCTGGAGCTGCAAGCGCAGGATCTGGAGATCCTGTCGCCCAATGGCGTGCTGCTGGCCGGGCCGCTGAGCTTCACCCTGCCCGCCAACCAGCGCATTGCCTTGGTCGGGTTAAGTGGTGCCGGAAAAAGTTCGTTGCTGAACCTGCTGCTCGGGTTTTTACCCTATCGCGGTTCGCTGAAGATTAATGGTATCGAACTGCGCGAACTGGCGGCCGAAGGCTGGCGCCGGCAACTTGGCTGGGTAGGACAAAATCCGCATCTGCCGGCGCAAACGCTGCGGGCCAACATCCTGTTAGGCAATCCTCAGGCCAGCGAGGCCCAACTGCAACGGGCCGTGGAGGACGCCTATGTCGGCGAGATCCTGCCCTATCTGCCGCAGGGCCTGGATACCGAAGTCGGCGATAACGCCGCGCGCCTGTCCGTTGGGCAAGCTCAGCGCGTGGCCGTCGCCCGGGCGTTGATCAGCCCGCGCCGTTTGCTGCTGTTGGATGAACCGGCCGCCAGCCTGGACGCCCACAGTGAACGGCAAGTCATGCTGGCGCTGAATGCGGCTTCACATCAACAGACCACCCTGCTGGTGACCCACCAATTGGAAGATACTGAAGGTTACGACCAGATTTGGGTCATGGAAGGCGGGCATATCGTCCAGCAAGGCGATTACGCCACGCTGAGTGCCCAACCGGGCCTGTTTGCCAATCTGATCGCTCACCGCCGCGGGGACCTATAATCATGCGCGTTTTACTGCCGTTCCTGGCGCTGTACCGTCGCCACAGCCTGCTGATTTGTCTGGGCATTCTGCTGGCCATCATCACGCTGCTGGCCAGTATCGGCCTGCTGGCACTGTCCGGTTGGTTCCTCGCCGCCTCCGCCCTGGCCGGGCTGGCGGGCCTGTTCACCTTCAACTACATGCTGCCGGCAGCCGGCGTGCGTGGTGCCGCCATTTTCCGTACCGCCGGGCGCTATGCCGAAAGGGTCGTCAGTCACGATGCCACCTTCCGCGTGCTGTCTCATCTGCGGGTCTTCACCTTTAAAAAGATCCTGCCGCTGTCGCCGGGGGGCATCGCCCGCTTCCGCCAGGCCGATCTGCTGAATCGACTCGTAGCGGATGTCGATACGCTGGATCACCTGTATCTGCGGGTAATTTCACCGCTGGTCAGCGCCGCCGTGGTGATTGTCGTGGTCACTTACGGCCTGAGCTGGCTGGACGCTTCACTGGCCCTGACGCTGGGCGGCATCCTGCTGTTGCTGTTGCTGCTGGTGCCGCCGGTATTTTATGGTGCCGGCAAGCCGATTGGCGGCCAGTTGACCGCCCTGCGCGGCCAGTACCGCACCGATCTGACCGCCTGGTTGCAAGGTCAGGCCGAGCTGGTGGTATTCGGTGCCGTGGATCACTTCCGCGCGGCTCTGGATACCACTGAAAAACAGTGGCAGCGCCGTCAGTGGCAGCAAGCTTCGTTGGGCGGCATGGCACAGGCTTTGATGATCCTGGCCAGCGGCCTGACGGTAACGTTGATGTTGTGGCTCACCGCTGCCGGTATCGGTGGCGACAGCCAACCCGGCGCACTGATTGCGCTGTTCGTGTTTGCCGCCCTGGCTTCGTTTGAAGCCTTGATGCCGGTAGCCGGCGCCTTCCAGCATATGGGTCAGGTGATCGCTTCCGCCACGCGGGTGAAGCAGGTTATCGATCGGCAACCAGAAGTGACCTTCCCTGCCAATGGCCCGGCCGCCGAAAACGGTGCCATGCTAAGTCTGCACCAGGTCACCTTTACCTATCCCGGCCAGCCGCAGCCAGTGCTGCAGGACGTCACGCTGGAGATTGCCGCCGGTGAACACATTGCATTGCTCGGCCGCACCGGATGCGGCAAATCTACCCTGCTGCAGCTGCTCACCCGCGCCTGGAACGCCGACAGCGGGCAGATGCTGCTCAACGGCCATCCCCTGGCCGCTTACGATGAAACCACGCTGCGTCAGATGACCACCGTCGTCAGTCAGCGAGTGCATATCTTTAGCGATACGCTGCGCGAAAACTTGCGTATCGCCGCGCCAACGGCGACCGATGAACAACTGCGCGAAGTGTTGCAGCAGGTCGGTTTAGACAAGCTGCTGGAAAACGAGGGGCTCAACGCCTGGCTGGGAGACGGCGGCCGGCAGCTTTCCGGCGGAGAACAGCGCCGTCTGGGCATTGCTCGTGCATTGCTGCATCAGGTACCGCTGCTGTTGCTCGATGAGCCGACCGAAGGCCTGGACGCCGAAACCGAACAGCAGATCCTGGCGCTGCTGCGCCGACATTGCCGGGGAAAAACGCTGATCCTGGTGACCCACCGCCTGTATGGGTTGGAACACCTTGACCGGATTTGCGTGATGGACGGTGGGCACATCGTTGAGCAAGGCGACCACCTCTCTCTGATGCGCCAGCAGGGGCGTTATGCCCAGTTCCGTCAACGTATCAGCGGGATACCGCTGTAAAAGAGCCTGTAGAGGACGCTGAGACCTTATATGCGCATTGTTAAGCTGTCATCGCAGTCGCTGGCGTTTCCCTCTCCTGAGGGCGCGCTGCGCGATCCTAACGGTTTGCTGGCTATCGGTGGTGATTTGACAGCGCCTCGTCTCTTGGCTGCCTATGAGCGCGGGATCTTTCCCTGGTTTTCGCCAGGGGAAGCCATTTTGTGGTGGTCGCCCGACCCGCGAGCGGTGTTGTTCCCGGCCGAACGCCATGTCAGCCGCAGTCTGAAACGTTTTTTGCGCAACAACCCCTTCCGCATCACGCTAAATCACGACTTTGCGGCCGTGATCGCCGCCTGTGCCGATCGGCCGGACGAAGGCACCTGGATTGGCCCGGAGGTGCAGCGCGCTTATCTGCATCTGCACCGCCTCGGTTTCGCCCATTCGATAGAGGTGTGGCAGGATGACAAGCTGGTGGGGGGCATGTACGGCTTGGCTCAGGGCGCCCTGTTCTGCGGCGAATCGATGTTTAGCCGTACCCCCAACGCGTCCAAATGCGCTTTGATGGCTTTTTGCCGTCATTTTGCCGCTTATGGCGGAGAATTGATTGACTGTCAGGTGCTTAACGCTCACACTGCCACGCTGGGAGCGAAAGAGATCCCCCGAAGACAATTTTTGCAGCAGCTCAGCCAACTTCAGCGCAAGCCATTAGCGCCAGAGTGTTGGGCACCGCAAGTGTTACCCCCACAGCAGGTTGAACCACCCTCCCCAACAAACTAATTTTGCGGAAACGGTGCAATGTTCGCCGACACTTCTTTACATAATGTGGGTTTTTCGGCATTATCTTGCCGGTTAAAAACTAAGGTAGTTAGACCTAGAGGATTCGATGGCCAAAGAAGACAATATTGAAATGCAGGGCACCGTTCTTGATACGCTGCCGAACACCATGTTCCGCGTTGAATTGGAAAACGGGCACGTGGTAACCGCACATATCTCCGGTAAAATGCGTAAGAACTACATCCGCATCCTGACGGGCGACAAAGTCACTGTAGAGCTGACCCCGTACGACCTGAGCAAAGGCCGCATTGTCTTCCGTAGCCGTTAATCGGCTCACTCGTCGCCAGCCGATGGCGGCACCGAGGATGTAATGCCTCCGGAGCCCTTTCCGTTTACCCCCGTAGCAACGTTCAACATCGAGTTGCGAGAGCGCAGGTAAACTGAGAGGGCTCAATCATTTCTGTTGTGGTGAAATTCACCCATAAAAAAAGCGATGCCGAGGCATCGCTTTTTCTTTATCCGACCCGGCCTTAGTGCACCGCACCTTCATCCGCTTTACGCATCGACGCGCTGAGGAAGTGGTAAGTCAGTTTCTGATTGTCCTTGTCCAGCTCGACTTTCACCGAGCCGCCGTCAACCAATGAACCAAACAGCAACTCGTTGGCCAGCGGTTTCTTCAGGTTTTCCTGCATCACACGCGCCATCGGACGAGCGCCCATTGCACGGTCATAGCCTTTCACCGACAGCCAGTCACGCGCTTCATCGCTCACTTCCAACGACACGCCCTTCGCATCCAGCTGTGCCTGCAGTTCGACGATAAACTTATCGACAACCTGCTGGATCACCTCGGTCGACAGATGGTTGAACCAAAGAATGTTGTCCAGACGGTTACGGAATTCCGGCGTGAACACTTTCTTGATCTCTTCCATCGCATCGGTACTGTTGTCCTGCTGCACCAGACCGATCGATTTACGTTCGGTTTCACGTACCCCGGCGTTGGTGGTCATCACCAGGATCACGTTGCGGAAGTCCGCCTTGCGGCCGTTGTTATCGGTCAGGGTACCGTTGTCCATTACCTGCAACAACAGGTTGAACACGTCCGGGTGCGCCTTCTCGATTTCATCCAGCAGCACCACCGAGTGCGGGTGCTTGAGCACCGCGTCGGTCAACAGACCGCCCTGATCGTAACCGACGTAGCCTGGAGGCGCGCCAATCAGACGGCTGACGGTATGACGTTCCATATACTCGGACATATCAAAACGCAGCAGCTGAATATCCATCGCCTTCGCCAGCTGTACTGTCACCTCGGTTTTCCCGACGCCGGTTGGCCCGGCGAACAGGAAGGAACCGACCGGCTTGCGATCGTGCCCCAAACCAGCACGGCTCATCTTGATCGCCTCAGTCAGCGCTTCAATCGCCTGATCCTGCCCGAATACCAGCATTTTCAGACGATCGCCCAGGCTTCTCAGCACGTCGCGATCGCTCGCCGACACGGTTTTTTCCGGGATACGCGCAATACGCGCCACCACGGATTCGATGTCGGCAACGTTGACGGTTTTCTTGCGCTTGCTTATCGGCATTAACCGGCTGCGGGCGCCCGCCTCGTCAATCACGTCGATAGCCTTGTCCGGCAAATGACGGTCGTTGATGTATTTCACCGACAGCTCGACCGCCGCACGCACCGCTTTGGCGGTATAACGCACGTCGTGGTGCGCTTCGTACTTGGTCTTCAGGCCATTGATGATCTGAATGGTCTCTTCCGGCGTCGGCTCGGTGATGTCGATTTTCTGGAAACGACGGGCCAATGCGCGGTCTTTTTCAAAAATGTTGCTGAATTCCTGATAGGTGGTCGAACCGATAACCCGGATCTTGCCGCTGGAGAGCAGCGGTTTGATCAGGTTGGCGGCGTCTACCTGCCCACCGGAAGCCGCACCGGCGCCGATGATGGTGTGGATCTCATCGATAAACAGAATGCTGTTCTTATCCTGTTCCAACTGTTTCAGCAGCGCTTTAAAACGTTTTTCGAAGTCGCCACGGTATTTGGTACCGGCCAGCAATGAACCGATATCCAATGAGTACAGCGTGCAGTCCGCCATCACTTCCGGGACGTCGCCCTGCACAATGCGCCAGGCCAAGCCTTCGGCAATCGCCGTTTTGCCCACGCCGGATTCCCCCACCAGCAGCGGGTTGTTTTTGCGACGACGGCACAGCACCTGAATGGCACGCTCCAGCTCAGGGTCACGGCCAATCAATGGATCAATGCCGCCTACCCGTGCCAACTGGTTGAGGTTGGTGGTGAAGTTTTCCATACGGTCTTCCCCTCCGGACTGCTCTTCATTCACCGGGTTTTCCGCATTCGGCGCTTGGCCCGGCTCGTCTTTACGTGTGCCATGTGAAATGAAGTTCACTACGTCGAGACGGCTGACGTCGTGTTTGCGCAGCAGGTAAGCCGCCTGCGACTCCTGCGCGCTGAACATCGCCACCAGCACGTTGGCGCCGCTGACTTCGCTGCGGCCGGAAGATTGCACATGGAATACCGCACGCTGCAGTACGCGCTGGAAGCTGAGCGTCGGCTGAGTATCGCGCTCTTCTTCGCTGGCGGGCAGCGTCGGCGTGGTTTGTTCAATAAAGGCTTCCAGCTCCTGGCGTAACGCGGCCAGATCCACCGTACATGCCTCTAGCGCTTCTCGCGCGGCAGGGTTGCTGAGTAACGCCAGCAACAGGTGCTCCACGGTCATAAACTCGTGTCTGTGCTCACGCGCTCTGGCGAAAGCCATGTTGAGACTGAGTTCCAGTTCTTGATTGAGCATAAGCACCTCCCCAATAGTTGCCTAAATCTAGGCTTTTTCTAGCGTACAAAGCAACGGATGCTCGTTCTCCCTCGCATAACGGTTCACATGGACGACTTTGGTTTCCGCCACCTCGGCGGTAAAAACACCGCAGATCGCCTTGCCTTGATAGTGGACCGTGAGCATCAGTTGCGTTGCGCGTTCAATATCATAAGAAAAGAACTTTTGCAGAACGTCAATCACAAATTCCATCGGTGTGTAATCGTCGTTGTTAAGTATAACTTTATACATAGACGGCGGTTTTACCGCATCGATTTGTTTTTCCTCGGCCAAATGTTCGAAATTTAGCCAACCGTTGTTATTGCCCATCGCTGCTCATCTTCTCTGCTCTGTCCTTTAATATGGGGACAGGTTCCGGTTATTCAAAGTGGGGTATCATTACTATTTTATCATCTTCGCCATCATCCCGCCGCACTGGAACGTGCGCAAAAATCTCTGACGAATTGTTACCAAACAATGTCAAGATCGTTACCTGCTTCAAACTTTGATGAACTGCTCCCTGCCGACAAAAGCCGATCCCTTGACGTGATGATCATTTGCTCTAGAGTGTAAATTCGTGAGCTGGTGGTGTTTTAACCACTTTCAGGCTCATCTGCTACCTGCTTCTGGCGGGTGCGAATTCAGTTATTCATCTCACCTAAAAATAGCGTTGCGAGGGATGTAAAAGCATGGAGACGGGTACTGTTAAATGGTTCAACAACGCCAAAGGGTTTGGGTTTATCTGTCCTGAAGGCGGCGGCGAAGACATCTTCGCCCATTATTCTACGATTAAGATGGATGGGTACCGGACGCTAAAGGCTGGCCAGCAGGTCAGTTTTGATGTGCACCAAGGGCCAAAAGGGAACCATGCGAGTCTTATTGTGCCACTGGAAAGCGAGGCCCTGGCCTAACGCCCTTCCACCGAGTCAGTTTGAAACACCCCGCTAAAAAATGCCAGCCGCCGTGTGACTGGCATTTTTTATTCGCTGATTATTCGCGTGCCAGCGCGTCAATAGGATTAAGCCTCGCCGCGCTACGGGCCGGAAGGTAACCGAACACCACGCCGATAGCGGTGGAACACACAAACGCGCTCAACAAGGCCGCCGGAGGGAAGCTGATTTGCCAACCCGGCAACACCAGCTGCACCAACAGGCCGATGGCAAAGGACAGCGTAATCCCCAAGGCACCACCGACCAGACACACCAACACCGCTTCAATCAAAAACTGCTGCAATACGTCACCGGAGCGTGCCCCTACCGCCATGCGGATGCCGATCTCACGCGTGCGTTCCGTCACCGACACCAGCATGATGTTCATCACACCGATACCGCCGACCACCAGTGAAATCACCGCCACCAGCGTCAAAAACAGCTGCAGCGTACGCGTGGTTTTTTCTGCGGTCTGCACCAGGCTGTCCATGTTATAGGTGAAGACGTCTTTCTTGCCGTGGCGCAGCGTCAGCAAACGCGTCAACTGTTGCTCCGCCTCCTGGCTATTATAACCATCACGAATGCGCACGGTAATCGAATCAAAATAGGCGTTCCCCATCAACCGATTGGCCATGGTGCTGTAGGGCACCCAGACGTTCAGCGTCTTGCTGCTGCCGAACATTGATTGCTTTTCCTTCGCCACCCCTACTACCGTCGCCGGCATATTGCCCACCAGGATCACCCGGCCTACCACCTCTTTCTGATTCGGAAACAGGCGGCGCTGGGTGTTGGCGTCAATCACCACCGTCTGCGACTGCGATTGCACCTGCAGTTGATCAATGCCGACGCCCTCAGTAAAGGTCATGCCGTACACGCGGAAAAACTGTTCGCTGACCCCGTTAACGTTGGCGGCAACATCGACGTTACCCAACCGCAGCCGCATACTGCTGGCGATGCTGGGTGACAATGCGCTGACGTAAGGCTGCTCGCGCAACGCGGCAAGATCGTCGTACTTCAATGCCTGGCGGAAAGTCGGATCGTCGTCACCAAAGTCCTTGCCGGGATAGATATCTACCGTATTGGTGCCGATGGATTTGATATCTGCCAGCACCATCTGTTTAGCTGCGTCGCCAATCACCAGGATCGAAACCACCGAGGCGATGCCGATAATAATGCCGAGCATGGTCAACGCGGTGCGCATTTTACTTGCTGCCATCGCCCGCCAGGCCATCACCAAGGCTTCACGGAAACGCCCGATAGTCTGCTGCCAGGACGGCGCCGGCGTAACCATTTCCAGCGGTTTGGCGTTCGGATTGCTCTGCCCGTCCGGGCGTGAATCGGCAATGATTTCGCCGTCACGAATTTCAATGATCCGTTCAGCCTGCTGGGCCACCGCCGGATCGTGGGTCACGATAATCACCGTATGCCCCTGCTCGCGCAGCTGCTTGAGGATGGTCATCACCTCTTCACCGGAATGGCTGTCGAGGGCGCCTGTCGGTTCATCCGCCAGGATCACCTGACCGCCATTCATCAGCGCACGAGCAATACTGACGCGCTGTTGCTGGCCACCGGAAAGCTGACTCGGCCGGTAGCCGACGCGCTCGCTTAGCCCCAGGCGCTGCAACAGCGCCACCGCACGCTCACGTCGTGCCGCCTTGCCCAGACCGGCATATACCGCTGGCACTTCGACGTTATGCGCCGCACTCAAATGCGGCAACAAATGATACCGCTGGAAAATAAAGCCGAAATGTTCACGCCGAAGCCGAGCCAACGCGTCGCTATCGAGCGTCGCCACGTCCTGCCCGGCCACCCGATACACGCCGGCGCTGGGCTTATCCAGGCAACCGAGAATATTCATCAGCGTCGATTTACCGGAGCCGGAGGCGCCCATAATGGCCACCATTTCACCGGCCTCGATGCTCAGGCTAACGTTCTTCAGCACCGCCACCGTCTGATCGCCCGACTGATAGCTACGGCTGATACCACTCAGCTCCAACAACGCGGCCATCAGAGAGGCTCCGCGCCGCCGCGGCTGACGATCACTTCATCGCCGATATTCAGCCCACTGAGGATTTGCACGTCAATATTATTACGCAGCCCAATGGCCACTTCGCGCTTTTCCTCCTTGCCCTGCTTGAGGATCGAAACCTGATAGCGGTTATCTGCGATTTGATCGCCCAAAGCCGCCAAAGGGATCACCTGCGCCTGGCTGACTCCCGCCAGTTGAATATGCACCTGCGCCGTCATTTGCAGACGCAGTAACCCTTCGGGGTTCGGCACTTCGAAACGGGCGTAATAGAAGATGGCGTTATTGACCTTTTCCGGCGTCGGTTGAATGTCTTTCAGCACGCCGTCAAAGCGCCGATTTGGATCGCCCAGTACGGTAAACCAGGCTTTTTGTCCCGGCTTCAGGCTGATGACATCCGCTTCCGACACCTGGGCTTTCACCAGCATGGTGCTGAGATCTGCCAGCGTCAAAATGTTCGGCGCCTGTTGCGCCGCAATCACCGTCTGGCCTTGCAGCGTGGTGATTTGCACCACGTCACCGTCCATCGGCGCTTCAATGCGGGTAAAAGCCAGATTGATTTTTGCCGTATCCAGGCTGGCCTGGTTTTTGGCGATTTGCGCATGGATGGTCCCCACCTGCGCCTTTTTCACCGCCAGCTGCGTGGCCGCCTGATCCAGATCCTGCCGTGAAACCGCCTGCAGCTTGGCCAGCGCCTGATTACGCTGCAGCGTCACCGCCGCCAGCTGTTGTTCCGCCTGGGCCTGCTGCAGTTGGGCATGCAGTTCGCGCAGCGTCGCCTCACCCTCGCGGATGCTGTTTTGCGCCTGTTGCGGGTCAATCACACCGAGCAATTGGCCTTTTTTAACCCGATCACCAATCTCGACGTACAGGCTTTCCAACTGGCCGCTGACCTGTGCACCCACATCCACCTTGCGAACCGCATCAAGCTGACCGGTCGCCAGGACGTTTTGCTGCAGATCGCCCTTGACGACCTTCACCGTTTTAAACTGGGTTGGCGTCGGGTGACCGAAGTGCCAGGCCGCTGGCACAGCGATTACCGCCGCTACGATCAGCGCCATTATCCAGCGTCGCTTGTGTCCTTTAAACCACGTCAAAATAGGTTCCTGCCTGTTGCAATTCATACTGCCAATAGCGGCAGCGGGGCTAAATTATCACGCACGGTGCGGAATAACTAAACCTTAGCTCAACACAATGTGGAGACACGCTTGGTTACAGTTGGGCATTGACCTCTCGTTTAGTGAAGCCTTGATGAAATAGCACCATTCAATACAGTCAAGGATTTCATCATGTCACAGCTCAGCTATCCACTCGTATCTGCACGCCCGTTAAACGGCTGGCAACTGATGACGGCGCTGATCAATGGCGAAAAGACGCCGAGTAAAGCCTGGAAGAAAACGTCATTCCGTTTGAAATTTATCGGTCGTTCGTTATTTTGCTGGCGCACCACCAGCGGCTTGCTCAATATGCTGGCGTCCAATCCCCTGCTGGATGAGATCTTGTACGCGCAGCCCAATCTGCCGTGCAAATTGCATCGCCCGTATCTGGCAGCAAACATGAGCAAAATCGAGTGCCTGTTCGCCCTGCGCGATCACTACGATCTCAGCACCCAACGCATGCCGAGGAAAATGCTGCTCGGTCATCTGAAAAAGCCCTTTGTGCTCACCAGCGCCGAAGGCAAGAGTGGCGCCGCGGTGTCACTCGAACTGGCGGCCATCGATAACCTTAATAAGGAAGGCGAAGCCACCCTGCTGCTGCGTAACGCCAACGGCATTATGCTGGCGGAAATCACCTTTTCGCTGATGCACTATCAGCAGAAACCGACGCTGTTTATCGGCGGGTTACAGGGGGCGAATCATCAGGTTCCGCATGCCGAAATCCAGCAGGCTACCAAGGAGTGTCACGGATTGTTCCCGAAACGCCTGGCGCTGGAAGGGGTTTGCGCACTGGCTCATCATCTGGGGATTCAACAGATTGTGGCGGTCGGCAACGCCACCCATATCTACCAGAACTGGCGTTATCACAGTAAAAAGAAAGACAAGCTGCATGCCGATTACGATCAATTCTGGACGTCCATGGGCGGCAAGATGCTTGAAAGCGGCTATTTCCTGCTGCCGGAACACATCACCCGTAAACCGATCGATGAAGTGGTCAGCAAGAAGCGGGCCGAATACCGCCGCCGCTATCAGTTGCTGGACGAATTGGAACAGGGTATGGCAGAGCACTTTCGTGCCCTGCCCCGCTTTACTCCGGTCTAATCGGCACGGCCTCGCGCCAGCCAGGTCACCCGCGAAAACATTTTCTTCAACAGTGGTGGCACCGAATCCGTGCCCCACTGGCCGGCTTGCATCGCCACCTCGATCGCCAAATCGGGTTTTGAGGAGTGATGCACCGCCTTGAGGATCACCTTACGCACCGGCATCTGCGTATTCTTCGGCACCGATGCCACCCGGTAGTAGACCGGGCTGAAGCCTTCGCGGAACATAAAATGCTCCATATCCGGTGCCGGTAACGCGGTCAGTCGGTCGCGTTCGTTATCATCGTGGTTATCCAACATGCTGCGTACGGTGTTGGCGTACTTTTTCCCCGCTTCATCACCGTCCACCAAAGCATGCCATTCAATGCCCATGCGGCGGGCGAACTTCAGCAATGGTTTCAATCCGCATTGGGCGAACTCGATTACGCGTACGCCTTCTGCCTCAAAGTGATACCCACACTGGCGCGCCAGCTCGCTCAACAGCCAAACTTCAGTCTCGCCTTCCACCAGCAACCAGCAGCGGGCGAACAGCGAGGATGGCCGGTTAAAACGAATATGAAAAGCAATGCGACGCCCATCCTCCGGGCTCAACCCACGGGGGCCCAGGCGGTAAGTGGCAACGCGCCCAGACTCACGCACCAACCGACAGACGTGCTCGACCGGCACCAGCGACACCAGTTCGCTGGAGTTGGTGGTGGTGATCCGTTGCAGCGGCAACTGGTTAAGCAGCCCCCAGGCCACCGACAGCATAATCGGATGCAGACGGGTTTCCGGGTCTTCCACCAACAGCAGCGGCCGGGCGTGCGGATCCAACTTGATACTGCCCTTGGCCTGCAGCAGAGTAGAAAACATTCCCAGCAAGATCAGCCGCATGCTACGGCTGTTAGGCTCTGCCACCATACGGTTGATGCTGTCCAGCGAGCGCCACGCCTGCTGATCCTGATCTTGATCCAGCCGCTGTCGGCGCGGCCGCGATACCTGCGATCCCTGCTCGGCGAAGTAGTGCTCCAGCAGTTGCTGCATTGCCGCCAACCCCTGCCGCAGCTCGGCGTTAGTCAGCTTTTGCGGGTTGCGCACCAGTTCTCGCGTCAACTGATCCAACTGCTGGGACAGGGCTTTATTGTCAGCCGGGTTTTCATCGTTCAGCGTGCTGGGCCGCAGGCGGCGGATAAAACGCGCATCGCGCAGGCGCAACACCGGATGGATGCGGATAATGGCATGCGCCAGTTGCTCAATATGATGCAGCTGCATCGCGTTACCGTCGGCATCCAGGAAACCGCGCCAGGTACAAACCGTACCGTCATCGGCCAGTTCGCCTTCGCAGCGGTAATAAATTCGGTTGAGGTTATCCTCGCCTTTGACCCACAGCGGCGAAAGGTGGCGGTAACGAGGCAGGTGAGCATGGCCGATGTCTTTCTCGCAAAAGGTAAAGACCACCTGTAAATGCCGTTCTTTGGCCTCTTCCTCGCCAGGGGGAAAATGAAAGTCATGCCCTTCAAAACGGTACAGCTTTTGCTCCGGCGCCAACAGCAGGGTCAAGGCGTCCAACAAGCTGGATTTACCCCAGGCGTTTTCGCCCAGCAGCAGCGTGTTATCGTCCAGCATCAGCGACAGCCGGTTAATGCCGCGAAAACCTGCAATTTCGATACGCTCTAAGAACATCTGTCGCCTCCCGTGCGCGCTGCCACCGTCCTTAATGGGGTGACCTTCTCTGAGCATGGTCAAAAAACCCCTTGCAGGTCAAGAGGGGGAGGTCAAATCTGCCGCTTTACTCCGGTCGCCGTTTTGGTTAGCGTGTGGGGCCTCGCCGGTCATCCTGGCGCCATCTGCCGAACAAAGGACGTAAGCTTCACCATGTATTCAGGACTGCTGATTATTCTCTTACCGCTGATTGCCGGTTACCTGGTTCCATTACGCAGCAGAACGTTACTGCAAACCATTAACCGTCTGCTGAGCTGGATGGTTTACGTGATCCTGTTTTTCATGGGTATCAGCCTGGCGTTTCTGGAGGATCTGAGCAGTAATCTGGTGCTGATTTTCCAGTATGCCTCGGTGTTCTTCCTGTGCATTATCGCGGCCAGCCTGCTGATGCTGGCGCTGCTGGAACATAAAATGCCGTGGCGTAACAACCATAAACAGGAAAAGCTGCCCTCGCGCCTGCATATGGCGCTGGAATCGCTCAAACTCTGTGGCGTGGTGCTCGGCGGTTTCCTGCTCGGCCTGACCCAGTGGCAATGGCTGCAGTTTGCCAATAAAGGCAGCGAGTACGCTTTGATTTTCCTGCTGCTGCTGGTCGGCATCCAATTGCGCAACAGCGGCATGACCCTGCGCCAAATCGTACTTAACCGACGCGGCATGATGGTGGCCGTGGTGGTGACGATCAGTGCACTGGCCGGCGGCGCGCTGGCAGCGCAACTGCTGGGGTTACCGATCAAAGCCGGGCTGGCCATGGCCTCCGGTTTTGGCTGGTATTCCCTTTCCGGCATTCTGATCACCGATGCCTACGGTCCGGTGTTGGGCAGCGCAGCCTTCTTTAACGATCTGGCACGCGAACTGGTGGCGATTATGCTGATCCCAAGCCTGGTGCGACGCAGCCGTTCCACTGCACTGGGCCTGTGCGGTGCCACCTCCATGGACTTTACCTTGCCGGTGTTGCAGCGCAGCGGCGGGTTGGAAATGGTGCCGCCGGCAATTGTGCATGGCTTCCTGCTAAGCCTGCTGGCACCCGTACTGATCGCCCTGTTCTCCTGACCTCTTTTCCGGGGGCGTCGCCCCCGGAAAGCGTAATAATTCCCATCCGCACAGCAAAATTGCGCTAAATCAAACTTCCCCTTGGTTACGCCACAAAAGCCTTTTTAAGCCCCGGTTGCCGATCTATGCTCTTAAACAAGCATTTAAAATGCAACTTTAAAAAAGGAAGCGATTATGTTCTGTGTGCAATGTGAACAAACCATTCGTACCCCGGCAGGCAACGGCTGCTCTTATGCCCAGGGCATGTGTGGTAAAACGGCGGAAACTTCGGACCTGCAGGATCTGCTGGTAGCGGCGTTACAAGGGCTGTCAGCCTGGGCACTGCAGGCACGGGCTCTTGGGATCGTCGATCATGATATCGACAGTTTTGCCCCACGCGCCTTCTTCTCCACCCTGACCAACGTCAACTTCGATTCTGACCGCATCATCGGTTATGCACGCGAAACCATTGCTCTGCGCGAATCACTGGCCGCCCGCTGTCGCCTGCTGGATGCCAGCGTACGCGTAGATCACCCATTAGCCACGTTGCAGTTGGCCGGTGACGATATGTCGACACTGCTGCAACAGGCGGCTCAGTTCGCTCTGAATACCGATAAAGCCGAGGTCGGCGACGACGTGCACGGCCTGCGCATGCTCTGCCTGTACGGCCTGAAAGGCGCGGCGGCCTATATGGAGCACGCCCACGTATTGGGTCAATATGACGACCAGATCTACGCCGATTACCACGCCTTTATGGCTTGGCTCGGCACCCAACCGAGCGATGTGGATACCCTGCTGAACAACGCCATGGGCATCGGCAAAATGAACTTCAACGTGATGGCCATTCTCGATCATGGCGAGACACAGACCTATGGCGATCCGCTGCCAAGCGCGGTTAACGTCCGCCCGGTGGCAGGTAAAGCCATTTTGATCTCCGGTCACGATCTGAAAGATCTGCGCATGCTGCTTGAGCAAACCGAGGGGCAGGACGTGAACGTCTACACCCACGGCGAAATGTTGCCGGCACACGGCTACCCGGAGCTGAAAAAATTCAAACATCTGGTGGGGAACTACGGCAGCGGCTGGCAGAACCAGCAGACCGAGTTTGCCAAATTCCCCGGTCCTATCGTGATGACCTCCAATTGCATTATCGATCCTAACGTCGGCAACTACGGCGATCGCATCTGGACGCGCAGCATCGTCGGCTGGCCGGGCGTCAACCACCTGGAAGGGGATGACTTCACCCAGGTGATCGCCCAGGCACAAGACATGAAGGGATTCCCGTATACCGAAATCGAACATATGATCACCGTCGGCTTTGGCCGTCAGACGCTGCTCAACGCCGCCGATACGGTGATCGATTTGGTGGCGCAAAAGAAACTGCGTCACGTCTTCCTGGTGGGTGGCTGTGACGGCAGCCGCGATGAACGCAGCTATTTCACCGATTTTGCCCGCAGCGTCCCGCAAGACTGCCTGATCATGACGTTGGCCTGCGGCAAATACCGCTTCAACAAGCTGGATTTCGGCACCCTGGAAGGCTTGCCACGCCTGCTGGACGTCGGCCAGTGCAACGACGCCTATTCTGCCATCATGCTGGCGGTCAAACTCGCCGATACGCTCGGTTGTACCGTCAACGAACTGCCGCTCAGCCTGGTCCTGTCGTGGTTTGAGCAGAAAGCGATCGTCATCCTGCTGACGTTGCTGTCGTTAGGGGTGAAAAATATTGTCACCGGCCCGACGGCACCGGGTTTCCTGACCGATAACCTGATGGCGATCCTCAACGACAAGTTCGGCATGCGCCCGATTACTACCGTTGAGCAGGACCTGCACGCCCTGCTTGGTTGATCCCGTTTTTTTGGGGCCGCAGATGCCGGCCTCTTTGCTTTTGAGGTGCCCTATGACCCAACCCAGCCCACTTTGCCCTAACCGTATGCAGGTCCATTCGATCCGGCAGGAAACCGCCGACGTCTGGACGTTAAACCTGATCTGCGACGTTTTTTACCCTTATCAGGCCGGTCAGTTTGCGCTGGTCAGCATTCGCAACAGCGAAGAGACGCTGCGCGCCTATACGTTGTCTTCTTCACCCGGCCAGAGCCGTTTTCTCAGCATCAGCGTACGTTGTCTGCCGGACGGCATAGGCTCCCGCTGGCTGACGCGTGAGGTTAAACCTGGCAACACCCTGTGGCTGTCCGATGCTCAGGGCGAGTTCAGCTGCGAACAACACCCGGCCGACAGCTACCTGATGCTGGCCGCCGGCTGCGGCGTCACGCCAATCATCTCCATGTGCCGTTGGCTGGTGGCCAATCGCCCGGCCTGTGATATCGCCGTGATCTTTAACGTCCGTACCCCTGCCGACACGATTTTCGCCGAGCAATGGCGCGAACTGTGCGCCGCTCATGCGCAGCTGCGGCTGACGCTGATGGCGGAGCGAGATATCCAGCCAGGGTATCTCAGCGGGCGGATCAGTGCCGAAGTGCTGCACCAGGCCGCGCCGGATATTGCCGAACGCAGGGTGATGACCTGCGGCCCGGCACCTTATATGGCGCAGGCGGAGCAACTGTGCCTGCAGCTTGGCGTACCGGCCAGCCACTTCCACAAAGAGCAGTTCCATACTCCAGCAGAAGCCGATATTGGCCAGGGCGAAGGATTAACGCTGCGCACCGCCCGACCGCTGCGTGAATTCCGCGTTCCGGTCGGCAGCACATTGCTGGCGGCCATGGAAGCGAACGCGTTGCCGGTCAACGCGGCCTGTCGCGCCGGGGTATGCGGCTCGTGCAAAACGCGCATTCTCGAAGGCGACTACACCACCAGCAGCAGCATGACGCTCACCCCGGCTGAAATCGCCCAAGGCTATGTGCTGGCCTGCAGTTGCCAGCTCCAGGGCGACGTCACCCTCGCCTGACGCTTGCCGCCCCATCGCCAATGGTGGGGCATTTATCGGCAAGCAGGTTTTCCCTTCCCCTTCTACACTTTCCCGGTTCCATGCGTATTACTGCGTTTATTTGAGAAAGACTGATAAATCATACCCAATAGATTTCAAGTCACAGCTAGGCGGCAAGCGTGGGTATCCCCAGGAGCTGACTCAGGTCAGTGACTGGGGTGCACACGTGCAGCCAACAACGCTGTGGCTTGAAAGATGAAGGGGCCTTTACAACGCTTGGGGGAATTATGAAGCAAACCGTAGCCACGCTGATCGCCAAAACTCTGGAACAGGCCGGTGTGAAACGCATTTGGGGCGTCACCGGCGATTCGCTTAACGGCCTCAGCGACAGCCTGCACCGTATGGGCACCATCAAATGGCTGGGCACACGCCACGAAGAGGTCGCCGCCTTTGCCGCCGGTGCCGAAGCCCAGCTTACCGGCCAACTGGCGGTCTGCGCCGGATCTTGTGGGCCCGGCAACCTGCACCTGATCAACGGTCTGTTCGACTGCCACCGCAACCACGTGCCGGTGCTGGCCATCGCCGCCCATATTCCCTCCAGCGAGATTGGCAGCGGCTACTTCCAGGAAACTCACCCACAAGAACTGTTCCGCGAATGCAGCCACTACTGCGAACTGGTTTCCAATCCGGAACAGCTGCCGCGGGTGCTGGAGATTGCCATGCGCAAAGCGATCCTCAATCGCGGCGTGTCGGTGATTGTGCTGCCGGGGGACGTGGCTTTGCGCATGGCGCCGGAAGACGCCAGCATGGTATGGCACACCCCTGCGCTACCGCTGGTGCAGCCGCCCATGAGCGAGTTGAACAAGCTGGCTGCAACCCTGAACAAGGCGAAAAATATTACGCTGATGTGCGGCAGCGGCTGCGCCGGTTCTCATGATGAAGTGGTCAAGCTGGCCGAACTGTTGCAGGCACCGGTGGTGCATGCTTTGCGCGGTAAAGAGCATATCGAATGGGACAACCCCTATAGCGTCGGCATGACCGGCCTGATCGGTTTCTCTTCCGGCTACCACGCGATGATGAACGCCGATACCCTGGTGCTGCTCGGCACCCAATTTCCGTACCGCGCGTTTTATCCAACCAATGCCAATATCATTCAGATCGACATCAACCCTGGCAGCATCGGGGCACATTGCCCGGTCAATATGGCGCTGGTGGGCGACATCAACACCACCCTCACCGCCCTGCTGCCGCAGTTGGAACCCAAGAGCGACAGTGCCTTTCTCGACAAGGCCCTGGAGCACTACCGCAACGCGCGCAAGGATCTGGACGGCCTGGCCACCGCCAACGACGACCAGCCTATTCACCCGCAGTATCTGGCACAGCAGCTCAGTCAGTACGCCAGCGACGACGCCATCTTCACCTGCGACGTCGGCACGCCGACGGTTTGGGCTGCACGCTATCTGAAGATGAACGGCAAACGCCGCCTGCTCGGTTCGTTCAACCACGGTTCGATGGCCAACGCCATGCCGCAGGCGATTGGCGCACAGGCAACCGAACCGAACAAACAGGTGATCGCCATGTGCGGCGACGGCGGTTTCACTATGCTGATGGGCGACTTCCTGTCGTTAGCCCAGCTAAAACTGCCGGTCAAGATTGTGATCTTCAACAACAGCGTTTTGGGCTTCGTGGCCATGGAAATGAAGGCCGGGGGCTATCTGACCGACGGTACCGACCTGCACAACCCTGACTTTGCGGCAATAGCCAACGCCGCCGGCATCAAGGGCATTCGCGTGGAGAAAGCTTCGGATCTGGACGGCGCACTGCAGGAAATGCTGGCACACCCCGGCCCGGCGTTGCTGGATGTCGTCACCGCCAAGCAGGAACTGGCGATGCCGCCGCAGATCAAATTCGAGCAGGCCAAAGGCTTTAGCCTGTATATGCTGCGGGCGATCATCAACGGCCGCGGCGATGAAGTGGTCGAACTGGCGAAAACCAACTGGTTGCGTTAACCCTTCTGCAGGCGCGGCTACCGCCGCGCCTGTCACTTTCCGCTTTTGCCACGCAATAATCCCGCTATGATAGAAACCGTTCCTCTCATTGGCGCTAAGGATTTTTATGCTTATTGATCTACGCAGCGACACCGTCACTCGCCCCGGCACCGCTATGCGCGAAGCCATGGCCCAGGCCGAAGTCGGTGATGATGTTTACGGCGATGACCCCACGGTCAACGCACTGGAGGCGGAAGCGGTTCGCCTGTCCGGTAAAGAGGCGGCGCTGTTCTTGCCAAGCGGCACCCAGGCAAACCTGGTGGCGCTGCTGAGCCACTGCCAGCGCGGTGACGAATACATTGTCGGCCAGCAGGCGCATAACTATAAATACGAAGCCGGCGGTGCCGCGGTACTGGGTAGCATCCAACCGCAGCCGATTGAAGCCAACCCGGACGGTACCCTGCCGCTGGACAAGGTTGCGGCGGCCATTAAACCCGATGATATTCACTTTGCCAGAACCCGACTGCTGAGCCTGGAAAACACCATCAGCGGCCGCGTGTTACCGCTGGCGTACCTGCAACAGGCCTGGCAATTCAGCCGTGAACACAAGCTGGCACTGCATATCGACGGGGCGCGCATCTTCAACGCCGCCGTCGCGCTGAATGTGCCGCTGAAAGAGATCGTCCAGTATTGCGACACCTTCACCATTTGCCTGTCAAAAGGGCTGGGCGCTCCGGTAGGCTCGTTGCTGTGCGGCAGCGAAGCCTTTATTCAGCAAGCGATACGCTGGCGCAAAATGACCGGCGGCGGCCTGCGCCAGGCCGGCATCCTGGCCGCAGCGGGACTCTATGCGCTGGAGCATAATGTCGAACGGCTGCGAGAAGATCACGATAACGCCAGGTGGCTGGAGCAGCAGCTGCAAAACATTGGCGTGGAGATCGCCGAACCGGGCGCGCAAACCAACGTGTTATACCTGCGTCAATCCGCCGAATTGGCGGCTAAACTGGGCCCCTGGATGCGGGAGCGCGGCGTGCTGATCAGCAGCGGGCCGCTGACGCGCATTCTGACCCACCTCGACGTCAGCCGTCAGGATTTACAGCGTGTCGTCGATTTGTGGCAACAATTCCTCAAGCAGCATGCCTGATGCATTGCCTCAACGGGGCGCTGACACGCCCCGTGTTTTAGAGGATCCAGCGGCCATAAACCCAATACCAGATCGCCAGCGTCGCCGCGACGTTCAGCACTACGCTGAAGATAAACCAACTTTTGAACGGCTGTTTCTGGGTTTTGTGACGGAACAATTGCTGCGCGACAATCGCCCCAATCCAGCCCCCCACCAGCCCGAACACCAATAACGTGCTTTCAGGCACCCGACGCCATCCCTTGCGCGCGGCCAGTTTATCGACACCGTACACCAATAACGTCAGCAGGTTAGCCAACAGCCACCACATCCAAATCGGATGCAGGAAAAATAAACTGGCGATCAGCGCCAGACCTAACAGGGCATAACAAACGGCATTGAGTTTCATGTTTTTTCGGCTTAGCACGGACAAACGGTGCGTAGTGTGACGCTGCCTGACGGTGGATGCAACGCCCGCATAACCACACAAAAAGTGCATTTAAACCCTGAGTTTGGCATGCTGTCATCGACTTCCACTGCATAAGGCAGCGCTAATGACACCTCAACGCGTATTGGTTCTTGGAGCCAGCGGCTATATTGGCCAGAACCTGATCCCCCACCTGATCGAACAGGGACACAGCATTACCGCCGCCGCGCGCCGCCTCGAATGGCTTCAGGAGCAGCATTGGCCGCAGGTCAACTGCCAGTACGTGGACGTCTACCAACCGGAAACCCTGACCGCCGCGCTGTGGGAGATCGACGCCGTTTATTATCTGATCCACGGCATGGGCGACGGTGATGACTTTATCGAAAAAGAACGCCAGGCGGCGGAAAACCTGCGCGATGCGCTACGTAACGCCAGCGTAAAACAGGTCATTTTTCTCGGTGCGCTGCAACCGGAAGGCGAGAGCTCACCGCACCTGGTAGCACGCAAGCTGACCGGGGAGATCTTGCGCCAGAGCGGCGTACCGGTCACCGAGTTGCGCGCCAGCATCATTGTCGGCCCCGGCTCGGCGGCCTTCGAAATTATGCGCGATATGGTCTACAACCTGCCGGTGCTGACCCCGCCACGCTGGGTGCGCTCCAAATCCTCGCCGGTCGCGTTGGAAAATCTGCTGGTGTATCTGGCCGATCTGCTGGCGCACCCGGCGGAAGAAAACCGCATTTTTGACGTCGCCGGCCCGGAGTACATCAGTTATCAAACCATGTTTGAACGCTTCATTGCCATCAGCGGCAAAAAACGCTGGCTGATCCCCATCCCCTTGCCCACCCGGTTTATCTCGGTATGGTTCATCAGCATGATCACCTCGGTACCCACCTCGATCGCCAATGCGTTGATCCAGGGGTTGAACCACGATCTTCCCGCCGACGGTAAACCGCTACAGGCGCTGATTCCGCAGACGCTGCAAACCTTCGATCAGGCGGTGACGGCTACCCTGCGGCGCGAGGAAGAAGTGGTCGACTCCGCCGACTGGGGCTACGATCCTGAAGCACGAGCCCGCTGGCGACCAGGCTATGGCTTCTACCCGAAACAGGCGGGCTGTTCGCTGGAAACCCAGGCATCCAGCCAGGCACTGTGGCATACGGTGCAGCAACTGGGCGGGAAAGAGGGCTATTTTTACGCCAATATCCTGTGGAAAGTCCGTGCCCGCATGGACGACATGATCGGCAATCGCGTGGTTTATGGCCGCCCCCAGCGTGAAACGTTGGCCATTGGCGACCTGGTCGATGGCTGGAAGGTCATCACCATCAAACCGCTGCGGCAGTTGGCGTTGCTGTTCGGCATGAAAGCGCCGGGGTTGGGCCGGCTGGTGTTCACCATCAAAGATCATGGCGACCACCGCACCCTGGATGTGCGTGCCTGGTGGCACCCTGCCGGTTTTAGCGGGCTGCTGTATTGGTTCGCCATGATGCCCGCTCACCTGTTCATTTTTCGCGGTATGGCACGCCGTATCGCCAGGCTGGCCGAAGAGAACCCGCGTAATATGTCCTGAACATCGTTTATTTGTCGATCAACCGCACAGTTTACTGCGGCGGTTAGGTTCTTTCCGATTGCATAGCGCACGAAATAACGGAAGAATGGCATCTTATTTGCTGGAACGCCGCTGAAGGCCGTCAGCATTCTGATTTTTGGTGAGAATAGAGTTCGTTATGAAGGTATTGGTCACCGGTGCAACCAGTGGGTTAGGCCGTAACGCCGTTGAATATCTCCGCCGCCAGGGCATTAAAGTGCGTGCCACCGGCCGCAACCAGGCCATGGGCAGTCTGCTGGAAAAAATGGGCGCTGAATTCATTCATGCCGATCTCACCAACCTGATCTCATCGCAGGCCAAAGCCATGCTGGCCGACGTGGACGTGCTGTGGCACTGTTCCAGCTTCACCTCGCCGTGGGGCACCGAAGAAGCCTTCGAACTGGCCAACGTGCGCGCTACCCGTCGCTTGGGCGAGTGGGCAGCGGCCTACGGCGTTTCGCAGTTTATCCATATCTCTTCGCCGGCGATCTACTTCGATTACCATCACCATCGCAACATTACCGAAGACTTCCGCCCCGCGCGCTATGCCAACGAGTTTGCGCGCAGCAAAGCCGCCGGTGAACAGGTGATCCAGCAGTTGGCGATGTCCAACCCGCAAACCCACTTCACCATCCTGCGTCCTCAGGGGTTGTTCGGGCCGCATGACAAAGTGATGCTGCCGCGCCTGTTGCAGATGATCAAACGCTACGGCAACCTGCTGCTGCCACGCGGCGGCGCGGCACTGGTGGACATGACCTATCTGGAAAATGCGGTGCATGCCATGTGGCTGGCCACCCAGAAAGAAAATACCCCGTCCGGCCGTGCTTATAACATCACCAACCAGCAGCCACGTCAGTTGCGCAGCGTGGTGCAGCAGTTAATTGACGAACTGGGAATGAAGTGCCGGATCCGCTCAGTGCCCTACCCCATGCTCGATATGATGGCGCGCGGCATGGAGAAACTCGGCAGCAAAAGCGAGAAAGAGCCGGTGCTGACCCACTATGGGGTCGCCAAGCTCAATTTTGATCTGACGCTGGACACCACCCGTGCCCAGCAGGAGTTGGATTACCGGCCCATCGTTTCGCTCGATGAAGGCATTTCCCGCACCGCTCGCTGGCTGAAAGAACACGGTAAACTGCACGGCCTTTAATTAGCG
This sequence comes from Serratia liquefaciens, assembly GCA_012719855.1. Classification (GTDB taxonomy): domain Bacteria; phylum Pseudomonadota; class Gammaproteobacteria; order Enterobacterales; family Enterobacteriaceae; genus Serratia; species Serratia liquefaciens_A. The sequence goes on along the minus strand of JAAXZN010000006.1, from coordinate 16,946 downwards.
AGCCGCACCGTACTTCAACAGCAATGCATCAACGATCGCCTCTGTCTCCGCATCCGGCTCACCGCGATAATCGCTGGGCCGGAAATGCATCTGAAACGCCGCCAGCACGTTCTTCTGCTGCCTGACGTCCCACTGAGCGTCAATGCCATAACCGTAACGCGCCAGCTTTTCGATCAAGGGTGCCAGAGGCACGGTCGCCCACCTGTCGCGCCCGGCCAGCAGCTTCTGCACCTGTTGCTCGTCCGGCCAGGCGCCAATACCGGCCTGCGCCAGTTGCCGCCAGGGGAATAACGGGCCGGGATCCTGCTTGCGCTGGGGCGCTATATCGCTGTGCCCCACTACGTCGGTCGGTTGAATGCCATAGCGCTGAATGATGTCGCGGCTCAGCGGGATCAACAGGGCTATTTGCTGCGGCGTATAGGGCTGCCAATGGGTAAACAACAGGGTGCGGTTGAACCCGCGATTGACGATTTCAATCCCTATCGAGGTATCATTCAGGTTGGTTCTGCCGCGCCAGGTGCTGGCCCCGGCATGCCATGCGCGCAGGGCTTCAGGCACCAGTTGAAACGCCACCGGTTTGCCCTGTACCAATGGCGGGTGCGCGGGCAGCAGATAGTGCGCGCTGACGTGTTCATCCGTCAGGGTTTTAAGCGAGGAATGAAAATCTTCTGCGGTGTAATGCATCACCAGAAAACGAATGCGCTGGTCTGCTCCCTGCGCCTGATGCAGGGTTTCCAACTGATAGTCGCCCCGGTCAATGGTGGTGCTTTGCGGCGCGCTTTGGCAGCCGGCAAGCAATGCGGCAGCAAATATCCCTGGCCAGATTTTCACGAATCCCTCCTGCCGTCGAGCGGCTCAAATTTGTAACTCGAATTGATTAATCTGTATCCAATAATCAAGTTGATCAATAAATGATGACAGAGAGGCCAGATGTGCAAGTGAGTGTTGCGCTGCGCTGGCGGACTCCATGGCAGATGATAGCTTCATAGTATTACCTGCGCTGATAAAAGTGAGTCGCTCATGTTTAAGCTCAACCCTGTCGCCTGGCTGATCTGCATCGCCATGCTGCCGCTCAGCGGCTGTGACCAAAAAACGGTGGCCAATACCATGGGGGGAACCGCACCTGCTGTGGCCACGCCCGCGGCAGCATCAACCTATACGCCACTGAGTGCCAATCAATTGTATCAACTGGTCAGCCCGGTGGCGCTTTTTCCTGACAAACTGTTGGCGCAGGTGCTGGCCGGTGCGGGTTATCCCGATCAAATCAGCGCGGCGGATGGCTGGCTGTCGCAAAACCGCGGCCTGCAACCGGCGGCGCTCACCGCGGCCGCTGATGCTCAACCCTGGGACCCCAGCGTACGCGGTTTGGTACTGTTTCCTGACGTGCTGGATCAGATGGCCAAAAATATTCCCTGGACCACCGCGCTGGGCAGCGCTTATCTCAACGACCCTACCGACGTGATGAACGCCATTCAGGTCATGCGCCAACGTGCCGCCGCCAAAGGCACGCTGAAAACGTCGCCACAGCAAAGGGTGGTCGTGACCCGATATGTTGAACCACAGCCCTATCCGCAAAGGGTAGTGGTTGCGCCGGCGCAAACCATTGTCATTGAGCCCAGCCAGCCGGATGTGGTTTACGTACCGCGTTACGATCCCTGGGTGGCCTATGGCGAGCCCGTCCCCGCCTACCCGAGCTATCACTATCAGAGTGCCTCAGGCTACAGCAGTGGCGATTTGTTGGTGGCAGGCGCGATCAGTTTTGGCGTGGGCGTCGCGGTCGGGGCATTGATCAATCAGCATCATGACAACTGGCATAGCTGGGACGTGCGCTGGAATGATCGGCGTCAACCGGTGGTCTATAACAATGCGCCTTATATCTCGCACTCCACCACGGTGATTAACCGTGTCACCAATATCAACCAATACAATAATGTGAATCGCAGCACCACGGTGAATAACTACCACAACACGCCAGTCAATCAGGTGCCGCATTTTGCCGCACCAACGCCTTATGCAGCCCCTAAGGTTGCCAACATGCAACAGCCACATTTTACGCCGCCCGTCGCAGCCAATGAACGCCATTCGATGACGGCACCGAACTTTATCCATGCGGGAACGTCCGCATCCCATGTGGTGACGCCAGTTGCCCATGTTCAGCAGCCGATGACCCTGCCAAGTTTCGCCCATTCAACACCGGCGACCACGCACCCACACTCAGCGACAATTTCAGCCCCCGTTCATCAGGCCGAGATCCGACCGGTTCGTGAACCTGAACAACGCCTGCCGGCCCCTGTCACCGTACAGCAGAGGGCGCCGCTGCCGGCCATCAAACCTGTCGAACACGTCGCGCCCAAGGCTAACGTTCTTCGTCCGCAGCCGGTTCAACCACGGCCAAATGCCATGATGCCGCATAACGCACCGACACCGTTCCATCAGCCGCAGATTCAACAGGCGCAACATCACCCTGCCCCAGCGGCCAAACCGCAGGAACATCGCCCGCTAAAAGTGGAAGAACACAAAGTAGGATAAACGAATGCCCCCGGTCATGGCCGGGGGCAAAGAAAGGATTAGCGGCTGACTTTCACCGCGGTACCGCTGACGGTCACCATTAACATGCTGCTGTCTTTACCGACGGTTTCATAATCGATATCAATGCCGACCACCGCGTTGGCCCCCAACTCTTTCGCCTGTTCTTCCAACTCCCGGAAGGCAATCAGGCGCGCTTTACGCAGCTCTTTCTCATAAGCGCCCGAACGGCCACCCACGATGTCACGCACGCCGGCAAAAAAATCGCGGAAAATATTGGCGCCCAGAATGGCCTCGCCGGTGACAACGCCGCAGTACTCGGTAATAGTAAACCCTTCCAGGGTCGGGGTAGTGGAAAGCTGCATGAAAACTCCTTGCTTGATTGATTCATCGCACTTATCTGACCATTGATTTGGCATTATGTTCTGTATTGAAATGGCACGCAGTACGAATGCAAGGCCTGAAATCGCATTTATACTGTAGGCTAATGGTCTTCATGGTAGAGACTTTCACATAAGGTAATGAGATGAAAACAAAAACGATTGCGGCTGTTTTGCCCTTAGCGCTGTTACTGAGTGCCTGCACCACCGTCGAACCGGCATTCAAGGATATCGGCTCCCGTACCGGCGATTGTGTGGAAGGCGGCCCGGATACGGTCGCACAGAAATTTTACGATCTGCGCCTGCAACAGGGAGCCGCTACCACCCTGCCCGACAGCAACCGTCTGGCGCAGCTGCAACCTTACCTGAGTAAAGTGCTGTATCAGGACCTGGTGGCGGCCAACCAGAACCCGGGCAAACATCAGGTCACCGGCGATCTGTTTACCGGTAACGCGCAGGGTCCGACCAGCGCCAGCGTCGCCAGCGCTTCTACCATCCCGAATACCGACGCCAAAAATATTCCGCTGCGCGTGCAGCTAAGCTACCAGAAGGACGGCGGCAGCGCGGTCAACTGGCAGGATGAGGTGCTGATGGTGCGTGAAGGCACCTGTTGGGTGGTGGATGATATCCGCTATCTGAACGTGCCGCCGCATGCCGCCAGCGGGACGCTGCGTCAGGTATTGGAAAACCAGTAAGCTTACACGCCCCACCGTCATCGCCCTGATGCCGGTGGGTAAAAAAATGCCTTGATTCCGCTCAACATTCGTTCACTTTGAGAATTTTCGCTACATACCTCACAGCGTGCACGACAAATCCCCCCTTCGAACCTGACTCGCGGTATCTTGTGCTATTCTTTTACTATCCTGCCGCGCAGTAATAAATTTTAACGCACAAAGATTGCATAAGTATTCTGTGGAAGTTAACATTCGCGGCATCAATATCTATTCAATTCTGGCGCATGAGCATTCAACTTAACGGTATCAACTGCTACTACGGCGCACATCAGGCGCTGTTTGACATCACGCTGGATTGCCCAGCAGGGGAAACTTTAGTGCTGCTGGGTCCAAGCGGCGCGGGGAAAAGTTCATTGCTGCGGGTGTTGAACCTGCTGGAAATGCCGCGTTCGGGTCAGTTGCAGATCGCCGGCAATCAATTCGACTTCAAACAGGCTCCCGGCGAAAAAGCCATTCGCGAGCTGCGTCAGAACGTCGGCATGGTATTCCAGCAATACAACCTCTGGCCTCATCTTACCGTCGTGCAAAACCTGATCGAAGCGCCGTGCCGCGTACTGGGCCTGACCAAGGCTGAGGCAATGGAGCGCGCCGACAAGTTGCTGAAGCGCTTGCGCCTGACCGACTTTGCCGACCGCTTCCCGCTGCACCTTTCCGGCGGCCAGCAGCAACGTGTGGCCATTGCCCGTGCGCTGATGATGGAACCGCAGGTGCTTCTGTTCGACGAGCCGACCGCCGCGCTGGATCCTGAAATCACCGCCCAAATCGTCAGCATCATTCGCGAGCTGGCCGGCACCGGCATCACCCAGGTGATCGTCACCCACGAAGTGGAAGTGGCGCGCAAAACCGCCAGCCGCGTGGTGTACATGGAAAACGGCCACGTGGTGGAGCAAGGCGATGCCAGCCACTTCACGCAGCCACAGACCACCGAGTTTGCCAATTACTTATCACACTAACAATTTTACTTGCTGTAATTTGGGGAGTTTGCGATGAAAAAACTAATAATCGCCGCCGTTCTGGCTGGCATCAGCGTTTCCGCCTCTGCAGCCGAAACGATCCGTTTCGCTACCGAAGCTTCTTATCCTCCGTTTGAATTTATTGACGCCGGCAACAAGATCCAGGGGTTTGACGTCGATCTGGCCAATGCGCTGTGCAAAGAGATGCAGGCCGAATGCAGCTTCACCAATCAGGCTTTCGACAGTCTGATCCCAAGCCTGAAGTTCAAGCGTTTTGACGCAGTGATGGCCGGTATGGACATCACGCCTGAACGTGAAAAACAGGTGCTGTTTACCAAGCCGTATTACGACAACTCCGCGCTGTTTGTCGCCCAGAAGGGCAAAGTTGCCGACGTAGCGGCGCTGAAAGGCAAAAAAGTGGGCGTGCAGAACGGCACGACGCATCAGAAATACCTGACCGATAAGCACCCTGAAATCACCACCGTGCCTTACGACAGCTATCAGAACGCCATTTTGGATCTGAAGAATGGTCGCGTTGACGCAGTATTTGGTGACACCGCAGTGGTCAACGAATGGCTGAAACAGAATGCCGCTCTGGCCGCGGTAGGCGAAAAGGTGACCGACAAAGACTACTTCGGTACCGGGCTGGGCATTGCCGTTCGTCAGAAAAATACCGATCTGCAGGGCAAGTTCAACGCCGCCCTCGACAAGATCAAACAGGATGGGACTTACGAAACCATCTACAAAAAATGGTTCCAGCAGTAATCTATCCCCATGAATGAAATTCAACCTCTAGCAAGCGCCGCCGGGATGACCGTCGGCCTTGCCGTTTGCGCCCTTATCCTCGGGTTGATCCTGGCGATGCTGTTTGCCGTCTGGGAGTCATCTCGCTGGAAAGTGGTCAGTTGGCTCGGCACCGCCTGGGTCACGCTGTTACGCGGCCTGCCGGAAATTCTGGTGGTGCTGTTCATCTATTTCGGCTCATCGCAGCTGCTGTTGATGCTGTCCGACGGCTTCACCCTGAACTTTGGCCTGTTCCAACTGCCCGTCCAACTGGCGATTGATAATTTCGAAGTCAGCCCGTTCCTGTGCGGCGTGATTGCCCTCGCCCTGCTCTATTCCGCCTATGCGTCGCAAACGTTGCGCGGGGCGCTGAAAGCGGTACCGCAAGGGCAATGGGAATCCGGTCAGGCTCTGGGGATGAGCACCGCAGCGATTTTCTTTCGCCTGATCATGCCGCAGATGTGGCGCCACGCCCTGCCGGGGCTGGGCAACCAGTGGTTGGTTCTGCTGAAGGACACCGCGCTGGTGTCGCTGATCAGCGTTAACGACCTGATGCTGCAGACCAAGAGTATCGCCACTCGCACTCAGGAGCCCTTTACCTGGTATGTGATCGCGGCGGCAATCTATCTGGTGGTTACCCTGTTCAGCCAATACATCATTAAACGTATTGAACTGCGCACCACGCGCTTTGAGCGGGGGCCAGCCTGATGTTTGAGTTCTTGCCGGAAATTATCAAAGGGCTGCACACCAGCCTGACGCTGACCGTTACCGCCCTGATCGTGGCACTGCTGCTGTCATTGGTGCTGACGGTGATCCTGACGCTGAAAACGCCGATCCTGACGCCGCTGGTGAAAATCTATATCACCCTGTTCACCGGTACGCCGCTGCTGGTGCAGATCTTCCTGATCTACTACGGCCCCGGCCAGTTCCCGGCGATCCGCGAATATCCGTGGTTGTGGGATCTGCTGTCGCAGCCGTGGCTGTGTGCGATGATCGCATTGGCGCTGAACAGCGCGGCCTACACTACCCAACTGTTTTACGGTGCCGTGAGGGCGATCCCCGCCGGTCAGTGGCAATCTTGCGAAGCGCTTGGCATGTCGCGTGCCCAGTCGTTGCGTATCCTGCTGCCCTTTGCCTTCAAGCGTGCGCTGTCGTCTTACTCCAACGAAGTGGTGTTGGTGTTCAAGAGCACCTCGCTGGCCTATACCATTACCCTGATGGAAGTGATGGGATACAGCCAGCTGATGTATGGCCGTACCTACGACGTGATGGTGTTTGGTGCCGCCGGGTTGGTGTATCTGTGCGTTAACGGCCTGCTGACGTTGTTGATGCGCGTGGTCGAGCGTCGGGCGCTGGCCTTCGAGCGCCGCAACTGAGTCCGCCTCCTCAGGTCTCGGAGCCCTGCCATCGCGCGGGGCTTTTTTATTTCCGTCGTAATTTTTTAATCATTTATATTGCATATTAATGCATTAAATGTCAGGGTAAACGTCGATAAACAGCCGCCTAAACCTTTGGGTTATTGTCAGTAAAATCAAGCGGTGAAGAGATAAAAACACGCAGACTTGCAGACAGGAGCTTTACGCATGAAAAAACTATTACTTGCCGCTACGGTATTGGCGGGCATCGCCTTCAACGCCAGTGCAGCCGAGACCATTCGCTTCGCCTCTTCCGCCACCTATCCTCCCTTCGAATCGCTGGATGCCAGCAACAAGATTGTCGGGTTTGATATCGATCTGGCTACCGCGCTGTGCAAGCAAATGAAAGCCGAATGCACCTTTACCAATCAGGCGTTCGACAGCCTGATCGCCGCCCTGAAATTCAAAAAATACGACGCGGTGATTTCCGGTATGGACATCACGCCAGAGCGCAGCAAGCAGGTTTCCTTTACCCAACCTTATTACGCCAACTCAGCGATCGTGATCGCGCAGAAAGGCAAATTCAGCTCGCTGGCGGATCTGAAAGGCAAAAAGATCGGCATGGAGAACGGCACTACCCACCAAAAATACATGCAGGACAAACACCCGGAGATTAATACCGTCTCTTACGACAGCTACCAGAATGCCATTCTCGAACTGAAAAATGGCCGTATTGACGGCGTATTCGGTGATACCGCGGTGGTCAACGAGTGGTTGAAGAACAGCCCGCAATTGGCGCCGGTCGGTGAGCATGTTACCGATGCACAATACTTCGGCACCGGCCTGGGCATTGCCGTTCGCCCGGACAACCAGGCGCTGCTGGCCAAGCTGAATACCGCACTGGACGCCATCAAGGCGGACGGCACCTACAAAGCCATCAACGACAAGTGGTTCCCGCAGTAAGATCTCGCCAGGGCGTGGAACACCACGCCCTGTCTCAAACATACCCTCTACTGCGGCACCTTGCCTCAAAAACGCCTTTACTGGCGTACCAGCAGCGTCAGCACTTCGTAGTGGGCGGTATGGGGGAACATGTCGAACAGTTGCACGCGCTCAATGCGGTAATCCGGCAACATCTCAATGTCTTTCGCCATCGTCTCGGCATTACAGCTCGAATACAGAATATAGCCAGGTGCCATCTGATTCAGGTAGTCGCACAAGGCTTTACCGATGCCGCGTCGTGGCGGATTGACCAGTACCAGTTGAGGTACGCTGCCTTCGGCGGTGGCGAACCGCGTGGAATCCAACGCCTGGAAATCAACCCGCTGCAGGCCCAGCGTTTCCGCTGACTGACGCGCACAGGCAATCGCCTCGGCGCTGATCTCAATCCCGGTCAAGCGGGTTTCCTTCTGCGCACAGTGCAGGCCAAAGCCCCCCACACCGCAGAACAGATCCCACATGCTTTCGATCCCCAATGCACGAACCCAGTCACGAGCGGTAGCGTACAGTTCAGCCGCCACCTTGGGGTTAGTTTGGAAAAAGCTTTGCGGGCGGATATACAACGGCACCTGATTAAATTGCTCTTCCAGCGCCTGCTGTTCGGTCAGCGGGATCTCACGCTCTCCTTCCATAATCGCCATATGCACCGGCTGAATATTGGCGGAGATCACCCTGAGTTGTGGCAATTGCTGCTGTAACCACGGCAACGCCGCCCGCAGCTGTGCCAATTTACTATCTGAACGCAGTACAAAGCGCAGCATCACGCCACCACTGTGGGTGCTTTCGGTCAGCAGCAGGTACTTCAGTTCCCCGCGCTTACGCGCCACGTTGTAGGGCGTCAAACCGGCGCGGGCGATAAAACTTTTCAACACCGCGAACATGGGCGCAAAACTGGCGGGATACAGCGGACAGGCACTCAAATCAACCGGCGTGCCATCGCGGTGCAGCATGCCGAGCAACGGGCGCTCTACGCTACCGCTGACCACCATCTTGGCCTTATTGCGAAATGCGCTCTGCTCGCCGGCGATCGGCGCCAGCCACTGGGCAACGTCACGTTGTTCCAGCAGGGATTGCAGATGATGCTGTTTGTCTGTCAGCTGCTGCGGGTAAGGCTTTTCCAGCCACTGACAAGAACGGCAGGTGCCCGCCGTATACAAGGCGCAATGCATTAAGTTGACTCTGAGTTCGGGGTGAATAATTAAGGGCGCAGAGTTTATCACTCTACGCCCTTAAAATCTCAATTGTGCGCGGCGAAATAGCGGCGGCTGGCGGCGGGAACAAACAATAATGCCAGGATGACAACGTCGGGGATTTTCTGCAGGATCAACACGTGCAGAATTTGGCCGCTGGTTTCCCCCTCCACGGTAAAGACCTCGGGTAGAAAGCTGCCAATGGTTGCCAACAGCAAATAACCGACCACCGCACACTGACAGGCCACATAGACCCAACGTCCCCAATTGCGACCGCGCATTACCGCAAAACCGCAGCTGATTTGCAGGCACAGCAGCACCAGACCGGCCAAAAATATCAGGGTGGAATCCCAGGCCTGGGCGCTGGTGCTGACAAACTCCTGAGCGCCATCGACGCCCAGTTCACCCAACAGCAACAGCACGCTGATGCATTTGATAGCCACCATCGCCGTACCGGCCACCATCACCGGTACTGGCGCATCTGAAGTCGTTCTCATTCCCTGCCTGCTGTTCAGCATGTCTGACATGTCCATGTTCCGCAATGAAACGCCGCCTATACCCGCCATCTTTCAAGTTGCAACCTTCAAATCTGTTCCAGACAGATTTGTCGCTCACCCCAGTGATTGTAGGGGGCGAATAAATTCGCCCCGATTAATGCGGGCGCAGCATACGGCGCCCCTACAATGCCTGGGGAAGAGCGAGCTGGCCGCCTGGCTGTAACTCTAAAGCTATAGGGTATACTCAAACGAGATATATAAAGTCAGGTAATCAATTGCAATACCAATAATTGCAAAAATAGCAGGTTTAATCAGACTCAGCTACGGGCAGCCTTTTGTAATTCGCGCGATCGCTGTTTTTCCGAGCGCGCCATAAACCACCATGCAATCAGGCCGATAACGCCGACCACCAGCAATATCAAACTGGCCAGGGCGTTGATTTCCGGATTAACCCCCATACGCACGCTGGAGAACACCAACATCGGCAAGGTGGTCGCGCCCGGCCCGGCGACGAAGCTGGCAATCACCAGGTCATCCAGCGACAGCGTGAATGCCAACATCCAGCCGGCAACCAGCGCCGGTGCAATCATTGGCAGCGTGATCACGAAAAACACCTTCAACGGCGTCGCGCCCAAATCCATCGCGGCCTCTTCTATCGAGCGATCCAATTCACGCAGGCGTGAACTGATCACCACCGAAACGTAGGCAGTACAGAAGGTGACGTGCGCCAGCCAGATGGTGAACATGCCGCGTTCCGACGGCCAACCCAAGGTATGCCCCATCGCTACAAACAACAGCAGCAGCGACAGACCGGTAATCACATCCGGCATAACCAGCGGTGCGGTCAGCATAAAAGCAAAGCCGGTTGAACCGCGAAAACGGCCAAAACGCACCATCACCACGGCAGCAATCGCGCCAAGCACTACGGCGGCGGTGGCTGAGGCGGCAGCAATGGTCAGGCTGAGCCCGACTGCGCTGATCATCGCCGAATCATGGAATAACGCGGTATACCAACGCGTCGACCAGCCCGCCCACACCGTCACCAGTTTCGAACTGTTGAACGAGTAAATCACCAGCATCAGCATCGGCGCATACAGGAAGGTGAAACCGAGCACCAAAATAGCGATACGCCACGGTGAACGCACTACCGGCAAGTTGTTCATCCCTGCCCCCCCATTTCCTTGTTCTGGTGCTTGTGGAACCAGAGAATCGGCAAAATCAACAGCAGCAACATCACGGTAGCAACCGCCGAAGCCACCGGCCAATCGCGGTTGTTAAAGAACTCCTGCCACAGTACCCGGCCAATCATAATACTGTCCGGCCCGCCCAGCAGTTCCGGGATCACGAATTCGCCGACCGCCGGGATAAACACCAGCATCGAGCCGGCAATGATGCCGCCACGGGTCAGCGGCACAATCACGCTGAAAAAGGTTTTCAGCGGTTTGGCGCCCAGATCCAGCGAAGCCTCTACCAGCGAATAATCCAGACGCGTCAAGGCGGTATAAATCGGCAGCACCATAAACGGCAGATAGGAATACACCACGCCGATGTAGACCGCCAGATTGGTATGCAGGATCACCAGCGGCTGATCGATAACCCCGAGCCACAGCAGGAAATTGTTAAGGATACCGTTGTTTTTCAATATGCCCATCCAGGCATAAACGCGGATCAAAAATGAGGTCCACGACGGCAGGATCACCAACAGCAGCAAAATATTGCGGGTTGACGCTTTGCTGTGCGCCACTGCCCAGGCCAACGGATAGCCAATGATCAGGCAGCATACCGTCGATACCGCCGCCACCTGCAGCGACTGCAGATAGGCGTCCAGATATAACGGGTCGTCGGTCAGTTGCAGGTAATTGGCAAAGTTGAGCGCAATATCCAGCTTCCCGTCAGCCCAGCTCATCAGGTCAGTGTAAGGCGGCACCGCCAGCGCCAGCTCCGCCAGGCTGATCTTGAACACAATCAGGAACGGCAGCAGGAACAGCAATGTCAGCCACAGCAGCGGCACCGCAATCACCAGTTTGCGGCCGTGGGCCATTTGCAGACGCTGGAAAAAAGCTTTCAGCGGGCCGGGTCCCTTGGCCGGCGGTTCCGGCGGCGTGCGTTCAGCAAGCATTGTCATAATGATTATTCCTCACCTTCGCCACTCACACCGTCAACACGACACAGCTGTCGGCTTCCCAACTCAGCCGCACTTCGTCGCCCCAGGTCGGCATCCCCTTGCGGAAACGGTGACCGTTTTGCAATTGGGCGCTGAGCATCTGGCCGCTGAGCAGCTTCACGTGGTAGATCGACAAATCGCCGAGGTAGGCGATATGCACTACTTCCCCCACGGCAAAATTGCAGCCATCTTCCGGGATCTCTTCGCACAGCATGATTTTTTCCGGTCGCAACGCAACCTGGATCGGCACCCCGTCCACCACCGAGGCGTCGGAATCTACCTTGATCGCATGCCGCAAACCTGGGCTTTGCAGGATCAGGGCATCGTCCTGGCGCTCTAGCAGCACACAGTCAAATACGTTGACCGAACCGATAAACTCGGCGCTGAAACGGCTGTTCGGGTGTTCGTAGATCTCTTCCGGCTCGCCGATCTGCACAAACTTGCCGCGATTCATGATGGCGATACGGCCTGCCATGGTCATCGCCTCTTCCTGATCGTGGGTGACCATTACGCAGGTCACGCCGACGCGCTCAAGAATGTCCGTCACTTCCAGCTGCATGCGGTCACGCAGTTTTTTATCCAGCGCGCCCATCGGTTCATCCAGCAGTAGCAGCTTTGGTCGCTTGGCAAGGCTGCGCGCCAGCGCCACACGCTGGCGTTGACCGCCGGAAAGCTGGTGCGGCTTGCGTTTGGCAAACTCCTGCATATGCACCAGCGACAGCATTTCCGCCACTCGCTCGGCGATTTCCCCACGCGGCATCTTGTCCTGCTTCAGGCCGAAGGCGATGTTTTGCTCCACCGTCATGTGCGGGAATAGCGCGTAGGACTGGAACATCATGTTAATCGGCCGCTGGTAGGGCGGCACGTGCGACATGTCTTGCCCGTCGAGCACTATTTGCCCTTCCGTCGGCTGTTCAAAACCGGCCAACATGCGCAACAGCGTCGACTTGCCGCAGCCGGAGGGGCCCAGCAGGGCAAATATTTCGCCTTTGTAGATGGTCAGGCTAACGTCTTCGACCGCGTTTTGGCCGTCAAAGGTTTTGGTGAGGTTACGGATTTCCAGCAGAGGGGTGAAGACCTTCTGCGACTTGGCTTGAGGACGAGGGATAGCGTCGTTCAATCGGGGTGCTCTCCGGTGCAAACAGTACAAAAAACCACGGCGATTGCCATGGCCCAAAATGGCAATGCAGGCGGGTAGCCCCGCCTGCTGGTCAAGACAACACTGAAAGCCGGGCCCGGCATTTTGGGCCCTGAGTACTAGCGTCCGCTTTTAACTTTAGTCCAGGCGCGGGTAATCACACGATCCAACTTCGGCGACTGCACGTTCAGCGTGAACAGCTTGGCACGCAGATCGGCCGGTGGGTAGACGTTCGGATTATCACGCACTTCCGCTTTCACCAGCGGGGTGGAGTCCTTCACCGCGTTGGCGTAATAGACGTAGTTGCTGATGCCGGCCATCACATCAGGCTTCATCAGGAAGTTCAGGAACTGGTAGGCGGCGTCCTTGTTTTTGGCATCTGCCGGCATGGCAAACATGTCAAAATAGGTCAGCGCCCCTTCTTTCGGGATAGCATAAGCCACGTTCACGCCGTTCTTCGCCTCTTTGGCGCGGTTGGCCGCCTGCATCACGTCGCCGGACCAACCTATCGCTACGCAGATATCACCGTTCGCAAGGTCATTGATGTATTGAGAAGAGTGGAAATAACGGATGTTCGGCCGCAGCTTAAGCAGCAGATCGTTGGCCGCACCGGTGTAATCCGCTGCGTTGGTGCTGTTGGGATCCTTGCCCAGGTAGTGCAGCACGGTGGCGTAAACCTCACTAGGTGCATCCAGGAAGGAAACGCCGCAGCTTTTCAGCTTCTCGAGGTTTTCCGGCTTGAGGATCAGATCCCAGCTGTCGACCGGCGCGTCTTTACCCAGCACCGCCTTCACTTTGTCGACGTTATAACCGATGCCGGTGGTCACCATCAGGTAAGGGATGCCGTACTTGTTGTCCTTGTCATTGTGTGCCACCAGCTGCAGCATTTCGGGATCAAGGTTTTTGTAGTTCGGCATCTTGCTCTTGTCGAGCGGCTCGAAAATACCGGCCTTCGACTGGCGCTCAAGGAAGTTGGATGAAGGCACTACCAGATCATAACCGGTGCTGCCCGCCATCAGTTTGCCTTCCAACACTTCGTTGGAGTCAAAGACGTCGTACACCACTTTAATGCCGGTTTCTTTCTGGAATTTAGCTAAGGTGTCCGGCGCAATATAGTCGGACCAGTTATAGACGTGCAGCGTTTTTTCCTCGGCTGACGCCGTGACGGACGCGGCCATCAGCAGGCCGGCAACAACACCCGATAACCACTTTTTACGTTGGGTGACCATCCGTAACTTCCTCCAAAACAGGGGTGAATCATAGAATTGAACTTGTATCGCAAACTGATACAAAACCTTTCCTGATCGAGCGCAATCGTTGCAACCGCGGATTGAATAGCTATGCAGTTGATTGCAGACACCTTTTTCAACTGCCCAGCCCGCATGGTCACCTGGGGAATCGCAAGCCCTTAGCAGAATCAGCAGCATAACCGCTGTTGCCAAAACGCACCAGCCTCCGGGGTCAAAAACGGCTTTTATCGATTTTTTATGCAGTTTCTCTCTATGTGATACGCCATTAATGGCATAAACGGCGAGAAATATCGGGCAAAAGAGGGTAAAACGCAGAATATATTATCGTGGAAGGGAATAACGGCAGCATGCCGCCAGAGGGGCGACATGCATAATCTACAGCGGGGATCAGTGCAACATTGGCAGGCGTTCGGCGCTAGCCGGGTTCTCTTCTTCGTCACCCATAAACAGCAGATCGTTCGCCCGCGCCTCGAGGATCACCATGGAGATCTGCTCTTCGCCCTGCTGCATAAAGTGCGTGAACTGTTCCAGCGTGACGCCTACGGCGATGCTCAGCGCCTGACAGACGATCAGCTTCGGCAGGTTATCGTCCTGGATATCGACAAAGGCTTTGATGGTCAGGGAGCTGGCGTTGATCTGGCTGAGATCGGCCACCAGGGGGATCAGCGCGGTCGGTTTCACCTCGGCCAGCGCGGAGAACAGAATAACGTTGTCCACCAGATCGAGTTTGGCGTCGAACACGCCATCGAAGTTTTGCATGTGCGGCAGGTGCAGCGCCTGACAGGAATCGCACTCAAAGAATGAAATGCCCGATTGATCCAGCCAGCGTCGTAACAACGCCAAATCAGGGACAATGAGTGAATCCATAATACCAGCCTCACAATATTCAAAACGCGAAAAGGCGCATAGCTTACGGAATATTCCCCCGCGATGCCACGATCAATGCGGCTTAATTCGCTATTTGGGCAAATATCGCCGGGAAAAAACCGCAAAACTGGCGATGGCAAAGCCGATTTTGGTCGGCGACATCAGCCGCCCGACTTGAGACGAAATCCCACTCTGGCGCGCGGCTCGATATACTCGATCATCATGCCGGCAATATCCAATCCCGTGGTGGTTTCCACCCCTTCCAACCCCGGTGAGGCGTTCACTTCCATCACCAACGGGCCGCGAGCCGCTCGCAAAATATCTACCCCGGCAACGTCCAGCCCCAGCGTGGTGGCAGCCTTAACCGCCACAGCTCGCTCTTTGGCAGTGATGCTCACTTTACGGGCTGTACCGCCACGGTGCAGATTGGAACGGAACTCTCCCGGTTTAGCCTGTCGCTCAATCGCGGCGACGACCCGCCCACCGACCACCAGGCAGCGAACGTCGCTGCCCTGGGCCTCGCGAATATATTCCTGCACCAGGATATGGGCGTTGAGACCACGAAAAGCATCAATCACGCTTTCTGCCGCCTGACGGGTTTCCGCCAGCACCACCCCAATGCCCTGCGTGCCCTCCACCAATTTGACCACCAGAGGCGCGCCGCCGACCAGTTCGATCAAATCACCGGTGTCGTCCGGCGAATGGGCAAAACCGGTGATCGGCAGGTCAATCCCCTGCCGTGCCAGTAACTGCAGCGAACGCAGTTTGTCGCGTGCGCGAGTGATCGCCACCGACTCATTCAGCGGGTAACTGCCCAGCAGCTCAAACTGACGCAGGACGGCGGTACCATAGAAGGTGATAGCGGAGCCGATGCGCGGGATCACCGCATCGTAGCGCTCCAACTGACGACCGCGATAGTGAATGGTCGGCGCGGCCGGGTTAATGTTCATGTAGCAAGAAAGCGGATCGATAATATCCACGCTGTGGCCGCGCTGCTCTGCCGCCTCCACCAAACGCTTGCATGAGTACAGCGTTCCATCGCGCGAAAGAATGGCAATTTTCACTCGTCACTCCAAAAAGGCAATTACCTGTCAGGCAGGCATGCACCGGCGGCCATCACTTAGCCGCGCGGCTCACTGTCGTTTTTATCGACCGGCGAATGAGGCTTATGCCGATCGTTCTGCGGCGGTTGACCGCCACGCATTAGCGGGCCGAATCCTTGCACCACGCGCCAAACCAAAAACGCCGCCGCCGGGACCATCAGCGCCACGCCGAGGAAAATCATGCCCACCGCTGCCTGCTGGGAAGCCAACCAGCCCGGCAATTGAACGTGACCGTGAATGCTCAGATAAGCCAGCACTAACGACAGCATGCCCAAGCCTTCCAAAACCAACACCGTACGAGGTAAGTCACCAAATGAACGCATATTTTTCTTCTCCAGAAGCTCTGCCTCCAGTGTAGTGAATTCCCCCCGATGGCGACAGCCCCGGCGACTTAATCGGTTAGATGAATCAGATTAACAGGTAATTCCTGCTTTTTTTTCGCTGACCCAACGGGCATAGTAGGCGCCATCAATGCGGGTAATGCTCAACCTTAAGTCTTTTTGACTGACAGAATGTCATTGCAGTTGCGATTATATTATTGAATATCAATCTAAGGAGTGTTGCATGTTTGCAGTTATCTTCGGGCGCCCAGGCTGTCCTTATTGTGTCCGTGCGAAAGAGTTGGCGGAAAAACTGACTGAAGAACGTGACGATTTCAACTTCCGTTATGTTGATATCCACGCAGAAGGCATCACCAAAGCCGATCTGGAAAAAACCGTTGGCAAGCCGGTAGAAACCGTACCGCAGATCTTCCTCGATGAGAAACACATCGGCGGCTGCACCGATTTCGAAGCTTATGCCAAAGAAAACCTGAACCTGTTCCAGTAAGCTTCAGGCGAGAACGACAAAAAGGCGCTCAAAGCGCCTTTTTTTATTGTCAGCCCTAAACCACCTCCTGGGGAGGTGGTGATTGTCCCTGTGAGGCTCTAGCCTGAAGAAAGCCCATGCCAGAAAATTCCAGCTTACTCACCACAAGTAAGAAGGAAATCACTGACATGAGCAGTTAT
>JAAXZN010000005.1 GCA_012719855.1 Serratia liquefaciens | reverse complement strand
GTGTTGCCCAACCCTTCTGAGATAAAGGTTGGTGGAGCTAGACGGGATCGAACCGTCGACCTCTTGCATGCCATGCCAGCGCTCTCCCAGCTGAGCTATAGCCCCAATCCACAATCACGAAATCCTGTGAACGGGGCGCATAATATGAAACCCCTGAAAAACTGTCAACGGCTAAATTGAATTAGTCGATCAAGCGCTGAAAAAGCCGCCAAATCAGCGCGTTTCACGCTAAAAAATCGCCATGACGGACAAAAATCAACCATCGTCGCCTGACTTCACAAAAAACAAAAAACCTTATCTATTGTGTTGATTTTTAATTAACGGAATGTTAGCGAAATACCCTTGAGTCATCTCGCCCACAGGCATAGACTTCCCCGCGTCTTAAATCCCACAACAATAAACCGAGTCAGTTATGTCGTTGCATTCACCAAAAGAAATCGCTGCGTTAGCCATTCAGGCCGGCGTAAACAAAAGCCGGGCGTCGCTCGCCAACCTGCTCATTCTGGGCTTTCTCGCCGGTGCCTTTATCGCGACCGGCTTCCTGTTGGATATCCACGTGATCGGCACCCTGCCGGCCGAATGGGGCTCCTTCGGCGCATTGCTGGGCGCTGCCGTCTTCCCGATAGGGCTTATCCTGACGATTCTGGCCGGCGGCGAGCTGCTGACCGGTAATATGATGACCTTGCCGATAGCATGGTTTGCTCGCCAAATTTCGCTGCTTGCTGTCGTGCGCAACTGGTTCTGGGTCACCCTGGCCAACTTCGCCGGTAGCCTGGCCGTCGCCTATTTCTTTGGCCACCTGCTTGGCTTGACCGAAGGCACCTTCCTGCACAAAACCCTGTCCATTGCGCAAGCCAAGGTAGATGCCGACTTCCTGCACGCTTTTATATCCGGCGTCGGTTGCAATTGGTTGGTGTGCCTGGCGGTATGGCTGGCCTTTGCCAGCAAGGATGTGCCGGGCAAAGTGATTGGCATGTGGTTCCCGGTGATGGCGTTTGTCGCCATCGGCTTTCAGCACGTGGTGGCGAACATGTTTATTATCCCGGCGGCCATTTTTGCCGGTGGTTTAAGTTGGAGCCAATACCTGCCCAACTTCACGGCGGTGTTTCTCGGTAACGCGCTGGGCGGCGCCGGTTTCGTCGGCCTGATGTACTTCCTCGCCTACCGTCCCACCGTGCCGGCCGCTGAACAGGCCTGATCGACAGCGACAAAAAAAGCCCCGGGATTGCTCCACGGGGCTTTTTCATTATGGGCTCAGAAACTATCAGGCCTGAGCTTCACGCCCAGCGATATAAGCCAATGCCAGATCGATACGCTGTAAAGAACGTGCCTGCCCGATGGCATGCACGGTCACATCCATGCCTGGTGACTGACCGGCACCAGTGACCGCTACGCGCAACGGCATACCTACCTTGCCCATACCGACGCCCAGCTCATCAGCCGTGCCCTGAATGGCATCATGCACGTTTTCCGGCGTCCAGGCGGTAATGGCCGCCAATTTGGCACGTACCGCTTCCAGCGGCTGACGTGCAACCGGACGCAGGTGCTTCTTGGCAGCGTCAGCGTCGAACTCGCTGAAGTCTTCATAGAAGTAACGGCAAGACTCGGCCATTTCCTTCAACGTTTTGCAGCGCTCGCCCAACAGCTTGACGATATCTTTCAGCTCTGGACCATTGCGGGTTTCAATTCCCAGTTGCTCCACATGCCACGCCAGATACACGGCAACTTCTTCAGCCGGCATATGGTTAATGTAATGATGATTCAACCACTGCAATTTTTCTGTATTGAAGGCGCTGGCGGATTTGTTGATCGCTTCCAGCGTGAAGAACTCTTTCATCTCATCAATAGAGAAGATTTCCTGATCGCCGTGAGACCAACCCAGACGCACCAAATAGTTCAGCAGCGCCTGCGGCAGGTAGCCGTCGTCGCGGTACTGCATCACACCTACGGCACCGTGGCGTTTAGACAGCTTTTTACCGTCGTCACCGAGGATCATCGAAACGTGGGCGTATTCCGGTACCGGTGCGCCCAGCGCTTTGAGGATGTTGATCTGGCGCGGAGTGTTGTTGATGTGGTCTTCACCGCGGATCACGTGGGTGATTTCCATATCCCAGTCGTCGATCACCACGCAGAAGTTATAGGTCGGCGCACCGTCGGTACGACGAATGATCAGATCGTCCAGTTCCTGGTTGCTGAATTCGATCGGGCCACGGATCTTGTCATCGAAGATTACCGAGCCTTCCTGCGGATTACGGAAACGCACCACGTGCGGCTCGTCGTCGGTGTGGCTGCATTGGCTGTCGCGGCAGTGGCCGTCGTAACGCGGTTTTTCACCGTTTTCCATCTGCTTTTCACGCAGCGCTTCCAGGCGTTCCTTCGAGCAATAGCATTTATAAGCAGTTCCCTGCACCAGCATGTCGTCAATCACCGCGTTATAACGGTCAAAACGCTTGGTCTGGAAGTACGGGCCTTCGTCCCAATCCAGGTTTAACCAGTTCATGCCATCCATAATTGCGTCGATAGCATCCTGGGTTGAGCGTTCCAAATCGGTATCTTCGATACGCAGAACGAACTCACCGCCCGCATGGCGAGTGAATAGCCAGGAGTAAAGCGCAGTACGGGCGCCACCGACGTGAAGATAGCCGGTTGGGCTCGGTGCAAAACGGGTTTTGATTTTCATTGGGTTCACTGCCTTATTACGCAACGCATGTCAGCGGTTGCCGACGATTGCTCGGAATTTAAAAAAGTGGCCGACATTGTATCACCACGCGCTAATTCCTCAACGCTGACACGATATTGCTGCATCAGCTTTCATCATCTCTGCGGCGCTTTTCGCATAACAATGTGCAAAGAATCAGCATTGCTGGCGATAAATATCGCATCCTGTTTAAATTTGCGGCGAACGATTGAAATCATTTTAAAAACCGTTGACTCACTTTCAACTATCCCTATAATGCGACTCCAACAAGACGGGGCGATTAGCTCAGTTGGTAGAGCATCTCCTTTACACGGAGGGGGTCGGCGGTTCGAGCCCGTCATCACCCACCACTTCTGCGGGTCGTTAGCTCAGTTGGTAGAGCAGTTGACTTTTAATCAATTGGTCGCAGGTTCGAATCCTGCACGACCCACCAATACAGAAAAAAGCGCCTTTTGGCGCTTTTTTCGCATCTGCGCCACCTTAATTCCCTACTAACTCCTTTATCAAATAATCTGCCGTGTCGTGCTGGATGAGAACCTGTGCAGGTTCGACAAAATTGGCCCGACAATTTTGAACAGCGCTTGCGCTGGCCTGCAGGGTGAGGCCCAAGGCCGTGTCAATCCTGCACGACCCACCAATACTGAAACTTCCCTGCGCCGCCAATAGAAAAGGCGCTGCAAGCAGCGCCCTTTGACTATCCTGGCGTTGTCGACCGGATGATCAGGCCGCCAGCGTCGCTCCGCCGTCAATCACGATATCCTGCATGGTGATATGGCTGGCGCGATCGGAAGCCAGGAACAAAATGGCATCGGCGATTTCCTGCGGCTGGGCAATTTTACCCAGCGGGATGCCCAGCTTGAACTGTTCCGGGAAACCGTTGATGGTATTCTGTTCCCCCGTTTCATCCTGCCACATGCCGCGCTGCATCGGGGTATTGGTCGAACCAGGCGAAACCAGGTTGCAACGTACGCCATAAGGCGCCATTTCCAACCCCACGGTTTGGCACAGGCTACGCAACGCCGCTTTGGAAGCGCAATAGGCCGCCATACCGACACGTGGCACATGCGCCGCATTGGACGCCACGCTGACAATAGCGCCGCGTCGCTGGCGCCTAAACACCGGCAGGGCATGGCGGAACATATTGAATGCGCCACCGGCATTCACCGCCAGGCAGGCCAGCCAGTCTGCGGTGCTGGTTTCGTCCGCCAGCCCCATGCGCAGAATACCGGCGCCGTTGACCAGCACGTCCAACGCACCCTGCTCCGCCAGCAAACGCCCACACAGGGCGTCTACCGCATCGCTGTCGGCAATATCCAGCACTTCGGTGCGAAACGCGTATTCCGGTTCGCCAAAGTGCTTATCGAAGCCAATAACCTCGGCACCGGCCCGCACAAATGCCAACGCGGTCTCCAGGCCAATCCCGGCGCCCGCGCCGGTAACCCAGACTCGTTTGCCGGCAAAATCGCCCTGTTGACTCATCAGGCTTTCCCCTCTGACAACAGCGCCCACCAACCATCAATGGTCGGGTTCTTGGCCAGGGCGATAAAATCGATATCGCCGCGGATCTTACGCCAGCGCGCCGCCAGCTCCATGATGCGGACCGAATCCAGACCGTAGTCGATCAGGTTCTCATCGTCGCCCATGTCTTCACTGTCTTCGTCGAGGAAAGGCATGATTTGCTGGCGCAACGCCGCTTTGCTGGTGATCCCAGGCAACAGTTCGGCGGTGGTGACCACGCGGCCACAGCGGCCGGCGGTGTAACGCAGCGCCATCAGGTGCTCTTCGCGGGAGAAGTCGGCCAGGCCATCAGCAACCATAAACGGCTGAATATTGCGCATAAAGGCATCGATCGCCGTGGTCATGCAGCCGATATGGGCGTAGACGCCACAGATGATCAGCTGATCGCGACCGGACTCCTGCAGAATTTCCTGCAGCGGTGAACGGTGGAAGGCGCTGTAACGCCATTTCACCAGCACAGTGTCGTCCTCTTCCGGCGCCAGCGCGGCGACCACCGCCTGCTGCTCCGGGTGCTTGTTCAATCCAGGCCCCCACATATCATTGAGCAACGCGCGATCTTCATCGCTCTGCTGGTTAGGCTGCGCGGTATAGAACACCGGGATCCCCTGGGATTTGCAGTAGCGACGCAGGTTGGCGATGTTTTCCACTACCTGTTTGATCAACGGGCTGTCTTCACCCCAGAAATTCAGAAAATACTGCTGCATATCGTGGATCAGCAGTGCAGCGCGCTGCGGTTCCACCGTCCAGCTCACTTTGTTGGTCGGCAGTTCAGCCTGAGTCGGCAACGCGTAATCATTAAGTTTTGGAATGGCCATGACTTATTCTCCCTGGACCTGAGTCAGTTGTTGCGCCTCCAGGCGTTGGCGCAACAGTTTTTTATCCACTTTGCCAACCGGGGTGAGCGGCAGCGTTTCAACCTGTATAAAGCGGTCGGGTAATTTGAATTCGGCCACGCCCTCGGCGCGTAAATGGCGACGCAGCACCACCGGCTTCAATGGGCTGGTGGCGATAATGTAGGCACAGCTTTTCTCGCCCATCAGCTCGTCCGGCATCGAAACCAACGCCGCATTGATCACTTCCGGGTGACGCAGCAGCAGGTTTTCGATCTCCTCGGCGGCGATCTTCTCCCCACCGCGGTTGATTTGGTCTTTCTGCCGCCCTTCGACCTTCACATAGCCGTCTTCAGTCAGGCTAATCAAGTCACCGGAGCAGTAGAAGCCATCTTTATCAAAGGCGGCGGCGTTATGCTCCGGGCTTTGGTAATAACCGCGGAAGGTATAGGGGCCACGGGTCATCAGACGACCGGTCTCTCCGACCGGCAGCGGATTGCCCTCGTCATCGGCGACCCATAGCTCGTCATCCGGTGACATCGGACACCCTTGGGTGGTCAAAATATGCTGGTCGTCATCGTCCAGGCGGGTGTAGTTCACCAGGCCTTCCGCCATGCCGAACACTTGCTGCAGCTGACAGCCGATTTCGGCCGGAATGCGCGCGGCCAGGGTTTCGCCCAGCTTGGCGCCGCCGACCTGCAACAGCTTCAGGCTGGCCAACTGCTGGCAACCGCCCCATTCTTCAATGGCCTGCAGCCACAGCGTCACCGCCGGCGGCACCAGCGCCGTCACATTGATCTGATGCTGGTCGATCAAACGGAAACATTGTCCGGCATCCGGATCGCTGGCGAACACCACCAGCCCGGCGCCATAAAAGACCCCCAACACGCCCGGTGAGCTCATCGGATAGTTGTGCGCTACCGGCAATGCACACAGGTAGCGGGTTTCGTCATCGAAATGGCAAATCTCTACGCTGCGGCGAATGCTGTAGTAGTAGTCGTTATGGGTACGCGGGATCAGCTTCGGCGTGCCGGTGCTGCCCCCGGAAAGCTGGAAGAAAGCCACCTGATCGGCCGGAGTGGGTGCGGCAACGAAATCGCCGCAATCTTCTTCCAGCCAGCTCGCCAGCGACTGCTCGCCAGCGTCCTCACTGCGCAAGCCAACCAGGCGCAGAGAAGGATGCTCGGCGCGGAACGCCGTCAGGAATTCGTCGTTGCCAAACAGGCCATGCTGGCGGTCGGCAATCAGCAATGCCGGTTTGATCTGCGCCGCGTAGGCGTTCAGCTCATTGCGTTGGTGGCTGAACAGCGCATTTACCGGCACCACGCCAATTTTCAACAGCGCAAAGAAAGTCACATAGAACTCAACCACGTTGCCCAACTGCACCAGCGCGGTATCGCCGCTGTGAATGCCCCGACGCAGCAAGGCCGCGGCCAGCCGATTGGAGAGTTGATTAAGCTGGCGGTAGCTCAGGCTGCGTTGCGGGTCGATCAGCGCTATGGCGTCATTTTTAGCCTGGCGGGTGATGATGTCGGTCAATGGCCGATCGGTCCAATATCCGCGTTCGCGATAGCGACGGGCCAATGCCTCAGGCCAGGGAGTAAAAGCAATGCTCATGAAAATATCTATCCTTGGTTCAGGCCAAACGCCCGCGAAATGGTACTGAGTTTGGTGCCGGTTTCATGCCATTCTGATTCCGGCGAAGAATCTTGCACAATGCCGGCCCCGGCAAAGAGACGCACCTGGTTGCCCTGCACCGTGCCACAGCGGATGGTCACCACCCACTCCCCGTTACCTTCGGCATCACACCAGCCGACGATGCCGCCAAACAGGCCGCGATCGAAAGGCTCCAACTGCTTGATCACCTGGTGCGCCAGGGCGGTTGGCGTACCGCACAACGCCGGTGTCGGGTGCAGCAGGCAGGCCAGCGACAACGCATTCTCCGCGCGGCTGGCGGCCTCGCCGTCGATTGGCGTAGACAAGTGCCACAGCGTGGTGGTGCTCAATAATTCGGGAGAGGTGGGGATATTCAGATAACTGCAGCGATCGGCCAGCACCTGCCGCATGCCTTCGGTAACAAACTGGTGCTCGTAGAGATCTTTTTCGGAAACCAACAGCTGTTGGCTGACTTCACGATCCCGCTGAGGATCGGCGTCACGGCGAGCGGAGCCTGCCAGCGGGTTGGAATAAAATTGTGCGCCGGATTTACGCAGCAGCAGCTCAGGGCTGGCGCCCAGCAATGCCCCCTGCTCCAACGGCACATGGAAATGGAAACCGTGTGGGTTCTGGGCGATGATACGCGCCATCAACGCGTGGCTGTCTACCGGTTCGCGCGTTTCAATCTCCAGCAGGCGTGACAGCACCACTTTATCCAGCTGGTCGCCACGGGTTGCTTCCACCGCATCTGCCACCATCTGCATGAAAGGCTGTTGTGCAGGCACTTCCTTTTGGCTGATAATTTCCGGCAGGGCTTCCTGCGGTGAGGTTACACCGGCCAAAAAGGCATCGCGCTCAAACCACTGGGTGTGCTGAGGAATAAAGAGTGCGGAGGGCTGATGAGTATCAAACGGGATCGCGCCACACAGAACCGGGTTTTTCACCCCCGCCAGTTTGGCTTCGGCAAAAGCATGCTGTACCGCCTGCTGGAACTCGCCGTTAAGCTGGTCCCCGTTCTGGGCCGGCAGCGTGATTTTGGCGAAGCAGCCCTGGGTGCTCAGGCTACGGAAAGGAGAGGTAAAGAAAAAGCCGGAGGTCGGCGACACGCCTGCTACGGACGATTCGCTATCCTTGCTGTGCGGCTTCTTCTGCCCGGTACCCTTTACTGTCACGCTCATCGGTTCTCCCTTTCGTATCATGAACAATAACCTGTATAATAATGATTATCATTTGTATTGAATCGCGTTAAATTACCCTCGTGAATATTCTATGTCAATAAATGTAAACAGTTCTTCTATTCATTATCGTGCTATAAAACCAGCAGTTTTAATTATATAAATGATAAGTATTACTATTTAACTTCTAAGGAATGCTTTATGAAGAAGAACCTGTTCTTCGGCTTCGCGCTGTTTGGCCTGCTGGCCATGGGTGCAGCCCAGGCATCAGATGCCGGTTGGCCGCGCAAAATCGAAACTTCACACGGCGTGATCACCTTGCAGCAGCCCCCTGCCCGCATCGTTTCCACCAGCGTTACCGTCACCGGCACCCTGCTGGCGATTGATGCGCCAGTGATCGCCAGCGGTGCCACCACGCCCGGCAGCCGTCTGGCGGACTCACAAGGTTTCTTCCACCAATGGAGCGCTATCGCGGCACAGCGCGGCGTAAAGCGCCTGTACATTGGTGAACCCAACGCAGAAGCCATTGCCGGTGAAGCGCCCGACCTGATCATCATCTCCGCTACCGGCGCCGACTCCGCCGTGCGCCTGTACGATCAGCTGTCCGCCATTGCCCCGGTGCTGGTGGTCAATTACGACGACAAAAGCTGGCAGGCGCTGGCGATCGAGCTGGGCCAGGCCACCGGACACGAAGCCAGGGCGCAAAAAATCGTTGATGATTTCGATAGCCGCGAAAAGTCGCTTAAGCAGCGCATGACGCTGCCGGAACAACCGACCTCTGCCCTGGTCTTCAGCGCCGACGGCAAATCAGCCAACCTGTGGACCGCCGAATCTTCCCAGGGGCAAATGCTCAAACAGCTGGGCTTCACCCTGGCGGTTCCGTCAGACAAGCTGAACAACAGCCGCAGCATGGGAATGCGCAAAGATATCATTCAGCTCGCCGGGGAAAACCTGGCGGAAGGTCTGAACGGCCAGACGCTGATGCTGTTTGCCAACAACGACAGCGACGCACAGCGACTGATGGCCAATCCTTTCCTCGCGCACCTGCCGGCGGTACAACACAAGCGGGTTTATGCGCTGGGCAATGACACCTTCCGACTGGACTATTACAGCGCCAGCAACCTGCTGACGCTGTTGGAAAAACAGTTTATTTCTCAGTAGATCCCGCGGCGGGCTGGAGATCGCTTTCCTGCCCGCCAAGGCTCACCTGACGCAGCCCTTTCATCGCGAACGCCAGCACCACACCCAATACCGC
>JAAXZN010000004.1 GCA_012719855.1 Serratia liquefaciens | reverse complement strand
CCCTATTCAACTTGAACAAGTCGATAGTTTAAATAATTGTTAATGCTAACGAGCACAACCCGGTCAGCAAAGGCTGAACGTTTATTGAATTGCTCAATGACACAACATCGCCAGCAAGTTATTTGCTGCTCTCTGCCTGATAAAAGAAAGATAATAAATCCGGAGAAACACATGAAAATCACTATCGGGGCATTCATCCTGCAACAGCTCCGCACCCTGAACATCGATCGTATTTATGGCGTACCCGGCGACTATAATCTGGCGCTGCTGGAATTGATCGAACACGACGGCAATATTGAATTTATCGGCAACTGCAACGAGCTGAATGCCTCCTACGCGGCCGACGGCTATGCTCGGTTAAAAGGGGCTGGGGCGCTGATCACCACCTACGGCGTCGGCGACCTGGCTGCGCTGTCCGGCATTGCCGGTGCCTACGCCGAATCCGCACCGGTAATCTGTCTGGCCGGTACTCCGCCGCTACACGCGATGAAGAACCATGAGCTGCTTCACCACACGCTGGCGGACGGCAATTTTGATAACGTCATGAATTGTTTTAAACAATTTACCGTCGCCCAAGCGTTGATCACGCCAGAAAATGCGGCGGTGGAGATCCCTCGCGTTATTTCCCGCGCCTGGACGGAAAAGAAACCGGTTTATTTACAATTGCCTTCTGATATTTGCGATGTGGAAATTGAAATCACTCAGCCAATCGCCGCGCCGCAATTACCACCCAGCGACCCATATAATGTCCAACTGGCGGCCATGGCATTACTGGCGCGAATAAAACAGGCGAAGAAACCGATTATTCTGGTCGACCAAATGGTGGATCGCTTTCAACTTCAGCAACTGGTGATTGAGGTCGCACATAAATTTGCCATTCCCCTCACCAATATGCCGACGGCCAAATGCATCATTCCTGAACCCACACCGGGTTGGATGGGCGGTTACAGCGGCAACCTTTCACGCCCCGAACTCTATGAACATATGGCGCACGCCGACTGCGTGCTGAGCTTCGGCGTTCGTCTGGTGGATTCCACAACCGGCTATTTTTCGCACCGGATCCCGTCTGACGCGCAAATTGATATTCAGCCGTTCTCCGTGAAGCTGGGCACCACCTCTTACCCGGCAGTGGCGACCGCCGACCTGTTGCAGGCGCTGCTGGCACTGGGTGAAGAGGTAACAGACCACCAGCCGTCGCCCCTGCCTGAAGCGCGGCATCGGTTGGCAACACCCAGCGATGCCCCTATCGATCAGGCTTATTTATGGCAACGCATCCAACGCTTTATTCGCGCCGATGACGTAATTGTGGTGGAGAATGGCACCTCGGGCGCGGCGATTGGCGGCATGCGCATGCCGGACGGTGTTCAGGTGGTCAATCAACCGATCTGGGGCTCGATTGGCTATACTCTGCCGGCGCTGCTGGGGACCATGATGGCCGCACCGGATCGCCGGCACCTGCTGTTTATCGGCGACGGTTCTTTCCAACTGACCGCTCAGGAAGTTTCCACCCTGCTGCGCTACGATCAGAAGCCGATTATCTTCTTGATTAACAATGATGGTTACACCATCGAACGTTATATTCTTGGGGAGAACTCGTCGTATAACGATATCGGCCCCTGGGACTACGCCAAACTGCCGGCGGTGCTCAATATCCAGGCGAAGCCGTTCAGCGTGGCGGTAGAAACTACCCACCAGTTGGAATTGGCGCTGGAGCACGCCTCGCGTCAGGATCGGCTGGCCTTTATCGAAGTTAAGGTGCCGATGATGGACACCCCACCGGTGATGAAGGAATTCTGCAACCGCTGCAATAATTTTAACTTCGGCTTGACCAATCCGCGTCGCGCTTAACCCCGACAAGATCCGCCGTAGCTCATAGCTCGGCGGATCCTTCCAGACCTTGCACAACCTGCCGCTGCAAACTTTGCAGCAGCGGGTGTTGCCGCCGGTGGCCCAAACGCAACGCATGTGCCACCTTCGGCAAGGGTAACTTACGCTCAAATACCGTCTCGATCCGCACCCGCCGATCGACAGATTGCTGGTTGAGCAGGCCAATCCCCATACCGGCAGAAATCGCTGCCAACATACCGGATATCGAAGGACACTCCACCGAGACCTTGTGGGCAATACCCGCGGCACTCAGGCGCTCTTCAGCCAGCCGGCGATAAAAGCAGTCTGGCCCGTAACTGACCAATTTCACACAGTCACCAGGCTGAAAACGCCACCCTGGCGGCACACACCAGTGAAGGTGTTCCGTTGCCAGCACCACATCTTCCGTGCTTAACGCATCGCAAAACTGCTGATGCAGTACCAGGTCCAACTCTCCCTGAGACAAAGCGTTACGCAATACCTGGCTTTGATCGATGACCAACTGCACGTCAACCTGCGGATGTTGATGGGTAAAGGTCGCCAGCAAGGTGGCCAACCGGGACAGCGACATCTGCTCTGTGGCGCCAAAACGTACTGTCCCCTGCAATAATGAGGGGGAAAAATGCGCCAATGCCCGATCGTGTGCCTGCAAGATCTGTCGTCCATGCATCAACAGTGCCTCGCCGTCCACGGTGGCGATCAAAGCGGCTCCCTGGCGATCGATCAGAGTGCGGCCCAGCTGCTCCTCCAACCGTTTGATTTTCCAACTCACTGCCGACTGACTGAGATTCAGCTGTTTCGCCGCACGCGTCATGCTGCCGGTGTCGAGTACGCTCTGCAGCGCCCGCAATGCATCGATGGATAAACGCTGGTTCATAAACGCCCTCATGACAAAAGTTGGATTGAATCACCATAACTTGTCATTGGCGTCATGAAAAGACGAGAGGTAGGGTGATATTCAACACGATAATGAGGGGAAATCATCATGAGCAGCTTAACTTCTCAGGTTAATCAGCAGGTCATTATTCAAGGGTATCGGATTGCCACTGGCGTACAGGGGACTGGTGTGCCACTGGTGTTGGTACACGGTACCCCCGCCCATTCGATCATCTGGCGAAATTTGCTGCCCCGCCTGACGGCGGCCGGCTTCCAGGTTTATTACTATGACCTGCTGGGCTACGGCGCATCGGAACGCCCATTGTCCGCAGAGACCTCGATTGTCGCGCAGGCGGATTTACTGATCGCCCTGCTGAACCACTGGCAACTGGATTCCGCCCACGTATTTGGCCACGATATTGGTGGCGCGTTATCACTGCGTGCGGCTTTCGAGAACGCCAATCGCTTTCGCTCGCTGACCATTGCGGATATTTGCAGCTACGACTCCTGGCCTTCACCCACCTGGCGCAGCATCCGCGATAATTATCGTCAGTACGCCGTCATGGACCCCTTACAACATCAACAAACCCTGACGCGCCAGTTGCAAATGGCCGTGTTCAACAAATCGCTGATGACGGGAGAGCTGTTGCAGAGCTATCTGGCCCCGATCGTCGGCGTGCTCGGTCAACCGGCCTTTTATCAGCAACAGATCGCCCATTATGATGCCCGCTATACTGATGATTTCGCGCAGCGTCTGCCAAAACTGCACCTGCCGGTGCAAATCCTGTGGGGAGAAAACGATGAATGGCAGCCGGTCAGTTACGCCTACCGTTTGCAAGCTGACATTCCCGGCGCCAGGCTGCAGGTGATCCCGCAGGCGGGGCATTTTCTTATGGAAGATGCACCGGAAGCCGTATCCCAACGGCTGGAGACCTTTATTCATTCACTTTAAATCGGGCGAATGCGCTCAGGAGAACACAATGCAATTGATAGGCATGCTGGATTCACCCTATGTGCGACGGGTCGCTATTTGTTTGAAATTGTTGGAGATAGAGTTTGAGCACCGGGCAATTTCAGTGTTCAGCGGTTTCGACCGGTTTAAAGCCATTAATCCGGTGGTAAAGGCCCCAACGCTGGTGTTGGCCGACGGCCAGATCTTGATGGATTCTTCGCTTATTCTGGAATACGCCGCAGGTATCACCCCCTCTGGCAGAGCTTTACTGCCAAACCAGGGTGCGGCGAGGCTGAACGCCCTGCAGTTGAACGGGCTGGCATTGGCCGCCTGCGAAAAAACGGTGCAAATCGTTTATGAACAGCAGTTGCGTCCGCTAGAAAAGCAGCATCAGCCTTGGCTGGATCGCGTTCAGGGCCAACTGCTGGCGGCCTACGCCGAACTGGAAAAACAGTTGCTGCAGTCCGCCGTGTCACCCTTTATGGGCAGCGCAGAGGTCAGCGTGGCGGTGGCCTGGAGCTTCACCCAACTGATGCTGCCCGGGCAGATTAGCGACGAGCAACACCCGACTTTGGCGGCATTTTCCGCTCAGGCCGAACAACACCCGGCGTTTATCAGCACTCCGCAGGTTTAACCCGCCGAAGCGCGCGTCATGCAGCGTTGGCGCCGCTCATCCACCCGTTTGGCAAACCAGGCGGTGGTCAGCTTACGGGTGATTTTCGGGCTTTCCAACTGAATGCCTGGCAGCATTTCCCGCGGCAGTTTCTTGCCGGTGGTTTTCTCTGCCAGCGCATACACCCGCTCATACAGGTCGGTGTCGGCAAATTCGGGCAGGTCCCCCTTCTCCAGCGCCCGACGAATTGACGAGTCGCTCATATTGAGCCGTTTGCCGAGGGTGCGCACCGCCAGTTCGGTGGTGCCGGGTTTGTCGGTGCCGTAGTTAATCAAGTCGCCATCCAGTGCCAGCGGAATGCCCGTCGTGCGGCTGACCGCACTTTGGAATGCGGCATTACGGCTGGCGTACCAACCGGCATTGAAGTCGGCGAAGCGGTAGATCGGCTGGCTGTAGTTGGCCGGGTACCCCAACAGGTGCGCAATACCGAAATACATGCCGCCGCGGCGACTGAACACTTCACGGCGAATCGAACCGTCAATCGGATACGGATAACCTTTGGCATGCGCTTCGGCAAAGGCGATGCTCACCTGCATCGGCCCGGCGGTATGCACCGGGTTCAGGCTGCCAAACAGCTTTTGCCCCATCGGCACCGAATCAATCATATCGTCAAAGATATCGCTCAGGTCTTTCTCGGTGCGCACCTTATCCAAACGCTCGCTGTAGCTCTTGCCGTTCGATGACTTGATCAACAAAGCGGTATGCACCAGAAAATTGGGAATATGCAGTTGGTCAGCGCGGCGGTCGATCTCTTTCCAGGCGATTTTGGGCAGCCCCGGCACTGGCGGATTGGCCTGGAAGGTCGACTCCTGCTCGGTGACCGCCAGTACTGAACACAGATTTTGGTCGCTGGGCTCGATACCCTGTGCGGCAAAAGCGGCGGTGATATCGGTGGCCCACCCCTGGCGATCGGCGGTGTTAGCCGGCATCAAGCGCACCAGTTGAGCCTTCACGTCAGCCGGGCGTTGCACCGGTGAAGTGGTGGTAGTTTTCGTGGTACAACCGGCCAGCACCAGCAGCGCGGCCAGGCTCAACGGACGCAAGGTCATCGGGTTGATAAAACGGCGAATTGGCATCTTTTCCCTGATCGTTTTGACATACACTGCAGTGACGTTAGCCCAGCAGCGGAACCCGATCCAGTCTAAATGTATTGATCCGGCGGAAAGAGCCGGCGGGCGCCAGGAAATACACCTTAAAGGAATGACCGCATGATTGAACTCAGAGATATGAGCCCGCAAGAATTCGAGCGTTACCGCGCACATGGAATCGAAGAATATGCCCGGGATCTGGAGCGCGCTCTGCAACTTAGCCGGGAATCGGCGCGGGTGGAAGCCGTGGCCACCTACAACGCCTCACTGCCCCAAGGGTTGGCGACACCAAACCACCGGCTAGTTTGCGCCCGACTGGCGGGTTCAGAAGAAAATATCGGCATCGTCTGGTACACCCTCAAACAACGCACCTACGGCAAGCAGCTGTTTGTCTATGATTTCGAGGTGGATACGGCCTGGCGAGGCAAGGGCTACGGCGAGAAAATACTTTGCGCAGTACTGGAAGCCGGACGGATTGCCGGTGCGGAATATGCCGAGTTGGCGGTGTTTAACGACAACCCGACGGCGGTCAGGCTGTATACCCGGCTCGGCTTCAAGGCCGTCAATACCCGAATGCATCGAAAACTCTAAACCCGGCCTTTCTTGATCGCGGGCATTTTCAATGAGCCGACAAACATGTATTTTATATGCAATATATAAAATCGTTTATTCGCCCACACCAGGGTAACGCAAAATTTAAGGAGAGACGCATGAATGAGCTGCTTTGTTATAAAACCCTGCCGGTATGGAACAGCGCAACGCTGCCGGAGAGTTTCCAGCAAAAGCACAACACCCAAAGCGGTACCTGGGCCAAACTCACGCTGCTGAGCGGCACCCTGACCTTTGCGTTGATGACCGAAGAGGGCGAGACCACCGAAACCTGGCAGTTCAGCCCTGAGAGCCAGCCGCCGTTTATCGAGCCTCAGCAATGGCACCGCATCGTTTCATTTTCCGATGATATGACCTGCCAACTGGCTTTTTACTGCTCACAGGAAGATTACTACCACAAAAAGCACCAGCTGACGCGCACCCATTCCGAGGTGTTCGAAGCCGTGCAGCGCATAAAACCCGGCAAAGCGCTGGATCTGGGCTGCGGTGGCGGACGCAACTCGCTCTATCTCAACCTGAAGGGCTTTGACGTCACCGCCTGGGACAAACATGGCCCGTCGATCGACAACCTCAATAGCCTGATCGAGAGCGAAGGGTTGTCGCACATTCGCGCCAGCGTGCAAGATCTCAATACTCACACCTTCAGCGGCGATTACGACTTTATTCTTTCCACCGTGGTGTTTATGTTCCTCAGCCGCGAACGGATCCCGGGGCTGGTGAAAAACATGCAGGACAGCACCCTGAACGGCGGTTACAACCTGATTGTCGCCGCGATGGATACGCCGGACTACCCTTGCAGCCTGCCCTTCCCCTTCACCTTTAAACCGGGCGAGCTGAAGGAATATTACGCCGACTGGGAAATCCTGAAGTACAACGAGGATGTCGGCCAGCTACACAAAACCGACGCCGCCGGCAACCGTATTTCACTGCGTTTCGCCACGCTGCTGGCACGTAAGCCCTAAAATCCCTTCAAATGGCGCCGCTCGATACGGTATTGACCGGCGCCGGCCTGTAGCAAAATACGGCAAACAACATGAAGTTTAATACGTTGCCAACCTGGCGCTGCGGCGTTAGGATCGCGGCCGGCTACGGGTGTAGCCAGTGTTATTGGCTGTCAGTTCCGCGCATGGAGAGGTTATTGTGTTAGAGAGTTTTGGCGTCCTGAATCTTTGGACCTATTTGGCCGGTGTGGTTTTTATCATCATCCTGCCAGGCCCGAATACGCTGTACGTGCTGAAGACCGGCGTGACGCGTGGCGTACGTGCTGGTTATACCGCCGCGCTGGGCGTGTTTATCGGCGATGCAATCCTGATTTTCTGCGCCTATATTGGCGTGGCTTCGCTGATCCGTACCACGCCGTTCCTGTTTACCCTGGTACGTTTTCTCGGCGCGATTTACCTGCTGTTCCTCGGTGCGAAAATTCTCTACGCCACCTTTATCCAGAAAAACGCGGCGCAGCAACAACAGATTGAAGGCGGCCACAGCATTCTGCGCAAATCGCTGACGCTCAGCCTGACCAACCCGAAAGCGATCCTGTTCTACGTGTCGTTCTTCGTGCAGTTTATCGACTTTAACTATGCGCACACCGGCCTGTCGTTTACCATTCTGGCGCTGATCCTCGAATCGGTCAGTTTTATCTACATGACCACGCTGATCTTCTCCGGCGCGATGCTGGCGCACTTCTTTAACCATAAGAAGGGCCTGGCAAAACTGGGCAATGGCCTGATCG
Source organism: Serratia liquefaciens (assembly GCA_012719855.1). Classification (GTDB taxonomy): domain Bacteria; phylum Pseudomonadota; class Gammaproteobacteria; order Enterobacterales; family Enterobacteriaceae; genus Serratia; species Serratia liquefaciens_A. Next base: position 103,931 of record JAAXZN010000004.1, on the reverse strand, counting down.
GCCTGCTGTTTCTCGGCTTCGCCACTCGTTTGGCTACCCTCAGTTCCTAGTTCGCCGCAATAACGGCTGATCCCTTCAGCCGTTTTCTCTATTCTGTCACGCACGGCAAACCGAATGTCAGACAGACAAAAGCCCCTCTTCTCTGCCTGCTATAGACTTTTAAGGTTAACGATAGCGACCTTTTTTGTCTGACAGGAGGGCGTATGCCTGACAATAACGTAGCAGTGATGGACAGCGTTTCGCGTTTTCTCGATCGTCATCATGGTCTGTATATCGACGGCCAATGGTGTGAGTCCACCGCCGAAGGCCGGCTGGCGGTGTATAACCCCGCCGACGGACAACAAATTTCCTCCACCGCCGACGCCAACGCACAAGACGTCGCGCGCGCCGTACAATCGGCCCATCAGGCTTTTATCTCAGGGGTCTGGGCGCAACGTTTACCTGCCGAGCGCGAGCGTATTTTATTGCGCTATGCCGATTTGGTTGAGCAACACACCGAAGAACTGGCCCAGCTGGAAACGCTGGAACAGGGCAAGTCGATCAATATTGCCCGCATGTTCGAGGTGGGCTGCACGCTGAACTGGATGCGCTACACCGCCGGGCTGACCACCAAGATCACCGGCCAGACCCTGGACGTGTCGATCCCCATGCCGCCGGGGGCCAAATATCAGGTGTATACCCGTAAAGAGCCGGTTGGCGTGGTGGCCGGCATTGTACCCTGGAACTTCCCGCTGATGATCGGCATGTGGAAAGTGATGCCGGCACTGGCGGCGGGTTGTTCCATCGTGATCAAACCCTCGGAGACTACACCACTCACCCTGCTGCGCATGGCTGAACTGGCGACCGAGGCCGGTATCCCGCCGGGCGTCTTCAACGTGGTGACAGGCAAAGGCACCGGCTGCGGCAAAGCGCTGACCGAACACCCACTGATAGCCAAAGTGAGCTTTACCGGCTCCACGCCGGTCGGCAAAAACATCGCCCGCGCGGCGGCGGATCGCCTGACACGCGTGACGCTGGAGCTGGGCGGTAAAAACCCGGCCATCGTGCTGAAAGATGCCGATCCGCAGCAGGTCATCGAAGGCCTGATGGCGGGCAGCTTCCTGAATCAGGGGCAGGTGTGCGCCGCCAGCTCGCGGATTTATATTGAAGCGCCAATCTACGACACTCTGGTGGCCGGGTTCGAGCAGGCGGTGAAATCCCTGTCCGTTGGGCCGGGCATGGATGCCAGTGCGCAGATCAACCCGCTGGTCTCCAGCGACCACCGCAATAAAGTGGCGGCCTATCTGGATGACGCCAGATCCAAACAGGCGGAGCTGATCAGTGGCGCAACCGGGCCGGACTCGCAAGGGTTCTATATCCCGCCAACGCTGGTGATTAACCCGGACGACAAGCTGAACCTGACGCGCGAAGAAGTGTTTGGTCCGGTGGTCAATTTGATCCGCGTGGCGGATGCTGAAGAGGCGTTGCGCAAAGCCAACGACACCGACTACGGCCTGACCGCCAGCCTGTGGACCACCAGCCTGCAAGCGGCAATGGCCTTTACGCCACGCATTCAGGCCGGCACGGTGTGGGTCAATACCCATACGTTAATCGACGCCAACATGCCTTTCGGCGGCTTCAAACAATCGGGCAGCGGCCGTGATTTCGGCCCTGACTGGCTGGATGCTTATACCGAATCCAAATCGGTGTGCATTCGTTACTGAACAGCGTCTTAATCGCCAGTAGCGCCTTCAGGGCGCTACTGAGACTGCTGACAAACATAAAATGTTTGGCGGCAGGCGCTAAAGGTTTTGAAAATAGATAGGGAAAATCAACTTATTGATTTTCGGCTGATAACTCAAAGGGGGAAAAACCGCGCTTTTATCCCCCTTTGTCAATATTCTGAGTAGCGCCTTCAGGGCGCTACTGATACTGCTTGCGGTATTCGCTGGGCGAAACGCCAAAACGGCTTTTGAAGGCGGTGGAGAAATGGCTGTGATCGGCAAAACCCCAGTCATGGCCGATAGTGACCAACTTTTGCCGCTCAGGCACCGTGCGTAGCGCCTGGGCGCACAAATCAAGACGGCGGTGCTTGATATATTGCGCCACCACCAGTCCCTGACGGGCAAACATCCGGTACAGGCTGCGTACCGAAACGCCCACCTCACCGGCGATCCACTCAGGCCGCAGCTGCGGCGACTGGATATGCGCATCGATAAACGCCAGCGTTCGGGTGAAAGCCTGCGGGAAAACCTCAGCCCCCACTTCAGGTTCGATCATTGCCGGGCGCAACAGCGTCGCCACGGCACTCAGTATCGCCTCGCTCTCCGCTGCGCTCATCTGCGCGTCCTGCATGCAGCCCAAGACCAGTTGCCGACTGAGGCGCGCCATGCTGTTTTGCCCATCCAGCCGTCGCGCGAATTGCAGGTCGCTCAAGCGTGCAGAGCGTTCGAAATAGCTGCGCGGCATCAGTAATGATATTTGGCGGGAGTCCTGTTGAAAGGTAAAACTGCTGGTACGTGAAGCATCGATCAGCGTGACGTCACCGGCGGACAAGAGCGCCTGTCGGTCACCCTGCTCCATCAATGAACTGCCACGCAGTTGAAAGACCGTGAAAAAATGCGAGCCGTCGCTGCGGTCAATTTCTTTTTGGGTTCGATACAGACGGGTTTGCGCCGCATCCACCACGCTCATACGTAACGCGTGGGCACGAAACTCTTGCATCGCGCCGCTAAATCCCGGCCCCAGAGTCCGGGCGCAAAACCGGCCACAGGCGGAGTTGATTTTCGCCAACCACTCTTCGAAGCCAACCTCCCTGACCGGTACGGAAATTGCCATGGATCCCCCCTTCACACATCAGCGATGGACGCGTTCGAACCGCAAGCGGCAATGAACAGAAAATCAACATAACAACCCAGTAACATACAAGCAATGCCGAGCGTGGGATCTGGCGCCGGGATCACAGATTACATATTACTCATCAGGCATGAAAAACCCGGCCGTAGCCGGGTTGATAAAAACGGGAAAATCAGGAGGATTAAGGCTGGCTATCCAGCAGATAACGCACCACGGCCGCGTACTCTTTCGCATAACCGTCGACGCTTTGGCTTGCCATACCGGCATTGTCGATTTTGTACTTGCCGGAAACATAAAACGATGGAGTTGCGCGTACGTCCAACGCTTTCACCGCTTCATTTTGCTTGGCAATCATGCCCTTCACCAGCAGGCTGTGGCGCGCATTTTCATAGGCCGTGGCATCCACGCCGGCGGCGGCAAACACCCGCTGGATATCTTCTTCACTGTTGATGGCACGCTTCTTTTGCAGTTCTTCGAACAGCAGGCCTTCGATTTTGTCCTCGATCCCCATCACCATCGCGATCGACCAGGCTTCGGTCAGCTCATTGCCCAATTTGCCCATCAGGCCGACGTGGTATTTGGTCAGCTTGGTGCCCTCAGGCAGCGCCTGGCTGACGGTGCTGCCCACATGGTAAGTTTCGGCAAACTGGTAGCAGGGGCCGCAATAAAAGGAGAAAAACTCCACCACCGCCGGGGCCGATGCCACCGGTTTGTCCAGACGAGAATATTGCTCGCCAGCATGGTAATCCGCCGCCACGGCGACAGCAGGAAGCAATAGCGCCAGGAGCGCACCGGCGAACAGCCGATTAACTTTAGCCAACATAACTACTCCAATTCAGATGAGAACATTGTCCCTAACGGCGGTGTTTATAATCAAATTATCGGAACAAGACCAGTTTTTATTACCTTCTGTTGGTGTCCCCTTGACCCAAATCAATGACCAGGAATAAATGTTCCACGTCATTTCCAGCCGTTGGCCTCACTCATTGCACCTACGCAATGGTTCAGCCTCCAACAAGTGAAATGCCGTTATGATAAATTTAATCCAGCGGCTTACCGCATGAGTGTTTATCCCGATTAGAATATTCTTACTTACAGAACCTTTTCGTTTTGCCTACCTTTTCCATATTGCTAACAGATGCAGCCTAAGATGATACTGCCCCCTCCAATATAGAGATTAAAGGTTATATTATGCGTCGTATTCTAATGTTCATCAGTGCGCTGACGATTAGCGCTGTGCTTTCTGGTTGCCTATTCCCACCGCCTGGCGGTGGTGGCGGCGGTCGACATGGCGGCCCAGGTGGGCCGGGCTACCATTTTAACGGTCCTCGTTAAAGATACCCGCCACCTACCCGGTGGCCACTCAAGAATATGATGAGACAGCTCAGGATATAACAATGAAAAAAACAGTATTTATTATTGCCGCAGTAATGGCATTAAATTGCAGCTCGGCATTTTCCGCACCGCCGATCAATAAAAATAATGAACACCCGGTTATTCATAAGAATAATAATAAAATACCGTCCAAGCCGCATCCCAATAAAAAACGGCCCGCACAGCAGCATAAAAAAGCGCAAAAAAAACCGCTACCCGAACACCGTTTGGCTCAAAGTCATTAAGTTATCGCTGACAAATACCGAATACTCGCACTCACAGTGCCGGACGTGAGTGCGAGGGTACCGCATGAACGTCGCCTACAGGCTTTTTGCCCGCAACGTATCGCCGCTGCGAATAAAATTACCCGCCCCCAGATGATGGATGGTATGCAATTGTGGATCGGTATCGGCAAAGTTCCATCGCCCTGCGCGAAACACTCGCTCGTCCGCAGCCGCAGCCACCACTTCACCGAAACAGGTGTCATATTTCTGCTGCGCACCGCTTTCCGGCAACAGACGGCATTCCAGCCAGGCTACACAACCCTGTTCTATCAAGGGGACTTCCAGTTGGGCACTGGAGATCGTGGCAATATTGAAGAGAGAAAATTTATCCTCCACCTCCACGCCCGAGATATTGCCCACCGCATAAGTCGTATCGACAAACATCGCCGCCGGAATACAGATGCCAAACACGCCGCTTTCTTCAATCATCTGCCGGGAATGCGCCCCCTTGTCGACCACAATGGCAATGCGAGGTGGCGTGAACTCAACCGGCATCGACCAGGCAGCGGCCATCACATTACGTCGAGCCCCGTCCTGGCTTCTGCTGGTGATCAACACCGTCGGGCCATGATTTAGCAAACGGCTGGCATGTTCCAATGCAACGGGACGAAAATGATTCATGGAAGATCCTTAATGAGTAGCTCTGGGAGACAAAATCGCAGCTGAACTGGCAATGGACTGATGTTCAGCAGTGTAAATCTGCGTTGCGGCGGGGATCAATCGCGTTGGTGATGAAGAAGCACAGAATGTGTGTGCCCGATCGGCATGCAGCCGCAGGGCTATGGAAGACGAACCAGAATAGGCTGCGTCAGCGAAGGCTGACGCAGCGGGATAAAACTCAGTTTTTTGGCAGTTGAATACGGACAACGCTTTCCGGTTTACCGGCTTTGGTGCTGGCGCCGTCATTCTTCACCGTCACGAACAGCACGTTGTTGCTGGTGTCCAGCGCCAGGCTGTTAGGGTGCGGCGGCAGTTCTACGGTTTGCAGGCGCTTGAGGCTGTTTGAATCAAACACCGTCAACGTACCAGCGCCATGATCGACGCGGATCCCTTTACGGTTGGCGACGTACACACGCTGGTTGCGATCGTCCAACAGCAGGCCGATCGGCACTTCATCGGTCAGTTCGCTGGCCAACACTTTGCCGCTGTCCGCATCCAGCGCAAACACCCGGTGACCGCTGCTGCGCTTCACGTAGTCGCGCTCAAGATGGGTGTTGCGGTAGTTGTCGCGGTCGATCCCCTGATCCACCCCTAACAGGCGGTTGTTCTTCCCGTCGTACACCAGGTTCAGCAGTTGATCCGCCTGGATCTCTTTGGTGGAGGTGATCGCCAGAGTATCGGCATTCAGGGTAATCAGTTGCCCCTGCATGTTAGAGACAAATACGCGCCGTCCTTTTTCATCCAGAGTGATGCCCACCGCGTTATAGCCGAAACCGGGGACCATTTTCTCCAGCTTTTGAGTCCGGGTGTTGACCACAAACAGCACGCTATCCACCCCGAACCCCAATCCCGGCAAGAATAGGCGGCCGCTCTGCGCGTCATACTTCATTTCGCGGATGCGGTACTGGTAGTCCTCGGTGATCTTGAAACGCTTAAGCTCCTTGAGCAGGAACTCCAGACGCTTGCCGCTGATGCCGGCCTCTTTGTAAGTCTGCTCCAGCATCGTTTTTTCGGTTACCGGAATGCTGCTCAGCGCGCGGTTGGTGGTGGTATCCACCACGCCGACCGAGCCATTGAACCCTTGAGTCAGATACAGCCGGTGACCGGCATCATCCAGCGCTACGCCGAAGCCTTTCACCTGCAGTGGGATCTCCGCCTGCACCGTCAACGTGGTCGGATCCAGACGCAACACGCGGGATTTCGCCTCTTCCTTCCAATCCGGTGCGCTGACGAACAGCGACTTCTGGCTTGGGCTGTAGGCCATCTCCACCAGCGCCGACGACAATGGCTGACGCTTGATATCCTGCAAAGTGATCCCTGCGTCACGGGCCTGCGCCGCACCGGCCACCACCAACGACGTTGCGATCAACAGCGACAGTAAAGCGCGGGGTGTTCCTATTGTTCCAGACATCCGTTTATCTCCATGAAAGTAATAAAGTCAGTTAGGGTGAACAACGTTATTGCTGCGGCGCAGGCGGTAAAGCCAACAGTGGCATGTCCCCGCCAGCCTGCTGGGCAAAGTGGGAAAACACGTGCTGAATAGTTGAAGCGATCAACCCCGCCTGTTGCGCGGTGTAATGATCGGTACGGTAGGTCATCATCACGCGCAGGGATTTCACGCCGTCGAGATTTTCCTCCATCACTTCAAACTGCAAACCGAGCAGCGATTCGGTTTTCTCCGGCTCCACCTGACGATAGGCCACCGTGCTGCCGTCCTGCAGGGTAAATGCTCCGTTCAGCTTGATACGGCTGTGGATCTGAATGAACACTTCGAACATGTGGTTCTTGCGATCGGCATGGGCGCCAAATAGCCCCTCCTCCACCAGATCGATAGGAATATCGGTGTAAGGCATAGAACCGTTGATGGTGTTTTTCACCTGGTCAATCAGACCGGCGACCGTCAACTGTTCAGCGAAGCGAACCCGGTGCACCACCACGGTCGTGAAGTAGCCGATAGTGTCAAAGAACTCGGCGTCGTTACGGCCGGAGGTGGACGTCCCCACCAGCAGGTCCGTCGGGCCGCCCAACAGGCGCAGCGCCGTAGCGATCCCGGCGTAGACCACGTTGAACAGTGAGGCGTTGTTCTTCCTGGCCTGTGCGTACAACCCCTCAGCCACCGTCGGTTCGACGTCAAACTCCAGCCATCCGCCGTTGACGTCTGCATCGGCCGGAACTGCAGGATGGTGCGAAGGTTCCTGCTGGAACAACGGCTGGCCGACCGGTGCATCGCGCAGGTTATCGAGCCAATAGTCCAGATGTTGCTGTGCGACGCCGCCAGCCTGCTGCTGCCGGGCGAAGGCATAAAACTGCGGCACTTCACCTTTCCACTGCGGCTTTTGCCCCGCCACACGGTGGCTGTAGGCGATGCCCAGTTCGTCCATCATCAGGTTCAGCGACCATTCATCCAGCACCACATGGTGGAACAACAGCGAAAGCAGCTGTCGGCCGGTTGCTGCATCACGCAGGAAGGTTGCGCGCAGCGGCAGCTCGCGGGTCAGATCAAAGCGGTGGTCACCGGCCTTGGCCAGCAGTTCGCCGGCGTTCCCGGCCGGTGTTTCATGGGAGAAACGGAACCAACCGTAGTCCAGCAGTTCAGCCGCAGGCACGACCTGTTGAAGAACCTCCCCCTGATGTTCGATAAACAGTGAACGCAATACGCTGTGGCGCGTCATGACGTCGATAAACGCCTGACGCAGGGTCATTTCATCCACCGGATCGAGGAAATTGATGGCGAAAGGCAGATTGAAAATCTCGTCGTGACCGAAGGCCTCGTAAACTTTCCACAGCGAATGCTGGGCCAGCGACAGCGGTGCCTGGACGACCTCATCCTGCTGCTGCGTACTGAGCATTGGTACCGCCGGTGCCGCAACCGCCTGACGTTTGGCATAGGCCGACAGGCCACGGGCCGTGGCGTGACTGAACAAGTCATTAATGTTGAGTTCGATACGGTGCAGGCTTAACAAGCGGCCGATGACACGGGTCGCGACCAGCGAATGCCCGCCGCGATCGAAGAAATCTTCATCGACGGTCATCTCCGGCGCCACCAGGGCGTCGCGGAATTCCGTCAGGATCAATTGGGCGATTTCATCATTTTCCTGTTGTTGCGCATCCGCTGCCGTCAGGACGGCTTCGGGCTGGGCCAACGGTTGCTCGGCAGCGGGCAACTGGGCTGCCGTGATCGTCCGTCCAGCGAGATAAGCGACGAACTGTTCCAGCAGGAAAGGAGCTACGTACGGGGTCATGCGTGGATCCGCCGCTAACTCCAACACCACCGAATCCTGATCCGGCAGGCTCAAAGCCAGCATCAGTTCAAATGGCGTATGCAGCGGCGGCAACAACAGGCGTTCAGCGCTTACCCCATCCAACTGCAGCGCCACCGAAGGATCCGCCAGCCAGCTCACCAGGATCTGAGCCAATTCTGGGTTGAGTGCTTCCGCCGTTTGCTGCGCCAGCAGTCGACTTTCCGCCTCCTGATCGGCAGGCTGCAAGGTCAGGCGTTTCAATCGGCTGGCACCCTGCCAGCCGTCCATGCCGTTTGCCTGTTGAGCGTCGTCCTGCGGCACGCACAGCTGCACCGGCTGCCCGCCGGACTGAGCGGCGATAAAGCGGCCAAAGCGAACGGCGATCGCCGCCAGTAAGGTGGTTGGGTTATCGGTTACGGGCAAAATCTTGCGCGCCACGCGGGTCGCTATGCGTACCCCGGCCTGCGCCAGATGCTCATCCTGTGCTGCCAATTGCCGGTAGTCCCGCAGCGTCGTTGCATGGCGTGGCCACGGCAGAACCAGTTCCGTCGTTTCCGACAATGGCGTATTCAGTGCAACCGGCGACAGAGCGACGGAGACAGGCAGGGGATCATGGCGGTTATACAGCGCCGACAGCGTCGTCAATAACTGTCGGCAAGACAGCGTTTCCGCCAAAATATCGTGAGCGACGACGCCCAGCACCGAACCGGCACCGGTAAACAACAGAAAACGAACCGGCGCTTCGCTCGCCAGCTCGAGAGGAGAGGCTTGCGCCTGCAACAAACGGCTTACCGCCTGCTGCTCATTCGTTATCGGCTGAATGCTCACCGGGTTCAGCGTTGCGTTGCCGCGCAGTTTGCGTAAGCCTTGCTCATCGTCGAAATCGTAACGAACATCCAGTTCAGGCATCAGCCGGGTCAGGGCCTCCAGCGCGCTGGCCAGTCTGCCGATATCCGGCTCGCCGCCTAGCCGCCAGGCCATGGCCTGCTGGCAACCGCCATCACCCCGTTGCTGGTGCATGAACCATGCTTGTTCTTCCGCTTCGCTCAATGGCTGAGAGGCATCCGCCGCCCGCTCGCCCAGCGTCTGAAACGCCAGGTCCAGACGCTGGGCCTCGTCATCGCTGAGAATATTGTCAAAATAACCGCTCACTGCTCTATCTCCTTGTGCCCGGCCATACCGGAACCTCGGGGGGAACGCGGGTCATAAACAGGGGCGTATCCTCCGCAGATTGCTGACACACTCGCGCAAGCGCCAACAATCCAGGGTGTGGATACGCCCCTGCTGCAGACCGATTGCTATCGCATCAGAATGTCAGTTCCAGCGCCGCACCGATCATGCGTGGACGCTGCTGAGTCGCGGTGTAAACGTCGTTGCCGCTGACCATCACGCGACGTTCCGAGTCAAACAGGTTCTGCGCATACAGGGTGGCGCGACCATAGGCGAAGGTGTACGCCAGTTGGGTATTTGCCGACCAGTAAGAACCGATGCGCCCGCGAGAATCGTTGTCGTACTGCGAGTAGTAGGAGTCCGAGAACGCCACGTTGCCGCTCAGTTCCAACCCGGCCATCAACTGGTACTTGGCGCCCATGTTGGCGGTATAAGCCGGCGCACGCGCCAGTTCATGCCCATCTACGCCGCTGCCCGAGAACTTCTTGATCTTGGTCTTCAACAGACCGACGTTCGTGAACAGTTCGAAGTCCCAACGCGGTTGCCAGGTCGCTCCCATTTCCGCGCCGTAGGTTTCCACCTTATCGGCATTGCGGATCACCGATGAGTTCGGCCCCAGGGAATACGGCAGTTGCATATCCTTGTAATCGTTGTAGAAGACGTTGCTGGTCAGAATGACGTTGGCATCTTTCAGGTGGTGGCGGGTGTACAACTCATAGTTCCAGACATATTCAGACCCGTAGGTGTAGTTAACCACCGGCGTACCGATGGTGATGCCTGCGCCACCGGCGTTATAGCCGCGTGCCACCTTGGCGCCGTAGGTCTGGGTATCCGTCGGTTTCCAGGCCAGATCGAGCTTCGGCAGGAACACGTCGTAGGTTTCATCGAAATCGATACGCACGGCCTTGCTGCCACCGGTACGCTGGCGGTGTTCGCGCTCCACACGGCTGGCGGCGGTGATATCCACCTTCGGCGTGATGGCGTAGGTCAGCTCGGCAAAGGCCGAGTTGGTGTCGGTTTTATCCTTGAAGGTCGAACCGCCGAAAATGTTAACGAACTCATCCTGCTTGGAGTGGAAATAACGCAGCCCCGCCAACCCGCGCAGGCGGCTGTCTGGCCCACCAAAGCGCGCCACCGGCTCCACGTGCACTTCTTTTCCGCCGATATCGGCGTATGGCAAGGCATAAGCCGTAGGACGATTAATATTGAAGTCGGTATAAATAACGCGGTTTTCCAGCGTCAGGCTGTCGGATTGCTCCCAGGACAGATCCCAAACGCCGCTGTTGGTGTTGCTTTTAAACACCGCTCGGCGCGGATCGTGGCGCAGACTGGTCGGGTGAACCAGCGGGTTGAGGCTCTCGTTTTGTGGCGAGGTGCTGCCAAAGTGGTTAAAGGTCAGCTTGGTGGTCAGCTCTCGCAGGCCTGCCGGATTGAACAACAGCTTGGCACGGGCGGTAGTGGCTTCAACCTCACGCGGATCGCCCACCGGCTCATAAGCAGGAAGGTCAACATCGCTGCGGCGGCGCTGGCGATCGACGCTGACGCGGAAGGCCAATTGGTCTTCCACCAACGGGCCTGAAACCATAGCGGACAATTGTGAAGAGTGCTGGTTGCCCGCACCGCCCTTGAAGGCACTTTCCCAATCGAAAGTGGGATCCTTACTGGCCATCACGATCGCACCGGCAATGGCGTTACGCCCCTGAATGTAGCTCTGCGGGCCAAGGAACACTTCGACGCGATCCAGATCCCACAGCGACTGCGGGCCATAGGCCTGTTCATTATAGGTCAGGGAGCGGCCATCCAAAGACAAATTGAGGCGTGGACGGGTACCGCTGAGGAAGGCATTGGCGCCGGTGTTCGGGCCGGAGCCGTCGATACCACGTACGGTAGGCAGATCGTTACCGATGCCGACATCCATGACGTTGGCGGTCATGCGTAATAAATCGGGGATCTGCAACGCATTGGGCATCGCGGCGATCCGTTCGCTGTCGAACACCTGCACGCTGGAGCCGGTGTCGAAAATACTGCGTTTTATTTTTTCCCCGGTCACCAGCAGACTCTCGGAGTCCTGCCAATTATCGTTACGTTTGCTGTCGGCGGTTTCCTGAACCTTTTCATCCACTACGGCGGCGTTAACGCTCCCCATAGATAAAGTACAAAGACCCAGAAAGAGTGAGGAAAATGCCCCAATGGCCTGCAAGCCTGCTTTTTCCTTGTTTCCTACGATTTTATGCCTTTGAGCCGCTGAATGCTTGCTCATAGATGTATTCTCCTTTCATCCCAGATGCACAAAAATATGTTTTATTTCACATAGGTAACGACGCTGATTCTCACACTGACAATGGCATTGCGGCCTTCCTGACCTTGCTATTGCATATCCCTGCCGCAGACAGCCGCCCAACCCCAGATAAATCGGGGGCGGATGCAGATTTTTTGTCTGGAAACGTAAATAAATGTTAATAATGATAATATTTTACATTTTTTAATGCAAATCATTATCACCTAAGTAAATAAACATCACGAGAGGAGGTCAGTAAAGCTGACAAGGAAGGATGGGGTTTTCGTCACTTTCAAAACCAATAATTTCACTTAAAATGAATATAAAACATAATTATATCTAATTTTATATTTACTCTCAGCGAGTGCCCTCTTACTTTTTTGCATTATCCCTACGTTTTATATCAACAAATAAAAATAGTAATAATTTTCATTCCCATTAACATTGCAATATATTCTTACAGTCTCTCAATACTGATGGAAACCCGATGAAAGCGTTGACCACGATGCAGGCCGCCTACTGGGTAGGCCGGCAATCCGAAGCGCCGCTGGGGGGCGTATCCGCCCACCTGTATGCGGAATTTAACTGCTGCGACCTGGATGTCGAACGACTGAGACAGGCCGTTGCCGCCCTTTACCTGCATCACCCCATGTTGCGCCTGCGCATCACGGCCGATGGCCAGCAGACCATCACTCCCTGCGGCCCTGCGCATGGCCTGCATCTGGACGATTTCAGCCAGGCCGATACTCCCGAAGTGAGCCGCCTGCTCACAGCCAAACGGCAGCAAAAAAGCAGCCAAAAACTGCCGCTGGAACGAGGTATCCCCTGTGATATCAGCCTCAGCCTGCTGCCGGGCGGCCACAGCAGGCTGCATGTCGATCTGGATATGATCGCCGGCGATGCCATGGGTTTTCGCGTGTTGATGGAGGATTTGGCGCGGTTTTATCACCAATGTCCGGCATCACCCGCCGACCATGGCGTGCCCTACTTTGACTATCTGGATCGTCACTATGCCGATACCGCGCAGCAGGCACGTCGCACCCGCGCTCAGGCCTGGTGGCGCGAACGCCTGCCTCAACTGCCGCCGGCACCGCACCTGTTACGCACACCGGATATTTGCCGCAGCGATCGGCTGGCGCTGCAACTGAGCGCAAGCGAAACCAAAGCGCTGGAAGATGTCGCCAGGGCGCACGGCATCACGCTTTCATCCCTGTTTCTGGCGCTGTTTGCCGTTACCGTCGGCCATGGCTGGAACATGCCGCGTTTCAGGCTCAATGTGCCGCTGTTCCACCGGGATGAAGCCAGCCTCGCCCCGATCATCGGCGACTTCTCTAATCTGGTGCTGCTTGGCGTGGAGCTGAACCCGGCTGAAAACTTGCCGGCTTTCAGCCGCCGCCTGATGACCCAACTGGCTGAATTGATCGCTAATGCCGACTACCCCGGCGTCAGCGTGATGCGCGATCTGTCGCGCCTGCAAGGCAGCATGCAGCCTTCCCCCGTGGTATTTACCGCCGGGTTTGGCATCCATGGCAAAGCGTTGTTTTCTGACAATGTCACCCGCACCTTTGGCCCACTGGAGTGGGTAATTTCCCAGGGGCCGCAGGTGGCGCTGGACGCCCAGGTGGCACACGCCAACGGTGGCATTCTGATCAACTGGGACGTCCGCCTGGACGCCTTCCCGGATCGGCTGCTGCCGCAGCTGTTCGCCACGTACGGCGCCTTGCTGAAGCGGGCCGCCAACCGGCCGAACAGCTTTAATCAGCCACTTTCGCAGTGGTTGGCCCAATGCTCCGCGGCGGGCCTGGCACGCCAGATACCGGTTCGCCAACTGCTGCACCGGCTGCTGGCGCGGGTCGCGCCGGGTGCCAGGCTGGGTGACGATGACGATATCCGCACCCTGCAACTGCCGCAGGACGCTCTGCAGGCGCTGTTGGCGGTACTTAACAAATATCTGCCGTTAGCGCTGACGCCGGCGGACGTCGAGTCGAACCCGACCCCGGCAGCGCTTGCCGCGTTGATCTGCGAGCTGGCCCCCAATGCCACCGAGGGGGTGCAAATGCTGCTGAAGGTGCTGGCACCCAAAGCCTGATATCGGTTCCGGGCGCGTGGCCTCACGCGCCCTGCTTTCTATTTCGTGGGTTAGTGATAATCAATAGGGAAATACCATGGAGACACCATTAAATGCACTGCAGCAGGCTTACCTGCTCGGTCGCAGCGAACAATGGCCGCTCGGCGGCGTAGCGATGCATGACTTTCGCGAATATCGTGGTCTGGGGCTGGATTTGGCCCGCCTGGAAAGCCGATTGAGCGAACTGGTGCAGCACTATGCGGCGCTGCGCACCTGTATCGACACCCAGCGTTTTACTCAGCACGTGCGGGCAGAGGCCACGCTGAATCTGGATCGACACGATCTGCGTGCGCTCGACCATCAGGCAGCGCAACGCCAATTGGCTGACCTGCGCGAGCAATATTCGCATCAGCGCCACGATCCCGCGCAGCCTCTGTGGCGCATTGCCGCCATTCAGCTCTCGGAGACGCAGGACACCACCGGCAGCCCCTATGACACCGTGATTTTCACCAGCTTCGACGCGCTGATCCTCGACGGCCAGGGCATCTCCACCGTCATCGCCCGACTGTTTGACGACGCCCCTCTGCCGCCTGTCGCGCCGCCAAGCCCGCCAGTTGCCGCCACGGCGGAACAGCGTCAGATTGATGCCGCCTATTGGCAGACCAAGTTACAAGACGTCACCACGCCGTCGGCGCTGCCGTGGCGCACCCCACTGGCCAATATCAAATCCTCTCGCTATCGCCGCGCCAACCTGACTTTGCCGCGCGAAGTACTTAAACAGTTCTCACGCCTGGGATCCGCCCATGCCCTGCTGCGCAACAGCAGCCTTTCGGCACTGATCCTCGATACGCTGGCGCAGTGGACCACCGACGGCGAACTCTGCGTCGGCGTGCCGGTGGCGTTTCCTGCGGCAAATGGTTCGCTCAGCAACGCCTCTACCTTTGTGGCGGTGCGCTATTCTCGCCTGGGGGGCACCTTTATCAGCCGCGCCCAGGCCTTGCAGGACGACGTGCTGGGTGCGCTCGACCATCTGGCATTTTCCGGCGTTGATCTGGCACGACAGTTACTCAATCACAGCCAGGGTTCCCCGGCGCTGCCGGTGATCCTCACCAACTGCCTGGGATGGGAGACGCTGCCTGGCAACGCGTCGGTGCGCTACCATGACGGCGTGACCCAAACGCCACAGGTGGCGATCGATATCCGCCTGACGCAGGACGCCGACAAGAACCTGCTGTTGTGCGTCGACTACGCCGAGCAGGCATTGGATGGCGAGCAGGTGCAGGCGATGCTGGACGCATTGCAACGTCGGGTGATGTTGATGTGTCGGGACGGCGATGTGGAAATTCCCCCCGCACAATTTATCGATTACCAACATTACCGGCATAACTACAGCGAAACGGCATTCAGCGCTTACCCTTACCTGACGCAGCTGGCAGACCGGTTGTTTAACGATCCGCAACCACGCCCCGCGTTAATCTGCGACCAACTAAGCCTGACGTACCCGGAATTGGGCCAACGGGTTAGCGCAGTGATGGCAAACCTGCAACGGCGCGGCCTGAAGCCAGGCAGCGTGCTGGCCTTGTATCTGGCGCGCAGCCCGGAGCATGTGACCATCTCCCTCGCCTGTGCGCTGTTGGGCATTATCTGGGTGCCGATCGACATCAACTCGCCGCCGGAACGCACCGCCTATCTGCTGACCAACTGTCGGCCGGATCTGGTGGTCCACAACGGGGAACTGGATACGCCGCACGCAGTGACGCCAGAGGCGCTGCTCGACTCTACGGCAGGCGCCGCCGCACTGCCGGACAGCCAGACGCTGACCGAGCGCAGCGCCAGCACCGAAGCCAGTTATTATCTGTATACCTCCGGCACCACCGGCAAACCTAAATGCGTGGTGCTCAATAACCGCGCCACCGCCAACGTTATCGGCCAGACCCTTCAGCGCTGGGCGGTCACCGCCGACGACGTGATGATTTCGGTCACGCCGCCGCACCACGATATGTCGATGTTTGATCTGTTCGGCTCGCTCAGCGCCGGCGCCACCCTGGTATTACCGGCACCGCACCAGGAAAAAGACGCCATCAGTTGGAACCAGTTGGTTGAGCGCCATGGCGTCAGCCTGTGGTGTTCGGTCCCCGCCATTCTGGAGATGCTGCTTACCTGTAAAACCGACGACAGCCTGCGTTCGCTGCGCCTGGTGGCACAGGGCGGCGATTACATCAAACCGGCGACGGTACAGCAATTGCGCGGCCTGCGTCCGGATATCAGCCTGTTCTCGCTCGGTGGCCCGACCGAAACCACCATCTGGAGCATCTGGCACCCGATAGCGCCGCAGGACACCGGCACCGTGCCTTATGGCCAGCCGCTGCCGGCTAACCAATACTTTATCTGCCATGAAGACGGCACCCACTGCCCAACCGGCGTGGTTGGCCGCATCCACACCACCGGGGTGAATCTGGCGCTGGGGTATCTGGAAGACGGCGATTTAAAACAACATGATTTCGTTGCGCTGGATGGGCCCGACGGGCAACCGCTGCGGGCCTTCCGTACCGGCGATCAGGGGTACTATCGCCCGGACGGCAATATCCTGTTCGCCAGCCGGGTGAACGGCTACGTGAAAATCCGTGGCGTGCGCGTTTCGCTGCCGGAAATTGAAGATGTGTTGCGCGGGCACGAAGCTATTCTCGATATCGTGGTGGTGGATTACCCTGGCGGTGACAGTGGTGAAGCGACGCTCGGGGCGATGTACCTCACCCACGACGGCAAACCGCTATCACTGGCGGCGATCCGAGCTTTTTCGACCGGCTACCTGCCTTGTACCCATATCCCGACACGCTTTATTCACACCGAGGTGCTGCCGCTGTCGGGTAACGGCAAGACCGACCGTCACCGTATCCGCGCAGCCTTCAGCGCCGATCGTGCCGCGCCGGGACTGAACGCCTGTGCAGCACCGCAGCCGAGCGCTCCGCCGGTGCACAGCGGCAAGATCCTGACCATCTATTTACAGGCCATCGGCGCAACGCCGCGCCCGGAATGGGGAGAGGAAACTGCCTTTATCAGCATGGGGTTGAAGCTGCCGCACATTCGCCAGGTGGCGGCGCAGCTTAACCAGGCCTTTGGCACCCAACTGCCGCCAACGCTGTTAATCCCCTGCAAAAATGCGCGGGAAGTGGCGGCGCTGCTGGCGCGTTAAACGGTTCAAAAGTAGGGGCGCTGCATGCTGCGCCCTCTCACATCACCCAAGGGTAAATCGGGTCGAACGTGTTCGACCCCTATCGGATCGCCATCAGGCGGGCACCGCCACCAGTTCGCCGAGCGCCGTCTCCAGCGCTTCTTCCCGCAACGCACGCAATAAAAACGCCTGCAGGTCACGCCCGTAGTCTTCGACCCCATCGCAGGGAAACTGCTGCACGTAAACATCGATATCCAGGTGCAGATCGCCAGCATCGGTGCGCCCGCGGAAGGTCAGGTTAGCGCCGTCGCCAGATCCACCAGCCAGAACACGCCGCGCACAGGTGCAACCGCTGAAACCGGCAGGATCGAAAGGCTGGACGTTGATAAACGGGGAAATGAACAAACGAGAGGCCGGCGTCACTCCACGATCGGTGGCAATGTGGCGCAGGCGGTAACCGGCGTGACTGCGTAGCTCACGCAGCATCTTCGCCATGCCCGACAGAAAATGGCCCAGCGTCTCTTCCGCGCGCAGCGACACCAAAAACGGCAGCGTATTGACCGCCAGCGCCGGCGTATTGGTCGCCAGGCTACTGCGGCGGTTCATCACCGGCATCCACATGGTGCGCGTATCGCCCTTATCATGCGGCAACGGCGGCAAGGTAAAGAACAGCCAGGCGGCGGACAGCGCCAGCAACAGATCGGGCCAACCGATACCGCTACGTTCCGACAGCCAACGCAACCGCTGCGATATTTCCTCCGGCAGCGCCGTGCTGGTACTCAGGGATTTGACACCATATTCCCTGCCGCCTTTGCGCACCGTTGGCAAAGTCTGCGACGGCGGCAAATACCGCTGCCAAAAATGCCGGTCTTTAGCGCAGCGTTCAGAAGCCGGATAGGCCAGTTCATGATGCTGAAAAGCATGAAACTCGCCCAGTGCATGCCCTGCCGCGCTGTCGTCGAGGAAATGCGTATACAGCGCGGCACAACGGTGTTCGACTAACGCCATGCCAAAGCCGTCGATCACAATATGGTGAGCGCGCAGGTACCAAATAAAACGCGAAGGCCCCAGTTTGATCAACCATACCGTGGCCACCAGCTGGCTGCACAGATCCAGTGGTTGATCGACATCAGCCTGCATCAGCCGCATCGCGGCCTGGTAGGGATCGGGCTGTGCCTGGAGATCAAGGCGATTAAGTTGCGGTGTTGCCTGGGGATCGTAGCGCTGCAGCGGCAAACTTTCGCCAGTGCCGGCGCGAAAACGCAATGCAAACGCCTGCGTTTCCGCCATGGTCTGAGTGATAGCCCGACACAGAGCCTCTTCATCTACCGCGCCGCGTAGTTCGGTGACGTGAGCGACGGTGGAAAAGGGCTGCCCGGGGTGCAAGGTAAATTCGTCCCAGAAGTCTAACTGCGCCGATGTCAGCGGCAGCCATTCAGTAGCCAAAACAGTTTCCGACATGTTACCTACCTTTGATAAGCCATAAACAAATGTTGAAACAACGGAAGCGAAAACCCCGCTGCCGCCGATAACGACCAAAAACGGGGTAAATGGCGGACACGACTGGATGACCAGCCCATGGGCTGCCCGGCGTGATCCTTATTATTGTGTTGTGGTTGGCGTGCCTGACCTCCCTGGCGCACGTAAAGCGAGATGGCGTAGCCGCCTTTTCCAAGGCCAGGGCAACGCACTGAAGATGTTTCGGTTCGGTTACAAATGAAAATGATAATAACAATTATTATCATTTTCATGAATATAGAACAACCTGTTCATGCTGCAAACTTACTTGACGGGGAGAGAGCGGTTGA
The DNA here is from genome assembly GCA_012719855.1 of Serratia liquefaciens. Classification (GTDB taxonomy): domain Bacteria; phylum Pseudomonadota; class Gammaproteobacteria; order Enterobacterales; family Enterobacteriaceae; genus Serratia; species Serratia liquefaciens_A. The sequence continues at coordinate 85,040 of JAAXZN010000004.1, read as the reverse complement.
GGATTGATCGAGGGCTAAATGGCGGGACTATGGGGGCTCAAAATCAGCAAAACAGAGACCTTCTGGGGCGGTAAAAGCAAGTACCGCCCCGTTCTAACGGCATGCACCTGCCATTATTGGTAAATTACCGCCACGCCGTGCAGTTTATTGCCTCCGCTGGCGGAAATAATGCGGTATGAACTGGCTCCGGCCCGATCGGCTTTCTTCGCCAATTGCTTTTCCAGACCTGAGAGCGTCAGTGCTCCGCTGGCGGAGACCACGCCGATTTTAGTCAGCCCCTGCTCGGAACTGACGCTGTTGGCCGCAAAGCTGCTGGTGGACACCACCGCCAGGATAAACGCCGCCATGACATATTTAATCGCTTTCATATAACCACCTCATTGGATTGACCAGACCAGGTTCTGTCTGGTGAGGTGATTCTAAGTGGGGGTTGCTGACCCCAAAGTGACCCGTCGATAACATTTTTGTCAGACAACCGGAAAAGCGGGGTTATTTACCTAAGCATACAATTTCATCGGCTATCTTGACGCCCGGCCGGTCTGCGACCGCTGATCAATCGTCATTCCCCAGTTCCCATATTCGCGATCAATCACTTATATTTAAATTGAGGGCTGCCTGAATGCCACAGCGGCGGCAGTGTCCTCAATCAACCTGAGGGAGCCATCCATTTTATGCGTTTAAAACAAAGCACTGCGGGTCTGTTGTTGGCAGGAACCGGCCTGTTGACGGCGGGCAGCGCACTGGCCGCCACGGATACCCTGGTCTACTGCACCGTGGCCTCGCCCGAATCTTTCAACCCGCAGCTTTCCAGCTCCGGCACCACCTTTATCGCCACCTCGCAGGTGCTGTACAACCGCCTGCTGACGCTGCGTGAAAGCGATAAAACCCCGGCGCCCTCACTGGCGACCGAGTGGACCATCAGCCCGGATGGCAAAACCTACACCTTTACGCTGCGCAAGGGCGTGAAGTTCAACAGCAACAAATACTTCACCCCGACACGCGACTTCAACGCCGAGGACGTGGTGTTCACCGTGATGCGTCAAAAGGACCCCAACCATCCGTATCACAAGGTGTCCGGCGGCAACTACGAGTACTTCACCGACACCGGGCTGGACAAGCTGATCACCAAAGTGGAGGCGGTGGATAACGACCACGTGCGCTTTACGTTGAGCCAGCCTAACGCCGCTTTCCTCGCCGACTGGACGATGGACTTCGCCTCGATCCTTTCCGCCGAATATGCCGATGCCATGCTGAAAAAAGGCACTCCGGAATATGTCGATAACTGGCCGATCGGCACCGGTCCGTTTGCGCTGCAGCAGTACAAGCAAGACTCGCTAATCCGTTACATCGCCAACCCGCATTACTGGCAGGGCGAAGTGGCCAGCAAACACCTGATTTTCTCCATTACGCCAAACCCGGAAACCCGGCTGGCCAAGCTGAAAACCAACGAGTGTCAGATTATTCCTGCCCCGCTGGCGGAGCAGTTTGACGCCATCAAGAGCGATAAAAACCTGCAGCTGCACAATATCGACGGCCTGAACGTCGGCTATCTGGCGTTCAATACCCAGAAGAAGCCGTTCGACAACGTGTTGGTACGCCAGGCGCTGAGCTATGCGGTGGACAAAAAAGCCATCGTTGCGGCGGTATTCAAAGACAGCGGTACGCCGGCCTATTCGATACTGCCACCGGGCATGCTGGGCTATAACGACAAACTGCCTGAATACGCTTACAACCCGGAAAAGGCGCGTGAACTGCTCAAGCAGGCCGGGCTGGAGAAAGGGTTTGAGACCGACATCTGGTCGATGCCGGTAGCCCGCCCTTACAACCCGAATTCTCGCCGCATCGCCCAGATGATCCAAAACGACTGGGCGAAAGTGGGCGTGAAAGCCAAAATCGTCACCTGGGAGTGGGGCCAGTACCTGGCCGGGCTGCGCAAAGGGGAACAGCAGAGCGCGCTGTATGGCTGGATGTCGGATAACGGCGACCCGGACAACTTCGCTACCCTGCTCAACTGCGCCGGCGTGCAAACCGGTGCCAACGCGGCACGCTGGTGCAACAGCAGCTACGACAAGCTGATCCAGCAGGCGATTCAGGTTAGCGTCCCGGCCGAACGTGCCAAGCTTTATCAGCAGGCACAGGTGATTTTTGCCCAGCAGGCTCCGCTGCTGCCGCTGGCTAACGGCAAGGTGTTCTACGCCACCCGCAGCAACGTCAGCGGCTATGTGGTTGACGTTAACGGCAGCGACTTTGCCAAGGCCAAGATCAACTGAGTGAAAGTGTGGCACCCGCGTTGGGTGCCACACCGGCAATCCGCCGGATGAAATTCTCATCCGGCGCTTTCCTCTCCTGTAACATTTGGTTACTCTCATCAACACTGTGATTTAACATCAAAAGGTAACCCGGTGCAGAACTCTTATATGCCGATGCAGATCCGTCTGCACTGGCTGGTGGCGATCCTGCTGGTCGTGACCTGCACGACGATTGAGCTGAGAGGGCTTGCCGTACCGGGCACCCCGGTGTGGTACGTGCTGGTGGTGACCCACTTCAGTTGCGGAGTGACGGTATTTGTTCTGATGATCGCCCGCTTGTTTCTACGCTGGCGCCACACCAGCCCCGCTATCGAGCCGAAACCGGCAAAATGGCAAACTGGCGTAGCCCATCTGGTACACAGCCTGATTTACCTGCTGCTGCTGACGTTACCGATTCTGGGCGTCTATTCCCGCTATTTGGGGGGGAAAGAGTGGTTTTTATTCGGCATGCCAATGCCGTTCGCCGAGATTGCCGACCGGCCACAGGCGCGAACGATTATCGGCTGGCACAAAACGCTGGCGGCATTCGGCTATTGGCTGATCGGGCTGCATGCCGCCGCCGCGCTGTTCCATCACTATATTGTTAAGGACAATGCGCTGGTGCGTATGCTGCCTTGGTTGAATCGGCGTTAGCCCTAAGTGACAACCCCAGAAGTGTAATAATAAGCATATAAATATAAGCCAATGGAAATAGTCCATTGGCTTATTAATTCCAGGTGCCAAAGGGTTAAAAAAATTTATATACGGCGAGTTGTATCTATCCCGGATCTTGACTAAGGTTATTCATACAAAATATAAGCCCATGGGCTGACAGAGTTCCGAAAGCAAAAACCCTTATCCATTCATTGCATTGATCTTAAAAACGCCAGTTGTTTTAAAGTCCACTATGCCATGCCCGATGACGGCACAGGGCCGCATAGTGCTACCCATGATTTCATTAATTAAATTCCATCGGCTACACACACGGAAAATTTAATGCGACTTTTCCAAACTTAAAAGTCAGGAGAATAGTAATGAAAATGATGACTGGCGTTATTTTACCTACGATTGCTGCCATCACGATGGTCGGCATGGCTCACGCGGCAGACACTAAGCAACCGGTGACTGGCAAAGTGCAGGTGACATTGGAACATGTACACGCCGTGCAACAAAACGGCAGCCCCGCGCCCCAGCACGATGCCGCCTGTATGAAAGAACTTTCAATGCCAACATCTAAGTATGTCGGGATGAAAGTCACCAGCGAATACACCGTCAATACCAGTTCTATGATGATGTCGGCTAAATCTATGCTGCCATCGCCGATGGCCACACAGCCGCTGGAGCTTACGGTTGATTTATCAGCACTCGGTATGGAAGGGGTTTATGCATTTGGCGCCTTCAAACCCAATGTGTTGCCTAAGGATTATGTTTACTTCACCATCGGCAAAGATTTTAAAAACCCCGTCAGCACCTTTATGGTTATTAATGAAGGTAAAGAATATAACTGCGTTATTTCCAGCTCAAACAAGGCGATGAGTAAAGAAGAACGCAGTCATCTTATGGTTAAGAAATAACTTTTATATTTATTAGAAAATAATGGGGGTTGTGGATAGCGTTTACTGCCCTCCCCCCATTTTTATCTGCTATTTTCATTCTCATTAATAATAGTGCCGAGTTCTGATAGAGGCTAGCCACTCTACTCAATCCTTATGTACAGCCTCAGAGTATCTTGAAGGCCATATCACCGCCGGGGGCAGATTCAAAGCCTCACCAATCAGCCGCTCACCCTTCGGCCAGTGGCGTGCCAGCGCATTACCCAGTGTCGAGGATGCCAGTCCTGCCTCTCTGGATACCGCCGCTAACGTGGTGCCCCTCTTCTTTAAAGCGGCGATCACGTCCGCCGGGTGCCAATCTTCTTTATCCATCATGCTTAATCCTCCTGGTTATCTGATGCCTTAAATCATCCTGTTTTGGGATAATTACAGCAATGGCAGATATTCGATTTTGGGATATCACTCGCGGAAAACGCCATGACTTCAGTTTATTCAACCGAGTATCAATTAGTTATAAAAATACTTCGGGATGCTCGTATAGAAAAAGGTATCACTCAGGCCAAACTGGCCGAAGCGCTGGGACGCCCGCAGTCGTTTATCGCTAAAGTTGAAAACGGCGAGCGCAAGCTGGATGTGGTTGAGTTTGCCGTGATTGCCCGGCTGCTTGGGGTGGATGCTGGAGCGGTTATTGAGCGGATTGGCGGGCGATTTCATTCTTTGTAAGATCGTAATAGAACCTACGATTTTCGCATTATGAATGCACTTATCAGTACATATCGGGCGCGATGAGCAAATTAGACACTCCATAGCTATTGAACAGTGTCACCGGTCCGGTACATTCCCTGCCTTATAGTTGAACGCCCACCCAGAAAGCTTTGGCAGCGAAGAACGAGTTATCCAGGTGTATCTGTTTAAGGAGGAACTAATGTCTCATTCATCATCGAGGACAAGAGTTGTGGATACGGCAAGGCCCTTGGCACACAGAGCTTCTCATGCACGAAGTTGTGCTAACCATGTGGCAAACAGGTTAGGAATTACCCGCAGTGAGCTTTTGATAAAAGTTGAGGAAGATTCTGGGGCAAGTTTGGTCTCACCACAAACCGAAGAAGAACTGATGAAAGCGTTCTATTATATGGAAAACCTTTAATATTGGGCCGCTATGAGCGAGGAGCAGACATTGGCTATCATTCATTTTCACAGACACAAAAAATTGGTGACCTAAGCAATTGTAATATATTAAGATTATTTCATTTACATATAAATAAATTCGTATTTCACGATGTAGGTTCCAATTTTATTAACACGAGCTGATACCCATACTCCTGTCATTCCTTGCTTACGGTGGCTGCGTAGAAATTCTTTATTTGTACAAAGCTGTATCCATCTGGTGGTGTTCTGATCTTTTAACCAGATACCTGCTTCACAATGCCCATGCTTACCCCTCGATGGCCCAGGGAAGACAACTTCATATTCAGATTTATAGCCAATTATTTTGTCTGGAAAGACATAAACATAGACATCGTAACAGTTTAAACTCAATACAAATCCCAAGCAAAAACCGCCAAAGAATGCATTACAAAGATACTTTATTGTTTTGTTAAAAGTACGAAGATAAAAAGCGTGAATAAAAGAGAAAGTTCCAATTAATACACCAAAAGAAATATATGTTGTCCATTCAGGTACCGATTTTTGTAAAATGGTATTATTGGAGATACTTGATGCCCACAACATATACCAGAACCATCCGCCCATAATGATGCATGCCACGGCTGTAATGGACCATTTTTTATATTTACTTTCGAAATAATAACTTTTATTCATGATTATATTTTTGTATCTATCAAAAGATGATAACAGCCTTACCGTGCACGGCTATTTTAACTTATAAATCTGAGCATGCTAACTGTATCTACATAATTTTTTAACGTCTGCACCTGGCACAAAGCCGACTGTGAGAGTAGGTTTCTTTGAGGTCTGCAACGATGCCAATTTCCGATATGAACCAGCATACAAAAAGGGCGCAGCATGCTGCGCCCCTACATGAAATATCAACGCCGTACTGAAAGTTAACTGCGAACCAAATCGTCGCCGTAACCGATCCACTTATAGGTGGTCAGTGCGTCCAGGCCCATTGGGCCGCGGGCGTGCAGTTTCTGCGTGCTGACCGCCACTTCTGCGCCCAGGCCGAACTGACCGCCGTCGGTGAAGCGGGTGCTGGCGTTCACATACACCGCGCTTGAATCCACCGCGCGAACGAAGTGCTCGGCGCTGCTCAACGAGCGGGTGAGGATCGCGTCGGAATGGCTGGTGCCGTGGGTGCGGATATGGTCGATGGCCTGATCGATATCGTCCACCAGCGCCACGTTCAGATCCAACGACAGCCATTCGTCGTCATAATCTTCTGCCGCGACCGCCACCACCGTTGCCGAGCCGTCTTGCAGCAGCGGCATGGCGTTCTCCGCCGCATGCAGCGTAACCCCCACCGCCGCCATTCTGGCACTCAGCGCCGGCAGGAACTCTGCGGCGATGCTGCGGTTCACCAGCAGCGTTTCCAGCGAGTTACAGGCACTTGGGCGCTGAATTTTGGCGTTTTCTATCACCGTCAGCGCCTTGTCGAAATCAACGCTATCATCAACGTAGGTGTGGCAAACGCCGATACCGCCAGTGATCACCGGAATGGTCGACTGTTCGCGACACAGCTTGTGCAGCCCCGCGCCACCGCGAGGGATCAGCATATCGACGTAGCGATCCAGGCGCAGCAGTTCATTCACCAACGCGCGATCCGGGCTGTCGATAGCCTGTACCGCCGCCGCCGGCAGGCCGCACTGTTCCAGCGCCTGCTGGATCACTTTCACCGTCGCCTGATTGGTATGGTGGGTTTCTTTACCGCCGCGCAGGATCACCGCGTTGCCGGTTTTCAGGCACAGGCTGGCAACGTCGATGGTGACGTTAGGTCGTGCTTCATAAATCACGCCAATCACGCCCAGCGGCACGCGACGGCGTTCCAGTTTCAGCCCGCTGTCCAGCAGGCTACCGTCCAACACGTGACCGACCGGGTCGTTTAAACGGCACACCTGGCGCACATCGTTGGCGATCGCCGCCAGTCGCGCCGGGGTCAGTAGCAGACGATCGAGCAGCGCTTCGCTCATCCCGCTGGCGCGTGCCTGCGCCATGTCCTGTTCATTAGCCTGTAAAATCACTTCGCTTTCGGCTTCCAGCCGGTCGGCGATAACCGACAACACCTGGTTTTTCTTCGCCGTGCTCAGCACCGCCAGTTGCCAGGAAGCCTGTTTGGCGGCTTTCCCCATTTGCTCTAGCATGCTCACTCCTTAACTGACTATCATATCGTCGCGGTGCACTGCCACCGGGCCGTATTCATAACCGAGAATTTCGCTGATTTCCTGCGAGTGATGGCCGGCAATCATGCGCATTGCGTCGCTGTTGTAGCGGCTGACGCCGTGGGCCAAATCGCGCCCCGCCAGGTTGCGGATGCGGATCACTTCGCCACGGGAGAAATCACCTTTCACTTCGCGAATGCCCTTCGGCAGCAGCGAACTGCCGCGCGCCATAATCGCATCGACCGCGCCGTCGTCGACGGTGATCTCACCGGCCGGCGGTGCGCCGAAGATCCAGCGTTTGCGGTTTTCCAACGGGGTTTCCAGCGCGTGGAAACGCGTGCCCACCGGTTTACCCTCAATAACGTCCGCCACCACGCCCGGCTTGCTGCCGGCAGCAATGATCACGTCGATGCCGGCGCGGCAAGCCACGTCGGCAGCTTGCAGCTTGGTACCCATGCCGCCGGTGCCCAGGCCGGAAACGCTGTCACCGGCAATGGCACGCAGCGCATCGTCGATGCCGTGCACTTCACGGATCAGTTCCGCCTGCGGGTTATTGCGAGGGTCGGCGGTGTACAAGCCTTGCTGATCGGTCAGCAACAGCAATTTGTCTGCCCCGGCCAGGATCGCCGCCAGCGCCGACAGGTTGTCGTTGTCGCCCACCTTGATTTCTGCGGTCGCTACCGCGTCGTTCTCATTGATTACCGGCACGATACGGTTGTCCAGCAGCGCGGTCATGGTGTCACGCGCGTTGAGGAAGCGTTCGCGGTCTTCCAGATCGGCGCGCGTCAGCAACATCTGCCCGACGTGGATGCCGTAAATGGAAAACAGTTGCTCCCACAGTTGGATCAGCCGGCTCTGCCCGACCGCCGCCAGCAGCTGCTTGGAGGCGATGGTGGCGGGGAGTTCGGGGTAACCCAAATGTTCGCGCCCGGCGGCAATCGCGCCGGAGGTGACGATAACGATGCGGTGACCCGCTGCATGCTGTTGTGCGCACTGGCGTACCAGTTCGACAATATGAGCACGGTTAAGACGCAGCGATCCGCCGGTCAACACGCTGGTGCCCAATTTCACAACCAGTGTCTGGCTGCCGTTCATAGTATTTCTGCCGTGTAAGATGAGAAGAATAATGCAAAGGACTTTGTAACAGGAGAGACGCGTTATGCCAACAGGCACAACGCGAAATCAGCAGAATACTTGTGGTCTAACGGGGTCAGGCGGAAAGTTTAATCAGTTTTTCTTTGAAATTCTCGGCCGGTTCAAGCGTCAGTTCCATGGTGGTCAGGAGCTCGCCCAGACGACGGTGGAAATCACGCAGGGTGGTTTCCAACTTGGTTTTCACTTCAGCATCCTTAATCTTTTCCGGCGTCCAGTGCCCATCTTTATCAAACAGGCCAAACTGATAGGCGTAGGTGAAACGCGTATCTTCGGCATGCAGTTCGATCCACCAACCCCAGAACTCACGCTTTTCTGGGGCAGGCTTAACATTGACGCACACGGCTAAACAATCAAAGAAAAAACGGTCGTTCTCACACTGCCCTTCACGCAGGTACGGCCCCAAGCTGGCGAAACGTTTCATTAGTCGGCTTTTAGGGTGACCACTCGGTAACGTCATTCTTTAACCTCCTCAATGTAGACCACTCTTTTTAACAAATTGTTAAAATTTAGCAACTAATTAACGCATTTTATCTTTCATCCAGTGGGTCATTTGCAGCAATGCCTTGTGGAAACTGCTGTAAACAGGCGCGCGCGGTATGGCGATCAGTTTGCCGTCCAGCGAGGATGAAGCGATCAACTGCGCTTCTTCTTTCGGGCTGAGCGGATCCTGATCCCAGTAACCGGCCAGCATTGGCGTCGGGCAACGGCGGCCCAGCAGCCCTTGGGTTTTCAGCGAATAGCTGTTCAGTTCTACCTTCAGCACGTTATCCGACGCATTGGCCATCCCCATCCGGCTGGCCAGCACGTCCATGTACATGTCTGGCACGTGCTGTTGCGTTTTGCTGTCGCACAGCAGGCGATGCACCACCGGCCCCAGACAAGCCACGCCCCGCAGCCGCTGTGGCTCCAGATAGGCCAGACGCACCGCCACGTTGGCACCAAAACGGAAGCCAAACGCGGTAACGCGCTGATGATCGACCCACGGCACCGAGGCCAGCTGGATCAGCACCTGCTGATGCAGGAAGCTGGAATCTTGCGTCAGCTTCCACTTGTATGAGGAGCCGATGGAAGGCATATCGATGGTCAGCATGGCGATGCCGTGCGGTGCCAGATAATCGCGGAACAGGCGGTGATAGTCAGTTTGCAGCGTATCCAGGCTGCCGCACATCAACACCGTCGGGAACGGAGCCTCGCCCTTTTCCGGCAGGTGCAGGAAGCCATTGATGCTGCTGCCACCTTCAATGCGGAACTCCAGCTCTTTCAACTGATAAGGCAGCAACAGCGCGGCTTCTTCGTAAGCCCGGCAAGAGAGCGCCTCGGCCTGTTCGGCCAGCTCGTCCCCTTTCAGGTGCGGGTAGCCGGCGATGCTGTAAAAATTGGCGGCGTTGAGCCAGTGCTGACCGCCGATCAAAGGATCCTGCTGTTCCAACGCGCTCTGTTGCCAGCGCATGCCCTGATGTACCCATTCGTAAATCCAGTTGCCGTTACGGTAACCGACCACGGTATCCAGCCATTTGTCGTTGGTGTGCTCCACATCGGCGACCGCGATGCGCGCCAGCACTTCGTTGATTTCGATCGGATCAACGCCGCGCCAGGCCCACAACAGCGGGTTAAGCATGCGATACCAATTGCTGACGGTGTTGCCTTCCAGTGTGGAATGCAGATCGGCGCTGACTTTGTTGCGCGCGCGCATCACCAGCGTCGAGGTCTCAGGATGTTTAAATGAGGGTTTGAACAGAATTTCAGAAAGGTTGGCTTGTGCCATGGTAACAACAGCCTCCGTAAATCTGGCTATAGGCCGCAAACAGCCTAATCAACTGGAGGTAGTGTACCTAACTCTGGGGCGATAAACCAAAATAACGCAAACGCCCGGCGAAACCGGGCGTTTTAATGGAACAGGCTGTCGAACTTAACGACCGCCGATCGGTGGCACGAAGGTCACCGCCATATCCCATGGCTGTTCGATCCAGGTATCCTGTGGGATATCAACCACATAATCGTCCACCAGCGGGCGACCTGCCGGCTTGGCGAAGATAGTGACGAAATGCGCTTTCGGGTACATCTCGCGGATGGCTTTTGCAGTACCGCCGGTATCCACCAGATCGTCGATGACGATAAAGCCTTCACCGTCGCCTTCAGCGCGCTTGAGCACTTTCATTTCGCGTTGGTTGTCATGGTCATAGCTGGAAATGCATACGGTATCCACATGGCGAATACCCAGTTCACGCGCCAGTAAGGCTGCCGGCACCAGGCCGCCGCGGCTTACGGCAATAATGCCTGTCCATTGGTCTACGGGCAGCAGGCGGTGAGCCAGTTTGCGCGCTTGCATTTGCAGCATGTCCCAGGTAACAACGTATTTTTCGCTCATAGAATGGTGTCCCAGCCAGCCAGGGTGTGGCTTATTCAGTAATCAGGGGAAAAAAGGTTGCGCGAGATTATAGAGACTGGACGCGCCGAATACCAGTTGTACCGTGGAAATCATAAGTATTTCCTCTGGTGATTGATGCTGAAAAAATGAACTGCGGCGCAGCAAACTAGTGTGATCAAGCGCTTAAACAGCACAATTCGGGACGGGCACCGCCCGGTAGAAAGTGATATTCTCTGGAGATCGTGCCAAAGCCGCACAGATGCCCCTAACCCTAACCGAGCGGTATTCCCGCTATGCCGAGAATGCCGTTACAGGAGACTTATTGTGTCTGAATTGTCTCAACTTTCGCCACAGCCGCTGTGGGATATTTTTGCCAAAATCTGCTCTATTCCGCACCCTTCTTATCATGAAGAAGCGCTGGCGCAGCACATCCTCGAATGGGCCAAAGAGAAAAACCTGCACGCCGAGCGTGACCAGGTAGGCAACATCCTGCTGCGCAAGCCGGCCACCAAAGGCATGGAAAACCGCAAGCCGGTTGCCCTGCAGGCGCACCTGGACATGGTGCCGCAGAAGAATAACGACACCGTTCACGACTTCACCAAGGATCCAATCCAGCCGTATATCGACGGCGAGTGGATCAAAGCGCGCGGCACCACGCTGGGCGCCGACAACGGCATCGGCATGGCCTCCGCGCTGGCGGTACTTGCAGACGACAACGTCGAGCACGGGCCGCTGGAAGTGCTGCTGACCATGACCGAAGAAGCCGGCATGGACGGTGCATTCGGGCTGCAGGCTAACTGGCTGCAGGCGGATATCCTGATCAACACCGACTCCGAAGAAGAAGGCGAGATCTACATGGGTTGCGCCGGCGGTATTGATTTTATCACCACCCTGCCGCTGCAGCGTGAAGCCGTACCGGCCGGTTACCAGACTCTGAAACTGACGCTCAAGGGCCTGAAAGGCGGCCACTCCGGCGCGGATATTCACGTCGGTCTGGGCAACGCCAACAAGCTGCTGGCGCGCTTCCTGTTCGATAATGCCGCTGCGTTGAACCTGCGCTTGCTGAACCTGAACGGCGGCACCCTGCGCAACGCCATCCCGCGTGAAGCTTCTGCCGTGGTTGCCGTACCGGCGGCTAAGGCCGATGAGCTCAAAGCACTGAGCCAGGCGTTCCTGGCCACCCTGCAAAATGAGCTGTCCGCTAAAGAGAAGAACATTACCGTTCTGCTGGAGCCAACCACCAGCACCTCTCAGGCGATGACCGCAGACAGCCAGCAACGTTTCCTGGCGCTGCTCAACGGTACGCCAAACGGTGTGATCCGCATGAGCGACGCGGTGAAAGGCGTGGTGGAAACCTCACTGAACGTGGGCGTAGTGACCACCAGCGACAGCGAAGCGGAAATCATCTGCCTGATCCGTTCGTTGATCGACAGCGGTAAAGATTACGTGGTCGGCATGCTGACCGCGCTGGGCCAGTTGGCCAACGCCAAAGTGGCACCGAAAGGCGGCTACCCTGGCTGGCAGCCGGACGCTGACTCACCGGTCATGCATTTGGTACGCGAGATCTATCAGGATCTGTTCAACAAGACGCCGAACATCATGGTGATCCACGCCGGTCTGGAATGCGGCCTGTTTAAAAAGCCTTATCCGAATATGGATATGGTGTCGATTGGGCCAACCATCACCGGGCCACATTCGCCGGATGAGCAGGTGCATATCGAAAGCGTGGGTCTGTACTGGAAGCTGCTGACGGCGCTGCTGAAGGCTATCCCAGAGCGCGCGTAATCTGCCGGGTTCGGCACGCTGAACCCCAGAAATGACCGAGCAGTTCAGATAAGGGCGCAATTGTACATTGCGCCCTTGTTATTCCCACGGCAGCAACAGCTGGCGCTCCAGCTGCGGATCCAGCAGCGTCACGTGCAAGCCTACCAGCCGCACCCCTCGTCCTTCACGCCGCTCGCTCCATGCCTGACGCGCTACGTTGATCAAATCGTCTTTGTTCAGCACCGGCCAAACGTGTTCCTGCGTTGTTTGCTGGAAATCCTGAAACTTCAGCTTCACGCCTTGGCGGGCGATATGCAGATCCGGTTTTACCTTACGCAAGCGCATTTCCAGTTCCGGGTAGAGTTTTTCGACGATCAGCGCTTCGCACTCTTCCCAGGCATGAATGTCCTCCGCCAGCGTGCGTTCTACCCCCACCGACTTGCGCAGCCGCTCAGGCGAAACCTCACGCAGATCGATGCCCTGACAGCGTTCCCAAAGGACGCGGCCAAACTTGCCAAAGCGCTTTAACAACGCTGCCAAATCGTACTGCTGCACATCGGCGCAGGTGATCAACCCCACTTCTTCCAGCCGTTTGGCGGTCACTTTTCCCACGCCCGGGATTTTACTCAGCGGCAGTTGCTGTAAAAACGCGGGAACCTGCGCCGGGGTAATGACGTATTGGCCGTTCGGCTTATTCAGCTCCGAGGCTATTTTGGCGAGGAATTTGATGGGCGCGATACCGGCAGACGCGGTGAGGTTCAGTTCATCGGCTATCGCCTGACGGATTTGTTCGGCGATCAGCGTCGCCGAGCCGTTGCACTGGCTGCAGTCGGTTACGTCCAGATAGGCTTCATCCAGAGACAGCGGTTCGATCAGCGGAGTGTAGCGGGCAAAAATTTCACGGATATGCAGCGAGGCCTCCTTGTACGCCGCCATGCGGCCGGGCAGCAGCTTAAGGTGCGGACAAAGCTTGAGCGCCATCGCCGTCGACATGGCACTGTGCACGCCATAGCGACGCGCAGGATAGTTGGCGGTGCTGATCACCCCACGCCGGTCGGCGCTGCCGCCAATCGCCAACGGAATATCGCGCAGGCTGGGATCGTCGCGCATTTCTACCGCCGCGAAGAAGCAGTCCATATCGACATGAATGATTTTACGCATCGCCCCTCCAATAATACTGTATAAGTATACAGCCAATAATGGAAAGCTCAAGCCTCGGCAAAACTCGGATCAGCTCGGAGAAAACAGGGTTTCACCCAATTATCTTCGACTTGTTAAAAAAGCGTAATTTTTGAATAGTACGCTGTGGCAAATTAATCGCCTCAATTACTGATAACAATAAACCTTACGCACAGGAAGGTGCCCTACATGAAAACATTCTCGGTCTATTTATTCGCTTTAGCATTATCCCTGATCTCCCTTGCCGCGAGCGCAGCCCCTGCCATTATTGCGCACCGCGGTGGCACTGCCGACGCACCGGAAAATACCCGCGTCGCGATTGAAACCGCACTGAAAAACGATGCCGACGCCATTTGGATCACCCTGCAGGAATCCAAAGACGGCGTTATCGTGCTGTACCGCCCTTCAGATCTGAAGGCGCTGACCAACCAACAGGGTTTGGTCTCTGCTTACACCGCCGAACAACTGGCAAAAGTTGACGCCGGCTGGTCATTCGCCAAAGGGGAAACGCATCCGTTCCGGGGGAAAGGCATTGGCATTCCTCGGCTGGATGAAATACTCAACGACTTCCCCAAGGTTAATTTCTATCTGGATATCAAGTCACCGGATGCCGATCCGGCCCAGTTCGGTAAAACCTTGCTGGCAACGCTGGAGAAAACCGACAGCCTGAACCGCACCCGCGTTTACTCCACCGATGCCAAATATTTGCAGGCGTTACCGCCGGCTATCAAGCGTTTTGAAACCCGCGATGAAACCCGAGATCTGCTGGCGAATATCAGCCTGTCGCACCTGTGCGAACTGAAGCCGGATAACCAGAAGCCACGCTGGTACGGGCTTGAACTGAAGCGGGAAGTGGAAGTGGTGGAGAAATTTACCTTGGGCGAGGGGCGCTCCAAGGCGTTTCTGACCTGGGATAAAGAATCGATCGACTGCTTCCGTTCGCAAGGGCCGGCGCACATCGTTCTGTTTGGTATCAATACCCCGGCAGACTACCAGCAGGCGCTGGCGCTTGGGGTCGACGGGGTGATGGTCAACTCACCGGCCGACGCGAAAAACTTTCGCCAGGCCAAATAACCGATAGAAAAAGGGGCGCCGCATGCGCCCCTTGTAGTCAGATAATCCGATGCTTTTCCAAGTCAGATAATCCGGTGCTTTTCCAACTGCTGCTGGCGCAACGCCTCTTTCTCCAGGCGTTTTTTACGCGCATCGCAAGGTTCCGGACAGTCGCAGACCTTATCCATCCCCAGCGCCGTAATGCCGCCGCAGCTGCCCTGCAGGCTTTTGCGTTTAAACACGTAGCCCAGGGACATGCCGCCGACAATCAGCAGAAACAACACGAAGGTGGCGACAAATACCGTCAACATAGCGACCTCACGAGTGCTTGTTCAAATAGGGTTTAAACGCCTCAGAGTAGCGCTCTTCAAAACCGGCGGCGGTTTTCACAATCATGAACACCGGGATCCCCATCAGGTTCGCCAATGCCATGCCGCGTTCCGGCCCCAGTACGTTTAATCCGGTCGACAAACCGTCTGCAGCCATGCAGGTTGGGCTCAACACCGTGACCGACACCAGATGGTGATGGATCGGGCGGCCGGTGATCGGATCTATGGTATGCGAATAACGCACGCCGTCCTGTTCGAAATAGTTACGGTAATCTCCCGAGGTGGCTATCGACATCTCACCGGGCTGGATCACCAATTGCGCTTTCTGCTCCATGCCGGCGGTCGGCCGCTCAATGGCGATGCGCCACGGTTTTTTCTCACCGTTGTGGCCGCGAGTGCGCACCTCGCCGCCAATATCGACCATATAGTTTTTCACCTGCTGCGACTGTAGGTACTGGGCAATCACATCCACCCCGTACCCCTTGGCGATCGAGGACAGATCGACATACAGCTCCGGAATGCGTTTGACCAACGCGTTGCCCTGTACCGACAGCTTGTCGATACCGGTCCAGGCGCGGCGCTGTTCCAGTGCAGCGGCGCTCGGCACCTTGTCCGGCCGCCCTTCCGGCCCGAAGCCCCACAGGTTAACCAACGGCCCGACGGTCACGTCCAGCGCGCCGTCGGTAACGCGGTTGATACGCAGCGCCTCCAGTACCACCTCGGCCATGGCCGCCGACACCGGGAAGGGTTTATCCACTGCGCGACTGGCGTTGAAGCGGCTAAGTTCAGATCCCGGCCGATAGGTGGACATTTGGTCATTCACCAACTCCAGCCGCTTGTCGATCTCCGCCTGTATCTTGGCGGCGGACGGCGTGTCGTCGCCGGTGACGTAGCGGATCGAATAGGAGGTCCCCATGGTTTTACCCTCGAGATTCACCTGCTCCGGCCCGCAACCGGTCAATAACAGGGTGGCGCTCAGCACCACCGTCGTCATCCAGCCCTTCATAGCCCCTACGCGCATTTAGCCACCAAAGTCATCCAGCATGATGTTTTCGTCTTCGACGCCCAGATCTTTCAGCATCTTGATCACCGCGGCGTTCATCATTGGCGGACCGCACATGTAGAATTCGCAGTCTTCCGGTGCCGGGTGGTTCCGCAGATAGTTTTCCAACAGAACATTATGGATAAAGCCGGTGTAACCCGTCCAGTTATCCTCTGGCTGCGGATCGGAAAGCGCCACGTGCCAGGTAAAGTTTTCATTCTCTTCCTGCAACCGGTTGAAATCGTCCTCGTAGAACATCTCACGCAGCGAACGCGCGCCGTACCAGAAGGTGATTTTGCGCTTGGACTTCAGACGATTGAGCTGGTCAAAGATGTGTGAACGCATCGGCGCCATGCCAGCACCGCCACCGATAAAGATCATTTCGGCGTCGGTGTCCTTGGCGAAGAACTCGCCGAACGGCCCGGAGATGGTCACCTTGTCACCGGCCTTCAACGACCAGATATAGGAAGACATAATGCCCGGCGGCACGTCAGGAGCGCGCGGCGGTGGCGTAGCGATACGCACGTTGAGCATGATAATGCCCTTTTCATCCGGATAGTTCGCCATAGAATAGGCGCGCACCGTGGTGTCATTCACCACTGAGCGATAGCGGAACAGGTTGAATTTGTCCCAGTCACCGCGGTACTCCTCCGGCACGTCAAAATCGGCATAGCTGATGTCGTGCGCCGGCGCTTCGATCTGGATAAACCCACCTGCACGGAACGGCACGTCTTCACCGTCAGGAATTTTCAGCTTCAGCTCTTTGATAAAGGTGGCTTTGTTATCATTGGAGATAACTTCGCACTCCCACTTCTTCACGCCAAAGATTTCTTCCGGCAGCTCGATTTTCAGGTTTTGCTTCACGTTCACCTGACAGGCCAGGCGGCAACCCTCTTTCGCTTCACGCTTGTTGATGTGCGACAGTTCAGTCGGCAGGATATCGCCGCCGCCCTCTTTGATCACCACCCGACATTGCCCGCAGGAACCGCCGCCACCACAGGCGGACGACACGAAGATCCCCTGGCTGGAGAGCATATTCAGCAGCTTGTCGCCCGCCGGAGCGGTAAAGCTTTTGTCCAAATCGCCGTTCACTTCCACCGCAATGTCACCGGTGTTCACCAGCTTCGATTTGGCGAACAGGATCAGCAGTACCAGCACCATAACGATGCCGGTAAACATCGCGACGCCTAAAATAATTTCCATAAATTCTTCCCGCTTTTACAACTGAACACCGGAGAAGGACATAAAGCCCAACGCCATCAGCCCGGTGGTGATAAAGGTAATGCCCAGGCCGCGCAACCCTGCGGGGACATTGGCATACTTGAGTTTTTCGCGGATCCCCGCCATCGCGACTATCGCCAACATCCAACCGGTGCCGGAACCGAAGCCGTACACCACCGATTCGGCGAAGTTGTAGTCACGTTGCACCATGAAGGACACGCCGCCGAAGATGGCGCAGTTCACGGTGATCAGCGGCAGGAAAATGCCGAGTGCGTTGTACAGCGACGGGAAGAAGCGATCGAGGATCATCTCCAGAATCTGCACCAGCGCAGCAATCACGCCGATAAAGGTGATGAAGTTGAGGAAGCTCAGATCAACGCCTTCCACCAGTGCGCCATCACGCAGGATCAGGTTGTAGACCAGGTTGTTCACCGGCACCGAGATGCCGAGCACCAGGGTAACCGCAATCCCCAAACCAAAGGCGGTCGAGACCTTCTTCGACACCGCCAGGAAGGTACACATCCCCAGGAAGAACGCCAACGCCATGTTCTCTACGAACACTGCGCGTACAAACAGGCTAATATAATGTTCCATCGGCCATTACTCCTTTTCGATCTGCGCTGGTTTCAGGGTGCGGAGCGCCCAAATCAGCAGGCCGATGATAAAGAACGCGCTCGGCGCCAGCAGGAACAAGCCGTTTGGCTGATACCAACCGCCGTTCTGTACTGTTTCCAGCACCGGGATGCCGAACAGCTTGCCAGAACCGAACAGCTCACGCAGGAAGCCAACCAGCACCAGGATCACCCCGTACCCCAGCCCATTGCCGATACCGTCCATGAAACTCTCGATGGGCGGCGACTTCATGGCATAGGCTTCGGCACGTCCCATCACGATACAGTTGGTGATGATCAGGCCAACGAACACCGACAGCTGCTTGGAAATCTCGAACGCATAGGCACGCAACAGCTGATCGACCACGATCACCAGCGAGGCGATAATCGCCATCTGCACGATGATGCGCACGCTGTTCGGAATATGGTGACGGATCAACGAAATAAAGAAGCTGGAGAACGCCGTGACCAGCGTCACCGCGATGGTCATCACCACCGCCGTTTCCAGTTTGGTGGTCACCGCCAGCGCGGAGCAGACGCCCAACACCTGCAGGGCGATCGGGTTGTTGTCGAACAGAGGCCCTAAAAGAACCCGTTTAATCTCTTTGGAATCAGCCATTTTTCAGCGCTCCTTCACGAACTTTTTTCAGGAACGGGCCAAAGCCGTGCTCGCCCAACCAGAAGTCAAAAGTATGCTGTACGCCGTTGGAGGTCAGCGTGGCACCGGACAAGCCGTCCACCCCGTGTTCATCTCCCTGACGCGCTCCGCCTTTCACTACGCGGATCGCCGGTTGCCCGTTATCGTCAAACAGCTTTTTACCGATCCACTGCTGACGCCAGCTGGCATTCTCTACTTCCCCTCCCAGACCCGGAGTTTCCCCTTGCTGGTAGTAAGTAATGCCTTTCACCGTGTTACCGTCATTATCCAGCGCAACAAAGGCGTACATCATTGACCACAGGCCCGTACCGTAAACCGGCAGCACGATTTTGTTCACCGCGCCGCTGTCGTCACGCACCAGATAGATTTCCGCCTGGTTACTGCGGCGTTTGATACCCGCCGGATCGTCAGCCGCCGGCAACGCCGCGCTTTTGCTGTCGTCACGCAATGCCGCAGCCAGGTCGAACGCCGCCGCCTTGCCGGTAACAAACTCACCGCTGTTTAAATCCAGTAACCGGGGTTCGATGCGTTGGGTGAACAGCGTTTTGACCTGCTCGCCCTCCATTTTCGGTTGCAACAGGCCGGCCACATCGAGGATATTGCGCTGCTTGTCGAGCAGCTTTTGTTCCTGCTGTTTGGACTTCAGGCCGACGGCGGAACCCGCCACCACCACAGAACACACCAGACACAACAGCAGTACCACCAGCAGCGTTTTACCGATGCTGTCGTTTTTAGATTCATTCGCCACGGGCTTTTCTCCGCTTGATGTTGGCCTGCACCACCAGGTAATCGAACAGCGGCGCGAACAGGTTGGCGAACAGGATCGCCAGCATCATGCCTTCCGGATAGGCCGGGTTGACCACCCGGATCAGCACGCACATCACGCCAATCAGGATGCCGTACCACCATTTCCCCTTATTGGTGAACGAGGCGGAAACCGGATCGGTGGCCATAAAGATCATGCCGAAGGCGAAGCCACCTAACACCAGGTGCCAGTACCACGGCATGGCGAACAGCGGGTTGGTGGTAGAGCCGATGGAATTAAACAGGAAAGCAGTGGCCATCATGCCCAGCATCACGCCGGCGACGATGCGCCAGGATGCCACTCGGCCGAACAGGATTATCGCCCCGCCAAGCAGGATCATCAGCGTGGAAACTTCGCCGACGGAGCCGGGAATGTTGCCGAGAAACGCGTCCATCCAGCTGATTGACTGACCGGTAGCGACGTTGCTCAGGCTGTGCGCCCCACCCGCGCTCCATTGCGCCAGCGGCGTCGCGCCGGAGAAACCGTCGGCGGAGGTCCACACCAGGTCACCGGAAATCTGCGCCGGGTATGCGAAGAACAGGAAAGCGCGCCCCGCCAATGCCGGGTTAAGGAAGTTGCGCCCGGTGCCGCCGAAAATTTCTTTCGCTACCACCACGCCGAAGCTGATCCCCAGCGCGGCCTGCCACAGCGGCAGCGTGGGCGGCACAATCAGCGCAAACAGAATCGAGGTGACGAAGAAGCCTTCGTTAATCTCGTGCTTGCGAATGATAGCGAACAGCACTTCCCAAAATCCGCCGACCAGAAACACCACGGCGTATATCGGCAGGAAGTAGCAGGCACCCAGCACCATTTTACTGACCCAGCCTGCATCCGCCGTCAGAGAAGCCCCCAACCATTGCGCCAGCCGGTAGTGCCAGTCGCCCGCCAATACCTGTTGCAGCTGATCGCCGCTGTAAAGATGGTGCAGCGCCGGAATGGCCTGCTGACCAACGTTGTACATGCCCCAGAACATCGCCGGGAAAACGGCCAGCCATACCAGGATCATCATGCGTTTCAGATCGATGGCGTCGCGCACGTGCGAAGCGCCGCGAGTCACCAGACCCGGGGTGTAAAACACCGTCGTCGTGGCTTCAAACAGCGGGTACCACTTTTCCAGCTTGCCGCCCGGAGTGAAATGATGCTCAATCTTGTCAAAAAAGTTCTTCAGGCCCATCGGTTATCCTTCCTGCTCAATCTTGGTCAGCACGTCGCGCAGCACCGGAGCGTATTCATACTTGCCGGGGCAAACGAAGGTGCAAAGCGCCAGATCTTCTTCATCCAGTTCCAGACAGCCCAGCGCCTGTGCACTGTCGCTGTCGCCCGCCAGCAGGTCACGCAGCAGCAGCGTCGGCAGGATGTCCAGCGGCATCACCCGCTCATAGTTGCCGATCGGTACCATGGCGCGTTCGCCACCGTGGGTGGTGGTCGAGAAGGCGAACAGCTTGTTTTTCAGGAAATGGCCCAGCGTGGTGCGGGTGATGGAGAATTTATCCGGCGACGGCGCGATCCAACCGAACAGCTGTTTATCGCGCCCTTCTTCCAGCACGGAAACCTGCGAGTGGAAACGACCAAGATAGGCGTTCGGGCCGGCGACGTGGGTACCGCTCAGCACCGAGCCGGAAATCACCCGGTTTTCACCGGCTTTAAGACGGCCGGCGGTCAGTTCATCGAGGCTGGCGCCCAGGCGGGTACGCAGCAGCTGCGGCTGTTCCACCTGTGGGCCGGCCAGCGCCACCACCCGATCGGTATCGAGCTTGCCGGTAGTGAACAACGTCCCTATAGCGATCACGTCCTGATAACCGATATGCCAGACGGTTTTTTTCAAACTGACCGGTTCGAGGAAGTGGATGTGGGTGCCCACCAACCCGGCAGGATGCGGGCCGACGAACTCGTTATAGGTTACCTGTGCATCCGGCTGCTTGCCCAGGTTCGCACCTGGTGCGTGACAGACGTGGACTTTACCGTCGGTCAAGCGTGCCAATACCGACAACCCGGCGTTGAAGGCCGCCAGTTGTTCGGTAATGATCACCAACGGATCGGCAGCCAGCGGCTGGCTGTCCATGGCGGTAACAAAGATGGCACGCGGCGTTGTCCCCGGTGCCGGGGTTTTGCTGAAAGGACGGGTGCGCAGCGCGGTCCACAGGCCGCTGGCGATCAGTTCGCTTTCGACCTGCTCGCGCGGCAACATGGCCAGTTCCGCCATCGGGTAATGGGCAAACTCCAGCTGTTCGTCACCGCCATTTTCGATAGCGATCACCACCGACTGCAAGACGCGCCGTTCACCACGGTTGATGGCTACGATACGGCCGCTGGCTGGCGCAGTGAAGAATACCCCAGGGGTCTTTTTATCTTCGAACAGCGCCTGACCTTTCTTAACGCTATCGCCTTCCTGCACCAGCATTGACGGGCGCATTCCGACGTATTCTTCCCCAAGCAGGGCGACATGCTGAATGATTGGGCCGTCATGAATTGCCTGAACCGGTGTTCCGGCAATGGGCAGATCTAACCCTTTTCTGATTTTAATCATAAGATTTATACGATGTTGGTTAGTTTCACACGTCTTACCGGCCCCAGAGGCTGGTGCTGACGATGCCTGGATGATGAGACTGCATCTGCAGCCTCTGGGTTAAGCGCAACGGCATCACGCTCAACATGAAATCTTTCGCACTGACAAAATGGGGTCGCGAACATTCCGTTGATTAACTCCTGGATCCATTTTTTGCGTGCTAAAACGCTGTTAAAACTTTGTTGCCGCGGGGGCAATTCAATACCCCGAGAGATAAGCTCAACACCTCATTCTGCGGACGTAACAGCAGATTAATTCGAGCCGGGATATTAACATTTTTCACAACATTTTTCTGCGCTGGGCAGTGACCTGAGTCAAGCAAACGCAATTAAATTTCCGCTGTTTTACACCACCAATCGTTAAAATCTGCCTGTCGATTCACTTTTATCGAAGTTTGTAGTTTTTTTATACACATCGCATATTGCTAAAAAAGAACACGCTGGTAATCTGACGGAGTTTTAACACCGTAAAACAATAATCAGTGGCATGTTGGCCATGTCTACATTGAGCCAGCAGATAAATATAAGCAGGAATAATAATGAGCAAAATCGCGTTGTTGTTTGCGATGCTTTTTTCTATGCCGATGATCACGGCCTGCAGCGCCAGCGAGCAGGTTCCCGAGGCACCGGTCGTTAAGCAGCAATTAGTGGGTTCACCGGTTTATATTCAGATATTCAAAGAGGAACGCACGCTGGAGTTGTATGCCAAAATGGGCAACGAATTCCGCCTGGTGAACTCTTTCCCCATCTGCAATTTCTCCGGCGGTCTCGGCCCGAAACGCCGTGAAGGTGACTTTAAAAGTCCGGAAGGCTTTTATAGCGTCGACTCGCGCCATCTAAAACCCGACAGTAAGTATTATCGGGCAATAAATATCGGCTTCCCTAATGATTACGATAAATCACAGGGGTATTCCGGCGCTTATCTGATGATCCACGGTGAATGTAAATCAATTGGCTGTTATGCCATGACCAACACCTATATGGATGAGATTTACCGTTATGTCGAAGCTGCGTTCGCTTATGGTCAGAGCCGGATTGATATCAGTATCTACCCGTTCCGCATGACCGAGCAGAACCTCAAACGCCACAGTTCGTCTAACTACATCGCTTTTTGGCGCCAGTTGAAGCCAGGTTATGACTACTTCGTCAAAAACCATCAACCGCCAATGGTAGGGGTATCCAACGGTCAGTACGTGCTGGGCCAACCGTTGATGAGCAGCAGCCAGATGACGCAGTATGCGTCAACCACGGCTCCCGCCGTCAGCACCAATCCCTTCGCTCAGGCCAAGCCGCTCACCGAAGTGAAATAACGCGAATTCACCTGGTGCAATCTTGTGCCAGGTTTCATTCGCCGTCAGCGGTTGGGTGGCAATCACCGTGACCACATCGTTAGGTGTGGTCTGCTGCTGGAAATCAATCTCCACGTCCTGATCGAGCAGCGTAGCTTTGCCAAATGGCGCGCGACGCGTGATCCAATACAAATTGGTGGAACAGTACGCCATCACAAAGCGCCCGTCCGACAGCAGCATGTTGAAGACCCCTTTCTGGCGCAGTTGATCTGCCAACAGCGCGATATAGCGGAATACTGGCGGCCAACGGCTCGGAGTCCGTGGGTACTTCAGGGAAAGCTGGTGCAGCAACCAGCAGAAAGCATATTCGCTGTCAGTCTGGCCGACCGGGCGGAAGTTGCCGGTTTCCAACTGGCGATAGCCTTTCAATTGGCCATTGTGCGCATAGGTCCAGTTACGGCCCCACAGTTCACGGGTAAAGGGGTGGGTATTTTCCAGCGCCACTTCACCGCGATTGGCCTGGCGGATATGTGACACCACCGCGCAGGACTTAATCGGATATTCTTGCACCAGACGGGCAATCGGCGAGTCGAAACTCGGCTGGGGATCTTTAAACGTGCGGCAACCGTTCCCTTCATAGAAGGTAATGCCCCAACCATCTTTATGTGGCCCGGTACGGCCACCGCGCTGAACCAGCCCGGTAAAGCTAAAGCAAATATCGGTCGGTACGTTTGCGCTCATCCCGAGCAGTTCACACATCGCTTGCCACTCCTTAACCACCCTGACGCCGTCTATTGGAGCGCGGCACCCGCCCCCCAATGCAATATTAGCGGGGGCAGTACGCCCCCTAAAGCCGTTAAGCCTTAACCATCTCTTTTTCGATCAGCTGAATCAAGATGTGGATCGCTTTGATATGAATTTCCTGAATACGGTCGGCGTAACCGAAGTGCGGTACGCGAATTTCCACGTCTGCGGAGCCGGCCATTTTGCCGCCGTCTTTGCCGGTCAGGGTGATCACTTTCATCCCTTTGGCACGTGCCGCTTCAATAGCTTTAATGATATTGCCGGAATTACCTGAGGTGGAAATGCCCAGCAGTACGTCGCCTTCGCGGCCTACCGCTTCCACATAGCGCGAAAACACATACTCGTAGCCGAAGTCGTTGCTGACGCAAGACAGGTGGCTGACATCGGAAATGGCAATCGCCGGATAACCCGGACGGTTTTCACGGTAGCGGCCGGTCAGCTCTTCGGCAAAGTGCATGGCGTCACAGTGGGAGCCACCGTTACCGCAGGAAATGACTTTCCCGCCGGCTTTGAAGGAGTCGGCCAGCAGCACTGCCGCGCGTTGAATGGCGTCGATATTGGTATCGTCATTGATAAATTTCGCCAGGGTATCGGCCGCTTCGTTCAGTTCACTGCGAATAAGGTCGTGGTACATGAGGAACCTCTTGTTATCGTCAATCTTCCGCCCCGCAGTGTACCGGATCGGGGAAAAACCGAGAAGCACTCTGAGTCAAACAGCGCCTTCGTTGAGGTGCCGCTGAGGTTTTTGATGATTGATGCGGTCAGATTGTGACTTAAGTTGTAATTAAACTGTAAATGCATTGATAAAAATATGGGCTTGTACTAAAACCTATTACATACACACAACAGGTCAGACCTCTTGCCACTTTGGAGCTTCTTATGATGGTTCTTAGTATTGTTGTTTTACTGGCACTCATTGGTGTGGTGTTCTATCACCGAGTGAACCTCACCCTCAGTAGCCTTATCCTTCTGGCATACACCGCTGCCATGGGCGCCATAGGTCTTTGGACCTTCTGGATGCTGCTGCCGCTGGCGATTATCCTGCTGCCGCTGAACATCACGTCACTGCGCCGTTCGATGCTGTCTGCACCGGCGCTGCGTGCGTTCCGCAAGGTAATGCCCCCTATGTCCACCACCGAAAAGGAAGCGATCGAAGCCGGTACCACCTGGTGGGAAGGCGATCTGTTCCGCGGGACGCCGGACTGGAACAAGCTGCATAATTACCCGAAACCGCAGCTGACCGCCGAAGAGCAGGCGTTTATTGACGGCCCGGTGGAAGAAGCTTGCCGCATGGCCAACGACTTCCAGATCACCCACGAACTGGCCGATTTGCCGCCGGAACTGTGGGCATACCTGAAAGAACACCGCTTCTTCGCGATGATCATCAAGAAAGAGTACGGCGGCCTGGACTTCTCTCCTTATGCTCAGGCGCGAGTGCTGCAAAAACTGGCTGGCGTTTCCGGCATCCTGGCTATCACCGTCGGCGTACCGAACTCCCTCGGCCCGGGCGAACTGCTGCAGCATTACGGGACTGACGAGCAGAAAAATCATTATCTGCCGGGCCTGGCGCGCGGCGACGAGATCCCTTGCTTCGCCCTGACCAGCCCGGAAGCGGGTTCCGATGCCGGCGCTATTCCGGACGTCGGTACCGTCTGCATGGGTGAGTGGCAAGGCGAACAGGTGTTGGGCATGCGCCTGACCTGGAACAAGCGCTACATCACGCTGGCACCAGTGGCGACCGTGCTGGGCCTGGCATTCAAACTTTATGACCCGAACCACCTGCTGGGCAACAATGAATCGCCGGGCATCACCTGTGCGCTGATCCCAACCAGCACTCCAGGCGTTGAAATCGGTAACCGTCACTTCCCGCTGAACGTGCCGTTCCAAAACGGCCCTACCCGCGGCAACGACGTCTTCGTGCCTATCGATTACATCATTGGCGGACCAAAAATGGCCGGTCAGGGCTGGCGTATGCTGGTTGAATGCCTGTCGGTAGGCCGCGGCATCACCCTGCCTTCCAACTCCACCGGTAGCGTGAAATCCATGGCGTTGGGCATTGGCGCTTACGCCCATATCCGCCGTCAGTTCAAAATCTCGATCGGCAAGATGGAAGGCATCGAAGAGCCACTGGCACGTATCGCCGGTAACACCTATGTGATGGATGCCGCGGCTACGCTTATCACCAGCGGCCTGATGCTGGGCGAGAAACCGGCGGTGCTGTCGGCCATCGTGAAATACCACTGTACCCACAGAGGCCAGCAGGCAATCATCGATGCAATGGATATTGCCGGCGGTAAAGGCATCATGCTGGGCAAATCCAACTTCCTGGCCCGCGCCTATCAGGGTGCGCCTATCGCCATTACGGTGGAAGGCGCGAATATCCTGACCCGCACCATGATGATCTTCGGTCAGGGCGCTATCCGTTGCCATCCTTATGTACTGGATGAAATGGCGGCAGCGCAAAATAACGACCTGAATGCCTTCGATAAATCGCTGTTCGGCCATCTGGGCCACGTGGGCAGCAACAAGGTGCGCAGCTTCTGGCTGGGCCTGACCAACGGCCGCACCAGTGGCACACCAACCAAAGACGCGACTCGCCGTTATTATCAGCAGCTGAACCGCCTGAGCGCTAACCTGGCGCTGCTGTCGGACGTTTCCATGGGGGTGCTGGGCGGCAGCCTGAAGCGCCGCGAGCGTATCTCGGCGCGTCTGGGGGATATTCTCAGCCAAATGTACCTGGCTTCCGCTACGCTGAAGCGTTTTGAAGACGAAGGCCGCCAGAAAGAAGATTTACCGCTGGTTCACTGGGGCGTGCAGGACAGTCTGCACCAGGCGGAACAAGCGTTGGACGATCTGCTGCGCAACTTCCCGAACCGCTTTATCGCCGGTGCGATGCGCTTCGTGATCTTCCCGTTCGGCCGCGTGCATACTGCACCTTCTGACCGTCTGGATCACCAATTGGCCAAGATCCTCCAACAGCCGTCTGCCACCCGCAGCCGTCTGGGGCGCGGTCAGTATCTGACGCCGAGCGAGCATAACCCGGTCGGCCTGCTGGAAGCCGCATTGGCGGACGTGATTGCCGCTGAGCCCATTCACCTGCGTCTTTGCAAGGAGAGTGGTAAAAACCTGCCATTCACCCGACTGGATCGTTTGGCACAGCGGGCGCTGGAAGAAGGCAAAATCAGCGCCGATGAAGCGAAGATCCTGGTGAAAGCCGAAGAGAGCCGTCTGCGTTCGATCAACGTGGATGATTTCGAGCCGGATGCGCTGGCGGCCAGTAAGCCGGAAAAGTTGCTAAAGCAGGATAAGCGCCAGAAGCACACCGAAGCCGCTTGACTGCAATAAACACATTCACCCAGGGGCGATAATCATCGCCCCTTTTTTATTTCCACTGAGAAATGCGCAGCCGTTCGCAACGTTAACAGAACGGCTAATTTAACCTTGGGGATTATCGGATAGACTGCCGGTGGGTGCTCTGGATCTTTTTGTCCGGAGCTTCAGTTTAGTCGAGGATAGAAAGAGAAAGGCCCCGAGTCGATACACCAACCCGAGGCCACTCTGAACGTCTCAACAACGTCAGGTTAGCCTCTTACCCGCCGGAAGGCAAGGATAAGGAGGTCAAAAATGCAGCAGGAACGGGTCGTTCTTAGGCTGATGATTATCTGCATAACGCTTATCGCGTTGATGTGGATCACTCGGGGTTCACTGTGTGAATTGCGCATCAAACTGGGGGACACGGAGGTTGCAGCCATTTTGGCTTACGAACCCGAACGGTAAGGCAACCCAACGGCGGGGCTTGCCCCGCCTGTTGGTTGTTAAGACAGATCCATGAGCACCCTTCCTCCCGTATCCGTCAAGCTACTAGCCGTTTTGGCGGATCCGCGCCAGCAGCGCATCGATATGTTCGATCTGCGACGCATTAACGATCAACGCGCGGCCCAGACTCAATGCGTGGCGCTGGCATTCTGCTCGCATATCGGCATCACTAATACTGTCCAGATCGGCAACGTGTGCCAGACCAATAGTGCGGCGAATCAGTTCGCTGCCACAGTAACCTACTGCATCCGCCCACACCTGCTGCAGGAACTGCTCGGCGTAACCCGGCACCGCCAGCGCCGGCTCACGAGTGTATTGGTGACACAGCGCCAGGAAGCGATCGGCAAAAATCAGCCAGAGTTCGCGCACATCCTGCAGGCGTTGTTCTCGCCCGGCAGCGGCGTCACGCGGCCCTAACAGCCCCGGCAGGCCGCAGTAGTTCAGCAACAGATTGCCCAAGGCGCTGCCGACGTCAAACCCGATCGGGCCATAGAAACCAAACTCGGCGTCTATCGCCTTCAACTTGCCTTCCGCAACAAAAATTGAGCCGCTGTGGATGTCGCCGTGCAGCAACGCTTCCGCCTTGCTCAAAAAGCGGTGTTTCAGTCCTGCCACCGCCAGCTTCAACGCTGAATCGTCACGCAGCTCTAGCACCTGGGGCAACAGCGCAGGATCAAACTGATTACGCTCATGATCGATATAGGGATCGGTAAAGAAAAGATCTTCGGTGATCTGGCACAGTTCTGGGTTGGTGAAGCGGCTGACTTCGGCTTTTTTCGCCTGTGCCGTCTGATAAAAGTCGGAGGTATGAAACAGGGTCTGCGCCAAATATTCTGCCAGTTGCCCGGCCGCCAGAGGGTAATAGTGGCCCTTGAGCAATTCACTGCGCCAGATGTGGTGGTCGGAAAGATCTTCCTGCACCATCACCGCCAGCTCGGGATCGTGATGCAATACTTTTACCGTATGCCTTGGGCAAAAACCGCCGTGGATCAACAGGGTTTCCGCTTCGATTCGCGCCCGATCCAGGGTCAGTGGCCAGGATTCGCCCACGCAGCGTACGTACGGCAGCGCCTGTTTAACGATCACCCTGCTCACGCCGTCGCGATCGCGGATCTTGAACACCAGGTTCAGATTGCCGTCACCAATCTCATCAGCGCTCACCAGCGCCTGCGGATCGGCTAACTGCCCGTATTGGCGGGCATACTCAACGGCATCGGCAGCAGTAAACGTACGATAATGCGACATTCCCAACCCCTCTTTCCTGTCTCTCTGACACAACGATTATTATTTTTTAGACGTAAAAGCATTTGGACGTCTATACATCTGGAAGTCATGTTGGCAGAATAGCTTTCCAGATGCAATAACTACGCAACAAGGAATTAACCGCCGATGCAAGCGCTTAACACCACCAGTTTGACCCTGAGTGACAACCGACTTTGGATCCTCGATCAGCAGGCTTTGCCGCAGGAAAAACAGTGGCGAACCTGCGACAGCGTAGAGGAGCTGGTTGAGCATATTCACAGCTTGCGGGTGCGGGGCGCCCCGCTGATCGGCCTGTCCGCCAGCCTGCTGTTGGCCCTGTTGGCAGAACGTGGGTTGCCGCGTGAACAGCTTGAGCAAGCGCTGATCACTCTGCGTGCTTCAAGGCCGACGGCGGTCAATCTGATGAACAATCTGGACCGTATGAAGCTGGCGCTGGCACAACCGCACTGGGTGCCGGCGATGGTGGAAGAAGCCTTGCGGTTAGTGGAAGAAGACCGCAAATTGTGCGATCGCATTGCCGACCACGGGGCCGAGCTGGTCAAGCCCGGCAGCCGTCTGTTGACCCATTGCAACACCGGTGGGTTAGCCACCGCCGGCATCGGTACCGCCATCGGCGTGCTGTTGCGCGCCCATCAGCAGGGAAAAGTGCAACAGGTGTGGGTGGATGAAACCCGACCGTTGCTGCAGGGGGGCCGTTTGACCGCCTGGGAGCTGGGCGAGTTGGGTATTCCTTATCGGTTGATTTGCGACGCCATGGCCGCCAGCCTGATGGCGCAGGGCCAGGTCGACGCCGTCTGGGTGGGTGCCGATCGCATCGCCGCCAACGGTGACGTCGCCAATAAAATTGGCACTTACAGCCTGGCGGTCCTGGCGCATTACCACAACATCCCATTCTACGTCGCCGCCCCGCATACAACGCACGATCCCCACTGTCCGAGCGGCGCAGCCATCCCTATCGAGCAGCGCGCCGCAACTGAGGTGACCGGCGTGTCGGGCAGTTTTGGCTCATGCCAATGGGCACCAACCGGTGCGCCAGTTTACAACCCGGCGTTTGACGTCACGCCGGCGAAGCTTATCAGCGGTTGGGTATTTGACAGCGGCGTGATTTCGCCACAGCAGGTCAATGATGGGATTTTCCAGCGGGCGTTAGGCTAACGCCCGCGCAGTATCAGTTGAGACGCGGATAAGCATCGGCGATTTTATCGCCGGTGAAATGCGCCACCCAGCCTTCCGGGTTATCGAACACGCGGATCGCCGTGAAATTCGGCGCCGATCCCATGTCAAACCAATGGCGAGTGTCTGCCGGCACGGAAATCAGATCGTTCTTCTCGCACAGGATCTGGTAGATCTTGCCGTTCAGATGCAGACAAAACAGCCCCGCGCCTTCGACAAAGAACCGCACTTCATCTTCACCATGGGTGTGTTCGGAAAGAAACTTCTCGCGCAGCACTTCGCGCTGGGCGTTGTCCGGACGCATGCTGATCACATCCCAACTCTGGTAGCCTTTTTCCGCCACCAGACGGTCAATTTCATGCTGGTAGGCGGCAATCACCGCCGCCGGCTCCGGGTTGTCGCCCAGTTCACGATCGGCCTGCCAGCGTTCAAAACGCACGCCGATTTGTGCCAGTTGCTGCTGAATAGCTTCAGCGTCACGGCTTTGCCATAGCGGCTGCTGCGGCTCTTTATCGCTGAAAATCGTCAATCCACTCATGAGGCAAACTCCCCTAAATCGATCTGATCAAAACGGTTAACCTGCGGGTGCCGGCTCTGCGCATCGGCGTCGTCGCGGATCAGCTGACAGGTGTGCCAACCGGCGGCTCGCGCGGCGTCCAGCTCTTGGTGAATATCAGAAAGGAACAGTAGCTCGTTGGCGGCGATACCGATTTCATTGGCAATATTGCGGTACGAGGCGGTGTCACGCTTGGCCCCGACGTGGGTATCGAAATACCCGCTGAACAATGGCTGCAGATCGCCGGCATCACTGTTGCCGAACAGCAGTTTCTGCGCTTCCACCGAGCCGGAAGAGTAGACGTATAGCTTCAGCCCCTGCTGCTGCCAGGCGCTCAGCTGCCCAGCCACTTCAGGGTATAAATGCCCGCGGAAATCACCGTTGTGGTAGCCACTGCGCCAGATGATGCCTTGCAGTGCCTTCAGCGCAGTGGATTTGCGATCTTCGTCCATAAAACGGTAGAGCGCGGCAATAAGTTGCTCAATATCCGCCTGCGGTTGGTCAATCTCACGCCGCAAGGCAGCCAGCGGCGCAGCCACCTCAGCCTCTGCCTGGTGCTGACGGATAAACGTTGCCAAACGTTCACGCGCATAGGGAAACAGCACCTGATGAACAAAGCGGATATCGCTGGTGGTACCTTCAATGTCAGTGACGATGGCGCGGATCATTTTGCCTCCAGTAAACGGCGTTGCAGTTCGCACTGGAACAGGAATTCCAGCCCTTCAAGGTGACGACGAGCCTCCGCAACCTGGCGGCCCCAGCAATACAGGCCGTGACCCCGCACCAGAAAACCGTACTGCAATGGC
Source organism: Serratia liquefaciens (assembly GCA_012719855.1). Classification (GTDB taxonomy): domain Bacteria; phylum Pseudomonadota; class Gammaproteobacteria; order Enterobacterales; family Enterobacteriaceae; genus Serratia; species Serratia liquefaciens_A. The sequence goes on along the minus strand of JAAXZN010000004.1, from coordinate 53,404 downwards.
GTCACTTCGGCATAGGCCGCGACGCGCGCGGCCAAGCGCGGGATGTCCTGATCGTTGTCGAAAATGGGGATCGCTACGGTATCCAGATGAGAGCTCTGCCCGGCGAGAGATTTTTGCATCTCATAACCCTGCAGCACCAAACGCTCACTGGATTCAACGCGTGACAACACTGTCGCATTCACCGAATGCGTATGCAACACCGCGCCAATCTGCGGATACAGCCGGTAAATCAGGGTATGCAGGCCGGTTTCCGCCGAGGGCGTGCGGCCGCTCGGCACATGGTTGGTGGCCGTTTCCACCAGCAGGAAATCCGATTCGCTCAGGCTGCCTTTATCCTTGCCGGATTCGGTCACCAGACAGTGCCGGTCATCAAGACGCAGCGACATGTTGCCGCCGGTCGCCGGGCACCAGCCCTTTTCGCCAATCCAGTGACAGGTAGACAACAGCGCTGTAAGTTGCGGATTTTCGGTCATTATCGTTTCCCGGTCAGTAAGGTCGTCCAGCAGGTGAAGCTTAGAATGATTTGATTAATGATTAGATTTTTTCTTCATTTAGCCATCTAAGCGTCTTGATTGCCAAATACTAACATCGTGTTATATTGACGGCAACATAAGCGCCAGGAGTATTAGCCTGCTATGAGCACTTCAGCATTGATTCCCGAAAGCAAACTGCCCGCTCTGGGCACCACCATTTTCTCTCAGATGAGCGCGCTGGCAGCGCAGCATCAGGCGATCAACCTGTCGCAAGGCTTCCCCGATTTCGATGGCCCGGACTACCTGAAAGAGCGTCTGACCTGGCATGTCAGCCAGGGCGCAAACCAATATGCACCGATGACCGGCGTCGCGCCCCTGCGCGAAGCCATCGCCGAGAAAACGGCGGCGCTGTATGGCTGGCTGCCGGATGCGACCACCGAGGTTACCGTCACGGCGGGGGCTACCGAAGCGCTGTTCGCCGCCATCAGCGCGCTGGTGCGTCCCGGTGATGAAGTGATTTGCTTCGATCCCAGCTATGACAGCTATGCGCCGGCGGTCACCTTGTCCGGCGGTACGCTGAAACGCATTGCTCTGCAGCCACCGACCTTTAGCGTCGATTGGCGACAGTTCGAAGAATTATTGTCGCCCCGCACCCGCCTGGTGATCCTCAATACGCCGCACAACCCTTCCGCCACCGCCTGGCAGGCCGAAGATATGCAGCAGCTGTGGCATGCCATCAGCGATCGTGAAATCTATGTGCTCAGCGATGAAGTCTACGAGCACATTTGTTTCGCCAAAGGGGGGCATGCCAGCGTGCTGGCCCACCCGCAGCTGCGCCAACGCGCCATTGCGGTGTCATCTTTCGGTAAAACCTTCCACATGACCGGCTGGAAAGTGGGTTATTGCGTCGCGCCGGCAGCGCTGAGTGCGGAAGTGCGCAAGGTACATCAGTACCTGACCTTCTCGGTTAACACCCCGGCACAGTTGGCGCTGGCCGATATGCTGCGCAGCGAGCCGGAACACTGGCAGCAGCTCTCAGCGTTTTACCGCACCAAGCGCGACCGTTTCGTGCAGGCGCTGTCCAATAGCCGACTGGAAATTTTACCCTGCGAAGGGACATACTTCTTACTGGCGGATTACAGCGCCGTCTCGGATCTGGACGACGTGGCATTTTGCCATTGGTTAACCGAGCACGTAGGCGTGGCGGCGATCCCGCTGTCGGTCTTCTGTGCCGATCCTTTCCCTCATAAATTGATCCGGCTGTGCTTCGCTAAACAGGATGCCACGCTGGATGCAGCTGCGGAGCGGTTATGTCGACTTTAAAAATTACCCTGTTGCAGCAACCCCTGGTGTGGCGCGATGGCCAAGCCAATCTGCAACATTTTGACGCCTTGCTGGCCCCCTTGAGCAGCCGCGATCTGATCGTATTGCCGGAGATGTTTACTACCGGTTTTGCTATGGATGCCGGGGAAAGTGCGCTGCCGGAACAGCAGGTGATTGACTGGCTGCACGGCTGGGCGAACAAAAGTAACGCGCTGATTGGCGGCAGCGTGGCGCTGAAAACCGCCGAGGGCGCGGTTAACCGTTTCCTGCTGGTGGAGCCCAACGGCCGGGTACATGCCTACGATAAGCGCCACCTGTTTCGCATGGCGGGTGAACACCTGCACTATCAGGCAGGCAAACGGCGTGAAATCTTCGAATGGCGCGGCTGGCGCATCCTGCCGCAAATCTGCTACGACCTGCGTTTTCCGGTCTGGTCTCGCTACCAGCAGGATTACGATCTGGCGCTGTACGTCGCCAATTGGCCGGCACCACGCAGCAAACACTGGCAAACGCTGCTGGCGGCACGCGCCATTGAGAATCAGGTCTATGTGGCCGGTTGCAACCGCGTCGGCGAAGACGGCAACGGTCTGAACTACAGCGGTGACAGCCTGATCCTCAGCCCACAGGGCGAAACGCTGGCGCAGGCGGAGCCCGGTATTGCCGCACGGCTGGACGCGGAACTGTCGCTGGAAACCCTGCAAAGCTATCGCAGCGCCTTCCCGGCCTGGCGAGATGCCGACAGTTTTCTGCGCCACGATTAAGCATTCCGGGCGCGGTACCGGTACACCGCGCCCGTTGTTTCATGAAAGCTCTTCTTCCGCCGCTTTTTCTTCTGTCCCTCCAATGCGGTTAAACAACAGGTTCAGCAACAGCGCCACCAGGCACGAGGCACTGATGCCTGAATGCAGCAAAGTGCGCACCCAGTTCGGGAACTGATCGTAGAAGGTCGGCATCACGATCGGGATCATGCCAAAGGCAATTGCCGTCGCCACCACCACCAGATTCATGTTGTCCTTGTACTCGACCTTCGCCAGAGTGCGGATGCCGCTGGCGGCCACCGAGCCGAACAGCACCACACCCGCGCCGCCCAGAACCGGCAGCGGAATGCAGGCCACCAGCCGTCCCAGAACCGGCATCAACCCCAGCAGCACCAGAATCGCCCCGCCGGCGCTGACCACAAAGCGGCTCTTCACGCCGGTGATCGCCACCAGCCCGATATTCTGGGCAAACGAGCTTTGCGGAAACGAGTTGAATACCGGCGACAGTGCGCTGGACAACATATCGGCACGCAGCCCATTGGCGATACGGCGCGCATTCACCGGCGAACCGACAATCTCGCCGACGGCCATCAGCCCGGCGGTGGTTTCCGTGAGTAATACCAGCACGATCAACAGCATGGATAGCACCGCGCTCAGCTCGAAGGTTGGCCAACCGTAGGCAAAGGGCGCAGGGAATGCCAGCCAGGGCCCGTGGCCTACGGCGGCAAAGTTCAGCTTGCCCACCCACGCGGCCACCACACAGCCGACCGCCATCGCCAGCAGCACCGATAACCGTTTTAACGCCGGGGAACCCACCTTGTTCAGCAACAAAATAACCGCAAGCGTAAAAGCCGCCAGGCCAATATTCCCGGTTGATCCCCAATCTGCCGCCCTGGCGTTGCCGCCCATCGCCCAGCGCACCGCCACCGGCATCAGCGACAGCCCAATCACCGTGACCACGGTGCCGGTCACTACCGGCGGAAAATAGCGAATGATCTGCGAGAAAAACGGCGCAATCAGTAACCCAATCAACGAAGCCGCGATCACCGCACCAAACACCGCAGGCAACCCGCCGTCGCCAGTGACTATGGTCACCATGGTCGCGACCCCCGCAAAGGAAACGCCCTGCACCAACGGCAAACGAGAGCCGAAACCCGGTGCACCAAGCGTTTGCAATAACGTCGCCAAACCGCTGACAAACAGCGCTGCCGTCACCAGCATGCCAATTTGCGCCGCGCCTAATCCCGCAGCCGAACCTATGATCAACGGTGGCGCAATGATGCCGCCATACATGGTCAGAATATGTTGCAGGCCGTAGGCGAAGGTTTTTGCCAGCGGCAGTTTTTCATCTTCCGGGCAGCACGAAGCCGCGCCCTTATCCTGAGACAGAGCCATAGATACCTCGTCAATGCGGGTTAACCGCTAAGGGCGTTTAGCTGCCCCGGTAGGTTGAATAGGAATACGGGCTGATGAGCAGCGGTAAATGGTAATGCTGCGCCGCATCCTTGATGACAAAATCGATGATCGCCGTGGCGTACAGCGTTTCGCGCTGACCAGCGGTAAAGTAACTGCCCACGTCGGCATGCAGGCGGTAATGCCCCGCGGGCAGCTCATTCGGCGTTAGTTCACGGGCGCGGCCATCGGCATCGGTGGTGCTTTCGGCTATCGCCCGCCATTGCCCCTGCTGTTCCCGTTCCAGCCAGACTCGCACCTTTGCCGCCGGTTTCCCCAGGGAAGTATCCAAAATATGGGTGCTGATATTACTCATCGCTCAGTAACTCCTTAAAACGCAGCATCACGATTTCGCGCAGCTGTTCGGCGGTTTCCTGCCGTTCCTGCTCCACGTCGTTGTTCAAGCGTCGTTCCAGCTCACTCAGAATGGCTCGCCCATCTCGACCGGCGGCACGGATCAAAAACACCTGACCAAACTGCTGTTCATAACGCCGGTTACCCACCAGCAGCGCCTGAGCCAATTCCGGATCCCGGGCATTGACCGCCGACTGTTCACGCTTGGAGAACTGCGCCTCTTGCCCCTGGCCTGCGGCACGTTCGCCAATGCGCGGGTGCTGCGCCAATGCCTGGCTGACCTCTTCAGGTCGCCAACGCTGCGCCGCCTGCCAGGCCACCGCCAACGCGGCATCGCTGCTGCTGAACGGCCGGGCCGCAATCACGGAGGCTATCCAGGTTGCAATGTTCACGCAGGGCCGCAGCAAACGCTCGGCTTCCGCCACGGGCAACTGATTAAACTGCTGCAGATTCATCGGGACTCTCCCAACTGGCCACGGTCTGGCAGTAGGCTTGAATAGCCAGCGCCACATCAGCCTGGCTTACGGCTTCGGCCGGATGATGGCTGATGCCGCGATCGCAACGGACAAACAGCATACCCACCGGCCAGCACGCCGCCACGGCAATCGCGTCATGCCCGGCACCGCTGGGCAAAGCCATGCTGCGACCCTGCACCGCCTCCACGCTCTGCTGCCAACGTTGCTGCAAATTTGCATCACATTCCGTTGCATTTATGCGATAAAACTCCTCGCTGGCAAACCCTAATCCGCGACGAGCACAAATTTCCTGCGCCCGCTCCAACAGTTGTGCAAGCAACGCTGCCAGCGGGCCATCTTGCGGACCGCGAACGTCCAGCGACAGTTTCACCTCACCGGGAATGACGTTGACCGCCCCCGGAAGGCTTTCGATACAGCCGACAGTCGCCACCAAATGTTCATCGCGGGTGCGGGTTATCGCTTCAACCGCCACCATCCACTCCGCCGCGGCCGCCAAGGCGTCTTTGCGTTGCCCCATCGGCACCGTGCCTGCATGGCCCGCCTCGCCGCTAAAGGTGCAATGGAGTCGACGCGCGCCGTTAATCGCCGTCACCACGCCCAGAGCCAGATCGGCGGCTTCCAGGCAGGGCCCCTGTTCAATGTGCAATTCCAGATAGGCGCAGATATCACCTGGCGCTCGCCGCGCCTCAACCACCGCCGCCGGATCCAGGCCAAACTCGCGCAACGCCTGCGCCACGCTGATACCCTCGGCATCGGTGCGATCCAACCAGTCGGCCGGCCACTGGCCGGTAATGCCTCGGCTGCCCAGCAGGGCGACGCTAAAGCGCGTCCCTTCTTCATCGGCAAAGCCAATCACTTCGACCGCCACCGGCAGGCGCCGCCGCTGCTGATGCAAATGCGCCACCACCTCCAGCGCGGTCAAGACGCCGAGCATGCCATCATAACGGCCCGCATTACGCACCGTATCCAAATGCGAACCGAGCAGCAGCGCGGGCGCATCTGGCGTTTGACCTTCATAGCGGCCACAAACATTGCCAACGGCGTCCTGCCAGACCCGCATACCGACACTGCGCATCCAATCGCCCACCAACGCGTTGGCGCACCGATGCTCCGGCGACAGATAAACCCGCGTCAGTTGGCCCGGCGTGGCGCTGATCGCCGCCAGCGCATCGCAACGAGCCATCACCCGTGCGGCCGCCTGTTCCGCCTCCTGGGCGGTTAACCGCACTGCCATCACCGGCTCCCATCGTCGTAGGTGTTCCAGGCTGCCTGCAGCGCTTCCCCCTGCTTGCTGGCGAAGCCCAGACGGTTCAGCACCGCTTCCAGCGCGGTCAGGGTTTGCAGCACACAGTCTTTACGCGCGTTGTAACCCATGGTGCCGATGCGCCAAATCTTGCCCTGCAACGGACCGAACGAAGTGCCGATCTCAATGGCGAAATCGTTGAGCATCATCTGACGAACCTGTTCGCCATGCACCTGCGGCGGGATCACCACCCCCAACACGTTGTTCATGCGGTTTTCGAGATCGCCGAACACCTCAAGCCCCATGCCCTGAATGCCGGCCAGCATCGCCGCACCATGCAGATTGTGGCGAGCTATTGTGTTGTCCAGCCCCTCTTCCAGGATCACCCGTGCGCATTCGCGCGCGGCGAACAACATGCTGGTGGCTTCGGTATGGTGATTCAGACGCTCGGGGCCCCAGTAATCCATGATCATGCCGAGATCAAAATAGTTGGAGTAGATCATCTCATCGTCACCGTCGGCATGATCGGCAGTACGGATCCCCTGCTCCACGCACTTGCGGCGGCGCACAATCTCTTCGAACTGCGGGCTTAGGGTGACAGGTGAACTGCCAGACGGGCCACCCAGGCATTTCTGCAGGCCTGCGGATACCGCGTCCAGCCCCCAGGCATCGGTTTCCAGCGGGTTACCGGCGAAGGATGCGGTCGCATCGGTATAGAACAATACGCCGTGGCGGCGGCAGATATCCCCCAGTTGATCCAGCGGCTGCAGCATGGTGGTTGAAGTGTCTCCCTGCACCGTCAACAGCAGACGCGGACGTACCTTCTTGATCGCATCTTCAATCTGATCGGCCCTGAACACTTCCCCCCACGGTGCCTCGATGGTGTGCACTTCGGCACGACAGCGGCGGGCAATTTCACACAGCAAATGGCCAAAGCGGCCAAACACCGGCACCAGCACTTTGTCGCCGGGGCGGATGGCGGAGACCAGCATCGCTTCGATGCCCGAACGGGAGGTGCCGTCGATCAGCATCGTCCAGCGGTTTTCGGTACGAAACAGCGCGCGATACAGCTCCATAACCTGATTCATGTAGCCGGTCATCGCCGGATCATACTGCCCAATCAACTGGCTAGACATGGCACGCAACACGCGCGGATCGGCGTTGATCGGCCCTGGCCCCATCAGCAGACGGGCTGGTGGGTTAATCTGATCGAACTGGGTAATATCTAACATGTTAATTCCTTACCAGCTTAATAACTCAGTAAACTCAGCTCGCGGCCCATGGCGTGTCACGCCTCAGACAGGCCGCGAACTGAAGCAATAAACTGTTTCAATTCCTGCGTTTGCGGGTTAGCGAACAGCGTGCGGCTGTCGCCTTGCTCCCACACTTTGCCCTGGTGCATAAACACCACCCGGTCACCGACCTCACGGGCAAAGTTCATTTCATGGGTCACCAGAATCAGCGTCATACCCTCTTTGGCCAACTGCTCCAGGACTTTCAGCACCTCGCCCACCAGCTCAGGATCCAGCGCCGAGGTGATCTCGTCGCACAGCAACACCTTCGGGTTCATCGCCAGCGCCCGGGCAATCGCCACCCGTTGCTGCTGCCCTCCGGAAAGGTTAGCCGGGGAATAATGCATCCGCTCACCCAGCCCAACCTTGTTCAACATCTCTTCCGCCAGTTCGCGGCATTCCGCCGGGCTTTTCTTCAATACCCGACGCGGTGCCAACATCACGTTTTCCAACGCGGTCATATGGGGAAAGAGATTGAAGTTCTGGAACACCATGCCAATGGAGCGACTGATCTCACGCGCCTGCGAATCACGGTCGGTGATGGTCATGCCGCCCAGTTTGATGCTGCCTTCCTGGTAACCTTCGAGCCCGTTGATACAGCGCAACAGGGTGCTCTTGCCCGATCCGCTACGGCCAATAATCGAAATCACCTGGCCCATATCGATATCCAGATCCACGCCCTTCAGCACGTGGTTCTGACCGTAATATTTCTGAACCTGATTAATTGTGATGAGCGGCATGGAACTTCCTCTCCAGGTAATGGCTGTAGCGCGACAGCGGATAACACATCAGGAAATAGCCCAACGCGACCAGGCCGAACACTTTAAAGGGTTGATAAGTGACGTTGTTTAGCATGGTGCCTGCCTTGGTCAGCTCGACAAAACCAATGATCGACGCCAACGCGGTGCCCTTGATCACCTGAACTGAAAACCCGACGGTCGGCGCAATGGCAATGTGAACCGCCTGCGGCACCACCACCCGTACCAGGGTCTGGCTAAAGTTCAGCCCAAGACAGCGCGACGCTTCCCATTGGCCTTTGGGCAAGGCAGCGATGCTGCCAGACCAGATATCCACCAGAAAAGCGCTGGTAAATAACGTCAGCGCCAGTGCCGCAGCGGTCCAGGGGCTGACATCAATGCCGAACAGCGCCAGCCCAAAGAAGGCCAGAAACAGCTGCATCAGCAGGGGCGTGCCTTGAAACAGTTCGGCATAACAGCGGACAAAACGCAGCGCCCACCGGCGCTTGCTCAGGCGCAGCAATAGCAGCGGCAGCGTCACCAGCGTGCCGCCAAAGAACGCCGTCAGCGACAGCAACAGCGTCCAGCGCGCGGCCAGCAGCAGGTTGCGTACAATGTCCCAATCGGTAAAAGTCAGCATCAGTTCTGGCTCCCTAAAAAGCGGCGGCCGGCGGCCAGTAACAGCTGGCGCATCAATATCGATAACAGCAGGTAAAACAGCGCCGTCACTAAATACACCTCAAAACTGAGGAAGGTGCGCGACTGGATCAGGTTGGCGGCAAAGGTCAATTCTTCGAACGACACCTGCGACACCACCGATGAGCCCAGCATGACGATAATGCACTGACTGACCAACGCCGGGTAAATGCGCTGCAGCGAAGGCGGCAATACAATGCGCAAAAATGTCTGACTGCGGCTAAAACCCAGTACCCGCCCGGCTTCCCACTGCCCTTTCGGCGTCACCTGAATACCGGCGCGTATAATTTCGGTGCTGTAGGCACCCAGATTAATCACCATCGCCAGCAGAGCCGCCTGCCCGGCGGTCAGCTTCCACCCCAGGCTCGGCAGACCAAAGACGATGAAAAACAGCTGCACCACAAACGGCGTGTTACGCACCACCTCGACATAAATCCCCCAGGTACGGCTAAACAGGTTGGTTTTGCCGCTGCGGATCGCCGCCCCGAAAATCCCCAGCGCAACGCCGATCAAGGTGGCCAGTGCCGTCAACTCAATGGTGGTCAGCAAACCGGCCAACAGCTCAGGCAGGTAGGGCCGCAGCGCAGGAAAATTTAGTTGATAGGTCATCAGGCGCTCCCGTTATGCGCCAAGATGGGCGGGCAACGGCGCTTTCAGCCATTTTTCCGACAACCCATTCAGGGTGTTGTCTTTCAGCGCTTGTTCAATCAATTCATCCACTTTGGCTTTCAGCGCCGGCTCGCCCAGGCGCAGGCCGACGAAGCACGGTGAATCCTTCAACATGAACTTGGCCACCGGCGCTTTAGTCGGATTCTGTCGCGCCAGAGCGCTCACCACCAGATTGCCGGTAGCAATGTATTGCACCTGACCGGACAGGTAGGCCGACAGCGTGGTGTTGTTGTCTTCGTAGCGTTTGATCTGCGCGCCCTTCGGGGCAGTGTCGCTCAACACCATGTCCTCCACCGCCCCGCGCGTCACGCCAACGGTCTTGCCTTCCAATTGAGCGGCATCGCTCAACGCGGTGTCTTTAGGGCCAAACACCCCCAGGAAGAACGGCGCATAGGCACGGCTGAAAGCGATAGCCTTTTCGCGCTCTGGATTTTTGCCCAGGCTGGAAATCACCAGATCCACTTTATTGGTCTGCAGATAGGGAACACGATTGGCGCTGGTGACCGGCACCAGCTGCAACTTAAGTTTCATCTTGTCAGCCAGATACTGCGCCATATCGATGTCGTAACCCTGCGGCTGCAGATCGGTGCCTACCGAACCAAACGGCGGGAAGTCTTGAGGAACAGCCACCCGCAACACGCCGCGCTGCTGGATTTCTTGCAGTTGATCCGCCATCACCGACGCGGCCTGCGCCATCAACAGCACCGCCCCTAACGCCGCTACCCCGATTTTCTTGAAGTTCATAGACTATCCCCGATGGTGAAATGATGAAACAAAAGATTCTTTGATTATCACTTTGCAACTAATGTGCCAATCGGTGGCGGAAGCAAGGATAGCCTTTGCTGTCTTTAACTTAGGGGGCCAGAGAGAAAACTCCTCTGCCATGACGGTGGCAGGAGGAAGGGATATCACGGAGAAAAATGCGCACCATCAAAGTGCGAAAGCACCAAAATGGCGCGGAAATCAACGTTGCTCCAGCTCATCCAGGTCGCCATACAGATCGGCGATCTGATGGATCCTTTGACGCCCTTGCGCCAGCGTCTCATGCAGCAGCGCATTGCTGAGCAGATTGGCCAGGCTCATGGCGGCAGAATAGCTGTCAAAGGCGGAAACGCTATCCAGCGGCGCCGCAAGGTGCCAGTTCGCCAATGGGATCAGCGACTGCGCCTGCGGCTCGCACACCAGCAGCGTCGGTACCTGCTGGATCTGCAACTGCGTCAGCAAGGCCCGCAGCTGGCGCGGCCGACGGCGAAAAGCCACAACTACGGCCACGTCTTCGTGGTCCAAATCGACCAGCTCTTCCGCCAGCGTTTGCCCGGGCTGCGGCATCAATAATACCTGCTCACGTACCTGCATCAATTGCTGGCGCAGGTGCATAGCGATCGGATAACTGTTGCGAAATCCCATCAGTACCACACGCCGAGCCTGTACCAGGGCGGCGATCACCGCATTGAACTGGCCGGCGTCAATATAGTTCACCCACTGGGTAAGGTTGGCCATTTCCTGCTTGTAATGCCGCGCCAGCAGGGTGTTGCCCTGCACCGCGTCACGATTATCGGTCAGCGGCATACCGCTCTGACGCAGGGTACGCAGTTCGTCACGCATTGCACGATAGCTTGGGTAGCCCAAACGTTTGAACAGGCGGCTGACGGTGGCTTTGGATACGCCGCTCAGGCGCGCCAACTCGGCGCTGTTGTAGCTGATCAGGTCGTCAAAGTGATCGAAAATGAAGTCGGCTACCCGCTGTTCCTGCGGCGTAAGCTGCGAATATTCCCCGCGCAGGCGTTCATCGATCTGCTTCATTGCTGCTCCTGCTTGTAACCTTTGTTTCAGCGGAACATAGCACGGCCAATCTACCCGCTGGCAAGCGTTTATTACCGCTGAAGAAAACATGGAACGCCTCTTGCTTGTCTTTGAGACAGAAGCTGACCTCAAACAAGGGCCAAGAAATGATTAACAGCAATACCGCGCCATTGGGCATGGCCGTCACGCCTCACCACCTCGCCAGCGAAAGCGCGCTGGCGGTTTTGCGTGAAGGGGGGAACGCCATCGAAGCCATGGTCGCCGCCGCCGCGACTATCGCCGTGGTTTATCCGCACATGAATGGCCTGGGCGGTGACGGCTTCTGGCTGATTGTTCCTCCCCAGGGCGATCCGGTGGCGATCGACGCCAGCGGTGCCGCCGGCTCCCTGGCCACGCTGGATTTTTATGCGGGCGAAAGCCACATCCCACATCGCGGCCCCAGAGCGGCGCTGACCGTTGCCGGCACCGTAGGCGGCTGGCGCGAAGCGCTAGACTATTCCGGCGAGCTGGGCGGCGAACAGCTGCCGCTACCGCGCCTGCTGGCCGATGCCATTCGCTATGCGGCGGACGGCATTCCGGTCACCGCCTCGCAGGAGGCCGCCACACGCAGCAAATATCATGAACTGACGGATGTGGAACATTTTGCCCGCACTTATTTGCCGCAGGGGGAAATCCCCCTTGCCGGACAGCGTTTCTGCCAGCCACAGTTAGCGGATACCCTGATTGCCCTGGCCGAAGACGGATTGGACAGCTTCTATCGCGGCCCACTGGCACAAAGCATCGCGACCGACATAGCCCGGCTGGGCATGCCGCTCACCGCACAAGATCTGGCGGATTATCGGCCACGGCGGCGCACGCCGTTGCGACTTGAGCACCAGAAAGGCGAGGTCTTCAATCTCACCCCACCCACTCAGGGCCTGGTGTCGCTGGCGATCCTCGGTTTGACCGATCGCCTGCCCCTGGCCAGCAAAAGCGAAGGCGCAGTGGTGCATGGCATCGTCGAGGCCACCAAGCTGGCTTTCGGTCTGCGTGACCAATTCATCACCGATCCACGCCAAATGACGCAGGATCCGCAGGCACTCCTGACGACCGAACGCCTGGATGCGCTGGCCAAGCGTATCGACCCTGAGCATGCTGCCGCCTGGGGCAAAGGCAAGGGGCCTGGTGATACCGTCTGGATGGGCGTGATGGACAGCAGCGGTCTGGCGGTGTCCTTTATCCAAAGCATTTACCACGAATTCGGCAGCGGCGTGGTATTGCCGCAAAGTGGCATCCTGTGGCAAAACCGCGGTGCTTCCTTCAGCCTGGATGCCGCCCATCTGCTGGCACTGGCACCGGGCAAACAACCTTTCCACACCCTGAACCCAGCGGCGGCTCGCCTGTATGACGGGCGCACGTTGGTGTATGGCGCCATGGGCGGCGACGGCCAGCCGCAAACCCAGGCGGCGGTGTTTGTTCGTCATGTGGTGCAGGGCCTGCCGCTGCAGCAAGCGATCAGTGCGCCGCGCTGGCTGCTGGGTCGCACCTGGGGTGAAAGCTCTGACTCACTGAAGCTGGAAGGTCGCTTTAGCGCGGAAACCGTCGACTACCTGCGCCAACGGGGCCACGACGTGGAGTTGTTACCGGACTTTAGCGAAGCGGTCGGCCACGCCGGCGCCATTGTTCGCCATACGAACGGCATGCTTGAAGGGGCTTTCGATCCCCGCAGCAACGGCAGTGCCGCCGGCTTCTAGCCGCCATTTTGATTGGGGAGAAGTAAAATGAAAAACCAACCTGCCGTCGACTGGGCGGCCTATATCAGCCAAATGGAAGCGATACTGGCGCTGGAAATGGATGACGCGCGCCGTCAGGAACTGCTAACTCAGTTCAATCGCATCGCCGCACTGGCGGAACCCTTAATGGCCTTTCCGCTCGATCCACGCCTGGAGATCGCAGGAGTGTATCGCGCATGAATTCGTTAAGTGCCCTATCGATCGCCGAGATCCGCGCGGCCCTGAAGCAAGGTGCGATTTCTGCACGTGAGATTGCCCAACAAACTTTAGAGAATATTGACGCACTGGATCCGGCGCTGAACGCCTATACCCACATCACGCGCGAACGCATGTTGAGCGAAGCCGATCACCTTGATCGCGCGCGCGCCAGAGGACTTGCACTGCCGAGCCTGGCGGCGATCCCTTACGCGGTAAAAAACCTGTTCGACGTCACCGGCGAAACCACCCTGGCGGGAGCCAGCCTGTTCAGCGATAACCCGCCGGCCAAACAGGACGCCTGGGCGATTGGCAGACTGGCCGGACAAGGCGCCTTGCTGTCAGGCATGCTGAATATGGACGCCTATGCCTACGGTTTTACCACCGAAAATAGCCACTACGGCGCGACGCGTAACCCGCACGATACTAGGCGTATTGCCGGTGGCTCCTCAGGCGGTTCAGCGGCGGCGGTCGCTGCCGGGCTGGTGACATTTTCCCTCGGCAGCGACACCAATGGGTCCATACGCGTACCCGCGTCGCTGTGCGGTATCTTTGGGCTGAAGCCAACCTTTGGCCGTCTGTCACGCAGCGGTAGTCAGCCATTCGTCGCCAGTCTGGATCATCTCGGCCCCTTTGCCCGTAGGGTACGCGATCTGGCGGCGGTGTATGACGTGATGCAGGGCACGGATATCGAAGACCGTTTTCAGGCGGATAAACCGGTCACGCAAACCGAATCGCTGTTGCCCCGTGGCCAACAAGGCCTGCGTTGCGCGGTGCTGGGCGGGTATTTTCAGCAGTGGTGCAACGATGACGCTAAAACCGCCGTAAGGCAGGTCGCGCAGGCATTGGAGGCCGTGGCTGAAGTTGAATTTCCACAGGCCGAACTGGCCCGCTCGGCGGCGTTTATCATCAGCGCCGCCGAGGGGGGCAATCAATATCTGCCGCTGTTGCGCAGCCAGCCGAACCGCTTTGAGCCGCTGTCGCGTGAACGCCTGCTGGCCGGTGCCATGCTGCCCTCCGCCTGGTATGTACAGGCGCAGCGCTTTCGTACCCATTTTCAGCAACAGGTGCTGCCGTTGTTCGAACACTGGGACATCCTCATCGCACCGGCAACGCCCTGTAGCGCCACACCGATCGGCCAGGAAACCATGCATGTCAACGGCACGGTTCTGCCGATCCGCGCCAGTATGGGCATGCTGACGCAGCCTGTCTCTTTCCTCGGCCTGCCGGTAGTGACGGTGCCGCTGAGAACCGCCTCTGGCCTGCCGATAGGCCTGCAACTGATTGCCCCGCCCTGGCGGGAGGATCTGGCACTGCGTGCCGCCTATGCGCTGGAACAACGTGGCGTGGCGAGATGTGTTTTACCGGGAAAACAGGACTAAATGATGAAAAGTGAGTATATCGATCGTCCGGCGGTGCTGGCTGAGGTGAACGCCGCCTTTTATCGTTACGAACAGGCGCTGATCGGCAATGATATTGAAGTGCTGGATGAGTTGTTTTGGCACGATGGTCGCACAGTCCGTTACGGCGCGACGGAGAATTTGTACGGCATCGATCAGATCCGTGACTTCCGCCAACAACGTCCTTCCAAAGGGTTGGATCGCCTATTGGAGAACACCGTTATCACCACCTACGGTGACGACATGGCCGTCGCCAGTACCGAATTCCGTCGCCCCGGCAGCGAAAGCGTTGGCCGCCAGATGCAAACCTGGGTCAAACTCCCCTGCGGCTGGCGCATCGTCGCCGCGCACGTGAGCTTGATGGCTTAAGGCAAACCGAGCGCACAAAAAATGGACAGCCTGGCATATTGGGCCTTATAGTCGTCAGAGGTATTACCTTTAGCTAACTGAGGCTACTTATGACTACGGCTACATCGATAAAAATTGATGATGAGCTCAAGCAACGGGTGCAACAAATCGCGACCACGCGTCAGCGAAGTGCGCACTGGATTATGCGTGAGGCGATCCGTGAATACGTCGAGCGAGAAGAAAAGCGCGAAGCGCTGCGCAAAGACGCACTACAAGCCTGGGAAACGTATCAGACCAATGGTAAACATCTGACCCAAGACGAGGCTGATCATTGGCTCGCTAACCTGGAAAAAGGTGATGATACGGAGATACCGGAGTGCCACAACTGATATGGACGCCTGCCGCACTGCTCGATATTCAGCGCTTGTACCGATTTCTGGCGGCCAAAGATCGCCAGGCTGCGCAAAAGGCCATCGCATCCATTCGTAGCAGCGTCAATATCCTGGCCCATCATCCTCAGGCCGGTCGGCCCGTTGAAGATATGGAAATTGAGTTTAGGGAATGGCCGATCGATTTCGGCAACAGCGGCTATATTGCCCTGTATCACTTTGATGGCAGCACCGCTGTACTGCTGGCGGTGCGCCATCAAAGTGAAGTCAGTTATTGACGGGGCCCCTCAACACCAGTACGCCATAAAGTTAACGGTGGAGCGATCGAGATCGCGTTCGCCAATCAGGTAACGGCGCAACGCCTTCACCGCGGAAGACTCTGCCGCAACCCAGGCGTAGAAGCTTTTCGCCCCTTCGGCTCGTTCCCACAGCAGATCGCCGCCCAAACTGTTTTCCGCCAGCGACTGCGCTTGCGTCCGTGCCGATTCAGGAATATTCACCCGCTGGCGTACCGACTCCACCAGCAGAGTGCCGTGCATCTGCTGATGCCCGACGTCGCGCGGCAACCAATACACCTCGGCAAACGGGAAGCGGTCCATATTCAGGCAGTCGCCTGCCACAGGAACCTCGAAGAAAGCCTGTACCCGTGGCGGATTGGCCCGCTGCGCCAGCTGTTCCAGAATGCCTACCGCCGCCGGTACCGCCGTCTCGTCGGCGATCAACAGGACCTGCTGCAGCTCGCTCGGGGGCACCCATTCGTAACCGCCGCTGTCACCGTCAACATCGGCATTCGGGGCTACGGTTTGAATAACATCCCCCGGTTTGGCATGGGTCGCCCACGCCGAGGCCGGGCCGTTCACGCCATGCAGCACGAACTCGACGTCCATTTGATTCTGTTCGGCACGCAGCGCCCGCAGCGTATAGGTGCGCATCACCGGGCGTTGCTCTTTCGGTATCGCCATATAGTCGCGATACCAGTCGTCGCTGTTTTCCAGACGCAGGATCTGCCCCTCTTGGACCGGGAACAACAGTTTGATTCGCTGATCCGGCGCCTCCAGCTTCATGCGATGGACGTCCGGTCCCTCGAAAACGCAGCGCAGCAAGGAGGGAGACACATTTTCTTTGACTTTCAGTGTGATATCAAAAATTCTGTAGCTTGATGCACCGGACATTCTTTTACTCTCCTGCAGAATTTACGCTGATGCGGTGCTGGCGCCACAGCCAGCTGCTGATGCCCCCCAGCAGAACCGCCATCATCAGAGCCGCGGCGATCAGCTGCGACTCACCATAAAATTTGGCCACCACCGGTACCATCAATGCGCTCAGGCCGTAACCCAGCGTATGGCTGGTAGCAATGGCCCCCGACCCTTTGCCGGTAGACAATTTATCGTTCAACATCAGTTGATAGCCCGGCGTCGCCATGGCCGCGCCAAAAGAGGCCAGTGCGCAACCGACATAGAACAGCGCCAAAGGCTGAGCGCACATCAGGCCCAGTCCCACCATCATCAGCACGGCGGCAATCAGCAGCAGCTGCGGCGCGCTAAAGCGCTGCGGGCGCACCACCAGAAACTGAGCCAACAGCGTACAGGCCGCCGCCACGCTCAGCAACACCGCCACGTGATGACTGACGGTGGTAGCGGAATGACTGAATAAACCGGTCAAATGCGGTGCCAATCCCAATTGCATCAAGCTGACCGATGCGGCCAGCAGCAGAGCGCACAGCAGGTAAGGCACCATATTGAGGCGAAGTCGGTTTTGCTGATGGGCAACCGGCGGCAGCGGCGGATCGTTATGCTGGCGGCACACCACCAATAGGGCGATCAATGGCGCAAGCGCCATCAACCACAGCGGCGCCATCGGATGAATCGACAACGTCAGCGCGGCGCACAGCGGTCCCAACAGTCGCCCGCAGCTCAGCCCGGAACTGATGGTCGCCAGCGCAGACATACGCTGTTCATAGCCGGCACGCTGTAGCGCCCAGGTCTGGCTGGCAGGCACCATACCAGACACCGTCAGCCCGTAGATAACACGTGCCACAATCAGGCCGCCCAACCCCAGCGTCGATGAAAGCCAGCCAGCCGCCAGCCCCCAGACCGCCAGCGCCAGTAAAGCAAAACTGAACAAATACCCTGCTAACGCCATGGTTACCACGAACTTGCAGCCGCGAATTTCAGACTGCCTGCCCCACCAGGGTGACCCCACCAGAAACAACATCGAGCCGAGCGTCAAGAGTCCAGCCCAGACTGAAAGCGACAGCTGGGTCATGCTGACCAGCACCGGCAACGCCACCAGCAGGCCGTTTTGCCCGATACCCAGCAGCCCGGCGCACAAAGCCAGCGGCCAGTTGGAAGGAGACGTATTCGCCATTGGCGGTGATTCAGGAGGAGAAGAAATATGCATCAAACGTAAATTTACCGTTAATAATATTATAAGGTTATGTTCAATTCATTGAAAAATTGTATCATACGGCGATTGATAACAATAAATATTATTGATATAAGAATCATTCTCAATTGATTCAATAGTGAAATGGGATCATGACAATCCAGTTTGAAACCGCGACGACCGACGTGGCTGCGCAATGTTTTCTCAACGCGTTGATGCGTGAAACCCGGGACTGGCAAATCGTTCCGGCGGCCAACAACCAACAGTATCCGCAGCTTCATATTCCACTTTCGCCTTCTCAGGCTATCCGCATCACTTTACGTCACACCTCCCCCACCCAACATCACCAATATCTGTTCCCTGCCCGCTTGCATCAGCAAGACGACGGTGCTGGTGTTGCATTGAGCGTGGAACAATGGGTGACTTTATTGCTGGAAAAACCGTCGGTGAAGGGAGAACTGCCGGATGAGGTCGTTACCCGTTTCCGCCAGCGCGTGCTGGAGAGTCATTACAATACCCAACAGGCGATCGCAGTGCGCCTGGACTGGCCAACGCTGCGCGACAAGCCGCTCAACTTCGCTCAGGCGGAACAGGGCCTGTTGGTAGGCCACGCCTTCCACCCGGCGCCCAAATCCCATGAACCTTTCGACGAACAGCAGGCGCGCCGGTACCTGCCAGATTTTGGCGCCCGTTTCCCGCTGCGCTGGTTTGCCGTCGATAAAAACCACCTGTGCGGCGACAGCCTGAACCTGACGCTGCAGCAGCGCCTGCAGCGTTTTGTCGCCGAAAGCGCACCGCAACTGCTGGCGCATTTTACCGATGACGTCTGGCTGTTGCCGATGCATCCGTGGCAGGCCGACCACTTGCTGACGCAGGCCTGGTGCCAGGAACTGGTGACCCAAGGATTGCTCAGCGATCTGGGCGAAGCCGGCGAACGCTGGCTGCCAACCAGCTCTTCCCGCTCGCTGTACAGCGCCAGCAATCGCGACATGATTAAATTCTCCCTCAGCGTGCGCCTGACCAACTCGGTGCGTACCCTGTCGGTCAAAGAAGTGAAACGCGGCATCCGTTTGGCCCGTTTGGCGCAAACGCCACGCTGGCAGCAGTTGCAGGCACGTTATCCCACCTTCCGCGTGATGCAGGAAGACGGCTGGGCCGGGCTGCGCTCTGCGGACGGAACGATTCAGGAAGAAAGCCTGATGGCACTGCGCGATAACCTGCTGTTTGAGCAGCCGGAAAGCCAGACCAATGTGCTGGTCACCCTGACCCAGGCCGCACCGGACGGCGGCCACAGCCTGCTGGCAGCAGCGGTGCGGCGTTTGGCCAGCCGACTGAACCTGCCGGTGCAACAGGCCGCTCATACCTGGCTGGATGCTTACTGCCAACATGTCCTACTGCCGCTGTTCAGCACTGAAGCCGATTACGGACTGGTGCTGCTGGCCCATCAACAAAATATTCTGGTGGAAATGCAGCAGGATCTGCCGGTCGGCATGCTGTACCGCGACTGTCAGGGCAGCGGCTTTACCCGCGATGCCGGACCCTGGTTAGCAGAAATTGGCGAGGCCGAGGCGGAAAACCGCTTCAGCGAACAGCAGTTACTGCGTTACTTCCCTTACTACCTGCTGGTGAACTCCAGCCTGGCGGTCACTGCGGCGTTAGCCGCGGCCGGTTTCGACACTGAAGAACAGCTGATGGCCCGGGTGCGTGATGCGCTGAGTGGCCTGCGTGCCAGCGCCAAAAACACCCTGTGTCTGGACTACGTACTCGACAGCAGCCACTGGAACTGCAAAGGCAACTTCTTCTGTTACCTGCATGACCATAACGAAAACACCATCGTCGATCCGGCGGTGATTTACTTCGACTTCGTCAACCCGCTGCGCCAGGGAGCCGCTCAATGATGTCGCAAGCCAAACTGACGCATGCCGACAACGGTTTTTGCTGTGAGCAACTGGGAAAGGCGCTGCAACTCGGTCTGGGCCTGGACGGCAGCGCGGTGTTGCACTGTCCGGGACCTCTGCCGCAGGGCTGGCTGGTACAGGCGCTGGACCAGTTGTTGGTGGCAGCACCGCAGCTCAGCGGCGTCACCCTGCCTTATGCGCAATGGTGTGAAGAACCGCAGGCACAGACGCTGTTCGCGTTAGCCAGCAGTGACTATCTGGCGCGCGAAACCTTTTACCAGTTACCGCTGTGGCTCGGTGCCGAACGCCACTCCGCGTCCGGGAAAATGCAGTATGACGCCGAGCGTAGCCTGTGGTTCCCCCAGCGGCCCGCACGCCCCAGCGGTGAGGTGTATCGCCGTTACGATCCGCAGCTCAAGCGAACCCTGAGCTTCCGCCTGCCGGAAGTGGCACACGACGCCGCGCAGTTCACCCGCTGGATGAATTCACCGCGAGTAGATGCCTTCTGGGAAATGAGCGGCCCGCTCGAAACCCAGGCTGCCTACCTGCAGCGTCAGTTGGACTCCAGCTACTGCTATCCGTTGTTGGGGTGCTTTGACGATCGCCCGTTCGGCTATTTCGAAGTCTATTGGGCTCCAGAAGATCGCATCGGTCGCCACTACCGCTGGCAGCCTTTCGACCGTGGGCTGCACATGCTGGTCGGTGAAGAAGACTGCCGCGGCGCTCAATACATTCGCAGTTGGCTACGTGGCCTGACGCATTATCTGTATCTGGATGAACCGCGCACCACGCGCGTGGTCGCCGAACCGCGCGCGGATAATCAGCGACTGTTCCGTCACCTGCCGGCCGCCGGCTACCACACAGTCAAAGAGTTCGATTTCCCGCATAAGCGCTCGCGTTTGATTATGAATCAGCGTGATGAATTCTTCCGGGGGGCTTCAGTATGAACACCGTAGATTACGCCGACTGGCAGCGCGTAAACCGTCAGATGATCGCCAAGATCCTCGCAGAGCTGGAATACGAACGCACGCTGCAGGCCGAACAACACGGCCAGCAATGGTGCATTCTGCTGGGCGACGCTCAGTATAGCTTCAGCGCCGAACGCGGTATTTGGGGTTGGCTGCACATCGACCCGGCAACGCTGGCCTGCGATCAATCGCCGTTAGCCGCCGACCAAACGCTGCGCCAACTGGCTCTGGTGTTGAAAATGGACGATGCGCAGATCGCCGAGCATCTGGAGGATTTGTACGCCACGCTGCGCGGCGATATGCAGTTGCTGTCTGCCCGTCACGGCATGAGCGCACAGGATTTGATTGCCCTGGATGCTGACGCGCTGCAGTGCCTGTTGGCCGGACACCCCAAGTTTATCTTCAATAAAGGTCGTCGTGGCTGGGGCCTGACCGCGCTGCATCAGTACGCGCCCGAATACCAAGGGCAGTTCCGACTGCACTGGGTCGCGGCTAAACGCGGCAGCTTTGTCTGGTGCGCCGACGAAGAATATTCACTGGATAACCTGCTTAACAGCGCGATGGACAGTGCCGAACGCCAACGTTTCGAACGGCGCTGGCGTGAGCTGAAACTGACCCATGACTGGATCCCGGTGCCGCTCCACCCCTGGCAGTGGCAACAAAAGATCGCTTTGCACTTTCTGCCACAGCTGGCCGAAGGGGAGCTGGTGGAACTGGGTGAATTCGGCGACAGCTATCTGGCGCAGCAATCGTTGCGCACGCTGACCAACATCAGCCGCCGCTCCGCTTTCGACATCAAGCTGCCGCTGACCATTTACAACACCTCGTGTTATCGCGGCATTCCAGGCAAGTACATCAGCGCCGGGCCGGCCGCTTCCCGTTGGCTACAGCAGATTTTTACCGAGGACGATACGCTAAGCGCCAGCGGCGCCGAGATCCTTGGCGAGCCGGCGGCAGGCTATATGACCCATCCGACCTACGCCTCTTTGGCCAAAGCGCCTTACCGCTACCAGGAAATGCTGGGGGTGATCTGGCGTGAGAACCCTTCTTGCTACCTGCAGGAAGAAGAACAAGCCATCTTGATGGCGACGCTGATGGAAACCGACAACCACGGCCAGCCGCTGATTGCCGCCTATATCGCGCGTTCCGGCCTGAGCGCTGAAGCCTGGCTGCAGCAGATGTTCAGGGTGGTGGTGGTGCCGATGTACCACCTGATGTGCCGCTACGGCGTAGCGCTGATCGCCCATGGGCAAAACATCACGCTGGTGATGAAAGATCATGTGCCGCAGCGCGTGCTGTTGAAAGACTTCCAGGGCGATATGCGCCTGGTGGATCAGGACTTCCCCGAAGCGGCATCGCTGCCGAAAGTGGTGAGAGACGTCACCGTGCGCCTGTCCGCCGACTATTTGATCCATGATTTGCAAACCGGGCATTTCGTCACCGTGCTGCGCTTTATCTCACCGCTGATGAAGGCCTGTGGGGTCAGTGAGCCTCGCTTCTATCAACTGCTGGCACAGGTGCTGAAAGGCTATATGGCACAGCATCCGGACATGGCGGAACGCTTTGCGTTGTTTGATCTTTTCAAGCCACAAATTATTCGCGTGGTGCTCAACCCGGTAAAACTCACCTACTCAGAGCAGGATGGCGGCAGTCGCATGTTGCCAAACTATCTGCAGGATCTGGATAACCCTCTCTACTTGGTCACCAAGGAGTTTGCCCAATGAATCAGCCCCTGGATTTCATCGGCATTGGTATCGGCCCGTTCAACCTCAGCATTGCCGCACTCGGCAGTGAAGTTGCCGGTTTTAACAGTAAATTCCTCGAACGCAAGCCGCACTTTTCCTGGCATCCCGGCATGATGGTGCCGGATTGCCATATGCAGACCAGCTTCCTGAAAGATCTGGTCAGCGCGGTATCGCCAACCAATCCCTACAGCTTTCTTAACTACCTGGTGAAAAGGAAGAAATTTTATCGATTCCTGACCACCGAACTGCGTACGGTATCGCGCGAAGAGTTCGCCGACTACCTCGACTGGGCCGCCAACGGGCTGAAGTCGCTGGAGTTCAGTCAGGATATTCAGAGCGTGGATTTTGACGACCAGCAGCGCCAATTCGTCGTCACGACCCAGCGTGCGACTTACCGGGCGCGCCACGTCTGCCTGGGCATCGGCAAACGCATCAAACTGCCGGACTGCGTTACCGAGCAAAACGATCGCTGCTTCCATGCCAGCGAGATGACGATGCGCAACCCGAACCTGGCCGGAAAACGCGTCACCATCGTCGGTGGCGGCCAGAGCGGTGCAGATCTGTTCCTGAACATTTTCCGCGCCGAATGGGGGCAGCCTGCGCAACTGAATTGGATTTCGCGTCGCAATAACTATAACGCGCTGGATGAAGCCGCCTTCGCCAACGAGTACTTCACGCCGGACTACGTTGACAGCTTCTATGGCCTGAACGACGGCGCCAAGCAGCGCATGCTGACCGAGCAGAAGATGACCTCCGACGGCATCACCAGCGATTCGCTGCTGGCGATTTACCGCGCGATGTATCACCAGTTTGAAGTGTTGCGCGAAAAGCCTTGGGCGCACCTGCTGCCAAGCCGCTCGCTGGCGGCAATCCAGGCCGCAGGCGATGGCTGGCAGTTGGTTACCCATCACCATCTTGATCAGGGTAAAGAAACCTTCGACACCGACGTGGTGATTTTCGCCACCGGCTATCAGCAGGATCGCCCGGCGTTCCTCGAACCGCTGGCTGACCGCCTGCTGACCACCGCCGATGACCAGTTCCGCGTAGCCCCCGACTTCAGCCTGGAGTGGGAAGGCCCCAAGGAAAACTGCCTGTTTGCCGTTAATGCCGGCATGCACAGCCACGGCATCGCCGAGCCCCAGCTCAGCCTGATGGCCTGGCGTTCCGCACGCATTCTCAACCGGGCTTTAGGACGCGACCAGTTCGATTTAACGTCCACCCCGGCTGTGATCCAATGGCGTAGTCGGCAGCCGGGTATCCCCTCCCGCGCCGAGCACGTCATGCTCAATTACACCGAGTTTTAACTACACACCAATATGGGACACACTGGAAAATAACGATGAAACGCAAACACCTCTGGGTATTAAACCCTTGCCTGCTGGCGATGCTCGCCCCTACGGCCTGGGCAGAAGAACAAAAAAGCGAAGAGCAAATGGTGGTTTCCGCCAGCCGTACGCACCGTACAGTGGCAGAAATGGCGCAGACCACCTGGGTGATTGAGAGCCAGGAAATTGAGCAGCAAGTCCAGGGCGGCAAAGAGATCAAGGACATGCTGGCGCAGTTGATCCCGGGCATGGACGTCAGCGGTCAGGGGCGTACCAACTACGGCATGAACCTGCGCGGCCGTTCAATGATGGTGATGATCGACGGCGTACGTTTGAACTCATCGCGCAGCGACAGCCGCCAGCTGGATTCGATCGATCCTTTTAATATCGATCACATTGAAGTGATCTCCGGTGCTACCTCGCTGTACGGCGGCGGCAGCACCGGCGGCCTGATCAACATCGTCACCAAAAAAGGCCAGAAAGAGCAGCAGGTTGAACTGCAGATCGGCGGTAAAACCGGCTTTGGCGGCCATAACGACCACGACGAGAACGTGGCGGCAGCGGTCAGCGGCGGCAACGACAACGCCTCGGGCCGGTTGTCGGTTTCCTATCAGCGCTACGGTGGCTGGTACGACGGCAAGGGCAACGAAGTCCTGATTGATAATACTCAGACCGGCCTGCAGTACTCCGATCGCCTCGACGTGATGGGCACCGGCACCATCAATATCGATGACCACCAGCAGTTGCAACTGACCACTCAGTATTACAAAAGTCAGTCCGATGGCGACCACGGCCTGTTCCTGGGGGAAAATTTCGCTGCGGTGACCGGCAGCGCCAAGGCATCCAACAGCGGTAACCTCAATTCGGATCGCATTCCGGGGACCGAACGCCACCTGATCAACCTGCAGTACTCCAACACCGACTTCCTCGGTCAGGATCTGGTGGCGCAGGTCTACTATCGCGATGAGTCGCTGACCTTCTACCCGTTCCCGACGCTGGCAGGTAAAGCCCCGAATTATTACGTCAGCAGCATCGGCGCCTCCCAGCAGAAGACCGACTTTTACGGCGGCAAACTGACGCTGAACAGCAAACCGATCGATGCCCTGACGTTAACCTACGGCATCGACGCCGAGCATGAGACGTTCAACTCCAACCAGCAGTTCTTCGATCTGGCGAAAGCACAGCAGTCTGGCGGTATGGATCTGCAAAACGCGTATAACACCGGCCGCTACCCGGGCTACAGCACCACCAACCTGGCGTCCTTCCTGCAGGCCAGCTACGACATCAACCCTATCTTCACCCTGAGCGGCGGCGTGCGCTACCAGTACACCGAAAACAAGATTGATGACTTCGTTGGCTACAACCAGCAGCAGGCTATCGCTACCGGCGCCGCTACCTCGGCTGATGCCATCCCTGGCGGGAAAACGGACTACAACAACGCCCTGTTCAACGCCGGCCTGTTGGCTCACCTGACCGAACGCCAGCAGACCTGGATCAACTTCTCGCAGGGTTACGAGATCCCGGATCCGGGCAAATATTACGGCAACGGTACCTATGCGCTGAACAACGGCCACTACCAGTTGAACAAAAGCGTCAACGTTGGCGACTCCAAGCTGGAAGGTATCAAGGTTAACTCCTACGAGCTTGGCTGGCGTTACACCGGCGATAACCTGCGTACGCAGATTGCCGGCTACTACTCCCTGTCCGATAAGAGTATTTCGATCAACAAAACCGACATGACCATTAACGTCAACTCGGACAAACGCCGCATTTACGGGATGGAAGGCGCGGTCGATTACTTCTTCGAAGACAGCGACTGGAGCGCAGGCACCAACTTCAACTTCATTCGTTCCGAGACCAAGGTTAACGGCGAATGGAAAAAGCTGGTGGTGGATACCGCCAGCCCATCCAAAGTGACCGCCTACGTCGGCTGGGCACCGGGTGACTGGAACCTGCGCCTGCAGTCACAGCAGACTTTCGACGTATCGGATGACGGCGATTACACCAAGGCCGGCTCGACCCAAGGGCGTAAAATTGATGGCTACAACACCATCGATTTCCTCGGCAGCTACGCGTTGCCGGTGGGTAAACTCAGCTTCAGCGTAGAAAACCTGCTGGACAAGGAATACACCACCGTTTGGGGCCAGCGCGCGCCAATCCTCTATAGCCCAACCTACGGCTCACCCGAGCTTTACAGCTATAAAGGCCGTGGCCGCACCTTTGGTCTGAACTACTCCGTACTGTTCTGATCCATGACCGAGCGCAATCCTGTGCTCAAACATAACGAAAAGGGCCACATCGGCCCTTTTTTACTTCTTAAACGGATGCTGTGCCAGCCAGTGGTCAGCAATATCCTGGCGTCGGCACACCCAGACCCGGTCATATTGCTCGATATAGTCCAGGAAACGCTGCAGCGCGCGAAACTTGCCCGGACGGCCCAATAAACGGCAATGCATGCCGATCGACAGCATCTTCGGCGACTCCTCACCTTCGGCATACAGCACGTCAAAACTGTCTTTCAGATAGGTAAAGAACTGCTCGCCGGTGTTAAAGCCTTGCGGCGAGGCGAAGCGCATATCGTTGGCCTCGAGGGTATAGGGGACGATCAGGTGCGGCTTGGTTTCGCCATTGGCGCACTGCACCTCGGTCCAGAACGGCAAGTCATCGCCGTAATAGTCGCTGTCGTACTGCAGGCCCCCGTGCTCTACCACCAGCCTGCGGGTATTTGGACTGTCGCGGCCGGTATACCAACCAAGCGGTGCCTGGCCGAACAGATCCCGCAATACCGTCATCGCCTGGTGCATATGCTGCCGTTCGGTCTTTTCGTCCATCTGCTGATAGTGGATCCAGCGCCAGCCGTGGCTGACCACATCGTAGCCGGCATTTTTAATCGCTTCGACCACCTGCGGGTTGCGCGCCAGTGCCATCGCCACGCCAAAGACCGTCAATGGCAGGCCTCGGCGCTGAAACTCATCATGGATCCGCCAGAACCCGGCGCGTGAACCATATTCGTAAAGGGAATCCATCGACATATGCCGTTCTGGATAGCTGGCCGCGCCGATGATATCAGAGAGAAACTGCTCGGAACCGGCGTCGCCATGCAGCACGTTGTTTTCAGCCCCTTCCTCATAATTGAGGACAAATTGCACCGCGATGCGCGCCTGACCAGGCCAACAAGCATGCGGCGGACGACCGGCGTAGCCGATCAAATCACGGGGATAATCTTTATTGAACGCGAAATCACTCATCGTTGTTTCCCTTTACCGATCACCCGTTAAAATGACTGAACATGCCGGACAAAGGCTTTGCCCGCGGAAAATCCAGATCGCCGTGCTTGCTGGTGCTCAGACCGAGCGCGCTTAGCGACTCGATCATTTTTACCGCGGCGCTGACGCCGTCGATCACCGGGATCCCCAATTCCAGCGTCAATTCTCGCGCCAAATCGGCCATACCGCCGCAGCCAAGCACAATCGCGCCGCTGCCATCCTGTTGTTTAGCCCGGATGCACTGCTCACGCACTTTTTGCTGAGCCCGACCGCTGCCGTCCTCCAGCGCCAGCACCGGCAGATCAATCGCATGCAGCGCCGCACAGTGCCGCTCAAAACCGTATTGATGCAGTAAATGCCTTGCAATCACCAACGTACGCGGCAGCGTGGTAACAATAGAAAAACGCGTCGCTACCAGCGTTGCCATGTGCATTGCCGCCTCGGCGATGCCGACCACCGGTTTGTCGGCCAGCTCACGCGCGGCCAGCAAGCCCGGATCGCCAAAGCAAGCAATGACATGACCACTCACGCCGGCTTCCCGACCGGCTTTCACCTGCTGCAAAACGCCAATGGCAGCAATGGCTTCGTCAAAATGCCCCTCTATCGAGGGTGCCCCTTCTTGCGGGCAGACCGCCAGGATCTCGGTGCCCGGCGCAGCCACCGCTCGCGCCGCAGCGGCGATGGTTTCGGTCATTGCCTGGCTGGTATTCGGATTGATAACCTGAATAATGCAGCGAGTTGTCATAGCGTCTCCCGCAGGTCGGCTTCGGCAAAAATATGGGCGAAATCCGGCGTTTCATTCGCGTCGTGGTTAAACCGTAAATTCGCCACAATATCGTCAAAATGGCGGACCATGTGATCTGCCAGCGCCGCGCTGTCTTTCCGCCTCAACAGCGCCAGCAAATCGCTGTGATCGTGGCAGCGACACCCCTGCTGCCAGGGTGAACCATAAACGGCGATCGCCAGCGACGATCGCAAAGTGAGCTGTGACACCATTTCAGTCAGCACCTGATTGCCGGCGATGGCCTGCAATTGAACGTGAAACGCGGCGGACAGACGGATCGCCGCAGCGCCGTCCTGATCGCGGTGCGCCTGCTGTTCCTGCGCCACGATCTCCTCCATCGCCAGCAGATGATTTTCGTCGCAGTGGGCAAGCACCTGCGGCAGGTTGGTACATTCCAGCATCTTGCGCGTCTGGAATACCTGGGTTGCCTCGTCTTGTCCAGGCGTAGCGACCTGTGCACCACGTTTGGGCAGTTGGGTCACCAATTGCACTGCGGCAAGGCGCTGCAGCACCCGCCGGATCCCGGTTCGGCTTACGCCGAAGGTCTCGGCCAAGGCTTCTTCCGGCAATTTGCTGCCGGGCAGCAGCCGATGTTCGACAATGGCTTTCACCAACGAGTTGTAAATATGATCGTCTTTATCTTCAATGAAATAAGTGGCCTGTTGCCCATGCCACGCGGCGTTGTTACCGATCGTCGTGCCGACCATTTTTCTGCTCCCCGTCCCCTTGAATAGTCAAATCGTATACAAGATAAAGATATTTTGTATACAAAAAAGAACAGTCTGGCCTGGATCCTGCAAAAGCCCTCTCAGCAACCTTTGCCAAAAAACAGATCACAACATCCGGGTGACGTTCTTGAGAGGAGCACGATTTATGCCAAACCCTAATGAAAACTACAGTCCCAAACTGTGCAACGACGATCTGGCACCTACGCGTGACCAGAACTGGAGCTGGTACAACATTTTTTCTTTCTGGATGTCCGATGTACACAGCATGGGCGGCTATGTGGTGGCCGCCAGCTTCTTCGCCCTAGGCCTGTCGAGCTGGCAGGTCCTGATTTGTCTGCTGGTGGGGATTTGCATCGTGCAGTTTTGCGCTAACCTGGTGGCCAAGCCCAGCCAGCTCGGCGGCGTGCCCTACGCCGTATTAAGCCGCCAGGCGTTTGGCGTGTTCGGCGCCAATATCCCGGCGGTGATCCGCGGCATGATCGCCTTCGCCTGGTATGGCATTCAAACCTATCTGGCCTCCAACGCGCTGATGCTCACACTGCTGAAATTCTTCCCGTCGCTGGAGCCGATGACCCAACCGCATTTCCTTGGGCTGTCGCAGCTTGGCTGGGTTTGTTACATCACCATGTGGCTGCTGCAGGCGATGGTGTTTTGGCACGGTATGCAGGCGATTAAGCGTTTTATCGATATCGCCGGGCCGGCAGTTTACATAGTGATGTTCGCACTGGCCGGCTGGATTGTTTACCGCGTCGGTTTCTCTAATCTCTCCCTGACCCTGGCGAGCAAAAACCTGAGTGCCGGTGAGCAAGGCTGGCTGATGCTGACCGCCACCGCGCTGGTGGTCTCTTATTTCTCCGGCCCGCTGCTTAACTTCGGCGACTTTACCCGCTACGGCAAAAGTTTTGCCGAGGTACAGCGCGGCAATCGCTGGGGTTTGCCGTTCAACTACCTGCTGTTTTCTTTGGTAACCGTGGTGATCGTTTCCGGCACCCTTCCGCTGTTCGGACAGCTGATTACCGATCCGATCGAAACCGTCACCCGCCTCGATAGCGATATCGCCGTAGCCCTCGGGCTGCTGACGATGATCGTCGCCACTATCGGCATCAATATCGTGGCCAACTTTGTCTCGCCGGCCTTTGATTTTTCCAACTGTTCACCGCAGAAGATCAGCTTCCGTACCGGCGGGATGATTGCCGCCGTCGGCTCGTTCCTGTTGACCCCCTGGAACCTGTTCCAGTCACCCGAGCTGATTCACTACACGCTGGACGTGTTGGCAGCCTTTATCGGCCCGTTGTTCGGTATTCTGTTGGTGGATTTCTACATTATCAAGCGCGGCGAACTGCACGTCGATGACCTGTACAATGCCACGCCGGACGGCCGTTACTGGTATAAAAACGGCTTCAATCCGAATGCGATTTGGGCGCTGGTGCCTTCAGTGATTATCGGCTTGGCAATCAGCTTCACGCCGAGTCTGCATCAGGTGGCTAACTTCAGTTGGTTTATCGGGGCAGCGCTGGGTGGGGGATGTTATCGGATCATTGCGCGCCGGGAGTGGGCAGCCAATCAGGCGGTGACCTTCGCCAAAACGCAATTGAGCAAAGATTAAAAACAACGAAGCCCTGAGTTATTGCTAACTCAGGGCTTCTGAATGTTGGCGGAACGGACGGGGCTCGAACCCGCGACCCCCTGCGTGACAGGCAGGTATTCTAACCAACTGAACTACCGCTCCGCGCCGTTCTTCTCTTGCGAGAGGAACGAGGCGCATATTACGGTTGAGCCACTATGCCGTCAATGCCTTTTTCTTACCAAATGAACCGTTTGCACAGTTTTTCAGCTAACGGAACGCAAAGGGGATAAAGCCCGGATTATTTACGTCGAAAATACCGTTATTCCGCTTCCGTGCGCCACAGGCAACTGCCACCCTTTTTCGCGACCAAATCCAGACGCGCCTCATGGGCCATCACTTCTTCATCGCTGGCGTAGACCACTTTCATGGCCGTTGCCGGACGCACAATGCGCTGAATGTCCTGCGTCGAATTGTTGTTTTGCGTATCGCCTTCCATCTGGAAGGCCATCGACGTCTGACCGCCGGTCATCGCCAGATAGACTTCCGCCAGGATCTCGGCATCGAGCAATGCGCCGTGCAGCGTACGCTTGCTGTTGTCTATCTCATAACGACTGCACAGGGCGTCGAGGTTGTTGCGCTTGCCCGGGAACAGGCGACGCGCCATTAACAGGCTGTCGGTGATGGTGCAGAAGGTATCGGTCTTCGGAATCCCCTGCTGCAGCATGCGGAATTCGTGATCCATAAAGCCGATGTCGAACGCTGCGTTATGGATAACTAACTCGCCGCCGCGGATAAAGTCGATAAACTCATCGGCAATTTGGTCGAACGTGGGTTTATCCGCCAGGAACTCGTCGCTGATGCCGTGAACCCCATAGGCCTCCGGATCCACCAGCCGGTCCGGCTTGATGTAGACATGGTAGTGACGGCCGGTCGGACGACGGTTAATGACTTCGACCGCACCAATTTCAATGATGCGATGGCCTTCGTAATGCACCCCGAGCTTGTTCATACCGGTGGTTTCGGTATCGAGGACAATCTGTCTGGTGGTTGTAGTGATCATATTGCAGTGCTCACAGCGTTCGTTTATGTCAGACTTGGCTTTTATAAAACTGATAGGAAGAGTCTACCAGAGATGCTTAAACAGGTAGAAATTTTCACCGACGGCTCCTGCCTTGGCAACCCGGGCCCCGGTGGTTACGGCGCCATACTGCGCTATAAGCAGACGGAAAAAACCTTCAGCGCGGGCTTCCGCCTGACCACCAACAATCGCATGGAGATGATGGCGGCGATTGTCGCATTGGAAGCGCTGACCACGCCTTGCGAAGTGATCCTCAGCACCGACAGCCAATATGTGCGTCAGGGCATTACCAGTTGGATCCATAACTGGAAAAAGCGTGGCTGGAAGACCGCCGACAAAAAGCCGGTCAAGAATGTCGATCTTTGGCAGCGTCTGGATCTGGCTATTCAGCGCCACACCGTTAAATGGGAATGGGTCAAGGGCCACGCCGGCCATCCGGAAAACGAACGCTGCGACGTGCTGGCACGCGATGCGGCCGGCAATCCAACGCAGGAAGACGTGGGTTACAAACCGGAAAACTAAGGCTGCTTGCGATAACTCTTGGTCGCGCCGACGGTGCGGCTGAGAGAAGGCTTTCGCGCCCCGAGCTTCATCGGCGTTGGCGTTAACGGCAAAGTACGCTTACGTGCCACAATCACGCTCATACACCCCAGCGCCGGTAAATGAGTGCACAAAAACTTCCCGCCTTTACGCTGCCAAGGCAGCACGTGAAAACGCGACTGATGCAACACCTCATAATTCAGCAAACTCAGCCAGTCCAGCAGGCGCATTTGAGTAAACATCCGGCTGACGTAGGGCTGGCGGCGGCGTAACCCTGGCACCAGTTTCCCCAACCCCAACAGACTGAACGGGTTGAAGCTGCTGATCACCAGCCAGCCGTCGTCGATCAACACGCGATCGACTTCACGCAGCATGCGGTGCGGATCGTCAGCATAGGATAGCGTGTGTGCCAGTAAACAGGCATCCACCGACTTGGCGGCGAAGGGCAATTGGTAAGCATCTGCGACCACTTGCAGGTTGTCGCCTACCAGACTGACGTTGACCTGGTGGGAAATGGCGCATTTATCCGTAGCCAGACTGGCGCTGAGATTACCGATTTTAAGCAGGTGGAAACCAAACAGCTTCGGCCACCAGGGTTGCAACTGCCGCTCAAGCGCCTCACGATAGTATTCCCCCCACGGCAACTCGGCCCAAGACTGTGGGCTGGTGAGCTTTTGTAGAGAATGGGCTGGTTTCATGATTTATTATCTTCTTTCAAGCCGTTGCCAACGAGAGGTCCAAGATGAATCTTATCAGCATTCCCGCCTTCCAGGACAATTACATTTGGTTGTTAGATAACCAGCAGGGGCACGGCATCATTGTCGATCCCGGTGAGGCGCAGCCGGTGCTTGATGCGCTGGAACGCCTGAATTTGACGCCTGACGCGATTCTGTTGACCCACCATCATCACGATCACGTCGGTGGCGTAGCGCAAATTGTGGCGCGCTATCCCGGGCTGAAGGTCTATGGACCGCAAGAAACTGCCGACAAAGGTGCTAACCGCATCGTTCATGACGGAGAAACCCTCGAAATCAATGGCCAAAAATTCGCTGTAATCGCGGTTCCCGGACATACGCTTGGCCATATTGCATTCTATAGCGCACCTTATCTGTTCTGCGGAGACACTATTTTCTCTGGCGGCTGCGGAAGGTTATTTGAAGGGACCGCCGAGCAAATGTACGACTCATTTCAACAACTCGCGCAACTTCCCGATAACACCTTAATTTGTTGCGCGCATGAATATACACTTTCAAATCTTAAGTTTGCGCGGGCTATTTTGCCGGAAGATCGAGGAATTGAAACATATCAGCAACAAGTTGAAGCGTTACGGGCAAAAGACCAGCCTAGCATTCCCACTCAGCTACAATTAGAGCGTAAAATTAACCTATTTTTACGCTGCCATGACACTGATTTACAAAGAAAATTAGGCTTTCACACGCCACCACAACACCTTCATTCGGTTTTTTCCGAATTACGCCTGCGAAAAGACAACTTCTGAGCTTTTAGTTGTGTTATTTGACGAAGCAAAGTATGATTGCTCGTCTTTTAAGCAACTATATTGACACACACATGAAGGCTAAAGCGATATTTCTCGCCTCAGTCTTGCTAGTGGGGTGCCAGTCGTCCAGGCAGGACGCACCGGCCCCAGAACAGCATGCACAGAGTTTGTCTTCGGCAGGTCAAGAGAGTGAAGCAGGAGAGTACACAGCGAATGGTCGAGCGAGCTCGGCGCGGTGGCTAGATAATAATAGTGGTGCCGCGCAACAGAACCTGTGGAACTTCATTAGCGACGAGCTGAAGATGGAGGTTCCGGAAAATTCCCGGATCCGTGATCAAAAAAGAAAGTACCTAAAAAGTAAGAGCTATCTCCACGATGTAACATTACGGGCAGAGCCGTACATGTACTGGATAGTCGGGCAGATTAAGAAACGCAATATGCCGATGGAACTGGTACTGCTACCCATAGTGGAGAGCGCTTTTGACCCACACGCCACGTCAAGTGCCAACGCCGCAGGGGTATGGCAAATCGTGCCGCAAACGGGTCGTAATTATGGTTTGAAAAACAACCAGTGGTATGACGGGCGACGTGATGTCGTTGCCTCGACGACTGCTGCGCTTGATATGATGCAGTATTTGAACCGCATGTTTAACGGCGACTGGTTACTGACCGTTGCCGCTTATAACAGTGGTGAAGGCCGTGTCATGCAAGCGGTTAAGGCGAATAAACGTCAGGGTAAGCCAACCAATTTCTGGGCATTGTCGCTTCCGCGTGAAACGTCAATTTATGTTCCGAAAATGCTGGCGCTGAGCGACATCATTAAAAACA
Source organism: Serratia liquefaciens (assembly GCA_012719855.1). Classification (GTDB taxonomy): domain Bacteria; phylum Pseudomonadota; class Gammaproteobacteria; order Enterobacterales; family Enterobacteriaceae; genus Serratia; species Serratia liquefaciens_A. The sequence continues at coordinate 19,414 of JAAXZN010000004.1, read as the reverse complement.
GCAAGAAGTACGGTATCAATCTTCCGAAGACTGATAATACCCGTGCACTGGCGCGTATTGATGTTGGGCAGCAAATACAGCTAACTCAGGCGGCTGAGATGGCTGGGCTTTCAATCACCAAGATGAAAGCTTATAACCCAGGCTACAAAAAAGGCGTTACGGCACCCAACGGGCCCCATTACATTATGGTTCCCAAAGGTCATGCCGATCAGCTGAAAGACTCGTTGGCCGATGGCCAGATCGCAGTGACTCAGCCAACCACTCAGTTGGCGAAGAACAGCGGTTTGACAGGCGGTAGCTCGTATAAGGTTCGCTCCGGCGACACCGTATCGGGCATTGCCAAGCGGTTGAATATTAAGTCCAGCGATTTGCAGAGTTGGAACAACTTACGTGCCAAGAGCACCTTAAAAGTTGGGCAAACCCTGCAAGTGGCCAGCAACACCGGCAGTAACAGCAGTATCACCTATCAGGTTCGCAAAGGTGATTCGCTGGCCAGTATTGCACGTCGTCACGGCGTCGATATTAACGACGTGATGCGTTGGAACTCAACGCTAGCCAAGGCTAACAATCTGCAACCGGGTCTGAAATTGACTCTGTTTGTCAGTGACAAGTCATCGCCGGATACCTAAATTTTCGGCACAAAAAAAGCACCCTTCGGGGTGCTTTTTTATTGTCTGAATAAGGACGATAATCACCAGTGCGGTTTGTCAGCCTCGGGATGAAACTCCACCAGCAGCGGATTATGGTCGGACGCGCTGGTCACCAGCACCGAAGCCTCCGCCACGCCCATATTGCGATAAAACACAAAGTCCAGCGGTCGGCCAAAGGCTTTGCGACGATGGTCGTCTGTGAAGTTTACCTCACGCAGCGCCATATCGCTGGCGAACTGGTACAACGCATTGATTCGTTTGCGGCTCCAGGCATTAAAATCCCCGGCCATGATCACCGGCCCATAGTGATTGGCAATCTGCTCACCAATCGGCCCCAGTTGCTTACTGTAAACGTCTACGCCCAGGCTGAAGTTCACCGCATGAATATTTACCACCATCAAAAGCTGGCCGTTAAACAACGGGTAGACGGTGATCAAGGCCGATTTGGCCAACCGCAGCAGCGGTTCACGCTCACGTAGCGGGCAACAATAGACCGGATGCGCCGCCGCCAGGGTCATCACGCCCGAAGGGTGTTGCGGCAAAACAAAGGCCGGCACCTGATCGGCAGCCAGATAGTTTGACGTGGCAAAGCTCACCAGTTCTGGCGTGGTTTGCGCTTCCTGCAGCAGGACCAGTTGCGCATCCTTGCCATAGTTTTTCAACACCGAGAGCCAGTCTGCCCGTTGCTGTTTAAAGATGTTCCACACCATCACTCGCAACGCGCCGGACGTAGGCAATGCAGCCCCAGGCGGCAGCGGTTGATTAATGGCGCCAGGGAAAATTCGCTCAACTGGCTGGCCTGCAACATACCTCATTGCATAAGTTCGTTTCGGCACGCTATTCGCCTATTTCCCATTAGGATGAAACTGGCGGTGAGATTCCCGCCAACATTGAATCGATTATACGCCTGCCCTCACCTGACGGCATGGCTTTTACGGGGTATATCCTTTCCAGTTATAGGGGCGTGGTGCAGGGATTTCAATCTTCTGACAGTATATGTGTGTAAAGGTTAGCGATGGTCGATGATAAATGCGAAAAGGCCCGCAAAATGCGGGCCAGATAAGGGGAAAGAGTGGCGATCAAGCCCATTGCCGCTGATACTTCTTATCCAAACGCCCGCTAACCCCCACCAGCAGCAGAGCCACCAGCACGATCAGCGCGCCAATCCACGGCGTTTGCGCCAGGCCCAATGTGGATACGGTCTGGCCGCCGATGACCGAGCCCAGAGCAATACCTACGTTGAAGGCTGCGATGTTCAGACCGGAAGCAACATCCACCGCGTTCGGCGTGTATTGCTCGGCTTTCTGCACCACGTAAACCTGCAGCCCCGGTACGTTACCGAAGGCGAACACGCCCATCACAACCACCGTCATCAGCGCTGCGACGCTATGGCTGGCGGTGAACTGGAACACCAGCAGCAAAACGGCCAGCGCGGCAAAGATAAAGCTGAGGGCACGTACGGCACCATGGCGGTCCGCCAATTTTCCGCCCCAGATGTTGCCAATCGCTACCGCAATGCCATAGGCCAGCAGGATCCAACTGACCGCGGGTGCGGAGAACCCCGCCAGTTCCTGCATCATTGGCGCCAGGAAGGTGAAGGTGGTGAATACGCCGCCGTAACCCAGCGCGGTGATTGCGTAAATCAGCAGCAGGCGCGGATGAGTCAGCACTTTAAACTGCTCGCCAATGCTGGCGCTGGCCTGATTTTTAATGTTGTTGGGTACCAGGATGACGCTGGCCACCGTGGCAATCACGCCAATAAGCGACACCGCCAGGAAGGTTTCACGCCAGCCAAAATGCTGACCGATAAAGGTCCCCAAGGGTACCCCTGTCACCAACGCCACGGTCAAGCCACCGAACATGATGGCGATCGCCGAGGCGGCTTTCTCTTTCGCGACCAGGCTGGTGGCGATGGTAGAACCGATGGAGAAGAACACCCCGTGGGCCAGGCCGGTCAGCAAGCGGGCCACGACCAGCGACTCGTAGCTCGGCGACTGCCAGGCCAGCAGGTTGCCGAGGGTAAACAGCACCATCAGGCTGATCAGCAGCAGCTTGCGCGGTACACGCCCGGTTAAAGCCGTCAGTACCGGCGCGCCAATCGCCACGCCGATAGCATAAATGGTAACCAGCAGCCCGGCGGAGGGTACTGTCACCCCCAGCTGTTCCGCGATGGTCGGGATGAGCCCGACGATCACAAACTCAGTGGTGCCGATAGCAAAGGCGCTGATGGTCAATGCAAGTAATGCGAGAGGCATCTTTTTTACTCCAAATAGCGTTCAGGTTGATGGCAGCTATTATCGTCCCGTGCTTAAATGATAAAAATGCTCAAAATATCAAATGAATTTTGCCAATGGAGCAACAGTGAAAGCGAATTCCGATGAGTTGATTACTTTCGTGACCGTGGTGGAAAGCGGCAGTTTCAGCCGCGCGGCTGAACGACTGGATCAGGCCAACTCGGTGGTTAGCCGCACCGTCAAAAAGCTGGAAACCAAGCTCGGCGTCACGCTGCTCAACCGCACGACACGACAGATCAGCCTGACGCAGGAAGGGGAAAGCTATTTCCGCCAGGTGCAGAAGGTACTGAGTGATATGGCCGCGGCGGAGAATGCGCTGATGGAAAGCCGTCAGCGTCCACAGGGGCTGTTGCGCGTCGATGCTGCCACGCCGGTTGTGCTGCACGTATTAACACCGCTGGTGGCGGAATTTAGGGCCTTGTACCCGGAAATGTCGCTGTCACTGGTGTCGTCAGAGAACTTTATTAATCTGATTGAGCGTAAGGTGGATATTGCCATCCGCGTCGGTGAGTTGACCGACTCCAGCCTGAAGGCACGCAAACTGATGACCAGCTATCGACGCGTGCTGGCCTCCCCCGCCTATTTGGCACAATACGGCACGCCGCAAAAGGTGGAGGACTTGGCGCAACACTGCTGCATCGGTTTTAACGATCTGCCCAGTTTGAACCGCTGGCCGCTGGCTTGTGCCGATGGTCGCCAATTGGAAATCACCCCAGGCCTGACCACCAATAGTGGTGAAACTCAGCGTCATCTCTGCCTGCATGGCAACGGCATTGCCTGCCTGTCCGATTTTATGATTAGCGCAGACATCGAGCGCGGCGATCTGGTGCCTGTTTTGGTGGAGGAAACGCTGCCGGTCGCCATGCCAGTCAATGCGGTGTATTACAGCGACAGTGCCGTCAGCAACCGCCTGCGCAGCTTTATCGACTTTCTCAGCAAACATCTGGGGCAATAAAAAAGGCGCCCGTCTGGGCGCCCTGATGCAGAGGTACGAAAATTAATCCCAGTTCGGCGCCAGGCCTTCCGGGCTGACCAAACGGCCATTGTTTTCCAGCTTGGCGATCTCCTCCATTTCCTCAGGGGTCAACGTCAGTTTCTGAGCCAACAAATTGCTCGCCAGGTTTTCACGTTGGGTCGATGATGGGATCACCGCGTAACCCAGCTGCAGCGCCCAGGCCAGAATAACCTGCGCCGGGGTGGCATTGCGACGTGCCGCAATCGCCTTGATGGTCTCATCCTTCAGCGCCTGGCCATAGGCCAGCGTCATGTAGGAAGTGATGGCAATGCCGTGCTGCTGGGCAAACTCCACCACTTTACGGTTCTGCAGGTAGGGCGAAAGCTCAATCTGATTTGTGGCGATCTGCTCTGCCCCAACGGCGTCAATCGCTTGCTGCATAAGGTCCACAGTGAAGTTGGAAACGCCAATCTGGCGCGTCAGGCCTAATTTTTTCGCCTCCGCCAGTTCGGCCATAAACTCGGCGACAGGAACTTCGTCGTTCGGCGAAGGCCAGTGAATCAGGGTCAGATCAACATAGCCGGTTTGTAACTTGCTCTGGCTCTCTTCCAGACTCGGGATCAGCTTGCCCTTCGCCAAATTGGCGATCCAGATTTTGGTGGTGATAAACAGCTCTTCACGCGCTACGCCGCTGGCGGTAATCGCCTGCCCCACCGCCGCTTCGTTTTCATAGATTTGCGCCGTATCGATCGCGCGGTATCCCAGCTCAAGTGCCGTAGTGACCGAGTCGATCACCACCTGATCCTGAAGACGGAAGGTGCCTAAACCAAATGCAGGGATGCTCATAATTTTATTCTCTCATTAGGATGTTGAAGCGATATGGGAGGATTATGGCAACTGTTTTGTTGATCAAAAACGCCCTATTGCGCATAAGACTTTTGATTAGATAGCAACAATTGCCGGAGAAAAACCTCCGGCAATGCAACATTACGCCCAGCGGCGCAGGATCAGTGAAGTATTGATGCCGCCGAAAGCGAAGTTATTAGACTGCACAAACTCGGTATCAATCTGGCGATAACCGCCCATGATGTAATCCAGATCGCCACAGGCGCTGTCCGGTTCGCTCAGGTTAATGGTAGGGGCGAAGCTGCCTTCGCGCATCATCTCCAACGTCATCCAGGCTTCCAGAGCACCGCAGGCGCCCAACGTATGGCCAAAATAACTTTTCAGCGAGGAGATCGGCGTTCGATTGCCGAAAATCGCCGCCGTTGCCTGACTTTCAGCGATATCGCCACGATCGGTCGCCGTGCCGTGGGCGCTGATGTAGCCGATATCGCCGGTGGTCAGCCCAGAAGCCTTCAGCGCCTGCTGCATACAAATCTGCATGGTTTCCTGCTGCGGTTGGGTAATGTGGGCCGCATCGCAATTGGTGGCGAAGCTGATAACCTCGCCGTAGATGGTCGCCCCCCGTGCCAGGGCATGTTCCAGCGACTCCAGGATCAGCGTGCCTGCCCCTTCGCCAATCACCAACCCATCACGCTGACGATCAAACGGACGTGGCGAAAACTCGGGGCGATGGTTCTGCTGGCTGGTTGCAAACAGCGTGTCGAACACCGCCGCCTCCGAAGGGCACAGCTCTTCGGCACCGCCGGCCACCATCACCGTCTGATAACCGTGGCGGATGCTCTCATAGGCGTAACCAATCGCCTGACTGCCGGAAGTGCAGGCACTGGACGTTGGGATCACCCGGCCCCGCAGGCCGAAGAACAGGCCAGTGTTTACCGCCGCGGTGTGAGGCATCATCTGCACATAGGTGGTGCCGGTGATATTGCCGGTGTGCTTTTCGGTGAGCATGGTGGCAAATTCGCTGACCGGCTTGGTGCTGCCGGTCGAAGAACCGTAGGCGATGCCGGTCTCACCGTTGGTCAGCACCGTTTCACCCAGCAGCCCGGCCTGTTCTAGCGCCAACTCTGTCGCCCGGGTCGCCAACAGTGAAACGCGGCCCATGGAACGAATACGCTTGCGCGTATAGTGATCCGGCAGCACGAAATTCTCGATCGGGGCGCCAAGATGGGTATTCAGTCCCTGATATTCTTCCCATTGCGTCATGTAACGCACCGCATTCTTGCCCTGCTTCAACCGGCTGGACACCTCTGCCCAGCTATTGCCGAACGCCGTAACGCCCGCCATGCCGGTGACGACCACTCGTTGCGTCATACCATTCCTCCATTAATGGAAATGACCTGCCGCGTTACATAGCCGGCGATATCGGACATCAGGTAGCTGGCCAACCCGGCCACCTCTTCTGCCGATCCCATACGCTTGAGCGGGATAGCCCGCATCGCTTCATCCAGCGCGGCCGGCTCGATGTCGATCATGCCAGTGTCGATCAAACCCGGGGCGATGCAGTTAACGGTAATTTTGCGTTTCGCCAGTTCGATAGCCAATGCTTTACAGGCACCGATCACGCCTGCCTTGGCCGCACTGTAGTTTACCTGCCCACGGTTGCCCATAACGCCCGACACCGACGACAGCGCGATGATACGCCCGCCTTTGCGTAGGCCAATCATTGGCATGACACAGGGGTGAAGCACATTGTAGAAACTGTCGAGATTGGTATGGATCACCCCATCCCAATCCTCCTCGCTCAGCGCCGGGAAAGCGCCGTCGCGGGTGATCCCCGCATTATTCACCACGCCGTAGTAGGCACCGTGGGTTTCAATATCCTGCTCCAACGCCTCACGGCACTGAATGCGGTTGCTGATATCAAACTGCATCAATCGCCCTTGCCCGCCGGCACTGACAATTTGCTGCAAGGTGTGTTCTGCCCCGGTCTTATCGCTGTGGTAGTGAACTACAATCAAAAAGCCATCCGCAGCCAGGCGGCAGGCGATGGCCTGACCGATCCCTTTACTGGCGCCGGTGACTAAAACGGAACGCATCATGCGTCTCCCCTTAAGGTCGTCAATTGAATAATTTCTTGTTGATCAGGTTGATAGGTGTTCAACCTGCCCTGTGCGATCGGCACATTATCGATACTGATTTCACACTCAAAACTGGCTAACTTCTCGTCTTTCAACAACTGCTGCACGCTAACCACCAGCTCGCTGCCGGCAGGAAAAGCTGGCAACGCACAGTGAATGGCCCGCCCGCCAAGCAACATGCCAAGCTGCGGCGGCTTGGCACTCTGGCGACCGTGCCAGCCACTCCAAACCCCAATTGCCTGCGCCATCAGCTCAATCCCGTACCAACCCGGCAGCGCCCCCTGCTCGTCGAGAAACGGCGCCAGTACGCTATTCGTACTGACCTTGACCGCGCAGCGTGCATGCTCTTCACCCACTTCCAGCACCTGTTCCAGCAGCACCATCGGTGAAGCATGAGGTAAGTAATATTCTGCCGTCCGGTAAGCGTTCATGGAGCATCTCCCAACAACAGGCAGGCATTGTTGCCGCCGAAGGCAAATGAATTGGAGAGGATAGCGCGCGATCCCAATGCCTGGGGCTTGCACACCAGACCGATCGGCGCCAGTTCGGCATCGCGGGGGACGGTTCTGAAATCCTGCTGCGGCAGTGGCAACGGGTGCGTCAACAACAGCCAGCTCAACGCGGCTTCCACTGCCCCGGAGGCACCCAGCGTGTGCCCGGTAAGGTGCTTGGTTGAACTGCACGGTGTCCGCTCGCCAAACAGGCGGTTCACCACCAGGGCTTCAACCCGATCGTTAAGTCGTGTAGCGGTGCCGTGTAAATTAATATAACCGATTTGTTCGGCGCTCAAGCCGGCCTGCCGCAACGCCATGGCCATGGCCCGTTCGGCACCTTCTCCTGCAGGATGTGGCGCCGACATGTGCCAGGCATCGGAAGATTCGCCAACGCCCAACAACGCCACCGGCGCAGGTTCCCGCGTCAACAGCATCAGCGCCGCCGCCTCACCGATATTAATCCCGCTGCGTTTTGCGGCAAACGGCGCGCAGCGCTCCGCAGACAGTGACTCCAGGCTGTGGAAACCGTTAATCGGCATTTGGCACAGGCTGTCGGCCCCGCCCACAATCGCCGCGTCCACCAACCCGGCTTCAATCAGACGTTTACCGCTGATAATGGCCCGCGCGCTGGACGAACAGGCCGTCGACAGGGTATAGGCCGGACCGCGGATCGCGAGAAAAGCGCTGAGAAACTGGCTCGGATCGCCCAGTTCCTGCTGGTGATAATGGTAACCCGGAGGCCACTGCCCCGCCTGATACTGTTGCAGCGCCAGTTCGCCTTCGTGAATGCCGGAAGTGCTGGTGCCCATAATCACCGCGACGCGATCGGCGCCGTAGCGGGTAATGGCCTCGCGCACCGGAGTCTCGATTTGCGCCAAAGCGGCCAACAGCAGGCGATTATTGCGGGAGTTATGCTGCTTGAGCGGCTCGGGGATCGCCGGTAACTCCCCCTGTACGTTGCCAAACCAGGATGGCGCACCGCCGATCAGCCACTGCGTCTGCTGCTGCATGCCGGGCGAAATACCGCGCGCCAGGTTTTGCGCAATCTGCGGCAGATCGTTGCCCAGCGCATTCACCATCCCTACGGCGGAGATATAGATCACTATTCGTTCCCCAGCGTTTGAATGATGATGCGGTAATGGAAGGCTGATTGAGCGATCGACACCGGTTCTCGCTTCCCGTCTACCTGCTGATAACGGACTTCATTGATCACCGCCCCACGCTCGTCATACAAGCGACGCACCAGCGCCTGATCTTCCAGCCGCCACCCTGCTGGCAGCAAGGGTTGCCAGTCCTTCACCGGCCAGTAGCTCAACATGATATCCGCCAGCACCTGGCTGGCGGGCGGCAACTCCCCCACCTTGATCAATTGTTCGGTGTGGATCCCCTGACGATCGTAGGTCAGGTTAAACAGACGGATACCGAGCGGCGACATGCCCACCAGTTGCAAGCGCTGACCGTCGGCATTGAGCAGCACCAGCATCGAGTGCTGTTGTCCTTTGACTTCGGCGGTCAGCAACTGTTGCTGATTAATCGGCTGAGCCAGCGCAGGGGGAGGTAACGTCACCTGCGTACCGGGTTTTAGCCACGCCTGCGGCAGCGTCGGATCCTGCTTACCGGCGCAGCCGGCCAGCACAACGATCCACATTAACAGCACCCTTTGTAAGCCGCGCATCAGGCTTTTCCTCTTTTTCTTTTTGTTGCTAACGTCAGCGGTGCCAATAAAAATGCCACGGCAATTCCGCTGCTCAATACGATACCAAAGCTGCTGATGGCCTGAGTGTGGCTCAGTACCAGCATGCCGAACGTCAGTTGGGTAGTGAATACCGCCATAAAAATGGCGAACATCGAGGTGGTCGGCGTGCCCCGGGGATTGGTAAAGAACAACGTATAGTTAATGCCGATCCCCAAAACCAGCACCAGCGCCAACAGCGAAAACAGATTCAGCGTATGGCCACTCAGTGCCAATACCGCAATACCGCTACCCAATGACAACAGCGTCGGCACCATGCAACGCAAGCCATGACGCAGGCCAAAACGCCACAGGTAAATCAGCGCAATCGCTGCAACCGACAATGCCAACAAATAAGATAGATACAGGCGATATTGACCAAACAGCTCACTGAACTCGGTTTTCCGATCGATCCAACCGGTGCCGGGAACCTGCTCCGCCAGTGTCTTCATCATCGCACTGTTCTTCACGCCGTTAACGGGCACCAGCGCCGCACTGCGTCCATCGGGCAACGTCAGCCACAGCAGACGCCAACCTTCGCTCACCACGCTGCCCAGCCACTGCTGCGGGCTCACCCATTCAGGCGTTAAATCTGGCGTACTCAGCGCCAACTCTGCCTGCTGAAGATTGTTCATCACCTGCGGCGCCACGCGCTGCAATAAAGCGATGTTTTCTTGTTGGCGCTGGAGAGAAGGCAGAGGCAACAGGCGATAATCCGCCAGCACGCCTTGCCGTTTGGCCTCAGCCAGTTTGGGTTGCAACAACTCGATGCGTTGCAACAGCTGCTCGGCATTGGCGCCGTAGACCACCAGCCACTTCTGATCGTTATGTTGGCCCGTCAGTGCGGCGATACGCTGCTCTTGCTGCTGCAACGCCGCAGGTAGCGCCTGCAGTTGGCCAATGTCGTCATCTACCTTTAACTGGCTGAACCCCGCGACCACCAGCAACAGCACTGCACCGGGCAACCCATAACGCAACGGTGGCCGATGGCGCCAGGCATGCAGCCAATTCAGGATCAGCGTTAATCCCGGCGCTGGGCGTACCGGCAGCCGTCGCGACAATTGTGGGTACCAGCAAATAACGGTAATGCAGGCGGCACTCAATCCGGCAGCGGCGAATACCGCCAGTTGCTGCAGACCGGGGAACGGCGCAATCAACAGCGCCAGGTAGGCCACTACGGTGGTCAGCAACGCCATCGACAATGCCGGCAACAGCTTTTGCAAACTGGCTAATGGCGCCGACTGCCGACCATGCACCATACGTTCCGTCAGGAAATAGAGCGTGTAGTCAGCCGAAATGCCGACGATGCTGATGCTCAGCACCAGCGTCATCAAATGTATTTCACCAAATGCCAATAGCGTAGCGACGGTGCCGGCCAGAGCGCCAATAGCCACCGACAGCGCGCACAATAACAGCGGCAAAGGTGAGCGGAACATGAACAACACCAGTAAAAACACGCCAACAACCGACGCCAGGCCAATCGTGGAAATATCCTTCTCGGCCTGTTGGCTGGCGTAGTTGCTGTAAAACAACGTGCCGCGGTTGAGCACTTCGGCTCCCGGCCAGCGCTGCTGCAGCTGTTGCTGCAGCGCTGTCAGTTTATCTACCGTTCGCCGTGCACTGCTGATGTCATAGGATGATGCGCTAAGCTCGGCATGCAACAAATACCAACTGCGCCCCTGTGCATCACGCGCCACCAGCCAACCCTTGGACAGGCTCAGCAAGCCGCCGTTCTGTTGCTGCGCCAACTGTGAGGCGCGTACCAGCATCAGCGGATCGTTCGCCAGCTCTTTGCCGCTGACGCCGGCGAAAGCAGAATAGAGTTGGCCGAGGATCCACTGGCTCTGCGCATCCGCACCCTGCTGCAAACGTTGCCGGGTGGCATCATCCAGCAGCACATTGCGATGCTGGTAGAAAAAACGCCCCCACTGCTGCTGACGTTGTGCATCCATAGGCCCGCCAACCTGCTGCAGCTCAGGCATCTGACGTAGCTGCTGCCACCACCAATCCACTGCGGCGTTGTCCGCCCCCGGCGGCGGGCTGACCAGCCACATCAGTTGACGATCCAGGCGGCGGCTGAAGCCGTCGGCCAATTCATCCGGCACGCCAACCAGTTGCTGTTTCGGCAATAACGCCAGGACGCTGCTGTTGATCTGACTGCGCGGCAACAGCCAGCACAAGGCCGCGATCAGCAGCAGGCAAATCGCCAGCCAGCCAAACGCCAGCCGCCGATGCAGTTCAGGACGCAAAACGCTGTTGCTCCTCGTCAGTCAGCGCCTGCGGCACCGTACGTTGATTAAAGAAGCGAATATGGGTGGCGTCACTTTGCATGTCATCAATATCAATGGTGTCCAGGAACTGTTCGCCGTTGAGGGTGATGCGCTTGAACAGTTTGTCGAGCGGCGTGGTTTTCGGCGTCAGCACCAGCCGCCAGCGGCTATGACCCAAATCGGTGAACTGCAGAGCAAAGTTTTGTTCCAGCGCCTGGCTGTCGGCATGAAACAGCGCGGTCAGCAGGTGATTGAACTGGAACATCTGCGGGTTGTTGTCCGCCGTTACCACCTGCGGTGGCTGGCCAGCCAGGGTTTGCACCATGCGTTTATCATCCAGCAGCAGGGTCAGCGGGAAAGGTTTCTGTTGCGCCCACCACAATCCTTTCTGCTGGGAAATCAACAGCTCGCCGCTGGACTTCAGCGGTTTTGCCATGCCGCTGATACTGCGCTGCTGCTCAAATTCGGCGCGCAGCACCGGCTGTTGGCTAAATCGCTGCTGCAGTTCCGGCAGCGTTACCGCCTGCACGCCCAGACTGAAGAAGGTCACAACAGCCAGCATCCAAAATTTCATTGTGCCCCCTCGATGTTATCCAGCAGTACCTGCGGCGAGACAAAGCACATTTCTTTGCTGTCGGCGTCCACCGCGACCTGAATAGTATGGCCGCGGGTGGTGGTTATTCCGCTCTCGGCATCCAGAATGCGGTAGCCAATGCGCAGGCGGTTTTCATACTCTTCCAGCTCTGCACAAACGATGATGCGCTGCTCAAACAGGACTGGCGCAATGTATTTCACCCGCGTATCTACGATCGGCCAGACATAGCCCGACGCCTGCATCTGCCGGTACCCATAATTGAACTGTTTGAGCAAGGCTTCGCGGGCGATCTCGAAATAACGGAAGTAGTTACCGTGCCAGACCACGCCCATGGCATCGGTATCATGGAAAGGGATGGCGATTTCAACCCTGACGGAGAATCGCGGATTGTCTTTTAGCTTCATGTCTCAGGCCCCTGTTGCGTTGGCGGCGGTGCCGCCAACTGCCAGAAATCGAAAAAATTAAACCAGTCGAGCGGCGCCAGCAGGCAATAATGCTCCAGCCGGGCGGCATAGCGGTCCACCGCATCCTGCAACGCCTGTTGGCGCTGCTGCCGGGGTAATGACAGCGGATCGGCAAACGGCTCGAAATAAACGTTCAGATGCCCCTGCTGTTTGAGGCCGAACATCAGGTACACCGGACAACGCAGCGCAGCGGCCAGAACAAAAGGCCCCTGCGGGAAGGGCGCCGGTTGACCAAGGAAGCGGCTCCACACCACCCTCGGTTGTTCACCACGCTGATGTTTTCCGGCCGACGTGCGATCGCCAACGATCGCCACCCACTCGCCGGCGTCGAGTTTGTCCTGCAGACGCATGGCGGTTTCAGGCCCCAACGACGTCACGGGGATCAGGTTAAGATTGGCACGAGGATTTACCTCTTTCATTACCTGGTTGAAACGTTCGGCATGTTCGGTAAATACCAGGGCATTCACCTTGACGCCAGAGTCCAACTCACCCAAAGCGCGGCAGGACTCGATATCTCCCAGATGCGACGCCAGGATCAGCGTACCTCTGCCGGAAGCGATCTGCCGTCCACAGGCCGCAGGATCCACCAATCGAACGTCGTGAAGTTCTCCACGCCAGCTCGCCAGCTTGTCGAGCATCGCATCGCCAAAACGCATAAAGTGCCGAAAGCTGCTGAGCGGCGTGGGTAAAGGTTGTTGCCGACCACGGGCAAACTGCTGCAGACGTTGCAGATAATCACGCGAAGCTTCTCGTTGGGCACGCCCGGTCAGCCAGAAATAGCCGATCACCGGGTACAGCAGCCATTGGAAAGCGCGGCGGCCAAACACCCGGTAAACCTGAAGCATAAGTCGGATCCCCCACAACCCATGACGCTCCTGAGTTGTCGACCAATGCTGTGCCTTCTTCACCTGTTGGCGCTGACGCAGTAAGCGCGGAATGCGGGGCAACATGCCGAAAAACAATCGGGTGTGCATCCAGGAAATGCGCAAGTTGTCGCGCAGCGCATCGAAATGCGAAACGCCATCGACAGGATAAGTGACGCGTGTCGGCAAGAAACGGCTTTGCACCCCCTGCCAATACAGCCGAACCATCACTTCGGTATCGAAATCCATGCGTTTGCCAAGCGGTTGGCGTGCCGTCAACGCCAGCGTCGGTGCCACCGGGTAAACACGAAAACCGCACATACTGTCCTTTAAGGACAGAGACAGGGTTTCGATCCACACCCAGACGTGGGTGACGTAACGCCCATACAGGCGCGCTTTGGGTACCGAGCTGTCATAGACTGGCCGGCCGGAAATCAGACAATCCGGGTGTGCGCGTGCTTCGGCAATCATTGCCGGTATATCACTAAGTTGATGCTGACCGTCGGCATCCACCTGCAAAGCATGGCTGTAGCCCTGTCTCTGAGCCCACTGCAGGCCGGCGATGACCGCAGCACCCTTCCCCTGGTTTTTTTCCAACCGCAACAGGCTAACCCAGGGCAGTTCGGCGGCCAGCCGCTGTAGCGTTTCGGCGGTGGCAGCGGCGCTGCCGTCGTCCACCACCAGGCAAGGCAGGCCATAGCCAGCCAGCGATGTCAGCACCGCTGCCATCATCTGCCCGTGATTGAAACAAGGGATAAGAAGACAGGGGGAGAAAGGAGCGCTTATTGACATAACGAGATCTTGCCACTACTGGCGGTCGCCTCACCGACTCGATAACTGAACAACAGCTTGTGCCGTTCCGGTTGCCATTCAAGCTGCAGCAATACTTGCTGCCCCGGCAGTAACGGTTGTTGAAACTTGACCACCTCGATCCCTTTGAATCCGGCCTCGATAGCCAGCAGCTGACGGGCATACTGCATGACCCAGTTCAGTTGCGTAACCCCCGGCAGGATCGGATGTTGCGGAAAGTGGCCGCGAAACCAAAACAGTTCAGCGGGCAAATGCAGCTGCAGGCTGGCATGGGTGGCATCGCTCACCTGCTGTTGCAGCACCTCAGGTTGCATCATAAGAACAGCTCCTGTAGCTCAGCATAGGCGCGCTTGCCCTGCGGATTAAGCGGAATGGCGTCGATAATGCGCCAACTGCGCGGCAGAGCCACCGGCTCAAGCCAGCCTCGCAGCGCCTGATGCAGTTCACGGGTAAAAGCCCCTTCGGACAAGGTTTGTCGGCGGGCCTCGCCGTACGGAGATAGCACGACAACCGCCACCAACAGTGTGCGCCCTCTTTGCTGCTGCGTTAGCACGGCAGCATCGGCGACCTCCGGCAGGGCCATCAGGCGACGTTCCACCTCGGTTAACGACAACCGTTTCTCTTCCAGCTTGATAATGCGGTCGGCGCGGCCATTTAACTGGAATTGTCGACCATCCGGCGCCAGTTCGATAATGTCGCTCAGCGACGTTTTACCCGTATCAGGTATCAAGGGCGACTCAACCTCAACCTGGTTGTCTGCATCCACCCTTAACCTGACGCAAGCAAACGGCTGCCACAGGGCGATGTCCCGGTTTTGCCTGCGCCAGGCCAGTGAACCGGTTTCCGTGGTACCGTAGATTTCCAGTGGCAATACCCCCAGCATTTGCCGGGCAAGCCGTGCTTCCACCTCGGATAACGGGCCGCCGGCGGAAAAAACCTCAACGCACTCGGCAAGCGTCAAACGATTATCCAGGCGTTTGAGCCATGCCGGGCTGCTGACAAACGCCAAACGCCGGCCCTGATGCCGGGCAATCAACTGCTCTTGGTATTGCGTCAACTGCGCATCAAACGGCAACCCAAAAGCCAGCGGCAGAAACAGCCGGAAGCTCAGGCCATACATATGCTGATGGGATACCGATGCAACGACGCAGCACCCTCGTAAGGCTTCACCAAAAGCGGCTGCCAACAGTTCACTTTCATGGTCCATGCAGGCGACGGATTTGCACACCGCCTGCGGTTGGCCGGTCGAGCCGGAAGTGTAAAGAATAAAACGAGGATCCTCAGGCCAGGCGGGCAGCACGATATCCTCACCGCCGCCCTCGCGCACCGCCAAAACGGGTACGCCGGGATTGAGAGGCAAATCGGTCAGCAGCGCATCGTAATCCGCTCGTTGCTCTTTGAGGATAGCTTCTCGCTGGTGACCAAAAATCACCGGTAGCCTGCCGGCATACAACGACGCCAGCAAGGCGACGGCAAAGCGATAGCTATCATCAAAGCACAGCGCCCAGCGGCGTTCTTCCCTGCTAGTCAGTACTGCGGTCAATGCGGCAACGTCACGGCGAAATTGGCCGAGACAGAATATCTGATCGCCACGCCAGGCGATCGGCGCCGAATCATCGCGCTGCGTGCTGAGCCAGCGGTTCATTGGCAAACTCAGGCGTGCCTGATCCTTTTCCTGACTATCCATTCAATACCCATTAATGCCCCCATCAGCAGATAGCTGATGCCGCCGTTATACAGCGTCCAGAGTGTGATATCACCGGACAGACAGGTTGCCAGCGCTATCGCACCGTTAACAATAAAGAACCCGCACCACACCTGAGTCACACGGCGAGTATAAGCAATGCCGGCAGCGTCCAACTGCGGTTCCGTTATCCGGGCCAATCGCTCAACCACCGTAGGCGGGGCAAACAGCGAATAGGCAAACAGCAGCAGCAGTATTGCGTTGACCAGCACCGGGTAATACAGCAGCCAGTGGCTCTGTTTTAACGCCCAACTGGCGAGCGCCAGCAAGATGCCCACCATGGCCAAGGCTTTCCCCAGCCACATCTGTTGGCGCAGTTTTCCGCGCAACATCAGCAGGCGCAAGCTAAAGACCCCGACCAACAACGGTGCCAGGAGAGCGGTTCCCCAATGCGTCAGGCCGACCCAAACCGCCAGCGGATACAGCAGCAGCACCAGCCAGACCGCGCCCTGCAGCAACGGGGTAAGCCAACGACTCTCCACCTTGGCCCGCAGCCTTAGCTGTCTGACTTCAGCAGTTCATCAATGGCGTCAACCACGTCTTGTACGGTTCGCACCGACTTGAACATTTCCGGTTTGATCTTTTTGCCGGTCGTTTTCTGCAGGTGCACCACCAGGTCCACCGCATCGATGCTGTCTAGCTCCAGCTCTTCGTACAAACGCGACTCTGGCTTGATGTCATCGGCATCCAGCTCGAACAGTTTGACCAGCAGCGCCTGAATTTGCAGGTAAATTTCTTGCTTATCCATGAAAACCCCTTATTGGCTACGCTGTGCAGAAACAAACTTCGCCAGCGTTTCCACGGAATAAAAGTGTTGGCGCATATCCTGGCTTTCAGCCGACAGCACCACGCCATAACGGTTCTTTAAAGCCAGCCCCAGCTCCAATGCATCAATGGAGTCCAGACCCAGTCCATCACCAAACAGCGGCGCTTCGGCGTCAATCTCCTCCGGTGTCATACCTTCAAGATTGAGCGTATCAATGATCAATTGCTTGATTTCGGTGCTCAATAAATTCATTACGCTATTTCTCATTATTTATAGGTTCTGACTGTAAAGCGTCAGTTAAATGCTGGGTTAATCTTCTTGCCGCAAGGGCGGGCGAAACATCATTTGCATGAATGAATGCGCGGGTGTCGATCTTATCCTGAACGGTGATCCGGAACTGCGGTTTTACCGCCGGGATCTTATACCATTTACCCTGCTTCGTCAGCATGGGGGGGTGGCAGTGGATATGCACAATACGGATGCTACACTGACCGCGCAGCGCAATATTGGCCGCTCCTCGCTGCAGGGCCAGAGCCTTGCCTGGTGTGGTGCGGGTGCCCTCCGGGAAGATTAAGATTGTCCCCCCTGCAGCCAGTCTTTGTCCGCACTGTTCCAACAATATATCCGACTGCGCATTGGCCAGATACCCGGCGGCCTTGATCACTCCGCTGACAAACACATTGCTCAGCAAAGCCTCTTTCACTATGCAGTCGCAACGTGGCATTTGCGAAGCCAATAACACGTAATCCAACAGGCTGGGATGATTGGCGATCACCAAACAACCGCGATCTTCGCGAAAGCGCTCCGCATTGTCGAAATGGTAGTCCAGTACGCCGAAAAACCTCGTGGTAGCCAGGAAGAAACGGAAACTGTGACGGATAGAACTTTGTGTCAGTTGATTGCGACGAGCAGGATCTCGCACTATCAGGCGCATAAAATTAAACCAGACACCGGACAGCAACAGACCGCCCAGGCCAAACAGCGAGAAACAAAACCCCGTAGCTATAACCCGCCAACAACGGTTAAACCATGAGGATTGTTCCGGCGTACTTTCCGCAGGCATCGCCTTTTCCATCAGCGCCCCCACACCCAACCGTGCCGCTGACCGGGGACAGTGAATGCATCATCAACGCCAAGCCAACCCCGCAAGAATGCCAGACTCTGTGGCTCCTGACGGTTAGCCTGAATCTGCGCCGACGCAGCAATCTTGCAGTGCAACGAACCGCCGTTTTCCAGCAACAGGGCGACGGCATAAGGGAATGTATTTTCTGGCGCGAAAGGCCGATAGACATCCGGTACGGTACCGTCGAAATCAATTAATAACACCCGTTGCGCACTGCCCGTAGCTAACAAGGCCTGAGCCTCTATCATGCCCTGCTGAAAACTGTCTTCGCCAGCAGCCAACGAGGTAGTCGGCAAGGTGTTCTTCGCTATAATCGTTAACCACCCCGCCGCCGTATTATGCACCGACATGGCAAAATCCGTTGGCGATAGCGGCTGTTCCTGATGCAGATGTTGAAGGATCTTGTGCGTCCGCTCCAGCTCACCATGCCGACTGGTGAAGATCGCCATATCTGCCTGGTGGTCCTTCAATAAGATCAGTCCGCTCTCTACTGCCAAACGCGTTCCGGCGCTCATTCGGCGCAGCGACATCATGGGGATATGAGAACAGGCAGGCAACGAGCCCTGATATTCGGAGGCGAGAAAGTCATCTGATGCCCATTGACGCCATGCTTCACGCGTTCCACGATCGGGAGCCATTGCCCACCAACTGAGTATATTCATGTCGCCCGCCATTAATGGTATTACCGGTCAGAAAAATTCCGTGGCTAAATCTATTATATTTAATCCTGGATTGCATTCCCAAAATTCCTATTTTTAGCTGAAATCCTCGATTAAACGATTAGGGTTATTTATCGACATAACGTCGTGAGACTTGAGCGCAGAGGGAATTATCACGATGAAAAGCAGCAATATTTGTCGAAAATCTCCCGGAGGAGTATCTTATTGAAGGTAAGCATACATAACATCTCATGTATGAACATTACACATCTTAATAACGAACACTCATGGAAAAGAGTATGAAACCTTTAAAACTCATTTTAACTGGTGTATTCGCAGCGATTTTGGTCAGTGGTTGTGCAGGCACAGCGCCAGTAAAAAACGTCAGTCAAAACGTTGCTGGTAGTCACAGTAATGCTCAGGTGCGTCAGGCCATTCTCGCCGCCGGCTTGAATCGTGGTTGGATCATGAACCCCGTCAATGACGGTGTGATCGATGGCAAGATCTTACTGCGTGGCCATAGCGCCGATATTCGCATCAATTACAATTCGAATAGTTATCAGATTAAGTATGTTGCCAGCAGTAATATGGATGCCAAAGACGGAAATATTCACCCGAATTATAATCGTTGGGTCGCCAACCTGGATAAAGATATTCAGCTGGAACTGACCCGCCAGAATATTAAATAACAATAAAGAAAGAGATTGCCCGGCGAGAATAATACTGCCGGGTATATTATCCTTTATATTAGCGTTTAATTAAGATAATTATTTATCAAAGCATATTTTCACCGCATAAATCACGCAGCGATCGGCATTTCTTTGAAATTTGCATATGAAAAAGCCCTGAGTCAGAGACTCAGGGCTTATCAAATAAGTGGCGGAACGGACGGGGCTCGAACCCGCGACCCCCTGCGTGACAGGCAGGTATTCTAACCAACTGAACTACCGCTCCACCGATTCTTTTACGTCACATCTTTCGATGTCGGCAAAACCGCGCTTGGCGATCCTG
>JAAXZN010000065.1 GCA_012719855.1 Serratia liquefaciens | reverse complement strand
CGCTGTCAGCATTCGAGCCATAGCCGCCGTCCAGCGAGGTGCGGGTATAACCGGTCGCGACCCCTAATCGCCATGCATCCGCCAGCGCCGAGTCCAGCCCCACCAGCACGCCGTAGGTCGATGCCTGATAGCCCGTCGCGTTGGCATCGCCCGACGCGTGATCCCAGGCCCCCAGCAATTGTGCCCAGGCGCCACCGTCGTCGTCAGCCTTGATGTCTGGCGAGGTCGCCAGCCCTTCCGCCTGACGCAAGCGGCCGTTAAGCGCGTCGCGCAGGTAGCGGCTGTCGTTGACCTGTGCTGAAGCGATATCCGCGTGGATCTGCCCCGACAGCTGGCGGAACGCCTGCCGCGCTTCCCCCGCCGAACCGGCGTTGAGGATGCTCTCAAACACCGGGTTGCCCGCCGCCAGCGCATCTGCCGCCGCCGCTACCGCACGCTCATTCTGCGTTGCCGCCACGCTGGCAAAACTGGTGTCATTACGGCCGACGTTGAGCGTCACCTGATTCGGCTGATAGGTCAGCCCGGTGCCGAGGAACAGGTAGTTTGGCGCCACAGAATCAAACTGCCCGCTGATGCCCTGCTGGGCGGTCAGAATGTTGTACTGCTGGCCCAGCAGGCTGCGAACCTCACTTTGCGACAGCAGGTTGCCGCTGTTCTCCAGCGATACGGTCACCTCACCGCCGCCGATCGTTGCCGATCCGCTGCTTTGGATCCGATCGCTTTGGCCGTTCGCTGCCACTTCCACCGCGTAACGGGAACCCGGTTCGAAGCTGACGTTGCGGATCACGTTCAGCGTGCCGATCGAGTTGCCCGGTGCCACGGTGCCGCCGCTGCGCGCGGTCAGCGACCCTAACGTACCGGAACCGCCCAGTACGCCGGCGTTTTGTACCGTCACGTCCGAAGTCACCGAGCCATTCACCGCCAGCAGGCCTTGATTGACCAGCGTTGGCCCTGCGTAGCTGTTATTGCCGGTCAGCACCAGTGTGCCGATGCCCTGTTTGGTCAGGCCGCCATGGCCGGAAATATCGTTGCTCCAGACGTCCAGCCCACAATGAATATCGTCACAGACGCGCTCGGTAGGTTTGCCTTTGTCCAGCACGGCACCGATACCTGGCAGATTCACCACAAATTGCTCCGGACCGTAGGCACCGCTGACGCGGAACTCCTCCGGGATATCCTGTTCGGTGACAAACATGCCCGGACCGTGGATCGCTTTGCCCAGATCGATCATTCCCCAGCCGTAAAGCGCATCGATGCCCGGCGCGCCCATATCGACGGTGGTGGTCTTCAGTACCGAAGCCACCTGCGCCCCTGTCATGTAAGGGAAGCGCTCCATCAACACCGCAATGCTGCCAGCCACGTGCGGTGCCGCCATTGAGGTCCCGCTGTATTTGGCATAGCCGGTGGTCAGGTTATCAACGCTGTTGCCTTCGATAATCGAGCTGTACACCCGGGAACCCGGTGCCGCAACGCAGAAGCTGGCGGTATAACCACAGCGTGAGGAGAAGCTGCTGATGCTGTAATCGCCAGTGTTGTTCGGATCCTGCAGGCTGGCGACCGACAGCCAATTAGGGGCGATTTCCGGCACGAAATAGGCCAGACCGGCCATCGCATCGGGATTATTCAGGTTGTCATCGTTACCGGCGGCAAAGATGGTGACAATGCCGCTACGCGCCGCATCGATCGCCCCCTGATAAGCACCGCCGGCTTTAGTACCGAGTATCTGTTTGATTTGGTCGAACTGTTTCTGCGCATCGGCGAGGGTGAAGTGGGGATAGGCCGGATCATTACCGCCCTGCTCGAATTTCTTGGTAATGCCAATACCCCAGCTGTTGTTGATAATGCGCGCGCCACTGGCGATCAATGCATTCCAACCCGCCTGATATACCGCGCCGTCGTTGCCGAGAATGATGCCGTCTTCCGGCCCCGGGTCACCGTTTTCGGCACTGATGATTTGGGCGTTAAATGCCACCCCGTGCATCTCGCCGCCGTCGCGGTTACCGGCGGCGATACCGCCTACGTGGGTCCCATGCGAGCCGAGAGTGCCGTCGGAATCCACGCTTGGCGTGCCGTCATAGCGAAATACATCGCCCTTCTTCACCGGGATATAGGGATCGGTATATTCGCGAATCCCCGTCGTGACCAGATTGCTCACTTTGTTCTGACTGGCGAACTCCGGATGTTTGGCATACACCGGCTGATCGAAAATGCCGAGCTTAATGCCTTTCCCGGTATAACCGGCGGCGTAAGCCTGATCGGCGTGGATCGCGCCCAGGCCCCACTCGGCATTGAACTCTTTACTGCGCCAGCTTGCAGGGTCGCCCTGTTTGCCACTCTCGATATAGGGCGCAGCCTGCGCCCCACCAATAGTTGCCAGGCAAAAAAGCATCGCGCTCCACTGGGCGCGGCTAACGCCAATTTCAGGCCAGCCGAAGGCCGCCTGAACAGGCTTGACTCCTCTACGTTTATTTTCCATCCCAGATACCGTCCATTGTTGTTTGCAAATGTTTTATTGATTTTTTTGTGTAACAGTTTCGTAACACCAAATAAATAAAGCACAACAATCTCAAGCGCGCCTTATGGGTCAATAAAGCGAACGCTTAACGGAGGAACGTCATTGTTAGAAAAAAGGCAGGAAAGACATAAGGGTTTTGAATGACTAAAAACGGGCGAGAAGAATGATTCCCCCCTGGCGAGATGAAAAGCTAATCAAATGATAAATAGAAATAAATTAAATAAAAAAAGCCGACGAATGCTCTTCCGTCGGCCATTAAAAAAAAGCATAAAATGTGTTTATTATTTCTTTTAATTATAAGAATTATCAATATTCACTCAGTGAAATATGCTGGTTTACACGGAGCAGACCGTTGAAAATTGGATTATCATGCTAACGGTTTTTTGCTGTTCATCGCATCTTCTTCAGCCTGCCGAATAATGGCTTTCGCCATCCATTGCGTCACATCCTGAATACCTCCGAGTTCCAGCCCCCAGATATCTTTCAGTACCAGGAAAACTTCCGACCCATAAATCAGCGAAAAAGAATGAATCACCCGCTGTAACGCCTCAGGCGGCAGTTTATCCTGCAGCGGCTCTACCGCCAGTTTCAGCAGGCGCTTGCGGTTACCGCGAACGAATTTTTCGCCCGGAGTTGCTTTCGCCCACTGCTGCAAAGAAAGCTGCAATGCGGCGCGAAGAGCGCCCTCATGTTGTTCCATTTGAGGGTATGCAAAGGCCAATAGTTGCTGAATGCGCTTCAACGCATCGTCATCCTGTGGCTGCCATTCCAGAATCGGCCCCAGGCTTTCCGCCACTACCGCAGCGATCAAATCGCTTTGAGTAGGGAAATAACGATAGGCGGTAGCACGTGATACTTGTGCATGCGCAGCCAACTCAGTGATCGAAGGAAATACGCCTTCGTCAAACAACGCCATGGCACTGGTCAACAATAAATAATGCGTTTTAGCCCGGGCAGAGGTCAGGGATTTATGCTGTTTCGTGGGAAAGGCAGTTAGTAGCACGGCAACCTCATACTTCTTCGCATTTCCCCGTACCGGGACAATATGCGATAACCAATAAACCGACCGCATCCGCTGGATCGGCAGTATTAAAAAGCCAAAATGAGACTAGCATCTCATTTAGAGCAAAACTTGCCTTGCATAAATGATACTAGCGTCTCATTATGTAGATATATTAATCATTCTAATAAAACACGCCAACACTAGGGTTCCCTATAATTATTTAATACTATAATTTTAAAGATAAAAATAAAAAAGTCCTTAAAGGAAAACCATGATTGATACTTCAAAATTTGTCTATATTGCTACCACAGCAGATACCAAAGGACAAGAGTTGGAGTATGTTCACCAGGCGGTTTCTACTCTCGGTTTACCCACTGTCACCGTAGATCTCTCTACCCTAAACCCCACCGCCCGTTCCATGGCCAATATCAGCCCAAAAGAAATTGCCGGTTATCACCCCGAAGGGGCCGGAGCCGTATTTTGCTCAAACCGTGGCCAGGCCATTGCCGCCATGGCGCTCGCCTTTCAATGCTTTATCATGACCCGCAAAGATATCGCTGCTCTGCTGGGCTTGGGAGGTTCAGGGGGAACAGCCATCATTACTCCGGCTATGCAGAAGCTGCCCATAGGCATGCCAAAATTAATGGTCTCGAGCATGGCTGCCGGTGACGTCTCGGCATATGTCGGCGAAAGCGATATCGCCATGCTGTATTCCGTTACCGATATCGCCGGCCTGAACCCGATATCACGCCAGGTGCTGGGCAATGCGGCGCGGCAGATTGCCGGTGCAGTACATTTCGCCACCAACGATGATATCGACGCTAAACCCGCCGTGGGCCTGACGATGTTTGGCGTCACGACTCCCTGCATAAAGGAGGTTGTCGCCGTACTTGAGCCGCAATGGGATTGCCTGGTCTTTCACGCAACCGGCAGCGGTGGAAGGGTTCTCGAGAAACTGATCGACAGCCGTTTACTCAGTGCCGCACTGGATCTGACCACCACTGAAGTGGCCGATTATCTGTTTGGTGGGGTACTTCCCTGCAATGAAGATCGTTTCGGTGCCATCGCTCGCACCAGCATCCCCTGCGTACTGTCCTGCGGTGCACTGGATATGATTAATTTCGGTTCGCCAGATAGGGTGCCGGCAGATTATGCCGGGCGCCCACTTCACTACCATAATCCTCAGGTGACCCTGGTGCGCACTACGCCACAGGAGAATGCTCTCATCGGCCGTTGGATCGGGGGAAAAATGAATGCCTGCGCAGGCGAAGTGCGCTTCGTCATCCCGGGTGGTGGTGTGTCCGCATTGGATGCGCCTGGGCAGCCGTTTTGGGATCCGCAGGCGCTGACCGCTTTTGTCGATGCGCTGGAGTGCGCGCTGCAGCCAACCCACAAAAGACGGCTGATAAAAACCACTTATCACATTAATGACCCGCGTTTTGCGCAGGTTGTTATCGAACAATTCAACTCCATTGTCGGCGCTAAGGATCCATTTCCACCAGTATCTCATTGAGAGAAATTCTTCTTTAGTCCGAAAAAACAAAAGGGCCAGAGATTTAATCTGGCCCTTTTTATTTACCGCATGAAATTATTTCTGTTCAGTCGCCATTTTCGACTTCATGTTATTCATGTGGTCCATCATTTTCTGTTCGCGTTTCTGATAATTCTCATTGTATTGTTTTTTCTGCTCTGGGGTCAGCAGGTTGTACATTTTATTTTCAGCTTTGGCGCGCTCCAGCATATGCTCGGACTGAGTTTTGCTGATGGCGTCAATTTGGGCTTTCGCTTTGGCTTCGTCGAAGCTGTCGGAGGCGACCAGGCTATGCAAGGCTTGGCGCTCATCTTTCATGCCCGCACCGCGTTTCTGATGCGACTCTTTCATGATGTCGCGCATTTGTTGGCGCTGCTGTTCAGTCAGGTTCAGACCGGCGAATGGTCCGCCTTTACCTTCGCCTTTGTGGTGCATCATTTTCATTGGGGTGGCATCTGTCGTCGCAGGGGCCGCTGTCGTATCGGCAGCGAAAGCCATGGAAGCAGAACCCAGAGCCAGAGTAGAAGCGACAAATAAAGCGGTCAGTTTACGCATAATCATTTCCTTAAAATTATTCTTCATCAGGAGCGCTGTACGTGAACAGGCTCATCTTTCGTCGGAGATAATAATAGGCCGATAAACATATAGTAATGCGATGGAGTGTAAATTTATTAAAGCCCAAAACAGGTTTATTCGACAATAATGAATGAATTATGGAGATGATGCGTATTATCTGGAAATTTTGGTTTCCCATAGCATGAATTCCCCCAAAACTGTTCAGTCACCCCTATGGGGTTATTCCGGTCACCAGCCCACTTTATTATAATTTAGGCTTGTCCACCGCAACCGTCTTGCAACAAGAGGGAAGCGGGGCAGAAATCGTACGGATCTCTCGAAACCACAGGTTCTCACTTACACTTACAGCTGCGCCCGCAATCGGCGCGATCGTCAGGATCCGGCACAACGCGCCACCTTGGGCACCGGCGGCCATGCAGCGTTTACGCTGCAAAACTAATTATTGGCTATATAATAGTTTCACCCTCTGCCCGTGAAAAACGTGTTATATGATGGAGATACGTGCACTACGGCCACTACCGGGCCAGAACCTGTTGCTGCGCCCATCGCACAGTCCTGGCTGTCGTGCCCTTTTGAGGAATCATCATGTTCGCAGACCAAGGCCCTATGCTTCTTAATGCCCATTTCGGCACCAACAGTCCTTATTGGCGGTTGGCGTTTGACAGCAATGCCCTGGCATTGTCGGCAGTTAAAGGCAAAACCCATATGGCCGTGGCGCTCAGCGCCATGCAGGCGGCCAAGATCCGCCGTCTGAGCGGTATTACCGCCAGCCTTGATATCACCATCACGCTGGGCGGCGAGCCGATACATCTGCATTTGGTCGGGCGCAGGATCAATAATCTGGAATGGGCGGGTACCGCCTCGGCCTTTAGCGACACCCAATCGGTCGCCCGCGACCTGGTACACGGCCTGTCATTTGCCGAACAGGTGGTGTCAGAGGCCAATTCGGTGATTGTGATCGTCGACCAGCACGGCCGAATTCAGCGCTTTAACCGACTGAGCGAAGAGTACACCGGCCTGCACGAACATGATGTTATTGGCAAAAATGTCTTTCAGCTGTTTATGAGCCCGGAAGAAGCGGCGGCATCGCGGCGTAACATCGCCGGTTTTTTTCGCAACGGATCATCCTATGAGGTGGAACGTTGGATCAAAACGGTAAAAGGTGAACGGCTGTTCTTGTTTCGCAACAAGTTCGTCCACAGCGGCAGCGGTAAAAATGAAGTCTTCCTGATTTGTTCCGGCACCGACATTACCGAAGAGCGTCGCGCTCAGGAACGACTGCGGGTGCTGGCCAATACCGACATTATTACCGGCCTGCCCAATCGCAATGCCATTCAGGACAAAATCACCCAGGCAATAGCCGCACGCGACGGTAATCATGTGGGTCTGGTGTATCTCGATCTCGACAACTTTAAAAAGGTTAATGACGCCTACGGCCATATGTTTGGCGACCGTTTATTGGTGGAAGTGTCGTTGGCGGTACTTGGTTGCCTCGCGCCAGACCAAACCCTGGCTCGCCTGGGGGGCGACGAGTTTCTGGTGCTGGCCCAGCAAGCCGACCGCGAGATGCTGCAACGGCTGGCCCAGCGTATTATCGACCGCTTGAAGACCCCCTTCCGTATCGGCCTTATCGAGGTCTATACCGGCTGTTCGATCGGCATTGCGCTATGCCCTGAACATGGCAACGATCTCGACAGCCTGATCCGCAGTGCCGACACCGCCATGTACGTCGCCAAAGAGCACGGCAAACGTACCTATACCGTGTTCTCGCCGGAAATGAACAAACGCGTCGCAGAATACATGTGGCTGGATACCAATCTGCGAAAGGGGTTGGAACAAGACCAACTGGTGGTGTACTACCAGCCAAAAATCGAGGCGCTCAGTGGCAAGGTATGCAGCGTAGAAGCTTTGGTGCGTTGGGACTCGCCCGAACGTGGCCTGATCCCACCGCTGCAGTTTATCTCTTATGCCGAGGAGTCCGGTCTGATAGGCCCACTCGGGCGCTGGGTGCTGCAAACCGCCGCCAGGCAGGCCGCACAGTGGCAACGGCAGGGGCTGAAACTGCGGGTGGCAGTGAACCTTTCCGCCCGGCAGTTGGTTGATGATTCCATCGTTGGAGATCTCGCTCAGGTCTTACAGAGCAATCAGTTGGCCCCCTGCCTGCTCGACTTTGAGCTTACCGAAAGCAGCCTGATTGAGGATGAAAAACGTGCCCGCGAAGTGATTACGCGGCTGCGCGATCTCGGGGCGCAGGTGCATCTCGATGATTTTGGCACCGGCTACTCTTCTTTGGCCCAGTTGGCCCGCATTCCGCTGGATGCCATCAAGCTGGATAAAAGCTTCGTGCGCGGGGTGAATTGCAATCCGGTTTCGCAGTCGCTGGTGCGTGCCATCGTCGCGGCGGCTGAAGCGCTCAGGTTCCGGGTGATTGCCGAAGGTGTTGAGACCGAAAGCGAGAACCAGTTTCTGGATGAAGTCGGCGTGGATGAGAAACAAGGATTTCTGTTTGCGCGGCCAATGCTCCCGGACCAGTTGGAACATTGGCTGCAATCTTATTGCCCGCATCCCTCCTCAGCCTGATGCGGGCAGGGTGATTCTAGCCTGCACGACGCAGGTTTAGCGTGTGGCGGTCCTGTAGCATAACCAGACGCTCGATATAGGCACGATCTTTCTCCTCGATGGTGAAGGCCGAATGCACCCAATCCTCGGTAATATCCATCAGCTCCGAACGCGTGAGCTGCAACACCCGCTGACGGGCTCGCAGCATGGCGCGCATCCCATTCAGTTTGGGCCGGATGGTATCGATGAAGGTGCGGGTAGCCACATAGGCATCGCCGGGCTGGAACAACTGATCGACCAGGCCACGGCTTTCAAACCATTCCGCGGTGTGCGATTCGCCCCCCCAGATCAGCTCTTCCGCCAGGCGCATACCTGCCTTGCGTGCCACCAGCGAATATCCCCCCATGCCGGGGAACAGGTTGAACGCAATTTCCGGAAACCCCATCCGCGCGTTGTTCTGTGCCAGCACGAAATGGTGCGCCAGCGCCGCTTCAAAGCCGCCCCCCAGGGCGCTGCCCTCCACCATCGCAATGCTGACCGCCCCGGTATCAAACCCGCGCGCCGCCGCATGCACGCAGTCAATACAGGCACGTGCGTAAGCCATCATCGCCTCGCGTTTGCGGTTTTTAATGGCCTCGGCAAAGAACTGCAGATCGCCGCCGACGTTGAACATATTGGGCACCAGCGAGCCGGTAACCCAAAAATCAAACTGCAATGAAGACTCTTTTGCTGCCTGCGCCAGCGTCATGATGTCTTCGATTAACGCCTGATTGAAGCAAGGGCGTGGTTCTGCACGTAGCAGCATCCACATAATGTGCCGCTCTTCCTCATAGTAGGCGGATATCTGGGTCAAATTGCCCGCTTCGGTAAACGGACGACAGGTGGGATGATTAAGTAATTTCATATGACCTTCCATTTTCTCTCGTGTTAACAGTTGAAACCGTTCCAGCCCCTACGGCTGCAGTTGCGCTGCGGCTGGTAAACCGCCGCGCCACATCATGAGTAAACGCTTTCTTGGTGATGAAACAGATAAAAATTGAAGGTCGGAGAATGAAAAAAACCGCGCTAGAACGCGGCTGACATAAGAATTTTACCTATCGGCATGCGGCAACATTTCACCGGGGGAGTGAACGCGCTAAGCTCACAAATTAGCCGGTTACCGGCCCCGGCGGCCAAAACGGCGAGCCTTTTGGCTATAATCAACATTGAGACAGCCTATTTATCGTTAAGGATATCGTGACGTAATGCCTACAGGATCAGATAAAGACCCCCGTCAGCCCAACAGTGAAGCGCCACAAAAACCGCTGATCGACATCAAGCCCGGCCACCAGACCCTTGACCGGCGTATTTCCGGATTTTCACGCCTGGTCGAACGCATCAAGGCCTGGCCAAGCATCGCTCACCTGCTGCGCGCCACCGAGCGCTTTAACGATCGCCTGGGCAGCCAATTCGGCGCCGCCATCACCTATTTCTCGTTTCTTTCGCTGATCCCGATTCTGATGGTGTCGTTTGCCGCCGTCGGTTTTGTGTTGGCATCCAATCCGGACCTGTTGACCGGGCTGATCAATAAAATCGTCGGCAGCATCAGCGATCCGACCCTGGCCAGCACGTTGAAAAACACCGTCAATACCGCCATTCAGCAACGCACCACCGTGGGGCTGACCGGGCTGGCGCTGGCGCTGTATTCGGGGATCAGTTGGATGGGCAACCTGCGTGAGGCGATCCGTGCGCAGTCGCGTGACGTCTGGGAGCGCAATCCGCAGGATCAGGAAAAAATCTATTTCAAATACACGCGCGATTTTATCTCGCTGACCGGTCTGGTGGTGGCGCTGATTATCACCCTGACGCTGACCTCCATTGCCGGTTCGGCGCAGGCGGCGATCGTGCAGGCGCTGGGTCTGGAAGGCATCGAGTGGCTGCGACCGGCCATGACGCTGATTGCGCTGTCTATCTCCATCTTTGCCAACTACCTGCTGTTTTTGTGGATCTTCTGGATGCTGCCACGGCATAAGCCAAAGAAAAAGGCGTTGCTGCGGGGCACGCTGCTTGCCGCTATCGGTTTCGAAGTGATTAAGTTTGTGATGACCATGACGCTGCCGCAGGTGGCTAAATCCCCTTCCGGTGCCGCCTTTGGTTCGGTGATTGGGCTGATGGCGTTTTTCTATTTCTTCGCCCGCCTGACGCTGTTTTGCGCCGCCTGGATCGCCACCGCCCAATATAAAGAGGATAAAACCCTGCCAACCTCAGAACAATCCGCGCCGTAAATCAACGCAATCATACCGGCCACTTTCTGATGGCCGGTTTTTTATTTCGCATTTAAGCCACAAAACCAGCATATAAAACCAATAAAAAACCAACTCACCTACCAAAACCAGCATAACAAACTACTAGCTAACTTTTCTTTTCGCCTTTTACAGATATTCAGTCTGCGAATCATTCATTTGGCAACGTTAAAATCTATGCAGAAACGCGGTGATGAAACATTAAGCTTTTTAACCG
This sequence comes from Serratia liquefaciens, assembly GCA_012719855.1. Lineage (GTDB taxonomy): Bacteria > Pseudomonadota > Gammaproteobacteria > Enterobacterales > Enterobacteriaceae > Serratia > Serratia liquefaciens_A. The sequence goes on along the minus strand of JAAXZN010000065.1, from coordinate 26,575 downwards.
GTTAATCGCCGCATTGTACAAAGTTTCGTCATTGAAAAGGCATTTTGCTGTGACTAAGATGGATTTTTACAAATTCAAAATATAAGAAATATTATGCAAGCCTCCATCGCACCAACTCTGGACGCCGACGACGCGTCAACACCGGTTAACTCACGCGGAAAAGTGATTGTCGCCTCGCTGGTCGGGACCGCTATCGAGTTTTTCGATTTTTACATTTACGCCACCGCTGCGGTGATCGTTTTCCCGCATATCTTCTTCCCACAGGGCGATCCCACCACCGCCACGCTGCAGTCGCTGGCCACTTTCGCCGTCGCTTTCGTTGCTCGCCCAATTGGTTCGGCGCTGTTCGGCCACTTCGGCGATCGCGTAGGGCGTAAGGTGACCCTGGTCGCCTCGCTGCTCACCATGGGGATTTCCACCGTGCTGATCGGCCTGCTGCCAAGCTACGAAACCATTGGCATCTTCGCGCCAATCTTGCTGGCGCTGGCGCGTTTCGGTCAGGGTCTGGGCCTGGGCGGAGAATGGGGCGGCGCCGCCTTGCTGGCCACCGAGAATGCCCCGGCCAGAAAACGGGCGCTGTACGGTTCCTTCCCGCAGTTGGGCGCGCCTATCGGCTTCTTCTTCGCTAACGGTACCTTCCTGCTGCTCTCCTGGCTACTGACGGACCAGCAGTTTATGGAATGGGGCTGGCGCGTGCCGTTTATTCTGTCCGCCGCACTGGTGCTGATCGGGCTGTACGTGCGAGTGTCACTGCATGAAACACCGGTATTTGCCAAGGTGGCAAAAGCCGGCAAGCAGGTAAAAATTCCGCTCGGTACCCTGCTCAGCAAGCACCTGAAAGTGACCATCCTCGGCACCGTCATCATGCTGGCGACCTATACGCTGTTCTACCTGATGACGGTGTACTCGATGACCTACGGCACTACGCCGCAGCCGCTGGGGTTAGGCTACTCGCGCAACAGCTTCCTGTGGATGCTGATGGTGGCGGTAATTGGCTTTGGCGTTATGGTACCGATTGCCGGTCTGCTGGCTGATGCCTTTGGCCGTCGCAAGACCATGATTGTCATTACGCTGCTGATGATCGCCTTCGCCTTCCTGTTCCCGAGCATGCTGGGTTCCGGCAACCAGGCGCTGGTGATGGGCTTCCTGCTGTGCGGCCTGAGCATCATGGGGCTGACCTTCGGCCCGATGGGCGCGCTGCTGCCGGAGCTGTTCCCGACGGAAGTTCGCTATACCGGCGCCTCCTTCTCCTATAACGTCGCGTCAATCCTCGGGGCTGCGGTAGCGCCTTATATCGCCACCTGGCTGGCAACGCACTACGGTCTGTTCTATGTCGGTCTGTACCTGGCGGCCATGGCCAGCCTGACGCTGATCGCCCTGCTGCTGATGAAAGAGACCCGAGACAAGTCGCTGTAACCCTGCTTACGCGGCCCCCATCAGGCGGGCCGCACTTCCCGTATTGTCTCCGGTCATAAAATCGGACTATGCTGAACGCTTCCCCTTTGACAGAAATGGAAATCAATAATGTCTCTGCGCCGCAGACTGTTTTGGTACGTTGTGCCATTGGTGGTGATCGCCATTGCGCTGGCTGCCTGGTTCTGGCTAAACCCCTCCAATTCAAACGCGCTATGGCGTATCGTCAGCCAGCAGTGCCTGCCCAACCAGCAAGCGCATAACAACCCTGCCCCCTGTGCGCAGGTCGACCCACAGGCCGGTTTTGTGGTGTTTAAGGATCGCAACGGGCCACTGCAGTATTTGCTGATGCCAACCGCCAAAATCACCGGCATTGAAAGCCCGCAGGTGCTGGAAGCCGCCACCCCAAACTTCTTTGAGCAAGCCTGGGCAGCGCGGCATTTTATGGCGGATAAATACGGCAAAGAGATTGATGACGCCGATATTTCGCTGGCGATTAACTCGGAATATGGCCGAACGCAGAATCAGTTGCATATTCATATTTCCTGCCTGTTACCGGCGGTAAAAACGCAGTTGGCGCAGTACGCGACGGATTACAGTGAACGCTGGGAGCCCCTGCCTGGCGGCTTGCTGGGGCACGACTACCTGGTACGTAAGGTCACCGCCAAGGATCTAAATAAACAGGGGGCTTTCCGCCTGCTGGCGGAAGGAGTGCCACGAGCCGAGGGCCGTATGGGCAGTTTCGGTCTGGCGATGACCGCATTGCCGGGCGGTGATTTCCTGCTGCTGGCCACCGAACGCAGTTTGCTGCCGTTTACCCTCGCCTCGGCGGAAGAAATTCAGGATCACGACTGCCGGGTTCTGCAATAAAAATGGCCCGCAGTGCGGGCCATTAGCCGTCATTTTTTCTTCTTCATCTGCTGCAGAATTTGGCCGCACTGGTTTTCCTCACCGCCTTCGCTTGGCGAAACCAGCGCCAACAATGCCGCTGCCGGCGTCAACACCACGCCCAGCGCCACTGCCGCGGCACCGCGCGCAATTAATGGGCCGGCCTTCACCCCAGCGTCCGGATGCGCGAAGGTGCCTTTCACATACAGCGGCGAACGCAGCGTCAGCACGCGCATTCCCTTACTTTCCGGATCGATGGACAGATCCAGCCGCTCCGTGGCCAAATTAGTATTGCCGCTGATATTGATAATCGCATTCTCGGTGTCGAACACAAACAGCCGCGGTGCCGCCACGCCGTTGCTGATCCCGACATCCGCTGCCGCACAGTTAATGCCCACGACGTCGTCACCAAACAGCTGTGCCACCAGATAGTTACCGACGTTTAACCCGAGAATTTCCATGAGGCTACGGCTGATAACCCCATTGTTAATCACCATCCGCAGATCGCCGCTGCTGGTCGCCAGCAAGTCCGCCACCGAGTTGCCGCTGCCGGTGAGTTTGGCATCGCCGTTCAACTGCCCCAGGCTACGTTTCATCGATCCCACGTTCGGCAGCAACTGTTTGAGCTGGAATTTCCGTGCATGCATATCCACCCGGCCCTGCATCGGATTTTTGCTGCCGTCGAGGCGCAGGGTGGAGTTGAGGTTACCACCCGCCACGCCGAACCGCAGCGGGTCCATCAGGATGGCACCGTTGTTCAACTGCAGATGGGTATAGAGATCGCTCAGCGGCAGCGAGCTGCCGTGCTCAATGCGCTTGGCGGTGAATTTGACGTCCGCATCCATCACCTTCCAGCTTTGGGTTTCAAACTTTTCTACCGGCAGCACCTTGCCGGCCGGCTGGCGGCTTTTTTCGCCGCGTCCGGCTTTTTCGGTGTTGGAGTCCGCGCCAATCAACGGCGCCAGATCGGCGAAGCGCAGCTGCTTCGACAGCACTTCCCCCTTCAGCTTCGGCCGGGGTTTGCTGGCAACATAGGTCAAATCACCGTGAATATCGCTGTCGCCGATTTTGCCGTCGAATTTTTGGTACTGGAATACGGCTCCGCCTTTCTCGTGCAGGCGAGCACTCAGGTGACCATCGGTGGAGTAAGGCGGAGTATTCGGCAGCAGCACGCCGGTAAGGCCATACAGATTCCCCAGGCTGTCACCGGAGAATTTAAGCTGCAGGTCCAGCCCGCCGAGGTTCATCGGGTCAGACAGCGTACCTGCTACCACCACCCGGGTTGAGCCGGAACGCACATCTGCCTGCAGCGGGAATGGCGAGTCGGCACTTTGTAACGACAGCATACCGCCGATCTTGCCGCTGCCCGCCAACGGCTCACCGTTATAGGTGCCTTTCACCTTCCAACCAAAAACATAATCAGGCGTGATGGCTTTGCTGGCGTCTTTTTTGCCCGTCACTTCGCTGAACGGCAAAGGTTTGCCGAGCGGATCAATCTCAGCGCGGAAATCCGCCTTCAGCGTGGCGTCTTTAAAAGCAATCTGACCCTTATCGAAAACGATGTCATTAACCTTCACCGTCCAGTCGGACGGGGGCTGATTGGGATCGCCGGCCAGATTAAAGGTCCAGTTATTCTCGCCATTGGCCAGACGCTGCAGGCTGGCGTTCGGCTGCTTCAGCCAAATGCGCGGGATCAGCACCTCTTTGCCCAACAACGCCAGTGGCGAGATGCTGGCTTCGACGCGCTGCAACTGGACCATGCTGTCGCCCGGGATATTTTCCGGGTTACCCAGCACGATATCTTCGGCATGAATACGCGGCCATGGCACCCAGGCACGCCAGCCGCCCTCATCTTTGTCGCGCGTCCAGGCCACGCCCAAGTCGCCACGGATGGCAAACGGGCGGTGCAGCTCGGCAGACACCTTGTCGTTAATGGTCGGTTTAAGGCGATTCCAGTCGAAGGCCAGCGCAAAGATCACCAACGCGACGATGACCAGCAGCACAATGCCGCCCACCCAAGTGAACGCTTTTCCTGTTTTTGTCATAACGGCTCCCTGAACGCGAAACTTGCCAACAATTGATAAGCAACTGTTATCAAGCCTAGCCGAGGATAGGCCAGAGTTCACGCTTTAGGGGGACGAGGATCAGGCAGTCGGCGCGGAAAACAATCTGGGCAAGGTTTGCAGGGTGTCGAAATGGGCCGGACGGGAAAGGTAGTACCCCTGCGCGGCCAGGGCACCAGAGCGCTGCACCAGCAGCCATTCCTGCTCGGTTTCCACCCCTTCTACGATCACCCCTTCGCTGTGCTGGTTCATTATCCTGACCAGCGTGGAGAGCAGTTGAATGCCATCCTCCGTCTGCTTAAGCAGGGTGAACAATTCACGCGCCACCTTGATGTATTGATAGCGCCAGGTGCTGACGGCGGAGAAATTCGCCAGCCCGCTGCCGAAGTCATCCAGCCACAGCCGCTCGGCGCCGGCAATCTGCTGCAACGGGCCGTTCAACGCCATTCCCGCATGCTCCACCAGCTCAAAGCGCAGATAAGGCATGCTGGCAATCTGTCGTTGCAACACGTCGTGCCGCTGCAACGCTTGCAGCGCGATACCGTCGATATTGACCGATACCATCAACGCGTGACGGGTCAACAGCGGCTGCCAGTGCTGGAGCAGAGTCAGCTGTTCCTGAATGATCTGCAGGCGCTTGCGCACGTCAAGAGCGGCAAAATAGTGCTCCGGCGACAGCGGTTTGTCCGGCGCGGCAGGATGAGACACCGCCGTCAGCAGTTCGAGCGCCAGTAAAGTGCCGCAGGTGCGGTAGATCGGCTGAAAAGTATACTGACGCCGGCATTGCCGCCAAAAATGCTGTGCTTTTATATGGGTGCATACGGCAAGGAATGGCGCCAGCAGACCAGAAATCATCTTGGTTGTCATTGGAACTATCGCCATCGAAGGGACATGAAAACGCTCAGTCTGCGTGATTGCTTCCCTGGGTTTATCGGCAGCGGGCGATAAAACTTTAAGCGGCGGTAAAAGCCTTCTACAGTGAATAGCGATGTCAAAAAACCAAGGAAAAAAACATGCCCTACGTAAATATCAAAATTACCCGTGAAGGCGCGACAGCGGAACAAAAGAAACAGCTGATCGCCGGCGTGACGCAACTGCTGGTGGATACGCTGGGGAAGAATCCGGCCACCACCGTGGTCGTCATCGATGAAGTAGAAACCGACAACTGGGGTATCGGCGGCAAATGCGTCACCGAGCTGCGTGCCGCCGCTAAATAACGGCGGATTCTTGTCTGCAGATCGGGAAATTTTTCAGTTTCCCGATCGTCGTCATAATTAAATTAAAACGTTGTTTTATTTTCGTTGACTCCCTCGCCCCTTGCCTTGAGACTGAATAGGTTTCGCTTCCATTCACCTTCTTCTTTCAGCCAGGGCTCGTTGACTATGACCACCCAGAATCTTGCCGTGATCGGCGAATGCATGATTGAACTGTCGCAAAAAGGCGCGGACCTTAGCCGCGGCTTTGGCGGCGATACGCTAAATACCGCCGTTTATGTTGCCCGCCAGGTGGCAGAAAGCACGCTGCAGGTGCATTACGTCACCGCGCTCGGCACCGACAGTTTCAGCGAGGAAATGCTGCACGCCTGGCAACAGGAGAAGGTCAATACTCGCCTGGTTCAACGGCTGGAAAACAAGCTGCCGGGCCTGTATGTGATCGAAACCGATGAGGCCGGCGAACGCACTTTCTATTACTGGCGCAATGACGCCGCCGCCCGCTACTGGCTGGCCGGCCCGCAGGCGGAGGCGTTATGCGAACAACTGGCCCACTTCGATTACCTATACCTTAGCGGCATCAGCGTGGCGATCCTCGACGCGGACAGCCGTATCAAGCTGCTGGCCTTACTGCGCCAATGCCGCGCCAACGGTGGCAAGGTCATTTTCGATAACAACTATCGCCCCCGCCTGTGGCAAAACCGGGAGGAAACGCAGCAGGCTTATCGCGAGGTGCTGGCCTGCACCGATATCGCGTTCCTGACGCTGGATGACGAAGATTTGCTGTGGGGCAAACAGCCGGTGGAACAGGTGGTGCACCGCACGCAGCAGCTGGGCGTGACGGAAATTGTGATCAAACGCGGGGCAGAGGCCTGCCTGGTATTCAGCGCCGAAGGTACCGAATTTGAAATCCCGGCGGTACGGCTGCCGAAAGAAAAGGTGGTGGATACCACTGCGGCCGGGGACTCTTTCAGCGCGGGTTACCTGGCGGTACGCTTAACCGGCGGCGATGCCGTGCAGGCGGCGCACCGCGGTCACCTCACCGCCAGCACGGTGATCCAGCATCGTGGCGCCATTATCCCACTTGCGGCCATGCCGCAATGAATCCTGTTCCGTAGAAATGCGAAAGGCCAGCAATAATGCTGGCCTTAGTCTGATGACAAACACCCGAAAAACGTGGTTTTCGGATGTTTGGGGTAAATCAGAAGACATAATCCTTTGTTTTTATTCGTCCCCAGATCAGGACTTTTAACTGCATAGGACTTTGTCAGCAATCTGAGGCCAGCAACAACGCTGGCCTTTTTATTGGGCTCGAAAACCCAGCTCTGAACGGGCGCAGCATGCAGCGCCCCTACAATTTCATACACTGACATGGCAGGGGGCAAACATATTCGACCCGATTAGCAGGGGTATTTAGCCCGCAACCGCGATACGTTTCATATCCGTCATATAACCACGCAGCTTACGGCCAACGGATTCGATTGGGTGATTACGCACCGCTTCGTTCACGTCACGCAGTTGCGCGTTATCTACGGAAGTCCCGGCCACGGATTTGCCCAGATCCCCCGCCTGCAGGGTAGTCATGAACTCTTTCAGCAATGGCACTGCCGCATTGGCAAACAGGTAGTTACCGTACTCGGCGGTATCGGAGATAACCACGTTCATTTCGTACAGACGCTTACGCGCAATGGTGTTGGCGATCAGCGGCAGTTCGTGCAGTGATTCGTAGTAAGCAGATTCTTCGATGATACCTGCGTCAACCATGGTTTCAAACGCCAGCTCAACACCGGCTTTCACCATCGCCACCATCAGTACGCCGTGGTCAAAATATTCCTGCTCGCTGATTTTGCCTTCGAACTGCGGCGCGTTTTCGAACGCCGATTTGCCGGTCTCTTCACGCCAGTTCAGCAGCTTCACGTCGTCTTCTGCCCAGTCGGCCATCATGCCGCTGGAGAAGGCACCGGAGATGATGTCGTCCATGTGTTTCTGGAACAGCGGCGCCATGATCTCTTTCAGTTGCTCGGACAGCGCATAAGCACGCAGTTTAGCCGGGTTGGACAGACGGTCCATCATCAGGGTGATACCGCCCTGCTTCAGCGCTTCGGTGATGGTTTCCCAACCGAACTGGATCAGTTTTTCTGCGTAAGCCGGCTCGGTGCCTTCAGCAACCAGTTTATCGAAGCACAGCAGTGAACCCGCCTGCAACATGCCACACAGAATGGTCTGCTCGCCCATCAGGTCAGACTTCACTTCGGCGACGAAGGAAGACTCCAGAACGCCGGCGCGATGGCCGCCCGTCGCAGCAGCCCAAGCCTTGGCAATCGCCATGCCTTCGCCTTTAGGATCGTTTTCCGGGTGAACCGCAATCAGGGTCGGTACGCCGAAACCACGTTTGTATTCTTCACGCACTTCGGTACCCGGACATTTTGGCGCAACCATCACCACGGTAATGTCTTTACGTACTTGCTCACCCACTTCAACGATGTTGAAGCCGTGAGAGTAGCCCAGCGCCGCGCCGTCTTTCATCAGCGGCTGCACGGCACGCACTACCGAGGTGTGCTGCTTGTCCGGCGTCAGGTTAACCACCAGGTCGGCCTGCGGGATCAAGTCTTCGTAAGTCCCTACTTTGAAGCCGTTTTCAGTCGCTTTACGCCATGAAGGGCGCTTTTCGTCGATAGCTTCTTTACGCAGGGCATAAGCCACATCCAGCCCCGAGTCACGCATGTTCAAGCCTTGGTTCAGACCCTGCGCGCCACAGCCGACAATCACCACTTTTTTGCCTTTCAGGTAGCCGGCCTCATCAGCGAATTCGTCACGTGCCATAAAACGGCATTTACCCAATTGCGCCAACTGCTGACGCAGGTTCAATGTGTTGAAATAGTTAGCCATGGTGGTACTCCAGTTAGATGTTGTGTCTTGCATGTTATTTTCATTCCCCGCCTGTCTGTGCGGAGATTCGTTAAACTCAATGTATAACAGGAAACGCGTTGCTTAAATTGATATATTACGAATGTGATATTGCAATTTATGCAACACTCTTGCTGCGAGCGTACTGATATGGATTTGCGTGATTTAAAGCTGTTCCTTCATCTGGCCGAAAGCCACCACTTTGGCCGCACCGCCAAGGCGATGCACGTCAGTCCGTCGACGCTTTCCCGCCAGATCCAACGGCTGGAAGAGATCCTCGGGCAACCGCTGTTTTTACGCGATAACCGCACCGTGCAGCTCACCGATGCCGGCGAGCAGCTAAAAGACTTTGCCCAGCAGACGCTGTTGCAATACCAGCAGCTGAAGCATTCTCTCGGCCAGCACGGCCCTTCGCTGAGCGGCGAGCTGCGGCTGTTCTGCTCGGTCACCGCCGCCTACAGCCACCTGCCGCCGATCCTGGACCGCTTCCGCGCGCAACATCCGCTGGTAGAAATTAAACTCACCACCGGTGACGCTGCCGACGCCGTCGATAAAGTTCAGTCCAACGAAGCCGATCTGGGCATTGCTGGCCGGCCCGAAACCCTGCCCACCAGCGTAGCCTTCACCAAAATCGGCGAGATCCCGCTGGTATTGATTGCCCCGGCGCTGCCCTGTGCCGTGCGCAGCCAGGCATTTGCCGATCAGCCCGACTGGGCCAATATTCCGTTTATCCTGCCGGAGCATGGCCCGTCGCGAAAACGCATCGAGCTGTGGTTCCGTCGCCAGCGCATCGCCAATCCGCTGATTTACGCCACCGTCGGCGGCCACGAGGCGATTGTTTCCATGGTGGCACTGGGCTGCGGTATCGCACTGATCCCCGGCGTGGTGGTGGACAACAGCCCGGAACCGGTACGTAACCGCATCTCACAGTTAGAAAATATCTCTATGGTCGAGCCGTTCGAACTGGGCGTCTGCGTGCAGAAAAAACGCCTCAGCGATCCGCTGATCGACGCTTTCTGGCGCTTGTTATTAACGGTCAAAAATCCTTAAAACGAAACCATTGCTTTCAAACATGATCATTTGCAATGCCGAGATAAAAATACCCTAGGGATTTCATGTTGCAGCCAACAACGCTGCAGCTTGAAAAACGACGGGTAGTTAGAGATCGGCTGGATCGACTTGTTTCATCGCCTCTACCTGCATCAACCAATGGTAAAGCGGCTCCAACTGCTGGAAAGCTTGCGCCAGCGTCTGCGTCAGCCCGGCGTTGAATAACCTCTCCATCTGGCTGTCGGTAGCCATCACCGCGAAGGATTTGCGGTTATACCAGGTGGCAATGTCCGCCGCCTGCTCTTTAACCAGCGGCCGTTTATAGCTTTCCCCCACCAGCTCGAACGGCGGGCGGCAGCAGGCCGCGACCTCGAGAAAAGGCTGCGGCCGACGTTGCAGCGTATGACGAAACAGATCCATGGTTTGCTTGTTGGCACTGTAATAACCCAGCCCGTAGCGCCACATGTCCGGCCCCAGTTCGAAGAAATAAACCGGGGCGTCCTTCCAGTCTTTGCTCGGCCGTTTGAACGTCAGCCACATGCGGCTGCGATAACGTGATTTATCGTGAGAAAAACGCGTATCGCGATGAATGCGCGACAGCGTTTTACCTATCGCCGGGCGGGTTTCAAACTGCGGATCAATCGCCAGCATCGTCGGGGCAAGCTCAGCCACCAGCGAGCGGAACGGCGTCAGCAGCTCACGATCGTAAACGCCGCGGTTGCCCTCAAACCATTCCTTGTCGTTCTCGATCCGTACCTGCTGAAGAAAATTCAGGCCCTGCTGGCTGAAACCGTTAAATTTATCCGTCATGCGCCGTCCTTGTCGGTTCCCTTAGCCCTGCAAAAAGAAGCGGAACGCCGGGTTATCGGTTTCATCGTGGCAGTCATAGCCCAGCGCCTGCAAATGCTGCTCAAACTCAGGTTCAGTCTGCGACAGCTCAAAGCCGGCCAGCACGCGGCCAAAGTCGGTGCCGTGGCTGCGGTAATGGAACAGCGAGATGTTCCAATGGGTGCCCAGGGTTTGCAGGAACTTCAGCAGCGCGCCCGGCGACTCCGGAAACTCGAAGCTGTATAACCGCTCGCGCAGGGGTTTCGAAGGACGCCCACCCACCATGTAGCGCACGTGCAGTTTGGCCATTTCATCATCGGACAGATCCACCACCTGATAACCGTCGGCGTTCAGTTCATCGATGATTTCCAGACGTTCGGCATGGCCACGCGTCAGGCGGACGCCGACGAAGATACAGGCGTTGTCCGCATCGGCGTAACGGTAGTTGAACTCGGTCACCGACCGACCGCCCAGCAGTTGGCAAAACTTCAGGAAGCTGCCCTTCCGCTCAGGAATGGTCACTGCCAGCAGGGCCTCACGTTGTTCGCCCAATTCGCAGCGTTCCGATACATAACGCAAGCCGTGGAAGTTCAGATTGGCACCGGACAGCACGTGCGCCAGGCGCTCGCCCTGGATGTTGTGCTGCTGAACGTATTTCTTCAGCCCGGCCAGTGCCAACGCGCCTGAGGGTTCGGCAATGGCACGCACGTCTTCAAACAAATCTTTGACCGCCGCGCAGATAGCGTCGCTGTCGACGGTGATGACGTCGTCCAGATATTCCCGGCACAGGCGGAAGGTTTCATCACCGATGCGCTTCACCGCCACGCCTTCGGCAAACAGCCCGACGCGCGCCAGATCCACCGGCTGCCCGGCATCCAGTGCCGCGCGCAGGCAGGCGGAGTCTTCCGCCTCTACGCCGATCACTTTGATCTGCGGCATCAGCTGTTTGATTAACACCGCCACGCCGGCCGCCAGACCGCCGCCGCCCACCGGGACGAACACCCGGTCGAGATGCGCGTCCTGTTGCAGCAGCTCCATCGCCAACGTGCCCTGCCCGGCAATCACCGTCGGGTGATCGAACGGCGGAACGAAGGTCATGCCCTGCTTGTGCGAGAGCTCAATCGCCCTGGCCTTGGCTTCGTCAAAGTTGGCGCCGTGCAGCAGCACTTCGCCGCCAAAGCCGCGCACCGCATCCACTTTGATGTCTGCGGTGGACACCGGCATGACGATCAGCGTTTTGATCCCCAGCCGTTTACCGGAGTAAGCCACGCCCTGCGCATGGTTGCCGGCCGAAGCCGTCACCACGCCGCGCGCTTTTTGCTCTTCGTTCAGGCTGGCGATCATGGCATAGGCCCCGCGCAGCTTGAAGCTGTGCACCGGCTGACGATCTTCACGCTTCACCAGAATGGTGTTGCCAAGGCGCGAAGAAATTTTGCTCATGGCCTGCAACGGGGTGACCTGAGCCACCTCGTACACCGGCGAGCGGAGCACCGCTCGCAAATACTCCGCGCCACAGGGGGCATCGGGTAGGGGTTGCGATACCGCCATGATGCTTAGCCTCCCAGCTTGCTCTTGTCGCGTACGGCACCTTTGTCGGCGCTGGTCGCCAACATGGCATAGGCACGCAGCGCCAAGGAAACCTGACGCTCGCGATTTTTCGGTGTCCAGGCGCGATCGCCTCGCGCCAGCTCAACTTCGCGGCGAGCCGCCAGTTCACTGTCCGAAACGTCCAGCACCATGCTGCGTTTTGGAATATCGATGTCGATCATGTCGCCATCTTCGATCAGCGCAATCAGGCCGCCGCTGCCCGCTTCCGGAGAAACGTGGCCGATAGACAGGCCCGAAGTGCCGCCGGAAAAACGCCCGTCGGTGATCAACGCACAGGCTTTTCCCAGGCCCATGGATTTCAGGTAGGTGGTGGGATACAGCATTTCCTGCATGCCCGGCCCGCCTTTCGGCCCTTCGTAGCGGATCACCACCACGTCACCGGCAACCACTTTGCCGCCGAGGATAGCTTCCACCGCCGAGTCCTGGCTTTCGTACACTTTGGCCGGGCCGCGGAAAATCAGGTTGTCTTTGTCGACGCCGGCGGTTTTCACGATGCTGCCATCCTGCGCCATGTTGCCGTACAGCACGGCCAGGCCGCCATCCTGGCTGAACGCATTTTCCAGCGAGCGGATACAGCCCTCTGCGCGATCATCGTCCAGCGTATCCCAGCGGCAGTCCTGCGAGAACGCCTGGGTGGTACGAATACCCGCCGGGCCGGCGCGGAACATTTTTTTCACCGCCTCATCCTTGGTCAGCATGATGTCGTACCGCTCCAGCGTCTGCGGCAGGGTCAGGCCCAGTATGTTGTTCACATCGCGGTTCAACAGGCCTGCGCGATCCAGCTCACCGAGGATGGCCAGCACGCCACCGGCACGGTGCACGTCTTCCATATGGTATTTCGGGGTGCTTGGTGCCACTTTACACAGGTGCGGCACCTTGCGTGACAGGCGGTCGATATCTTCCATGGTGAAATCAATTTCGCCCTCCTGCGCCGCAGCCAGCAGGTGCAGCACGGTGTTGGTCGAGCCGCCCATGGCGATGTCCAGCGTCATGGCGTTTTCAAACGCCGCCTTGTTGGCGATGCTGCGCGGCAGTGCGCTTTCATCGTCCTGTTCGTAATAACGTTTGGTCAGGGCAACGATGCGTTTGCCGGCGTTGAGGAACAGATCCTTACGGTCGGCATGGGTCGCCAGCAGCGAGCCGTTGCCCGGCTGCGACAGGCCCAGCGCTTCGGTCAGGCAGTTCATCGAGTTGGCGGTGAACATACCGGAACAGGAGCCACAGGTCGGGCAGGCGGAGCGTTCGATTTGTTCGCTGTCGGCATCGCTGACGTTCGGGTTAGCCCCCTGGATCATTGCGTCAACCAGATCCAGCTTGATGATTTGATTGGAGAGCTTGGTTTTACCAGCCTCCATCGGGCCGCCGGAAACGAAAATCACCGGAATGTTCAGGCGCAATGACGCCATCAGCATGCCCGGGGTGATTTTGTCGCAGTTGGAAATGCACACCATCGCGTCCGCGCAGTGGGCATTCACCATGTATTCAACCGAGTCGGCGATCAGTTCGCGTGACGGCAGGGAATAGAGCATGCCGCCGTGGCCCATGGCGATACCGTCATCCACCGCAATGGTGTTGAACTCTTTGGCAACACCGCCTGAGGCTTCGATCTGTTCTGCGACCAGCTTGCCCAAATCACGCAGATGCACATGGCCCGGAACGAACTGGGTAAATGAGTTGACCACCGCAATAATGGGTTTGCCAAAATCGTCGTCGGTCATTCCGGTCGCGCGCCATAATGCGCGGGCACCCGCCATGTTGCGGCCGTGGGTGGTGGTGGCGGAACGGTACTTAGGCATGCTCTTCACTCCAAATGTATTTATTACAGGCGGCGAACGAACCGCCTGGATATTCTTGTCTGTCTGTCGTTTTACCCTAACAGGTAACGTCGTTATTTATGGGTTTACCGGATCCAGCCAGCCGTATTTGTCTTCGGTCTTGCCGGTAAACAGGCCAAAGAACGCCTGTTGAATTTGTTTGGTCACCGGGCCGCATTTGCCAATGCCGACCTGGATGCCGTCGACGCTGCGCACCGGGGTGATTTCCGCCGCGGTGCCGGACATGAACACCTCGTCGGCCAGGTACAGCGACTCGCGGGACAGCACCTGCTCACGCACTTCGAAGCCCATGTCTTTCGCCAGCTTGATGATGGCGTCGCGGGTAATGCCCGGCAGTGCGGAAGAGGTGAACGGCGGAGTGAACAACACGCCGTCTTTCACTTCAAACAGGTTCTCGCCTGCCCCTTCGGAAATATAACCGTGTACGTCGAGCGCAATCCCTTCCTGGTAACCGTGGCGGCGCGCTTCGCTGCCCACCAGCAGGGAGGAAAGGTAGTTACCGCCGGCTTTGGCCGCGGTTGGGATGGTATTTGGCGCCACGCGGTGCCAGGACGAAACCATCGCATCGATGCCTTGCTCCAGCGCCTCTTCACCCAGGTACGCGCCCCAAGGAAACGCCGCGATAATCACGTCTGTCTTGTATCCGGCCGGCGGGTTAACCCCCATGCCGACGTCGCCCACAAACACCAGCGGACGAATATAAGCGCTGACCAGATTGTTTTTACGCAGCGTAGCGCGGCAGGCCTCCATCAGCTCATCAACGCTTTGCGATACCGGCATGCGGTAGATTTTTGCCGAGTCGTGCAGGCGTTGCATATGCTCGCGGTGACGGAACACCACCGGGCCTTTATGCGAGTCATAGCAACGAACGCCTTCAAACACCGAAGTGCCGTAGTGCAGCGCATGCGACATCACGTGCACTTTGGCGTCAGCCCAGGGAACCATCTCACCATTGAACCAAATGTAATCGGCTTTCTTCGTCATTATTCTTTATCCTTCTCACGCATCAGGCGCTTATTTGTTGTGATGTTTGCTGTTGGATCTCAACGCAGGAGACGTCCATCAGTTTGCTCAACTGAGATGACAGTAGATCCACCGGACGCTGGCTGGCAACGGTCAATTCAATATTAATCTTGTCGGTATTTGATGCCGAAACCATATTCATAGCACAAACCTGAAAGCCGCGGTGACGCACGACGCGCAATACGCGCTCTAACATTTCAGGGCGAAAACGGGCCTGGATCGAGAGTTGATGCTGCATCATGAGATTTTCTCCAACATGGTTTCGTTACCGGCACCCGGCGGCACCAGCGGCCAGACGTTTTCGAGTTCATCGATCGACACGTGCAGCAGGTAAGGTCCTTCGCTGTTGAATAAGGCGTCGAGCGCGTCTGCCACCTGGTCTTTACGGGTGATACGCTGGCCGGGAATGCCAAAGGCGTTGGCCAACATCAGGAAATCGGGGTTATCGGAGAGGTTGGTTTCGCTGTAACGCCCGTCAAAAAACAGCTGTTGCCATTGGCGAACCATGCCTAAACGCTGGTTATCCAGTAATACGATTTTCAGCGGCAGCTGTTTGCGTTTTATGGTGCCCAGTTCCTGTACGTTCATCATGAAGGAACCGTCGCCCGATACGCAGATCACCGTATCCTCAGGGCGCGCCATCTGGGCGCCAACCGCGGCCGGTACGCCGAACCCCATAGTACCCAGACCGCTGGAGGTGATGAAATTCTCCGGGCGCTCGAAGGTCATGTGCTGCGCACTCCACATCTGGTGCTGGCCCACGTCGGTGGTCACCACGCTGTTGGCCGGCTTGCGTTCGGACAGCTGTTTCAACAACAGCGGCGCGTAGATCGGCTGGCCCGGATGATCATAACGCCAGGTGTGGGTTTCCTTCAGCTCAGCCACCCGCTGCTGCCAAGCGTCAATCTTCAGCGGCTGCTGCAACGCCGGCAGCAAGGCCTTCAAATCGCCCTCCAGCGCAACGTGCGCCTGGCGCAATTTGCTCATTTCCGCCGGATCGATATCCATGTGGATCACCTTGGCATGCGGCGCGAAAGCATTCAGTTTCCCGGTCACGCGGTCGTCGAAACGCGCGCCGACAGCGATCAGCAGATCGCACTCCTGCACCGCCAGGTTGGCGCCCTTGGTGCCGTGCATGCCCAACATACCGAGGTAATACGGGTGAGCAGCATCCGCCGCACCCAACCCTTTTAGCGTGACAACGTTGGGCATTTGAGTCACCGCGATAAACTCACGCAGCGCTGGTACCGCCTGTGCCATGCCTACACCGCCGCCGATGTACAACATCGGTTTGTGCGCCTGTGCCAGCAACTCGGCGGCCTGCGCTACCTCTGCTGCCGGGTAGTGTAGTTCTTCGACGACCGGCACCAGGTGCGGATGCAGCTCGCCGTGGGCCAGTTGGATGTCTTTCGGGATGTCGATCAGCACCGGACCAGGGCGGCCGCTACAGGCGATGGCAAAGGCTTCCGCCATGATGCCCGGCAGCGCGTCCAGTGATTCCACCAGGAAGCTGTGTTTGGTGCAGGCCAGAGACAGGCCGAGAACATCGATCTCCTGAAAGGCATCGGTGCCAATCAGCGCGGAACCCACCTGGCCGGTGATGGCCACTACCGGAACCGAATCCAGCAGCGCATCGGCCAGGCCGGTGATCAAATTGGTGGCGCCGGGGCCAGAGGTGGCGATACAAACGCCGACTTTGCCGGTTGCGCGGGCATAACCAATGGCAGCCATTGCGGCGCCTTGTTCGTGGCGGCACAGTAGGTGTTCCACCCCACCGTCATACAATGCATCGTAGACTGGCATGATTGCGCCACCTGGATAGCCGAATACCTTATCAACTCCCTGCGCACGCAATGCTTGTACTACCCACTGAGCCCCGTTCATAGTTATTTCCCCGCCTTACTTCGACAACTGCAGGATTTTGTTCTGTTATTCATATTCTTATCCTCGCTTCACTTTTCTCTTGCCAATAAAAAACCCCCGGACCTTTCGGTGCGGGGGTTCTCTTGCGATTCCGGCTTGTTTTCTAAGCCATTCTTCGTCCAAGTGCAGCCCCGCACGGTGGGATAATAATCACCACCACGCTAATCACGACTAGGCTAATCACTTGGGCAAAGGCTTTCATAATGGGTTTGTTCACTGTGCTCGTTTCGAACTAATACCTACAGAGGTACCATAGTCCCGCGCGGCATGACAACACTTTTTTTGCGTTATTATTCGGCGCAATCTGGTCATACCTCGTGCAAAATGTCCGGTATTCAAACGTTAGCCTGCACGCCTGAAGACTTCACGGCACCCGAGATCGCTTTACCGCGCGTGTCCTTCCCAAAGAACACCAACAACGCAATCACGATTGCTACCGTACCGGCGATAATCGCCATTGCCAGCCCGTAATTATGGCCGTTATGTTCCGCTATCGTCGCCTGCAGCGTGGCGTTGACCGAGGCAATCAGATTACCCAACTGATAAACAAACCCCGGCAGTACCGCACGGGTATTGGCCGGTACCAATTCGGTAAGGTAAGTCGGCACCACGCCCCAGGCACCCTGTACCATGAACTGCATCAGGAATGCGCCAATCCCCAGCATCAGCGAGCCGCTGGAAAACGCCCACAGCGGGATCACCGGCAACGCCAGCAAGGCGGCAATGATGATCGCCTTCTTACGGCCGATTTTTTCCGACAGCGCTCCAAAGAAAACGCCACCGATAATTGACGCGATATTGTAGCTAATGGCAATGATACTGACGGTTTTAGGGTCGAAACCGTGCTGAACTTTCAAAAACACCGGATACATATCCTGAGTGCCGTGCGAGAAGAAATTGAACGCCGCCATCAGCAACACCAGGTAGCCGCACAGCTTCCAATGGCTCTTCAGCACCGGCAGCAATGCGCTGCTTTCCTTGCGTTCTCGGGCTGCCAGCCACACCGGCGACTCCTGCACGCAGTAGTAAATAAACGGCAGCAATAAAATGGGTGCCGCGCCGATCACGAACATGCCGCGCCAACCGATAACTTCAAACAGCAGGCCATACACTACCGCCGCCAACAGGTAGCCAAAGGGGTAACCGGCCTGGAAAATCCCCGACATCAGGCCACGCGAACGATCGGGGATGGTTTCCATCGCCAGCGATGAGGCCACGCCCCAGATCCCGCCCATCGCCACGCCGTACAATACCCGCAGCAGCAGGAATACCGTCAACGAAGGTGCCGCCGCGGACAGCAGTTCAAACACCGAGAAGAACACGATATTCAGCATCAAAATCGGTTTGCGGCCATATTTTTCCGCCGCACGGCCAAAGATCAGCGCGCCGATCGGTCGTACCGCCAGCGTCAGCAGGATCGCCAGCGTGACCTCCTCCATGCCGACATGGAAAGATTGCGCGATATCGCTGAGCAGAAAGACCAGCACGAAGAAATCGAAAGCATCAAGCGTCCAGCTTGAAAAGCTGGCGATGGCTGCATTGCGTTGCAGCGGTGTCCAACCAAACATAATGTTATCCCTACCGTAGAGTACGAAGTCATGAGGTTTAGCGGCTGCCGCGGCAGAATGCAGCGGCGGTCGGATTTTGTTAATTAAGTGATTTTTATTTTAATCAATTGTTAAATACACCCATTCCCCCCTCGCCTGCAATATGGTTAGCCTGCTAATGTGTTGCAGCGTTCGCGTAATTGTTAAGGGGTATTGCCGCCCTTTGCGAAGCCCTGCACAAAAAACAGCTATCTATCTGAAACCAATTATTTTAATCGCGGCTTATCGCGCAAATATTCCAAGGGCCAAGCGCGACGACGCAACACATCCCGCATCATGTTGCCTTCAGCAAGGAGAGCAATATGTCACTGGCAGTGATCTATACCCGGGCCACACTGGGCGTTCAGGCCCCTTCGGTTACGGTGGAAGTGCATATCAGCAATGGGTTGCCCGGCCTGACAATGGTCGGCCTGCCGGAAACCACGGTAAAAGAGGCGCGCGATCGGGTGCGCAGCGCCTTGATCAATAACGGTTTCACCTTTCCCGCACGGCGTATTACCGTCAATCTGGCACCGGCCGATCTGCCCAAGGAAGGCGGTCGCTATGA
Organism: Serratia liquefaciens; assembly: GCA_012719855.1. Taxonomy (GTDB): domain Bacteria; phylum Pseudomonadota; class Gammaproteobacteria; order Enterobacterales; family Enterobacteriaceae; genus Serratia; species Serratia liquefaciens_A. The sequence continues at coordinate 7,672 of JAAXZN010000065.1, read as the reverse complement.
TCTCCCTATTGCGCTGGCTATCCTGGCGGCTTCCGAACAGCTGCCGGCCGATAAGCTGGCTCGCTATGAGTTTCTTGGCGAACTGGCATTATCTGGCACCCTACGTGGCGTCAGCGGAGCCATCCCCGCCGCGCTGGCCGCTATGGAGTCAGGACGGCAATTGGTTTTGGCTGTCGCCAATGGGCCGGAGGTGGGGCTAATTACGCAGAGCAAAACCCTGGTGGCGGACCACCTGTTGGAGGTGTGCGCCTTTGTGTTGGGTAAAAAAGATTTACCGGTAGCCCATGCGCCGCCGGCAATGAACAACTCGCCAGAACCGGCCGATCTGCAGGATATTCTGGGTCAGGAACAGGCAAAGCGAGCGCTGGAAATCGCCGCGGCCGGCGGCCACAACCTGCTGCTGGTTGGCCCGCCAGGCACCGGGAAAACCATGTTGGCCAGCCGTCTGAATGGTCTTCTCCCGCCGCTGACCGATCGGGAAGCACTGGAAAGCATCGCGGTAGCCAGCCTGCTGCATCATGCTGCGCAAGCGCTGCCGTGGCGACAGCGGCCGTTTCGCGCACCGCACCATAGCGCCTCGATGGCTGCCCTGGTCGGCGGTGGTTCGCTGCCGAGGCCGGGTGAAATTTCCATGGCGCACAACGGTGTCCTGTTTCTGGATGAACTGCCTGAATTCGAAAGGCGGGTACTGGATGCGCTGCGCGAACCGCTGGAGTCCGGCGAGATCGTGGTTTCACGCGCCAGCGCCAAAGTCTGCTTTCCGGCACGGGTACAGCTGATCGCCGCCATGAACCCCAGCCCTACCGGACATTATCAGGGCATGCATAACCGCGCATCGCCACAGCAGGTCCTTCGCTATCTTGGGCGGCTTTCAGGGCCCTTTCTCGATCGCTTCGATCTCTCGATTGAAGTGCCACTGTTACCGCCAGGCTTGCTTAGCAAAAAGCGCATTGCCGGTGAAAACAGCACTCAGGTAAGGGGGCGAGTGCTGTTGGCGCGCGAAAGGCAGCTCAGCCGAGCGGGAAAGATTAATGCCCTGTTGAATAATCATGAGGTCGAACGGGATTGTCGACTTAACGCTGCGGACGCGGATTTTCTTGAAACGACGTTAAACAGGTTGGGATTATCGGTTCGCGCCTGGCAGAGGATCCTGAAAGTGGCCCGCACGCTGGCGGATATGGCGGGAGATCGGGATATTGATAAGCGCCACTTGAGTGAAGCGCTTGGCTACCGCAGTATGGATCGCCTGCTGCTGCAGCTGCATCGCAGCCTGGAATAATAATGGGGCCCAAAGGCCCCATTAAAATCAATCCTCGCTGTCGGTGTAATCTTCCACCGCATCAGCCTGCGGCTTACCGCCGGACAGGGTATGGAATTTTTTCGGGCGACGTGTGCGCGCCAGATATTTAGCCCATACTTTTTCCTGCTCGGTAACCGGCTCGCGCTCACCGTGGCACACTGCGACGAACAACTGTTCTTCTTCAGTGGCCGGCTGGCGTTTACCCATATCCAGCTCGTTGAACGCATACCCGAAACGCTCTAGCAATTGCGCTTCTTTAATGGTGAAATCGCCGTGACGGGAGAACCCGCGAGGGTAATGTTTATTATCAAAAAAACGATTGGTCGTGGTGAAGCTATCCGCCATCTGACACGCTCCTAATTCTCTCATGGCCGTGCTGTTTATGGCGCGGAGTATTAGATAGGCTTGACATTGTGTAAAACAAAACATTTAAATCTTAACGATAAAAATTACTGGAGATGGGTGTGGATACCGAATTACTGAAAACCTTTTTGGAGGTCAGTAGAACGCGTCACTTTGGCCGAGCCGCAGAATCCTTGTACTTAACGCAGTCTGCCGTCAGTTTCCGCATCCGCCAGTTAGAAAACCAATTGGGCGCGAATCTGTTCACCCGCCACCGCAACAATATCCGCCTGACGCCCGCTGGGGAGCGGCTTTTGCCCTATGCGGAGAGCCTGATGATGACCTGGCAATTGGCGAAAAAAGAGGTGGTGCGTTCACTGCAACATACCGAGTTATCCATCGGTGCCACGGCGTCATTGTGGGAGGCTTATTTGACCCCCTGGCTGCAGTCGCTCTATCAGCAACGTGAGGCATTGCAGTTGGAAGCCAGGGTGGCGCTACGGCACTCTTTGGTAAAACAGCTGCATGAAAGACAGCTCGATTTGCTCATCACCACCGAGCCGCCAAAGATGGATGAACTGGCCAGCCAGCTGTTGGGCAATTTCTCGTTGCGGCTGTTCTCTTCCACCCTGCGCGATCAACATGCGCCGATGCCCTATATCAAGCTGGAATGGGGGGCGGATTTCCATCAGCAAGAAAGCCGCATGCTGGAGAGCGACACTCTGCCGGTGCTCACCACCACCTCTGCGCACCTGACCCGGCAACTGCTGGAAACCACCGGTGGCTGCGCCTTCCTGCCCAGTCAGTGGGAGAAGGATTACCCGCAGTTGACCGCCATCGCCGAGATCCCGGCCATTATCCGCCCGCTGTACGCCGTCTGGCTGCAAAATAGCGACCAGCAGCCGCTGATCCGACAATTGCTGAAAATACCTTTGGAAACCACAGCATGAGGCCTTATAACGGCTTCAACCGAGGATCCCGAGGTTGGGTTCGCCTGCTGAGCCAAAACGTGCTTATCGCCTTCTGAAGGCCGATAAAGCAGAACAGCAGAATACCGATAACGATTTTGGTCCACCACGAACTGAGCGTGCCGTCGAAGGTGATGTAGCTCTGAATCAATCCCTGGATCAGTACGCCAAACAGCGTGCCCAAAACGGTGCCTACGCCACCGGTCAACAAGGTGCCGCCAATCACGACGGCAGCAATGGCATCCAACTCCACGCCGCTGGCCGCCAACGCATAACCTGCCGAGGTATATAGCGAGAAAATGATCCCAGACAGTGCAGCCAACGTGCTTGAGAGCATATAAATCAGTACGGTGGTGCGTTGTACCGGTACGCCCATCAGTGCAGCAGAGACCCGATTACCGCCGATGGCGTAGACGTTATGCCCAAAGCGCGTACGGTGTGCCAGCACCATGCCGACCGCCACAACCAATAGCATCACCAGCGCCAACAATGTAAAGCGCCCACCGCCCGGCAGTTTCCAGGCATAGTTCGCCAGCGTCACATACAGCGGATGATCGATGGGAATCGACTCCTCTGAAACAATAAAACTCATACCCCGTACGAAGAACATTCCGGCCAGCGTGATAATAAACGCCGGTAGCTTCAGTACATCAATGATCCAGCCCATCAGCGCGCCAAACGACGCCCCCATCAACAGCGCGATGATGAACGCATAACCCGGTGCAATGCCGTAAGTCCCGATCAACTTGGCCAGCAGCACCCCGGTGAAGGCGATCACCGAGCCGACAGACAGATCGATACCGCCGGAAAGGATCACAAACGTCATGCCGACCGCGACGATGCCCAGAAAGGCGTTGTCGGTCAGCAAATCGCACCACACCCGCGTTGAGGCAAAGCTGGGAAACTGCGTGAGACAAAAAGCGTAGCCCAGAAGGAACACCAGGAGGGTAATCAGCAGCGGAAGATTACGTTTGATCATGGTTTTCTTCTCCCAAGCAGGTGGCGCAGCGTGAAGCTTGGCGATTGCACCATCAACACCGCCAACACCACAATTGCCTTCAACACCAGGTTAAACTCAGGCCGATAGCCGGACAGCAGAATGCCAGTATTCATCCCCTGAATAATTAATGCCCCCACCACCGACAACAGCAGGTTAAAACGGCCGCCCAACAGTGAACCGCCGCCAATCACAACCGCCAGGATCGCATCCAATTCCAACCACAACCCGGCATTGTTGGCGTCAGCGCCACGGATATCCGCCGTGACGATAACGCCAGCAACGGCGGCGCACAGCCCGCAGATCACATACACCGCCATCACCACCCAGCCGGTGCTGACGCCGGCATTACGCGCGGAGCGCAGATTGATGCCAACAGCTTCGATAAACAGTCCCAATGCCGTTTTACGGGTCAACAGCCAGATCAACAACAGCATGACCGCAGCAATGATCGCCGGCATCGGCAAATACATCAGCGCACCGCTGCCGAGCCACGCCAACCCCTCTCGCTCAAAGGTGACAATTTGCCCTTCGGTAATCAGTTGGGCAATGCCGCGCCCGGCCACCATCAGCATCAGCGTGGCAACAATCGGCTGTATCTGCAGCACCGCCACCAAAAAGCCGTTCCACAGGCCGCACAGTGCGCCAACCGCCAGGGCGGTTGCCAGTACATAGCTCAGCGGATAACCGGCGCTGGTCAGCGTTGCCGCCGTGGCACCGGCTATCGCCATCACCGCTCCCACGGAAAGGTCGATACCACCGGTGGCGATCACCAACGTCATGCCCAATGCCAATAACGCAACCGGTGCGCCGCGATTAACAATGTCGATTACGCTGCCAAACAGTCGACCGTCCTGAATATGCAGGGAAAAGAAATTCGGGGCAACCAGGCTGTCGATCAGCAAAATCACCGCCAGCGCCCCCAGTTGCGTTGCTCCGGCAGGGATAACCCACCTGACTTTACGCGGCCCACTGGTCATGGAGAAACTCCTGAGGTTCATCCGGCCCCCTGTTGTGCGGCTATTACCTGCATGATCGCAGGCACCGTAATGGCGTTATGTTCGAGCTGCGCTACGTGTTTCCGGTCTCGAAGCACAACGATGCGATCGGCATAACCCACCAGTTCCTCCAGTTCGGAGGAGATCACCAACAATGCCAGACCTTCGTCACAGAGTTTTTCGATCAAGCGAATGATTTCAGCATGCGCACCAACGTCAATGCCGCGCGTCGGTTCATCCAGGATCAGAAAGCGGGGTTTCGTCGCCAGCCAACGTGACAACAGCACCTTCTGCTGATTACCGCCGGACAGATACTGGATTTGCTGTTCTGGCCCCGGAGTACGAATGCCCAACAGTTGGATATAGCTTTCAGTAATGCGGGTTTGCTCTTTCAGCGAGAGCGGCCTTAGCCAGCCGCGTTGAGCCTGCAGGGCCAAAATGATATTTTCCCGCACGGTCGCAGCACCGATGATCCCATCGGTCTTACGGTCTTCGGGGCAATACCCAAAGCCGAGGCTGGCGGCGTTACGTGGCGTCCGGATGTTCACCGCACGCCCTTCGACTTTTACACTGCCGTTATCGCGCGGTTTGATACCGAATATGAGCTGAGCCGTTTCGGTACGCCCCGATCCCAGCAGCCCGGCCAGCCCTACAATCTCACCCGGACGAATCTGCAGGTCGAAGGGCTCAACCATCCCGCGCCGCCCATAACCGCTGAATTCAACTAACGATGGCGCCTCTGTGGGCGTATGCTCGCTGCGTTTCAGTAATGACTCATCAAAGGCATGGCCGAGCATCATCTGAACCAGTTCCATACGCGGTAAGTCGGCGGTGGCTTTCGTTCCCACTAACTTACCGTTGCGCAGTACGGTGATGCGATCGCTGATGCGATAAACCTGATCGAGGAAATGGGTAACAAAGATCATCCCCAATCCCTGGCTACGGAGCTGGCTGAGAATGTCCAGCAGCATGCTGACCTCTTTGGCATCCAGGCTGGCGGTCGGCTCATCAAGAATCAAGACTTTGGCGGACAGGTCGACGGCCCGCGCGATAGCGATAATCTGCTGGATAGCAATGGAGTAATTACCCAGCGGCTGGCTGACATCCAACTGTAGCCCATACCCCAGTAAAAGCTGCTGAGCCTGGCGCAGCAGCTTTTTTTGATCGATCAGGCCAAAGCGCGTGGGTTCTCGCCCGATGAACAGGTTGGCGGCCACCGAGATGTTCGCCAGCAAGTTAACTTCCTGATAAACCGTGCCAATACCCAGCGTCTGCGCCTGCGCGGTGCTCTGCGGGGCAATGGCGATGCCTTCCAGTAATACCTCGCCGGCGGAACGTTGATAAACCCCGGTCAACGCTTTGATCAGCGTAGATTTCCCCGCGCCATTTTCGCCCAGCAGCGCCATGATCTCTCCGCGCTGCAACGTGACATCAACCTGCTCCAGCGCTTTTACGCCAGGAAATTCAACGGATAATCCCTTAATCGTCAATAACGTCGTCTGAGAGTTAACCATCTGCTGTTCCGCCGGTGAGTAGATTAATAACCCATGCTTTTCTTCAGCTCGAATTCCTGTTTAGCCGTATCCGGTTGCAGCAGCTTAGACTCGGTCTGGATAAACTTCGGCGGCGGGGTACCGTCTTTCTTCATCGCCAGCAGCGCATCAAACGCCGGACCGGCCATATTCGGCGTTAGCTCGACCGTGGCATTGGCTTCACCGTTCATCATCGCCTTGAATATGTCAGGCACACCGTCGATAGAAACGATTTTGATCTGTGAGCCCGGCTTTAAGCCTGCCTCTTTGATCGCCTGGATGGCGCCGATTGCCATGTCGTCGTTATGTGCATAAACGGCGCAAATATTTTTGCCGTTTTGCTCGGCCTTGATGAAGCTCTCCATCACTTCTTTGCCTTTGCTGCGCGTAAAATCGCCTGATTGCGAGCGGATGATCTTAACGTTGGCGGCGGAGGCTATGCCGTCAGCAAAACCCTTCTTACGGTTAATGGCAACGCTGGCGCCCACGGTGCCCTGCAGCTCCACCACGTTGCAAGGCTTGCCGGCGACCTCTTTCACCAGCCATTCTCCCGCGACTTTACCTTCGTGCACGCTGTCAGAAGCCACCGCCGCGGTATACAGCGAAGGGTCGTTTACCTCAATCATTCGGTCGAGCAGGAATACCGGGATCTTGGCCTCTTTGGCTTCCTGCAGCACAGGCGTCCAGCCGGTGGCGACAACCGGTGCGATGAAAATGGCATCAACGCCCTGAGCAATGAAAGATCTGACCGCTTTGATCTGGTTTTCCTGTTTTTGCTGCGCATCGGCGATTTTCAGCGTGATATCCCGCTTTTCCGCTTCCTGTTTCGAGACCTTGGTTTCCGCCGAACGCCAACCCGATTCGGAACCAATCTGTGAAAAGCCGACGACCAGCGGTGCCGCCTGTCCCGTACCTACCAAGGCGCCAGTAATGGCGGCCGCTAACAGCAGACGTCTAACCATGTTGTTCTCCTCGCGCTGCCCTGACATGGAACCACGCCGGACAGGGATTATCGTTGTTGTGCTGCATTTTTTCTGGTGAAGTGGGTGTCCTTAGGGTTGGACACACATTAGGTGTAGTCGAAAATCAGGCAGGAATAATGCGCAGCATCACATCACGGCAGAACAACCATTTTGTACATGGATCCAGCCAAAAATGTCTAAATTGGGAACGATTTCGGTGGGAGTTTTAAGCGATCTTTCAGGGGAATTGTGGGAGATGGGGAAATTTCACGCAAAAAAAAACCCTTCGCTTTCGCAAAGGGTTTCTAATATGGCAGGGGCGGAGAGACTCGAACTCGCGACACCCGGTTTTGGAGACCGGTGCTCTACCAACTGAGCTACGCCCCTAAATCTCGCTTAACATTATGCCTGCTAAGTTAGCAGGCATAATTTAAATAAGTGGCGGAACGGACGGGGCTCGAACCCGCGACCCCCTGCGTGACAGGCAGGTATTCTAACCAACTGAACTACCGCTCCACCGATTCTTTTACGTCACATCTTTCGATGTCGGCAAAACCGCGCTTGGCGATCCTG
>JAAXZN010000064.1 GCA_012719855.1 Serratia liquefaciens | reverse complement strand
CACAAATTGCCTTATCGCGTTTCACCGTACCGGATTACATGCTTGGTCAGCCGCTGGAACTGACCGTTGGCAGCGATAAAGACTATATTCTGAGCTTTGATGGCACCGAAATCCTGAAAGGCCAGATAGGGCAGTTCGCCCAGGCCCATGGCGTCACACTGCTGGTCAGTTCGTATCTCGGCAAGCCTGGAGTCGTATTCACCGCAACCCGAGTACCCAAACTTTCAGCCATCAACGCCCTGCTTAAGTCATTAGTGGTTGAAGACAAGGCAAAGGACACTGGCGTTCTGGCATTAAGCTTTACCGGTGAAGACCCTGTTGCGGTTCGTAAAACGCTGGACAGCATTACCAAAAATTACCTGTTGCAAAACGTTGAGCGTAAATCTGAAGAAGCAGGAAAAAGCCTGCAATTCCTTGAGAAACAACTGCCAGATGTCCGCAATTCACTGGATGCTGCTGAAAGTAAACTCAACCAATTCAGACAGGCCAATGACTCTGTTGATTTATCGCTTGAAGCTAAATCCGTACTTGATACCATTGTTTCCGTAGAGTCGCAGCTCAATGAGCTGACTTTTAAAGAAGCAGAAATATCCAAACTGTATACCAAGGAACACCCAGCTTATCGTGCACTGATGGAAAAACGTCAGACGCTGGAGAACGAGAAAGCAAAACTGAATAAACGCGTGTCCGGAATGCCTAAAACGCAACAGGAGATTTTGAAACTGACGCGTGATGTTCAGGCAGGCCAAGAAATATACATGCAATTGCTGAATAAACAGCAAGAGTTGAGCATTACCAAAGCCAGTACGGTAGGCAATGTGCGTATTGTCGACTCTGCCGTTACTCAGTTACGTCCGGTTGCTCCGAAGAAAACCTTAATTGTTCTGCTCGTAACTATTATCGGTCTTATTGTCTCTTCAGCGCTGGTTCTGCTGAAAAACATGTTGCACCGTGGGGTGGAAAACTCAGAAGAATTGGAAGAGCGTGGCATCAACGTTTATGCCAGCATCCCATTGTCAGAATGGCAGCAGAAATCCGACAGAGAAACGCTCCTGCGTGCCGGTAAGAAACGCAATATGCGTTCTGAATCGCTTTTGGCTATAGGAAACCCGGCAGATCTGGCTATCGAAGCTATTCGTAGCCTGCGTACCAGCCTGCACTTTGCCATGCTGGAGTCCAAAAATAATATCCTGATGATTTCAGGCGCCAGCCCGAATATTGGTAAAACCTTCGTCAGTATTAACCTAGCGGCAGTCATTGCCCAATCGGGCCAGCGTATATTGGTTATTGATGCTGACATGCGCAAAGGTTATTCGCACGCATTGCTTAATACCAACTGGAACAATGGGCTATCTGATATCCTTTCTGGCCAGGCGACCATCGAACAAGCTGTTCGTAAAACAGACGTCGAGAACATGGACTTTATCCCTCGGGGACAAATTCCACCGAATCCTTCTGAACTGTTGATGAACGAACGCAGTAATGCACTGCTGACCTGGGCCAGCGAGAATTACGATATTGTGTTAATTGATACCCCACCTGTACTCGCCGTAACCGATGCGTCCATTCTTGGACGCATGGCAGGAACCGTATTGATGGTTGCCCGTTTTGGCGTTAATACCGCGAAAGAGATTGAAATCAGTATTAACCGCTTCCAGCAGAATGGCATTGAAACACGCGGTGTCATCTTGAACGCCATAGAAAAGCGTGCAAGCAGCTACTACGGTGGCTATGGTTATTACAACTATAGCTATAAAAACAATAATTAAGACCTATCGACGCACTCATTGTATTTACACAATGAGTGCGTCTCTGCATCTATTATGCACATAAATATCTGCAAAGAGTAAAAACTCCATTTCAGTTATGATTCAGCCATCCAAATTTGGATGTCAATATAGAGTGCTTTATATACTTTTTGGTAATTTCATTGTTTAACAATGATTAAAATCAATGTTCTCTGCTTTATCTCAATTGTCACTAAATTTAAACCATTTTTGTATGCAAAAAAACTCTCAAACTAAGTATTTTAAAAAGTAATAATGAGAAGCTTACATGATAGCTTTTATCATATTGAAAGAAATTTATGACAGCCATACATAGAGTTTTACAATGAAAATAAGACGCACATACTTACCAAACAAAATCTTACTCTTATTCTTACTGATATCTTTTTTTACGGGGGTTGTCAGTTTAGTCTCGGTAATGCTGAATATTGCTCTTTTAAAGCTCTGGAAAGAAGCGTTTATGGCTTTGATGCTAGTCGTCGCCTTGCTTTATTCAGGTGGACGACTCAGTAAAAAATCAATTATACCAACAGTAGTTCTTTTTGCGATCCTGGTATTTGCGCTTTTTACCATCGCCAGCAATTTTAACAGTAAGAATTTTATAATCTTTTATCAGTTAAAATTTGACGTACTACCAATAGCATTTTTAATTGCTGTTTTGGTTATTTTGTCTAAGCAGTCATTAGAAGATCTGGAATCTCTATGCAAAAGCATAGCCAAAATGATGCTTTTTTTCGGCGGAATGAATGCTATTGCGATCATTCTGCAACAGCTTTTCCCCGATTCTTTCATGGGTTTGCTCGGCCTCAAAGCAGGCGAGTGGGGAAATGACAGCGGGGTACGACTGAACTCAACAGAAGGCAATATTCGGGCGATAGGATTCCAGCAAACCTTTACTATGTCAGGCGTACTGATGTTTTTCTGTTTTGTTGTTTCTGTTGAGTTCAAGAGTTTATTTTCTGGTAAGCGTTGGCCATTATTATTTTTCTCACCGCTTTTTTTGGTTGCTATAATATGTACAACCTATAAAACTGCAATATTGGCGGTAATGGTATACATTGCAACTAAAATAATTGAGTTTTTCTTTAAAAGAACATCAAATATCATTGTATTCTTTATGGGTCTGACCATATTTTCAATTTTTTGCTATTCAACACATAGCTTCACAGTTTATGAAATGGTGAGACAATACAATGAGAATTCTGCATACAACTCCATTTATTTACGTGTTGTGCAGCATTTAAAGATTTTAGGTGACCTTGACTCTACCGCGAAAATTCTCTTTGGCGCAGGTCTTGGCTTGAACGGCACGTTCGGCTTAGATAAATCCGAATTCGGGATACAAGCTATCCCTACAGACAGCGCTTATATTTACATGGTCAGTAATTACGGATTTGTTGGCTTCCTCACCTATCTTGCATTTATAGTTTACTTACAGTTCAAGCTGTACAAGATTAAAAAATTTGATGTTTTCGGTGCCCGATACTTTATATTTTTCACTTTAACCATCGAACTGTTCTACAATCTTGGCTTGAATAATTTCCCCAACAATATCCTGCTGATACTCTTTGTGGCAATTCCGTTTGTGTTACATCGAAAATCGCTGGAAAGTCGCCAGGATTTGCCCCCGCCTCTCCCCGGCAACCGGGCATACTGACGGCCTACCAGTAGCCTTTTCCTCTTATAGCGCTCACACTGCCGAACCAGCAGCGTGAGCGCTCTTGCTTCTCTTCCTCTGCCAAACAACTCCCCTAACCTGCCCTGGCGGTAAAATCTCTTTTGTGATCTGTAGCGCATTTTAAATCTTAATTGTATGATGAATGCATCGGTTAAACGGGATTAAGTTATGGCCAAGCTACTCACTCTGTGCTGGAAATACCTGAGGGCATTCGCCCTTATCTACCTTTGTCTGTTCGCCGGAAATGCCATCGCGGCTCTGCTGCCGATCGCCATTCCCGGCAGCATTATCGGCATGCTATTGCTCTTCGCCCTGCTCTCCACCCAAATTCTGCCGGCCAAATGGGTCAAACCCGGTTGCCACCTGCTGATCCGGTATATGGTGCTGTTGTTCGTGCCTATCGGCGTGGGCGTGATGAAATACTATGACCAAATTATCGAGCATCTGGGCCCGCTGGTGGTGTCCTGCATCGTCAGCACCCTGATGGTGCTGGTGGTGGTCGGCTATACCTCACATTATTTCCACCGGGAGCGCCGCATCATCGGCAAGACGGATGCGACGGAGGGCGAAAAATGATCCATGAAATCTGGTGGTCATTACCGCTGACGCTGGCCATCTATTTTGCAGCGCGCAAACTGGCACAATGGCTGAACATGCCGTTGCTGAACCCCCTGCTGGTGTCGATGGCGGTGATCATCCCCCTGCTGTTGCTGACCGGCATTCCTTATGAGCGTTATTTCCAAGGCAGTAAAACCCTCAATGACTTGCTGCAACCGGCGGTGGTAGCGCTGGCTTACCCGCTTTATGAACAACTGCATCAGATCCGCGCGCGCTGGAAGTCCATAATCGCCGTCTGCTTTATCGGCAGCCTGACCGCGATGATCAGCGGCGGCGCCATCGCTTTATGGATGGGGGCCACGCCGGAGATTGCCGCCTCCATCATGCCGAAATCGGTCACCACGCCTATCGCCATGGCGGTCGCGGAGTCGCTCGGCGGCATTCCGGCAATCAGCGCCGTTTGTGTGATTTTCGTCGGTATTCTCGGCGCAGTGTTCGGGCATACGCTGTTCAAAATATTGAAAATCACCACCCGCTCGGCACGCGGGCTGGCAATGGGGACCGCGTCGCATGCGCTTGGCACTGCGCGCTGTGCGGAAATGGACTATCAGGAAGGGGCGTTTGGTTCACTGGCCCTGGTGGTCTGCGGGATTATTACCTCGCTGCTGGCGCCGTTTCTGTTTCCGGTGCTGTTGCACCTGTTTGCCTGAGGCCTAAAACTTGCGATACATCTCGCATTTATGGTTTTCATTGCATTGATTTCATCAATAAAGAGATTTAAATCACACTTTATTCACGCCGGGCTGCCTAGAATGTTATCCCGTTAACCTGTAGAGAGAGTTTCTATGCACCCGCGTTTTCAAACCGCTTTCGCTGAACTGCCCGCCACATTGCAATCCGCCCTGCTGCCTTATTTTGATGCGCCTGATTTCCCGGCCATGCTCAAGGCGGATCAAGTGGATGCTATCAAGCAGCGCTGCGGGCTGGATGATGATGCTTTGGCATTTGCTCTGCTGCCGCTAGCGGCAGCCTGCTCGTTAGCGCCGATTTCGCAGTTTTATGTCGGCGCCATTGCTCGCGGGCAGAGCGGGGCTCTGTATTTTGGCGCCAATATGGAGTTTAGCGGTGCGCCGATGCAACAAACCATTCATGCGGAACAGTGCGCGGTGACCCACGCCTGGCTGCGTGGTGAATCGGCTCTGGCCTCTATCACCGTTAATTACACCCCTTGCGGCCATTGCCGCCAGTTTATGAACGAGCTCAACAGCGGCACCGCGCTGAAAATTCGCCTGCCTGGCCGCGAGCCCGCCACCCTAGGCGACTATCTGCCGGATGCTTTTGGCCCGAAAGACCTGAATATCGCCACGTTGCTGATGGACCGCGTCGATCATGGTTTCCAACTGACGCTGACCGACGAGCTGGAGATGGCCGCGCTGGCTGCCGCCAATCAGAGCCACGCGCCCTACAGCAATGCCCACAGCGGCGTCGCACTGGAAGCCGAAGACGGGAAGGTTTATAGCGGTCGCTATGCGGAAAATGCAGCCTTCAACCCTAGCCTGCCGCCATTGCAGGCCGCACTGATTCTGATGAACGTCTCCGGCGGCGACTGTCAAAAAGTGGTTCGAGCGGTGCTGGCCGAGCCCGACAGCGCCATCCTCACCCAATGGGATGCGACCCGCGCGACGTTGTCCGCGTTGGGCTGTCAAAATGTCAGCCGTATCACTTTCTAAGTCTGCCCTCTGGCGGTGCCGCCCGGCACCGCTGTTACCAGCCCCGTCAGCCGATTACAATGGCATTCACGTCTTAAAACACTTTCTTTAGTTAAATTAGGACTTGATCGTCGATAATTGCGCCAATTTACCTCATGATCCGATAACAATTGCTGTACATATTTTCCCGATCTTTTAGGATCTACCCCATAAAGTTATCCGATACGTTGAAGAGCAAAAGCCATGGAACTTGAATACGAAAGCAAACGCCCCCTCTACATCCCTTATGCCGGCCCTATTCTGCTGGAATTTCCGCTGCTCAATAAAGGCAGCGCTTTCACCGAGGATGAACGCAGCCATTTCAACCTGCACGGCTTGCTGCCAGAAGCGGTAGAAACCATCGAGGAACAAGCGGAACGTGCCTATCGCCAGTACCAGGATTTCAAAAACGACAGCGATAAGCACATCTATCTGCGCAATATCCAGGACACCAACGAAACCCTGTTCTATCGTCTGCTGGAAGCGCACCTGAGCGAAATGATGCCCATCATCTACACGCCGACGGTGGGTGAGGCCTGTGAGCACTTCTCCGATATTTACCGCCGGGCGCGTGGGCTGTTTATCTCCTACCCTAACCGTGACCGCATTGACGACATGCTGCAAAACGCCACCAAGCAAAACGTCAAGGTGATCGTCGTCACCGACGGTGAGCGTATTCTCGGCCTGGGCGACCAGGGTATCGGCGGCATGGGCATTCCAATCGGTAAACTGTCGCTGTACACCGCCTGCGGCGGCATCAGCCCGGCCTATACCCTGCCGGTGGTGCTGGACGTCGGCACCAACAACCCGCAGCGCCTGAACGATCCGCTGTACATGGGCTGGCGCCATCCGCGTATTTCGGGCGACGAGTACCACGCCTTTGTTGAAGAGTTTATCCAGGCGGTCAAACGCCGCTGGCCGAACGTGCTGCTGCAGTTCGAAGATTTTGCGCAGAACAACGCCACGCCGCTGCTGAACCGCTACCGTGACGAAATCTGCTGCTTCAACGATGACATTCAGGGCACCGCAGCCGTCACGCTGGGCAGCCTGATCGCCGCCAGCCGCGCCGCCGGCAGCCAACTGCGCGATCAGACCGTCACCTTCCTGGGCGCCGGCTCCGCGGGTTGCGGCATTGCCGAGCAAATTATCGCGCAGATGAAATCCGAAGGCCTGAGCGAAGACGAAGCCCGCGCGCGCGTCTTTATGGTCGACCGTTTCGGCCTGCTGACCGACAAACTGCCTAACCTGCTCGATTTCCAGAGCAAGCTGGTGCAAAAGAGCGAGAATCTGACTGCATGGCAGACGGAGAGCGATGCCATTTCCCTGCTGGACGTGGTGCGTAATGCCAAACCAACCATTTTGATCGGCGTTTCGGGTCAGCCAGGCCTGTTTACCGAAGAACTGATCCGCGAAATGCACAAGCACTGCCCGCGCCCGATCGTGATGCCGCTGTCCAACCCAACCTCCCGCGTGGAAGCCCGTCCGGAAGACATCATTAACTGGACCGAGGGTGCGGCACTGGTAGCCACCGGCAGCCCGTTTGCGCCGGTGAGCTACAAAGATCAGGTATTCCCGATTGCCCAGTGCAACAACTCCTATATCTTCCCGGGGATTGGGTTGGGCGTACTGGCTTCCGGCGCCACCCGCGTCACCGACGCGATGCTGATGGCCGCCAGCCGTGCGCTGGCCGACTGTTCGCCGCTGGCGACCGACGGGCATGGTGCACTGCTGCCGAATATCGACGATATTCAGGGCGTGTCCAAGTGCATCGCCATGGAAGTGGGTAAAGCGGCGCAGCTGCAAGGCGTGGCGGTGGTCACCTCCGAAGAAGCGCTGTCGAAAGGTATCGAACACAACTTCTGGCGCCCGCAATACCGCAGCTACAAGCGCACTTCATTCTGATTTGCGCAGTTAAACATCAGGCCCGGCTCGCCGGGCTTTTTTTTATGCTCAAACCGCCTAAAAATGCGGTGCAATGCTTGCTTGATAGGGCTTCAAGCTTGCGTCGGCCTGTCAGGTAAAGTAGCCTTGAGCCATCTTTTTTGGCCCCTGTGCGCGTAAGGCAATAACATGTGGAAACGCCTGATAATCAGCCTGTTCATCATCACTGCGCTGTTGATGCTTTCGGCTCTCGCGCTTGATCGTTGGATCAGCTGGAAAACCGCGCCTTACGTCTATGACGAACTGCAAGGCCTGCCCCATCGCCAGGTCGGCGTGGTACTGGGCACCGCCAAATATTACCGCACCGGCGTGATCAACCAATATTATCGCTACCGCATTCAGGGCGCGATTAACGCCTATAACAGCGGCAAAGTGAAATACCTGCTGCTGAGCGGCGACAATGCCCAACAGAGCTACAACGAGCCGATGACCATGCGCCGCGATTTGATCGCCGCCGGCGTGGCGCCCAGCGATATCGTGCTGGATTATGCCGGTTTCCGTACTCTTGACTCTATCGTACGCACCCGCAAGGTGTTCGACACCAACGACTTTATCATTATCACCCAGCGCTTCCACTGCGAGCGCGCGCTGTTTATCGCGCTGCACATGGGGATCCAGGCTCAGTGCTACGCAGTCCCTTCGCCAAAAGACATGATGACCGTACGGGCACGCGAAATCTTCGCCCGCCTTGGCGCACTGACCGATTTGTACATTCTCAAACGCGAGCCGCGCTTCCTCGGGCCACTGATCCCCATTTCCGCCATGCATACCGTACCGGAAGATGCCCAAGGCTACCCGGCAGTTTCGCCAGAGCAATTGGTCGAGCTGGAACACAAGCTGGCCGCAGAAAAACAGAAGGCCAAATAAGTTTTTCCCACCCTGGAAACAGCAACGGCCAGCATTTGCTGGCCGTCAAATTATTGACAAAGGGGGATAAAAGCGTGGTTTTTCCCCCTTTGTGTTATCAGCCGAAAATCAATAAATTGCTTTTCCTGATCTATTTTCTATAACCTTTAGCACCTGCCGCCAAACATTATATGTTTGTCAGCAGTCTTAACGGCCAGCATTGGCTGGCCGTTTTCATAACTGAGACACAACTATTTTTTCTTGGCGTATTTTAAGGAGTCCAACGCCACGGCGAAGATAATGATGCCGCCCTTGATAATGTACTGCCAGTAAGGGTTAACGCCAATGTAGGTCAGGCCGTAGTTGATAACGGTAAAGATGATGACCCCGGTCACGACCCCCAGCACCGTCCCGACGCCGCCGGCAAAGGACACCCCGCCCACCACGCTCGCGGCGATGGCATCCAGTTCATACATAAAGCCCAGGTTGTTGGTGGCGCTGCCGATACGGCCCGCCTCCAGTAAACCGCCGAAGGCGTAGAACACCCCGGACAGCGCATAAATCATGATCAGGTTCAGCGGCACGTTCACGCCGGAAACCTTGGCTGCTTCAGGGTTGCCGCCGATGGCGAAAATATTTTTGCCGAAGCGGGTTTTATTCCACAGGATCCAGACAAAAATAATCGCAATGATGGCGTAGAAGGTGATGTACGACAGCTTAAAGTCGCCAAAACGCAGGAACCCTTGGGCAAAGGTGGAAAACTTGGGATCAAACCCCGCCACTGGCGATGCGCCAACGGAGTCGTAATACAGCGAGTTGATGCCGTAAACGATGATCATGGTGCCCAGAGTGGTAATAAACGGCGTCACATTCAGGTAAGCGATGATCAAACCGTTCACCAGACCGATCACCGCACCCACGGCGCACACCAGCAGGATCACCAGTGGGATCGACCAGGTTTCCATATGCGGAAAGACCTTGTTCACGTTGTCCATCGACTGCAACAGCGTCGCCGCGATCACCGCCGCCAGGCCAACCTGGCGCCCGGCGGACAGGTCGGTCCCCTGGGTCACAATCAGCCCCGCCACGCCCAGTGCAATAATGATACGCACCGAAGACTGGGTCAGGATATTGCTCAGGTTCATTAAACTGAGAAAGGTCGGGTCCTGGATAATAATAATTGCCAGCAGCACCAGCAACACCACGTAAATGCCACCTTCCTTAAAATAGGTGAACAAAGTTTTTTTATTCAGCGCGTTCATAATTCTGATCCTTAAAGGTGCAGGGATGCGAGACGTAAAATTTCATTTTGCGAGGTCTGTTTGGTGTTAACGATGCCCGCAACCTGACCATTACTCATCACCAGTATTCTGTCGGTAATTCCCAAAAGCTCCGGCATTTCAGACGAGACAATAATGATCCCCTTGCCCTTCTTCGCCAGTTCGGTCATCAGCTGATAAATTTCGAATTTGGCGCCTACGTCAATGCCGCGCGTCGGTTCATCCAGCATCAATATTTCCGGCTGAGTCAGCAGCCAACGGCCGATGATCACCTTCTGCTGATTGCCGCCGGACAGCGAACCTATGTGGGTATGATGGCCCGGGGTTTTGACCCGCATAGCGTCGATCACCCACTGGGTATCGCTTTTCATGCGGGCGTTATCCAACAGGCCGATTTTATTTTTGTAGTTGCGAATATTGGAGATCAGCGAGTTGAACCCCACGTCCAGGTAGGCATAAATCCCGGTGGAACGACGTTCTTCGGTGACCAGCGCAAAACCGTGGTTTATCGCCTCATTGGCGCTGTGGTTATTGATGGCCTTACCGTGCAATTTGATGGTGCCCGCGATTTTTTCGCGGATGCCAAACAGGGTTTCGACGATGTCGGTACGTTTGGCCCCCACCAGCCCGGCAATGCCCAGGATCTCCCCCTGATGCAGATCGAAAGAGACGTCGCGAATCGAAGGCTGGCGCAACGACGTCAGGTTCTTCACCTCCAGGATCACCTCACCCGGCGTATTCTGCCGATCGGGGAAGCGCTGGCTGAGCGAACGCCCCACCATCATCGAGATGATCTTGTCCATATCCAGCCCTTCCAACGGCTGGGTGGCGATCCACTGGCCATCACGCAGAATGGTGATTTCGTCGCACAGCTGGAAAATCTCCTCCATCTTGTGCGATATATAGACGATGCCGCAGCCGCGCTCCTTCAGCTTGCGGATAATGGTGAACAGGTGGTTCACCTCTTTTTCCGTCAGCGACGAGGTGGGCTCATCCATAATGACAATCTTGGCGTCATAGGAGAAAGCCTTGGCGATTTCGATCATCTGCATTTGCGATACCGATAGCGTCCCCACTTTATCCCGCGGGTTAATATCAATATCCAGCTCGTCAAATATCGCCTGGGTATCTTTCAGCATCTTGTCCTGATCGACAAACATGCCTTTGGTCGGGTAGCGCCCCAGCCACATGTTGTCCATCACGGTACGCTGCAAGACCAGGTTTAATTCCTGATGCACCATGGACACGCCGTGTTCCAGCGCCTCTTTAGAGCTTTTGAAATCTATTTCCTGGCCCTGAAAAATAATACTGCCGGCATCTTTTTTATAAATGCCGAACAGGCATTTTAATAATGTCGATTTCCCCGCGCCGTTCTCCCCCATTAATGCATGAATGGAGTGTGGACGAACGCGCAGATTCACATTATCCAATGCCTTGACGCCGGGAAATGATTTACTGATATCGGTCATTTCCAGCAAAAATTCGCGTGGGCTGTCGGCCATAAATACACCTGGCTATGTGACCCGCCGCCTTCCAAACCACCGCCTGATTAGCTGCAGCTTGAAACTCATCGGGTCTGGGCTGTGATTTTAAGAAAAATTACCCCGCCGGCGGCTTTCCTGGTGTTGGCGCTGGGCAGCGCACCGCAGGCGGGGCCGTTCAGAACTTACTTAACAAATTTGGACAAATTGTCTTTATCTACGCCAACGTAAGGAATGCGTACCACTTTATTTTCGATTTTATATTGGGTACCGTCGGCAGCAGGTTTGCCCGCCGCCAGGTTTTTCGCCAGCTCGAAGGTGGCTTTGGCCTGATTGTCAGCGTCGTTCAGCACCGTCCCCGCCATCGCGCCGGATTTCACCATCGCCAGAGCCTCTGGCAAGGCATCGACACCGAATACCGGAATGCTGGATTTATTGTGCGCTTTCAGCGCTTCGACCGCGCCCATCGCCATGGCATCGTTATTGGCAATGACCACTTCGATTTTGTTGGCGTTAGGGCCGGACAGCCAGGCATCCATCTTGTCTTTCGCTTGTGCGGTGTCCCACATCGCGGTGTCCATCTGCAGTTGCTGGGTTTTGATCCCATCGTCATTCAGCGTTTTCACCACGTAGGTGGTACGCGCTTCTGCATCCGGATGGCCCGGCTCACCTTTCAGCAACACGTACTGGATCTGACCGTCTTTATTCAAATCCCAGTTCGGGTTGGCCTTCCAGTGCTTCTCGATCAGTTGACCCTGGATCACACCGGACTCTTTGGAGTCGGTGCCCACGTAATAGGCTTTATCGTAGCTGTCCAGCGCTTTACGGGAAGGCTCTTTGTTGTAGAACACGATAGGGATATCGTTTGCGCGTGCCTTATCAATCACCACCGGAGCAGCCGCTGGATCCACCAGGTTGATTGCCAACGCTTTAACGCCCTTGGCGATCAGCACGTCGATCTGGTCGTTTTGTTTGGATTGGTCGTTCTGCGAGTCATTCATCAGCAGGGTGACATCCGGAGAGGCCTTGGCGTCTTTCTCGATTGCCTTGCGCACCACCGACATAAAGTTGTCGTCATATTTATAAATCGTGACGCCAATACGGGTATCTGCGTGAGCTGCGGCGCCAAACATCATGGCTGCGGCCGTCGCGGCCAGGGTGAAAACCTTCTTATTCATTGTGTGTCTCCGGTTTATGTAGGGTCTTGCTCGGTATTAGGCCAAGGGTTACCGGCGGTGAATGCACGACCGGGCCTGGCAGTTTCCCTGTCATCCGTGAATCATGTTATTCCTGAAAAATGTGGCGCCAGCGTGAGATAAAACAGCAGCGGCAAGTGCCTTTACGCTGGAAAACGCCTAGAGCATAGACGGCGTGATGTTAATAATCTGTGAATTTTCTCACAGATTGAAAACGGTTACACAAGATTAAATGTTCAGAGAGTGACCGCCGCCTCACTTTGCCAAGGGGCCACAGAATGGCGTCGGACCAGGGTCGGCATAAACAAATGGCGGGCCTGCGGCTCCAGCTTGCCTGCTGCGCCCAGCAAGGCCAGTTCGGTGGCCAGCGTCGCCATGGTGACAATCGGATAACGCACCGTGGTGAGCTTGGGGCTGGTGTAGCGGGCGATGGGGATGTCGTCGAACCCGACCAGCGAGAAGTTTTGCGGTATTGTGATACCGTTTTCTTTCAGCACCGCCATCGCCCCGGCGGCCATGGCGTCGTTGTAGGCGAATACCGCACTAAGATGCAGGTTGCGGCCAAGCAGTTCGATCATCGCTTCTTCCCCGCCCTGCAAGTCCGGCGAACCGTAGGCGCGCCAACTGTCGGGCGTTGCCAGCCCGGCCGCCGCCATCGCCTGCGTATAGCCTTGCTGGCGCAGCGGCCCGTCTTCGATTGGATGGTTCGAGCCCAGATAGCCAATACGCTGGTGGCCCTGCGACAGCAGCAAACGCATCGCCATCTGTGCGCCGCTGACGTTATCGAGCCCGACGCAGCGATGTTCATAGCCGGGAATGATTCTGTTGATCAGCACCATACCCGGTACCTGATCGAGAAAGGCGATCAGCTCGGCATCACACAGGGTTTTAGCATGAACAATCAAGGCGTTGCAGCGCTGGCGGAGCAGCACCTCGATAGCGTGGCGCTCTTTATCCGCCTGGTGATAGCTGTTACCGATCAACAGGTATTTGTGGTGCTGCTGCGCCACGGTGTCTACCGCTTTCACCAGCGCGCCGAAGAAGGGATCGGAGACGTCCATCACCACCACCCCAAGGGTATCGCTGCTCTGGGTAGCCAGGGCTTGCGCATTGGCATTGGGCCGATAGCCCAGTTCAGCTACCGCCTTCAACACCTGCTCGCGCGTCTCTTTGCTGGTCAGGGCGCTGTGGTTCAGCACGCGAGAGACGGTCGCCACAGACACGCCCGCACGCTTCGCCACGTCGCGAATGGTGGTTGGGTGAACAGAGGTCATGAAGGATCCTGAGGTCGGGGTAGTTGACAGTGGCGCTATCCTACCCCGTTTGTCATCCTCCCCTGCGTGAATTACGTCACAGGAAAGAAAACGTTTACATACATTTTTTTAACCTACCTGCGCCAGATCTCAATTCACCACCTTGGGCTCCACCTTGCCGGTAGCCAGGGCGGTAAGTTTGCGCCACAGCCACTCCACCGGCCCCTGCTCGAAATAGCGCAGCCACAGGTTTGAAAACAACAGGTTAGCCAGCCAGACCAGCGGAACGAAGGCCAACAGCTGCAGGCGGTCAAACTGTTGATACAGGCCGAAGCGGTAGAACAGCGTGGTGCAGATCAGCGTTTGCAGTAGGTAATTGCTCAGTGCCATACGCCCAACCTGTGTCAACCAATGCCCGAGGCGCAAGCGCGACAGCGTCGGCCAAAAACCGTAGCACAGCGCCAGATAGCCCATCGCCTGCAGCGGCGCACCCAGCTCACGTGGCACCTGCAAGAGAAAACCGCTCCAACGGTAATCCCAGTGAAGATGCCACTGCAACGCCACGGCCGGCAGTTGGATCAGCAATGAAAGCGGTATCAACCATGCCGCCTGACGGCGGTAGTAGCTCGGCGAATAAGTACCGCGCAGCCAGCCGCTGCGCATCAAACCGGCGCCGAACAGCATCAGCCCCGCCAGTTCCCAACCGTATTGCGCGCCAATGGCCAGCAGGCTGGAGGAGAGAAGATCAGTGCGGCTGCGCCAGGCTTCCATGCCACCCTGCAGCTTCCAAAACTTCTCATACTGCAGCTCTGCTACGCCGGGTTGCCAGAAACCGCCGGGCTCACCGTGTGAAATGAAGCCCAACAGCAACAACACCCCGACGCCAATCAGGTACAGCACCACGCCGGTTTTCAACAGTTGATAAGTTTCTTTCGCCTCGCGGATCATCCGCCAGCACACCAACCCGATCAGCCCATAGGCCAGCAGGATGTCACCGTCCCAAAGGAAAATGGCATGCCCCAGGCCAAACAGCACCAGCCACGACAGCCGTGCGCGTATCCAGCCTTTGCCGCGGCGCAGCAGCATCTGCAGCCCGGCGCCAAACAACAGGGCGAACATTGCCAGGAATTTGGCCTGCGCGAAAATGTCCAGCTGCGCCCAGGTCCAGGCATCACGCGTTGAGGGCAGACCCAGATAGGCCGGGTTGAGGTAGGCCGCCTTCGGCAGGCCAAAGGCGCTGATATTCAGCAGCAAAATGCCAAGGATGGCGATACCGCGCACGCAGTCCAGCGTGGCGATGCGCGGCAAAGGAGCCGTTGAGCTAGTGTTCATTATTTTATCGCTGTATTCCGCTCATTAAAAAGGCGCCCGCAGGCGCCTGTTACCATTGTGTCAATCCATCACGACTGGTGATGGCGCACCGCACGCAGGAACTCCTGGCGGGTGTTCTGGCTGGATTTGAACAGCCCGCCCAGAGAGGTCGTGGTGGTGGCGCTGGTCGCGTCACGGATACCGCGCGCCTTAACACAATAATGGACCGCATCTATCGATACCGCCACATTATTGGTGCCCAGCAGGGTTTGCAATGCCACCAGGATCTGCTGAGTTAAGCGCTCCTGCACCTGTGGGCGCTGGGAGAAGAACTGCACGATACGGTTGATTTTCGACAGGCCAATCACCGCATCCTTAGGAATGTAAGCAACGGTCGCCTTGCCATCGATGGTGACGAAATGGTGTTCGCAGGTACTGGTCAGCGTGATATCACGCACCGTCACCATTTCATCCACCTTCATCTTGTTTTCAATGACGGTGATTTTTGGGAAGTTGGCGTAGTCCAGGCCGGAGAAAATCTCATCGACATACATTTTGGCGATGCGGTGCGGGGTTTCCGCCAGGCTGTCGTCGGACAGATCGAGATTAAGCAGCTGCATGATTTCGGTCATGTGCTCTTTAATACGACGTTTACGCGTCTCGCGATCCAGCACTTCGCCGCGTAACGGAGTTTCCAGACCGCGCTCTTCGAGCGCTGCGTGAACCAGTGCAGCTTCTTTACTTAATGATGATGTCATTTCTTCTCTCCAACGGACTTGAACTCACCCATCCGGCTGTTTTACCGAGCAGAGGGATGAATTGCATACTCTCCTGACGACAGAAGTTTCCGCAGTTAATAACGTGAACCCAGTCAAGATTTTGCCCCCACTCTAGATGAGAGCGAGGGGATTATCCAGTGATTGTGTTTCATCCGCAGGTGAAATATTCGCATTTAGCACAATCAGGCCGGCTGCGGCTATTCCACGTTTTTTGTACGGAATTTAATCACTGCGTCATCGGTTTTCGCGCCAGTTCGCGGGCCGACGTATTGACCACCAGCAGGCCGGCCACAATCAGCGCCGCCACGGCCACGTACAATGCCGGTTCCAGCCTGTGGGTCAATGCGGTTGACAACGCCGACAGCGTCGGGCCGACCAATTGGCCAATCGCATAACCGGTGGTCAGCAGTCCCGCCATATAACGGGCATGGTTGGGTGCCAACTCACGGCCATGCTGGATCGACAGCTGCACCACGCTGAGGAAGCCGCCACCGGTCAGCAACGCGCCCAGTGCCAACCCGGCAACCCCCGGCACGATTTCCGCGCTTAACACCCCCAATGCCTGTACCCACAAGGTTATCGCCAGGCGAGTTTGAGTGGTCAGACGGTGACGGGTCATAATGCCGATAGCAATCCCCAACACCGCCGCACCGCCGAAGATCGGCCAGACAAATTGTGCGAACAGGCTGCCGGGAAAACGCGCAGCGGCCATTTGCGACAGAAAAGTCGCCGGCAGGATATAGCCAAAACCCGCCAGGCTATAGCTCCACACCAGGCGTTTCAGCGCCGGGGTCAGCAGCAGCGGCTCAGGTGCCACGTCAGGACGATGCAATTCGCCGGCCTTCGGCAGATTAATGCTGATCGCGCCAATCAATACCAGCGCCAATACACCGTAGACCAGCCAGGCCTGTGACGCGGTCAACGCCAGGCTGTGGATCCCCACCGCCAGCATGCCGCTGATAAAAATCCCGGCCCCAGGGCCGGCAAATACCGCCGCGCTGAGCGCCGGTCGGCCATAGTGCGCCAACCGCTCGTTGGTCCAGGCCGCCACCAGCACCATCGACCAGCCGCTGGCCCATCCAATGAAGAAACGCACCGCACCGTGCCACCACTCCCCCTGCACCCAGGCGGAAAGCAGCGTCAAGATCACCGCCCCCCACACGCCCAACCACAGCCGACGTTCCACGTGTCGGCTGGCGCGCATGGCGTCATAAGCGCCGCACAGATAGCCCAGATAGTTAATGGCGGCCACCAGCCCGGCGCCGGTCAGGGTGAACTGGTGCTCGGCTATCATCAGCGGCACCTGCGGAGTAAAGGCGAAACGCCCAATCCCCATCGCAACGATCAACGCGATAAAACCGCTCAGGGCAATTCTTAAGGCCATGTAGAGTTATCCATACTGTTAAAAGAAAGTTGCCAGTATCATGCAGCAGTATTACACTCACAAAAACTGAATAATACTCATCAAGTTCATCACGAAAAGAGAAGATAATGGATCTGACCCAGCTCCGCATGTTTTGCAGCGTCGCCGAAACCGGCTCCGTCGCCCGTGCCGCAGAGCAATTGCACCGCGTCCCCTCGAACCTGACCACACGCCTGCGTCAGCTCGAACAGGAACTGGGCACCGATCTGTTTATCCGTGAAAAACAGCGACTACGCCTGTCACCGATGGGCCATAACTTTCTCTGTTATGCCAACCGTATCCTGGCGCTAAGCGAAGAAGCCATGAGCATCACCCATGCCGGTGAGCCGGCGGGGAACTTCGCCATCGGCTCGATGGAAAGCACCGCCGCGACCCGTTTGCCCACCCTGTTGGCGGCGTATCATCAGCGTTTCTCGCAGGTGTCGCTGTCGCTGACCACCGGCACCTCCGGCGAGATCACCGAGCGAGTCCGCGCCGGTACGCTGGCGGCCGCGCTGGTCGACGGGCCGGTGCAGTATGACGAACTCAATGGCTGTATTGCCTTCCCCGAACACATGGTGGTGATTTCCTGTCTCGACCACCTGCCAATCCATAACGCCAAAGATGCCAAGGGCGAAACCCTGTTTGCCTTCCGCGCAAGCTGCTCTTACCGTCTGCGACTGGAGTCCTGGTTCAAGCGCGAAGGTGCGCTACCGGGGCAGATTATGGAGATCCAGTCCTACCACGCCATGCTGGCCTGCGTCGCCAGCGGTGCCGGGCTGGCGATGATCCCGCATTCGGTACTTAGCCTGCTGCCAGGCCATGAACGGGTGAAAGTACACACCCTGCCGGACGACATTGCCCAGACTGCCACCTGGCTACTGTGGCGACGCGACGCCTTTGGCCCGAACGTACGCGCCCTGAAAGAATTAATTATTGAACAGGCAGAAACCGTCACGGTTGAAAATACTGCCCATGACTTACCCGATGCTATCGACATAGCCTGATTTAAAAAATAGACCACTGGAGACTATGATGGAAATGATCAAAACCCGTGCCGCCGTTGCCTGGGGACCGAACCAGCCGCTGAAGATCGAAGAAGTCGATCTGATGCCACCGCAAAAAGGCGAAGTGCTGGTGCGGATCGTCGCCACCGGTGTCTGCCACACCGACGCCTACACCCTGTCCGGCGCCGATCCCGAAGGCGTGTTCCCGGCAATCCTCGGCCATGAAGGCGGCGGCGTGGTGGAAGCCATTGGCGAAGGCGTGACCAGCGTGGCGGTTGGCGATCACGTGATCCCGCTGTACACCCCGGAATGCGGCGAGTGCAAATTCTGTAAATCCGGCAAAACCAACCTGTGCCAGGCGATCCGCGCCACCCAGGGCAAGGGCCTGATGCCGGACGGCACCACCCGCTTCTTTAAAGACGGCAAGCCTATTTTCCACTACATGGGCACTTCAACCTTCTCCGAATACACCGTGGTACCGGAAATCTCACTGGCCAAAATCAGTAAAGAAGCACCGCTGGAAGAAGTCTGCCTGCTCGGCTGCGGCGTCACCACCGGCATGGGTGCGGTTATCAACACCGCCAAAGTGCAAAAAGGCGATACCGTTGCCATCTTCGGCCTTGGCGGCATCGGCCTGTCGGCCATTATCGGCGCGCAGATGGCCGGTGCAGGTCGCATCATCGGCATCGATATCAACACCAGCAAGTTCGATCTGGCGCGCAAACTGGGCGCTACCGATCTGATCAACCCGAAAGACTACGATAAGCCGATTCAGGACGTGATCGTTGAACTGACCGACGGCGGCGTTGATTTCTCCTTCGAGTGTATCGGCAACGTCAACGTAATGCGTTCAGCGCTGGAATGCTGCCATAAAGGCTGGGGCGAATCCGTGATTATCGGTGTCGCCGGCGCGGGTCAGGAAATCTCTACCCGTCCGTTCCAACTGGTGACCGGTCGCGTCTGGCGCGGTTCTGCCTTTGGTGGGGTGAAAGGCCGTTCGCAACTGCCGGGCATCGTCGATCGTTATATGAACGGCGAATTCGCGCTGAATGACTTTATTACCCACACCATGGGCCTGGAGCAGATTAACGAGGCGTTCGATTTGATGCATGAAGGCAAATCCATTCGTTCCGTTATTCACTTCGACAAAAAATAAGCCAGGAGGCAGAGATGACCTTGTCATTAGAACTTCTCGAAGAGCACCGCATGTTTGGCGGCTGGCAACAGCGTTACCGCCATGCGG
This sequence comes from Serratia liquefaciens, assembly GCA_012719855.1. GTDB lineage: Bacteria > Pseudomonadota > Gammaproteobacteria > Enterobacterales > Enterobacteriaceae > Serratia > Serratia liquefaciens_A. The sequence goes on along the minus strand of JAAXZN010000064.1, from coordinate 17,508 downwards.
CGCAGAGCCTGAATTGCAACATGACTTTCAGCATCTATCTGCCGCCACCGCGCGATGATAACCCGCCGCCGGTGCTGTACTGGCTGTCGGGGCTGACCTGCAATGACGAAAACTTCACGCTGAAGGCCGGTGCGCAGCGTATCGCCGCCGAGCTGGGCCTGGTATTGGTGATGGCCGACACCAGCCCGCGCGGCGACGACGTGCCAAATGATGAAGGCTACGATTTGGGCCAGGGTGCAGGCTTCTATCTGAATGCCACCCAAGCACCGTGGGACAAGCATTTTCGCATGTACGACTACATCAGCGATGAGCTGCCGGCGTTGATTAACCAGCATTTCAGCGTCAGCGATCGCCAGTCGATTTTCGGCCATTCCATGGGCGGCCACGGCGCACTGATGATGGCGTTCCGCAATCCGCAGCGCTTCCGGTCGGTATCGGCGTTCGCGCCGATCGTCAATCCCTGTCAGGTGCCCTGGGGACGTAAAGCCTTTGCCGCCTATTTGGGCGACGACGAAAGCCAGTGGCTGCAGTATGACAGCTGCCACCTGCTGGCCAACGGCGCGGAAAAAATGCCGGTATTGGTGGATCAAGGTGACGACGATCAGTTCCTGGCGGATCAACTGCAGCCGGCAAAACTGGCCGAACTGGCACGCCAGCGCGACTGGCCGCTGATCCTGCGCATTCAGCCGGGCTACGATCACAGCTACTTCACCATCGCCAGCTTTATCGAAGACCACCTGCGCTTCCACGCCGAACATCTGTTCCGCTGATCATAAAACCGTAACGGTGCTTGCGAAAATTGCTATCGCAAGCACTTATTACGGCTACCGCTTATTCCCGGCCATTAAACCAATAATAAAAATTCTCAACTGAAGTCATTACCGCCTTCACGCCAAAAAAGGCGAAAACCGCCACGGCAATATCCACATAGCTATTATGAGGCTTAATAAGGGCCAGTGAAGAGTATTGAATTAAATCAAATGATATCCATATCCATAAAGCGACATATATAACGTCTTTCATTTGATATTCCATTGATGCGGGAGATATTACCAACGGCACTGACCATTCACACTATTAGGGCTATTATTTCCCCCCAGGACATCCTGTCGCCCCTCGGCCCGGAGTCAGCGTCACCGCCAGAAATTAAATCAAGATCATGCGATGTTAACTCACGAATAGTCATATTATTCACTCCATGAACTAAAGTTATTAACCTCTCACAAATAGATACATCGGACAACCATGGCGATAATATAATCATGAGAGAGAAGCGCAAACTTTAATTATTAAAAACGTGACGAGAGCAATGGATTAATCATCTGTTTTGGATTTATTTACCGACAACACTAAAACACTCTCTTTAATTAAAAAACTAAAAACTTAGCATAATAATCTTGAGGTGAATTAATCTTATTCAGTACATTAGTATTCTCTAACGCTAAAAATCATGAAATATTTTCGATGCCGTTATACCAGCGGTAAAAGGCTTGCATCAGGTTACAAACCTTCCAGATACCAAAATACACCAGTAAACCAATAACCACATCGACATAGCTGATATCGGGGTAGGCTACCAGAAGCGACGAATTGCGTACCAGGCTGTGCCCCCCCAGATAGGTGATGATGTAAATCAGCACGCCTGTTTTAATTCCCTTTTTACTCATATTGCTCATAGCCAGCTCCTTTGGACTAAAAAACGGTTATCCCTTCAACTTCGGATCCAACGCATCGCGCAAGCCATCCCCCAACAGGTTAAACGCCAGCACGGTAAGGAATATCTCCGCCACACTAAACATCACATACAATAATAAAAAATTAAGGCAAACTAACTACCGAGCGGGATCAGAAACCATCGATCAAAAAATCAATAGCGCCCTTAATTTGATTTCTCTGCTCATTGGCACTGCCGGCGATATCTCCTATCTGCGATAGCCTTATGCTGGCCATTTCATGCGTCATCGCCAGGTAACGCTCGCCATTAACTTCAATTTCTGGACATAAACGCGCAGAAATTGGGGTTCTGACTTTGGCCATAGGGTAGAGAGGGATCACTAACCTCGTCGACAACGCATCAATGAGATCGCTTTGAACATCCAGCAGATAGGGATAGGCCGATGTGGGATGAGTATTATGATAAACCGTGAACTGCATACTCAGAACACCCGATATTCATCAGATAACACACCATTCTCTTCGGAAATGCGATTGAGTTCCTCCAGTGCAGGACGATTTTCCTCACGCCATTGTTGGATCTCAATATCGCGCACTCGCGCATGTAAAGCATCAGCCAGTACTGAAGATACATTGACGCCGAGAGACTTGGCTTTCTGGAAAAGCTCGCGGTCAACAGTCACGTTTACCGTTTTCTTTGCAGAGCTACTATTGACCATGGTGATACCTCACCCCTGTTGTATACGCGGATTAAATTATCATCAATTATACTCGCAACACAGGGGGGTGCCAATCGGAGGGTACACCCAAACCGATCGCAGCCCACCGAAAATCATCCCTTCAACTTCGGATCCAACGCATCGCGCAAGCCATCCCCCAGCAGGTTAAACGCCAGCACGGTGATAAATATCGCCAGGCTGGGGAAAATCGCCACGTGCGGTGCAATCACCATATCCGCCCGCGCCTCGTTGAGCATTGCGCCCCATTCCGGCGTTGGCGGCTGGGCACCCAGCCCGAGGAACGACAGGCTGGCAGCGGTGATGATTGAAGTGCCGATGCGCAGGGTAAAATACACCACAATCGACGAAATTGTCCCCGGCAGAATATGCCGCATGATGATGGTCCAGTCTGACGCGCCAATGCTGCGTGCCGACTCGATGTAGGTCAGATGCTTCAACACCAGGGTGTTGCCCCGCACCAACCGGGCAAATGCCGGAATGCTGAAAATAGCCACGGCGATAATCACGTTGGCCATGCCGCTGCCCATAATCGCCACCACGCCGATCGCCAGCAAGATGCCGGGAAAGGCGAACAGCACATCGCAGATACGCATGGTAATGCGATCCCACCAGCCTTCGTAATAGCCCGCCAGCAGCCCCAGCAGCGTACCGATCAGCCCGCCCACCAGCACCGAGAACACTCCGGCGGCCAGCGAAATGCGGGTCCCCATCAGAATGCGACTGAAGATGTCTCGCCCCAGCGAATCCACACCCAGCCAATGCATCAGGGACGGGCCTTCGTTCAGGCGGTCGTAATCAAAGTAATTTTCCGCGTCAAAGGGAACCAGATAGGGTGCCAGCAGCGCAGCAACCACCAACAGCAGCACCAATAGCGCAGCGACCAGCGCCACGCGTTGCTGACGGAATCGCCGCCAGAATTCATGCCACGGCGTTCGCACCGCGTTAGGGTCAATTGTCGGCATCGCCTTCAGTACGGCGTCGCGTCGCCAATGCTTAATCATGCAGCGCCCTCATTTGTATCGTATTGCCGGGTTAATTGCCGCATACAGCAGGTCCACCAACAGGTTAATCAGAATAAACTCCAGAGAGAACAGCAAGACTTCGGCCTGGATCACCGGATAATCGCGCATCTCCACCGAATCGACCAGCAGCCTGCCCAACCCCGGCCAGTTGAAGACCTTCTCCACCACGATCGAGCCGCCGAGCAGGAAGCCAAACTGCAACCCCATCATGGTGACGACCGGGATCATCGCGTTGCGCAGCCCGTGTTTCACCACCACCATGATTTCGCGTACGCCTTTGGCGCGCGCGGTACGCATGTAGTCTTCCTGCAGCACCTCGACAAACGAAGCGCGGGTAAAACGCGCCATCACCGCCGCAACCGCAGCCCCAAGGGTGATGGAAGGCAAAATATAGTGCCGCCAACTGTCGGCGCCCACCGTCGGCAACCAACCGAGATTGACGGAAAACACCTGCATCAGCAGCATACCCAGCGCAAAAGCGGGGAATGAAATCCCGGAGACCGCCAGGGTCATGCCGAGACGAGCGGGCCAGCGGTTACGCCACACGGCAGACACTATGCCGATGCCCATACCGAAAATCACCGCCCACAGCATGCTGCTCAGGGTCAGCCACAGGGTCGGTAGAAAGCGCGAGCCGATCTCTTCGCTCACCGGACGCTTGGAAACCATCGAGGTACCGAAATCCCCCTGCAGCGCATTGACAAAAAAGTGCACAAACTGCTGCGGCAGCGGCTTGTCCAGCCCCAGATCCTTACGCACCAGCTGCACTACCGCTTCGTCAGCCTCCGGCCCTGCCGCCAGCCGCGCCGGATCGCCAGGCAGCATATGGACGAACAAAAACACCAACACCGCGACAATCAGCAGCGTCGGGATCAGGCCCAGCAGTCGTTTAAGAAAATAATTAAGCATCTTGGGTGCGTCCCTTCACCCCGCCCTCCAGGAGAGCGGGGATCGGTGCCTTATTTAAGATCGGCATTATCAAAGTTGAACGAGGTATCCGGCATCACGTAAAAGCCGCTCAGCTGTTTATTGTTAGCCGACAGCAAGCGTTCGGTAGCCAGGAAGATCCACGGCGCATCTGCCCAGATTCGATCCTGCGCGTCCTTGTACAGTTTCTGCTTCTCGGCGCGGTCAGTGGTCGCCAGCGCGCCGGTCAGATCCTGATCCACCTGCGGATTACTGTAGAACGCGGTATTGAACTGCTTCGGCGGCGCAGCCTGGGTTGAGAACAGCGGTGACAAGGCCCAGTCCGCTTCACCGGTTGATGCTGACCAGCCGGTATAGAACATACGTACGCCGGTGTCTTTCACCCCAACGCTTTCCACCTGGGCCGCGCGCTGACCGGCATCCATCGCCGTCACCGTCACTTTCACGCCCACCTGCGCCAGCTGCTGCTGGGCAAACTGCAGCACTTTCTGCGCGGTGCTGTGGTTATGAGACGACCACAGGGTGGTGGTGAAACCGTTAGGATAACCGGCCTCTTTCAGCAGTTCGCGCGCCTTGGCCGGATCATAAGGCCACGGCTGGTAACGGGTGGCAAAATCGATCGCCGGCGGCACAGGGCCTTCCGCCGGAACGGCGTAGCCGGAGAACGCGACCTTGATCAGCGCATCTTTGTTGATGGCGTAGTTCAACGCCTGACGCACTTTTAGGTTATCGAATGGCTTTTGAGTCACGTTCAAGCTGATATAACGCTGCAGGATCGACGGCGCGGCCACCAAATCGAGCTTGGCATTGCCTTCCAGCACCTTGGCCTGCTCATACGGGATCGGGAAGGCAAAGGTCGCTTCACCGGTCTGCAGCATGGCGGCGCGGGTATTGTTATCCACAACCGGCCGCCAGGTGATGCTGTCGAGCTTCGGCAGCCCCGATTTCCAGTAACCGTCAAACTTTTTCACCTTGACGAAGTCGGTCTGGTTCCAGGTCACGAACTGATAAGGACCGGTGCCCACCGGGTGGAAGCCGATCTCTTTGCCGTACTGCTTCAGCGCGGCCGGCGAAATGATCACCGCCGCCGGGTGCGCCAGGTTATTGATAAAGGCCGAGAATGGCGCTTTCAGCACGATCTTCACCGTATTGGCGTCCACCACTTCGGTTTTGTCGATCATTTTGAACAGGTTGTAGCGCTTGAGGTGGTTGTCCGGGTTGCTGGCGCGATCCAGGTTCACCTTCACCGCTTCGGCGTTAAACTCGGTGCCGTCATGGAATTTCACCCCCGGATGCAGCTTGAGGGTGTAAGTCAGGCCGTCTTTGCTCACCTCGTAGCTGTCCGCCAGCACGTTCACCAGCTTCATGTCTTTATCGAAACCGAACAGGCCCTGATAGAAGGATTTGGCCACCGCCTGCGACAGCGTATCGTTGGCGTCATAGGGATCAAGCGTGGTGAAATTGGACGCGACGGCGATCACCGCATCTTTCGCAGCCCAGGCTGGGCCGGCGACCGCGGCCGCCAGCAGCACGGCGCCCGCTAATGCCTTACGTTTGAATGAGTGCTTCATGGTGCTTGTCTCTCCTGAGGTCACTAAAAGGCACCGGCGATCGGATGGCGGGCGACAAAATGCCCCGGTCCAACCTGCACTAGCGGTGCGGTAACGGGTTCATCCCCCAGCGCGCGGATCGGGCTGGGGATTTCATCAACCAGCAGCGGCTGGCGTTTATAAGCATGGTTAGGATCGGCCACCGGCACCGCCGCCATCAGCTTGCGGGTGTAAGCATGCTGCGGGTTCTCAAACACCGCCCGACGTGGGCCAATCTCGACAATCTGCCCGAGATACATCACCGCAACGCGGTGACTGATGCGCTCTACTACCGCCATATCGTGCGAGATAAACAAAAAGGCGATGCCGAACTCACGCTGCAGATCGAGCAGCAAATTGACGGTCTGCGCCTGAATCGACACGTCGAGCGCCGACACCGATTCGTCGGCGATCACCACCTTGGGATTGAGCGCCAACGCGCGCGCAATGCAGATGCGCTGCCGCTGACCGCCGGAAAACTCATGCGGATAACGACGCGCATGCTCCGGTTTAAGCCCGACGCGTTCCAGCAGCCAGGCCACGCGCTCTTGTGCCGCCTTGCCACGCGCCACGTTATGTACCAGCAGCGGTTCCATGATCGAGAACCCGACGGTCAGACGCGGATCGAGCGAGGCGTAAGGATCCTGGAAGATAAACTGGATGTCCCGCCGCAGGTGCTGCAGCGCCGGGCCTTTCAACTGATTGATTTGACGACCGTCAAAGGTAATGGTGCCGCGCTGGCTGTCCACCAGCTTCAACAACGAGCGGCCGGTAGTGGATTTGCCGCAGCCGGACTCTCCCACCAGCCCCAGCGTTTCGCCGGGGTAGAGATCAAAACTGACGTTTTCCACCGCATGCACTCGCCGGGTGACGCGATTTAAAATACCGCTGCGTAGGTCAAAGCGCGTAACCAGATTTTCTACCCGCAGGATCGGCGTCGACCCTAGCGGTACGGTATCCTGTGGCCTGCCATTGTCTGCGCCGTTCGGCAACGGGAATTTCGCCGGGAAGTCCAACTCCGCCATTGATCCCAGTCTGGGCACCGCCGCCAGCAGCGCTTGGGTGTAGGGCTGCTGCGGCGCGGCAAACAGTTCGCGCACCGGCCCCTGCTCCACCTGTTCCCCCTGACGCATGACCAGTACCCGATCGGCTATCTCCGCCACTACGCCCATATCGTGGGTAATAAAAATCACCCCCATCTGCATTTCCTGCTGCAGTACGCGGATAAGCTGCAGGATTTGCGCCTGAATGGTGACGTCCAGCGCGGTGGTAGGTTCATCGGCAATCAATAAGGCCGGCTTGCAAGACAGCGCCATGGCGATCATCACCCGCTGGCGCATGCCGCCGGAGAGCTGATGGGGATAACGGTTAAGTACGTCTTTGGCCTCGGGAATGCGCACCAAATCGAGCATCTGTAAGGCGGCTTGTCTGGCGGCACGGTGGTCCATCGCCTGATGCAGGCGCAAGGACTCGGCGATCTGTTCCCCTACCGGGAATACCGGGTTCAGCGAGGTCATCGGTTCCTGAAAGATCATCGCCATATCGGCACCGCGCACCGTGCGTAAAGTGCCCTGACGTGCGTGGGCCAGATCGAGCACCTCGCCGTTACGCCGACGAAAGGGCATCGTCCCGCTGACGATGTTGCCACCGCCCTGTTCGACCAGGCGCATCAATGCCAGAGAGGTGACAGATTTACCCGAACCGGATTCACCGACGATTGCCAGCGTCTCACCGCGATCGAGATCGAATGACAGGTTGCGCACCGCTTCTACGGTATCGCCCTGTTGTTGAAACTGGACGCTCAGATCGCGCACCGACAGCACGCGCTGCGGCGGCAATAATAGCCCGGCGTCGGCCGCAAGCGGCATTAAGGCATCGGTCATGCACCCTCCTGGCGATCGGTCAGCGGTAAATCCCTACGGACGGCGCATCGCCGACATAACCGAAACCGCGGTACATGCCTTCACTGTTGAAAGGCAGCGCCACGTTGCCGTGACTGTCGATGGCAATCATGCCGCCGCTGCCGCCCATCGCCAGCAGTTTCTCCATCACCACCCGGTCGGTGGCCTGCTGCAGACTGAGCCCCGCGTACTCCATCAACGCGGAAACGTCATAAGCCGACACGCCGCGCATAAAGGTTTCCCCGGTACCGGTGCTGGAGACCGCCACCGTGACATTGTTGGCGTAACAACCGGCACCGATGATCGGCGTATCCCCCACCCGGCCGGCCTGTTTGTTGGTCATGCCGCCCGTCGAGGTTGCGGCCGCCAGGTTGCCCAGGGCATCCAGCGCCACCGCGCCAACGGTACCGAATTTACGATCGGGGTCGATCGGCTCAGCGCTTTGCGCTGCGCCATCATGATCGAGCAGCACGCGCCCCAGTTCCGCCTGAGCGCGGTGCAGTTGGTCAAAACGTGGTTGGGTAAAGAAGAAATCGGCAGCGACCATTTCAAGCCCGTGGGCGGCGGCAAATTTTTCTGCCCCCTCACCGGCGAACAGCACATGCGCACTGTTTTCCAGCACCGCGCGCGCAGCCAACACCGGATTGCGTATCCGGCTGACGCAGGCCACGGCACCGGCATCGCAGGTACGCCCATCCATCACGCAGGCGTCCAGCTCATGGGTGCCCTGATGGGTGAATACCGAACCTTTACCGGCGTTAAACAGCGGGCACTCTTCCAACAGTCTTACCGCTTCGGTGACTGCGTCCAGGGCGTTGCCACCCTGGGCCAGGATCTGCTGGCCGGCGGCGACGATGTCGGACAGCGCCTGAATATACTCCTGTTCCTTTTCAGCACTCAGCGCCGCACGGGTAATTGCGCCCGCGCCGCCATGAATGGCAATCACTGGTTTGCTCATTTGCCTGACACCCTGTGTTAATCCTGACAATCCCGCCCCTCATTGAAGGGGAAATAGATTCACCTCGGCGGCAGCCCACAACGCGGCGGTCGGCAAGGCGACGGGTATAATTATTATTCGGCCTTTTCCCGACTATATTTAGCCGCGCAATCGAAGTAAAGCATAAAGTCTTCGCCCAGCTTTTAGCGTAGCCCGCTTAGATTATTTCGCACATTGAAATAGCTTAATGGAATAAAAACAGATAGTTATGAAGTAGCAAAATCGCTTTGAATAACGGTTGGGATTTTTGGTAAAAACCCATGAGGGACACACAGCAATTACCGGAAAAAATAATCGATATCTCTAAATATCCAGCCGATGTGCGTTCAACCTGCTGTTTTTAAGCCGGCTGAACGCAGATAATCAATATTTAGAATCCTGACCCCGGCAACAACAGAAATGCTTCCTCCTCCGGGGTTGAGACTCGGCCTAATATCGCATTGCGGTGCGGGTAACGGCCAAAACGGTCAATAATGGCTTTATGCCGCGATTCAAACTCCAACTGCTCAGCATTGCCCAATTCGCTGTACAGTGCCAAAGCCTGTTGATGGATCAACGCCGACTCCGAATGCATAAACGGCAAATAGAGAAAGCCCCGTTGCTCTGGCGTGAGTCGTTCACATTGCCCACTACGCACCGCTTCCTGCGCCAGCACCAACGCCATGCAGTCGCTGGCAAATGAACGCGGCGTGCCGCGGAACAGGTTGCGACTGAACTGATCGAGCACGATCACCTCGGCCAACCGCCCCTCGATGGTTTCTCGCCAGTGCGCCAGCTCGCCGGCGGCGGCGGCCTGCCAGATCTGACCAAAGCGCGTATGCAACAGGCGATCGAAATCATCGTCCTTTTTGAACCACATTGCCGGTTCGATCTCGTCAAACCAAAAGTCTAATACCTGTCTGTGCATCACTGCCTCCCGTTGTTTACTTCAGCATAGCATCCTTCATAATACCCCCACTTTGCCGCTATTTGTCGCGCACCCTGATTACGGAGTTCCTTATGGATCATTGCCATACTTCCGATCTTATTTCCCTGGAGCAGGCGCTGGAGAAGATGCTCAGCCAGATCTCCCCCCTTCAGCAAACCGAATCCATTGCCCTGACCGCCGCCGCCGGCCGCATTACCGCCGCGCCGGTCATTTCGCCGATTGATGTGCCGCCCTTCGCCAATTCGGCCATGGACGGCTATGCCGTGCGCCTCGCCGATCTGCAAGCCAACGCGCCGCTGCCGGTCGCGGGCAAAGCTTTTGCCGGCGCGCCGTTTGAAGGCCACTGGCCAGCCGGTACCTGTATTCGCATCATGACCGGAGCACCGATCCCTGCCGGAGCCGAGGCGGTGATCATGCAGGAACAGGCAGAAGTCGGCGAAGCCGGCGTGCGCTTCACGGCCGAAGTGCAAGACGGGCAAAATATCCGCCTGGCGGGGGAAGATATTCGCCAGGGTGCCGGGGTGTTACCCGCCGGCATCAGGCTGGGTGCGGCTCAGCTGCCGCTGTTGGCCTCGCTCGGCGTCGCCGAGGTGCAGGTGGTGCGTAAGCTGAAGGTAGCGGTGTTCTCCACCGGCGACGAGTTACAGCCGGTCGGACAGCAGCTGCAGGCGGGGCAAATTTATGATACCAACCGCTTTGCCGTGCGCCTGATGCTGGAACAATTGGGGTGCGAAACGCTGGATCTGGGCATTATCCGTGATGATCAAAACGCGCTGCGCGCCGCTTTCGAGCAGGCGGATCGCCAGGCCGATGTGGTGATCAGCAGCGGCGGCGTCTCGGTCGGTGAAGCCGACTACACCAAGCAGATGCTCGATGAGCTGGGCGAAGTCGGCTTCTGGAAGCTGGCGATCAAGCCCGGCAAACCCTTTGCCTTCGGCAAGCTCAAACAGGCCTGGTTCTGTGGCCTGCCGGGCAACCCGGTTTCCGCTGCGCTGACTTTCTACCAACTGGTGCAGCCGCTGTTGGCGAAGCTGGCGGGCCACAGCGATTGGCATTTGCCACCGCGTTTGCAGGCTCGGGCCCTGACTCCCTTGAAGAAAGCGCCGGGGCGCCTTGATTTTCAACGCGGCGTGTTTAGCAGCAACGCTCAGGGCGAGCTGGAAGTGAGCACCACCGGTCATCAGGGATCGCACGTGTTCAGTTCGTTCAGCCAGGGGAACTGTTTTATCGTACTGGAGCGCGAGCGCGGCTCCGTGGCGGTGGGCGAAAAAGTGGACATTGAGCCCTTCAACGCCTTGCTGAGGAGCTGAGCATGCTGCCGGAATTAACCGATGCCGAAGCGCTGCGCTATAACCGCCAGATTATCCTGCGTGGTTTTGACTTCGACGGCCAGGAAAAGCTGAAGGCCGCCCGGGTGCTGATTGTCGGCCTCGGCGGGTTAGGCTGCGCCGCCGCTCCCTATCTGGTCGCGGCGGGCGGCGGCCACCTGACGCTGGTTGATTTCGACACCGTTTCGCTCTCTAACCTGCAGCGCCAAATCCTGCACCGCGACGTGCGCATCGGTATGGCGAAAGTTGAATCGGCCCGTCTCGAACTCATTGCCATCAACCCACATACTCAGATAGAAACGGTTGACGGACAGCTGGACGACGACCAGATGGCGGCGCAGATTGCCGCCTGTGATTTGGTACTGGACTGCACCGACAACGTGGCGGCGCGCAATCTGCTGAACCGCCTCTGCCATGCTCATCGCAAACCCCTGGTGTCCGGCGCTGCGATCCGCATGGAGGGGCAGCTCAGCGTCTTCACCTATCAGCCCGGTGAACCCTGCTACCGCTGCCTGAGCCGGTTATTCGGCGACAACGCCCTCACCTGCGTCGAGGCCGGGGTCATGGCGCCGCTGGTGGGCACCATCGGCACGCTGCAGGCGATGGAGGCGATCAAACTGCTGACGCAGTACGGCCAACCGCTCACCGGAAAACTGCTGATGTTTGATGCCATGACGATGCAGTTCCGCGAGATGAAGCTGCCGAAGGATCCGCAGTGCGAAGTTTGCGGCGGGGAATAGCAGGGACAAAAAAGGCGGGAATGCTCCCGCCTTAGTTTGATGACAAGCCCGTCACCAGTAATATCTTCGGGCGCAGCATGCCGCTCCCCTGCCGCTGGGTTACACGATACCCTGGCTACGCAGATAATCTTCGTAGTTGCCGGTAAAGTCGATCACCTTGGTCGGCGTCATTTCCAGTACGCGGGTCGCCAACGAGCTGACGAACTCACGGTCGTGAGAAACGAAGATCAACGTGCCTTCATACATTTCCAGCGCCATGTTCAGCGACTCGATGGATTCCATATCCAGGTGGTTGGTCGGTTCATCCATAACCAGGATGTTAGGACGCTGCATCATCAGCTTGCCAAACAGCATGCGGCCCTTCTCACCCCCGGACAACACCTTCACTTTCTTCTTGATGTCATCCTGGCTGAACAGCAAACGGCCCAGAATGCCGCGCACCGCCTGCTCGTCGTCTTTTTCCTGCTTCCACTGGCTCATCCAGTCGAACACCGTCAGGGTGTCATCGAATTCGTATTCGTGATCCTGAGCGTAGTAACCGATCTTGGCATTTTCAGACCATTTCACGGTACCGCTGTCCGGCAACGTATCGCCCACCAGCGTTTTCAGCAGGGTAGATTTACCGATACCGTTCGGGCCCAACACCGCCACTTTCTCGCCCACTTCAACCATCAGGTTGAGCTTGCTGAACAGGGGACCGTTGTCGAAACCTTTGGTCAGTGCTTCCACTTCCAGCGCGTTACGGAACAGTTTTTTGTCCTGTTCGAAACGGATGAACGGGTTCTGACGGCTTGAAGCCTTAATTTCTTCCAGCTGGATCTTGTCGATCTGGCGGGCACGCGAGGTTGCCTGCTTGGATTTGGAGGCGTTGGCACTGAAGCGGCTCACGAACGATTGCAGTTCGTTAATCTGCGCCTTCTTCTTGGCGTTATCCGCCACCAGACGTTCACGCGCCTGAGTGGCCGCCGTCATATATTCGTCGTAGTTACCCGGATACACGCGCAGTTCGCCGTAGTCCAAATCCGCCATGTGAGTACAAACCATGTTCAGGAAGTGACGGTCGTGCGAAATGATAACCATGGTGCTGTTACGTTCGTTCAGCACCTGCTCCAGCCAACGGATGGTGTCGATGTCCAGGTTGTTCGTCGGTTCGTCGAGCAGCAGAATTTCCGGATCGGAGAACAGCGCCTGCGCCAGCAACACGCGCAGTTTGAAGCCCGGTGCGATTTCGCTCATCGGGCCATAATGTTGTTCAACCGGGATGCCGACACCGAGCAGCAGTTCGCCGGCACGTGCTTCGGCGGTATAACCGTCCATCTCGCCGTAGGCCACTTCCAGATCGGCCACTTTATAGCCGTCTTCTTCGCTCATTTCGGCCATGGCGTAAATACGGTCACGCTCTTCCTTCACTGCCCACAGTTCATGGTGGCCCATGATAACGGTGTCCAGCACGCTGTATTGCTCAAAAGCGAACTGATCCTGACGCAGTTTACCCAGACGCTCGTTGGGGTCGAGGAACACGTTGCCGCCGCTCGGCACCAGATCGCCGCCCAGGATTTTCATAAAGGTGGATTTGCCGCAGCCGTTGGCCCCGATCAAACCATAGCGGTTACCGCCGCCAAACTTAACGGAGATGTTTTCAAACAGCGGCTTACTGCCAAACTGCATAGTGATGTTGTTAGTGCTTAACACAGCGCTCGCTCTTCATATCATTGGGAATGTGATTTGGCGCGCATTATGCCATAACGGGCAACAGAGATCGCGGGAAGTTTCGGTGACAATTTGAGCAAAGGTGCGGCGGCAGAGGGAGCCAGACAATACGCGCTACCACGAGGCCGGATATAGTAAATCCCATCGGCGGGTTAAGGGGCAGTTAAGACACTCACCAGCACCCATGCTTTAAGATGCTGAAATAGACATCTTTAAACTTTTCTTTCCTCAAAACATCCCCTTTCAATACCGAAACCTGTTTATCCCACACTGGGGTGAAATTGGGTTCGCCGGTTTTATTATTGAGCTTTTTTAAGCCGCAGGCAGCATAAAGTTTAGCTTCTGGGGTTGCCTGCGGATTCTTGGCAATACGCAAGAAAACGGCCCCCGCATCCTGGTAGGTTAGGATTTCTATTACATCGGTTTCTCCGGCAATCGCTTAACAGCATCCTGATGGAGACAGCATGAAAGAGGTTATCGAGGGGTTTTTGAAGTTCCAGCGCGAGGCGTTTGTTGAACGTTCCGAACTGTTCCGGCAGTTGGCCACCCGCCAGAACCCACGCACCCTGTTTATCTCATGTTCCGACAGCCGGCTGGTACCGGAACTGATTACCCAGCGTGAGCCCGGCGACCTGTTCGTGATCCGCAATGCCGGCAATATCGTGCCTTCGTTCGGCCCGGAACCGGGCGGCGTGTCCGCTTCGGTGGAATATGCCGTCGCCGCGCTCGGCGTGGAAGACATCGTGATCTGCGGGCATTCCGACTGCGGCGCTATGACCGCCATCGCCAGCTGCCAGTGCCTGGATCATATGCCGACGGTGGCGACCTGGCTGCGTTATGCCGATGCCGCCAAAGTGGTCAATCAGGCCTATCCGCATGCCTCCGAAGGTGAACGCGTCAGTTCAATGGTGCGCGAGAACGTCATCGCGCAACTGACCAATATCAAAACCCACCCTTGCGTGGCGCTGGCGCTTGAACAGGGACGGTTGAAGTTGCACGGTTGGGTCTATGACATTGCCAGCGGTTGTATTGACGCGCTGGATGGCGAAACCCGCCGTTTTATTCCGTTAGCCACCAATCCTGAGGTTACAGCAACCCCTGCAGCATCCCGTTTTTAATTTGAATAAGGAGACAACATGACACAATCACTGCATCACTCATCCCCACGCGAAACCTTGACCGACACCATCATGGCCGCCAAGATCCGCAAAAACCTGACCTTCGAAGCCATTAACCAGGGTACCGGCCTGAGTCTGGCCTTCGTCACCGCCGCCCTGCTGGGCCAGCATCCGCTGCCAGAACAGGCGGCACTCGTGGTGGCCGAGAAATTGGATCTGGATGAAGACGCTGTCCGTCTGCTGCAAACCATTCCGCTGCGCGGCAGCATCCCAGGCGGCGTACCGACCGATCCGACCATTTATCGCTTTTATGAAATGGTGCAGATTTACGGCTCCACGCTGAAAGCCCTGGTGCACGAACAGTTTGGCGACGGCATTATCAGCGCGATTAACTTCAAGCTGGATATCAAAAAAGTGCCGGATCCGGACGGTGGTGAACGCGCGGTGATCACCCTGGACGGGAAATACCTGCCGACCAAGCCTTTCTGATCCTGACGATGCCGGCGACTTTTACCGTCGCCGGCAACGGATATTGTTCTCGGCAGTCTCAGCGTTTCACCCCATCTATTCACCGTATCTGACAAGGGTCAGACACTCTTCCTCGGTGGGGGCCACAAAGTATTGCGTGAGCAGGTCGAAGGTCTCTTCACTGAGCACAAAGGGATGTTCACCCTGTTCATTTCTGTGTTTTATCCGGCTCTTGCACTGCGCATTGCTGACGTCCAGAAAATGCAGGCAGTGCGCCACACCAGCTTCCTCCGCCAGTTGTCTGGCCCAAAAGCGCCGATCCGGCGTATTCATCGGAAAATCCATAACCACCGACAGACCATTGCGCAGCAGTTGCACCAAATGCTCGCTCAGCGCCTGCCTCAGGTTGGCGGAATAGCGAACATAGTCCTGAAGCGTGGTCATTTGTTGATGGTACAGCGTCGCCAACCAGCTATCTTCAACGATCAGCAGCGTATGGGGCTGCTGCGCCAGTCGATTTGCCAGGGTTGATTTGCCGGAACCGACCTTGCCGCACATCACATGTAAAACGGCGTGGGAGGAATTATTCATAGCGTTCTCCTGAAGGTGAGTACCGGCAGGAGGGAAAAGATGACCCGCCTTACCGGCGGGTTTTAGCATGACAGAGACGCGCTAGCCCACCACTCCGAGAATGGTGATAATAATCTGCGCGAATGAAACCTTGTTTATGCTCATACATTATCAATAAGGCAAATAACCCAATATTGTCAACAACTCTGCGCCAAACATAGTCATAGCGGATAAAGACCGCGCCATTAACCTGCATGGTAGCCGCGGCTGTCATCCGGGATCTGTGCTCGCTGATCCAAACCATAATCCCGCACCACCTCCGCTACCCGCAGGCGATACTGCGCCAGCACGCCATGGCGCCCCCGTTTCTGTGCCGCCCGGTGCTGTTCGATATTTCGCCACTGTTGCACCGCCGCCTCATCGCGCCAAAAGGACAGTGACAGCAGCCGCTGCGGATCGGCCAGGCTTTGAAAGCGCTCAATAGAAATGAACCCGTCAATTTCTGCCAGCAACGGCTTCAGATCGGCGGCCAATTCAAGGTAGGTCTCACGCTGGCCGTCAGCGGCCTGCAACTCAAAAATAACGGCAATCATAGGGTGCTCCTGTCAGAGGTAAATTCAGGTATTCGTGCGTTTTGTGAACCCATCCTAACGGTGGACGCACCGCCATACTTCGCCTAATCTCGAAGTATGAATAACATCGATATTGAAGATCGTCTCGCGGCACTGAGCGGCGCCATTGCCGACCGTACCCGAGCGCGCATGCTGTGCCTGCTGATGGACGGTCGCGCCTATACCGCCACCGAGCTCAGCGCCGCAGTGGATGTCGCGGCCTCTACCGCCAGCGGCCATCTGGCGCGCCTGCAAGAACAGCGGCTGATCGACTGCGTCAAGCAGGGGCGCTATCGTTATTTCCGTCTGGCGGGACCGGCAGTAGCCACAGCTCTGGAAACGCTGATGGCGCTGGCCGGTATCGAGAAACCCGTGGTGAAAAGCACCACCCCGACTTCGTTGCAATTCGCCCGCACCTGTTATGACCATCTGGCCGGCGAGGTGGCGGTAAAACTGCATGAACGCCTGCATCAGCTAACCTGGTTAGAAGGTGAGGAAGACTACCGACTAAGCCAGGCAGGCCTGGCGGCACTTACTCGGTTAGGCGTCGACTGTTCCCCTGCGCCTTCGCGAAGGCGCTTCGCCTGCGGCTGTCTGGACTGGAGTGAGCGCAAGGCCCACCTGGGTGGCGCATTGGGCGCCGCGCGGCTGACGACTTTCATCAGCCGCGGCTGGATTAAGCGCCAGTTGGAAAGCCGTGAACTGCAGCTCACCGCCAGCGGGAAAAAAGCGTTGAAAGCACATTTTGACCTCAGGGTTTAACCCGCGGCAGGGTAGTTTTGGTGCAATACTCAATAGGCAAACCGTCAACCCGAGGACTCTCCATGCTCAGTCAAACCCAATTTCCCATCACCAAACTGTGGCCGGCGCAGCATCCGGAACGGCTGCAGCTCTATTCGCTGCCCACGCCGAACGGCGTAAAAGTTTCCATCATGCTGGAGGAGATCGGCCTGCCTTATGAAGCTCACCTGATCGACATCGGCAAAAACGAAACCTGGACGCCAGAGTTTCTGTCGCTGAACCCCAACGGCAAGATCCCATCCATCATCGATCCCGATGGCCCCGGCGGCAAACCTCTGCCTTTGTTTGAGTCTGGCGCTATCCTGCTTTATCTGGCGGAGAAAAGCGGCAAGTTCCTGCCGCAGGATCCCGCCCTGCGCTATGAAACCATCCAGTGGGTGTTTT
>JAAXZN010000066.1 GCA_012719855.1 Serratia liquefaciens | reverse complement strand
TTCAATGACAGAACGTTCGTGAGCTGATAAACTAGAAGACATAAGCTGCAGATCCTTTATGGTTGATTTTAGTCAATTACCATTAAAGTCTCTGCAGTTTTTTTATGCAAGGTGTTCGGTTTAATTTTACAATCTGCCATAATTACATACAAAAATGATCTTATACTCAAAAAATTGTCCATTTTTTAAGTATAAGATCATCTTTTTTCGTTGTATTTTATGTGGTTAATCTCACACCAGCTTGCCCCAGAGGATAGCGTTCTGAATGACATGCTCTCACTGAAGGTGATCATACAATGATAAATTGCCATGTCACGGCGTGACCCATTGGTGCAATGTATCATGTACCAAAACAAAAAACCACTAGGGTATACTGAAGTGCCATAAAAAAGTTAGGCATTTAGATAAGACCTTGAGTATTTTTGTTTTAATTTGTTATAAATGATTTATTAAATTTGATCAAACAAATCATTTAATGCTTCCGTCATTGTTGGATGCGTGTATATTTGATCGCGCAAAGTCTCAGCTGAAAGATGATTTTGCATCGCTAGACTAATGATATTAATCGTCTCAAATGATTCCTCAGCATAAATAGTTGTACCCAAAATTTGATGTGTCTGTGGATCTATTAATGCTTTATAGCTACCTCTTGGATTACCAATTACTTGTGTCTTGGGAACACTAGCTGCTGGCATCTTCAGTACTTTATAATCAATGCCTGCCTCATTCAGCTGTGCCTCTGTTTTTCCGACACTACTAATAGCCGGATTTAGAAAAATAGTATTCGCAAATACTGGTCGATTTAAACGACTTCGTGTCTTATCGCCATATAGCTGATTAGCCATAATACGCCAATCATCTAACGAAATATACGTGAATTGTGGCCCGCCGGTAACATCACCTAAAGCATAGACATCTTTAGCATCTGTTTCTAGTATATCATTGACTAAAATTTCACCGTGACTACCTATTTTAATACTAGTTCTTTCTAGATGCAAATCGGTCACATTAGCTTTACGTCCCGTAGCAACTAATAACCCATCGGCCTGTATATTTTTAATCCCTTTTGGTGTGCTTATAGTTAATGTAACACCATTTAGTGTATCATTTACACCAGTTAAGTTGCTTTCTAACAAAAAGGATACACCATCCTCCTCTAAATCATTTTTAGCTTGTTCGGCAATTTCAGGCTCAAAGTGTCCTAAAATCTTAGATGATTTATCAATGATGGTCACATGGCTACCAAATTGTGCATACATTGATGCAAATTCCAAGCCAATCGGTCCACTACCAAGAATAACTAATTCCTTTAATTGTTTATCTTTTACAAGTAAGTCTGTGGACGAATAAACATGTTTACTAGCAAGCAATCCATCAATATTAGGCCAAATTGGTGTTGCTCCTGTATTAATAAAAATACGATCTGCAATTAAAGTTTCCTGCCCTGAGTTATCAGATACTCGTACCGTATGGTCATCCAAAAATTCAGCAGTAGCTGTTAAAACAGTGGCTTCTTGTAAATCAGCCACCTTATGGTAGTTTTTATTACGTAGCATTGCTGTTAGGGCATTTTTCTTTTTTAAAGCGACTTCATATTCTATACCCCGGTGGGCATTAATAATCATGTTTTTAGTCGGTAAACAAGCAACATTGATACAAGTTCCGCCATACATGTTGGGATCTTTTTCAATAATTAATACTTCTTCACCGTGCTTTGCAAGTGTTCCTGCAAGTGTTTTACCCGCTTTTCCAAATCCAATAATAATATTACTAAAATGTTTCATTATTCACCTTGCTATTCAATAATTTAATTATGTGATCGCATCACAAATCAGGATCTAAAATAATTAAGTAATTAAAATTATTTAGAAAATAATTTTTGAATCTAATTCCCAATTTGGATGTTATTTTTTATACAAGATTATTGCAACAATATTCTGATATTTTCATACTCTGATCCCCCTCAATCAATTATATACAATTCAATTCTTTTAACGCAAATTTATTGTCCATTAGTTTTTATAAAATCATTTAAATGACCTTGTAACAAGCATAACCTGTATTCATGATAAAAAAGGCAAGCCAACATGCTCAGAAGTCAATAAATTGGACTATTTTTCTACCAGAAGTCAAGTGTTTCAATGCATTTAGCTTCTTTTTATGATGCTGCAATTGGTCATCAAGCACTACTAAAATAAACCGATGTCTTCACATTGGTTTTGCAAAAT
>JAAXZN010000063.1 GCA_012719855.1 Serratia liquefaciens | reverse complement strand
GGTTGTTTCCGTTGGTGCCTCACTGATTCCATTCCTGGAACACGATGACGCCAACCGTGCATTGATGGGTGCGAACATGCAACGTCAGGCGGTTCCAACCTTGCGTGCTGACAAGCCGCTGGTAGGTACCGGTATGGAACGTGCTGTAGCGGTTGACTCCGGTGTTACTGCCGTAGCTCGCCGTGGCGGTGTGATCCAGTACGTGGATGCTTCCCGTATCGTTATCAAAGTTAACGAAGACGAGATGCACGCGGGCGAAGCAGGTATCGATATTTACAACCTGACCAAGTACACCCGTTCTAACCAGAACACCTGCATCAACCAGATGCCGTGTGTGAATCTGGGTGAGCCAATCGAGCGCGGCGACGTGCTGGCAGATGGCCCGTCCACTGACCTGGGTGAACTGGCGTTGGGCCAGAACATGCGTGTGGCATTCATGCCATGGAACGGCTACAACTTCGAAGACTCCATCTTGGTGTCCGAGCGCGTAGTTCAGGAAGATCGCTTCACTACCATCCACATCCAGGAACTGGCGTGTGTGTCTCGCGACACCAAGTTGGGGCCTGAAGAGATCACTGCCGACATCCCTAACGTGGGTGAAGCTGCGCTCTCCAAACTGGATGAATCCGGTATCGTGTATATCGGTGCTGAAGTGACCGGTGGTGACATTCTGGTCGGTAAGGTAACGCCAAAAGGTGAAACCCAGCTGACGCCAGAAGAGAAACTGCTGCGTGCGATCTTCGGTGAGAAGGCATCTGACGTTAAAGATTCCTCTCTGCGTGTACCAAACGGCGTTTCCGGTACGATTATCGACGTGCAGGTCTTCACCCGCGATGGCGTGGAAAAAGACAAGCGTGCGTTGGAAATCGAAGAGATGCAGCTGAAGCAGGCGAAGAAAGACCTGACTGAAGAACTGCAGATCCTGGAAGCTGGCCTGTTCACACGTATCCATGCGGTGCTGGTTGCCGGCGGTGTCGAAGCTGAGAAGCTGAGCAAACTGCCACGCGATCGCTGGCTGGAACTGGGCCTGACCGACGAAGAGAAGCAAAACCAGCTGGAACAGCTGGCAGAGCAGTACGACGAACTGAAATCCGACTTCGAGAAGAAGCTGGACGCCAAGCGTCGTAAGATCACCCAGGGCGATGATCTGGCACCAGGCGTGCTGAAAATCGTTAAGGTTTATCTGGCCGTTAAACGTCAGATCCAACCGGGTGACAAGATGGCAGGCCGCCACGGTAACAAAGGTGTTATCTCCAAGATCAACCCGATCGAAGATATGCCTTACGATGAAAACGGCACGCCGGTTGACATCGTACTGAACCCGCTGGGCGTACCATCACGTATGAACATCGGTCAGATCCTGGAAACCCACCTGGGTATGGCTGCGAAAGGCATTGGTGAGAAGATCAACCAAATGCTGAAGCAGCATCAGGAAGTGGCCAAGCTGCGTGAGTTCATTCAGAAGGCCTACGATCTGGGCGACGATGTCTGCCAGAAAGTTGACCTGAACACCTTCACCGACGACGAAGTTCTGCGTCTGGCAGAGAACCTGAAAAAAGGTATGCCAATCGCAACGCCGGTGTTTGATGGTGCGAAAGAGACTGAAATCAAGCAACTGCTGGAAATGGGCGGGATCCCAACCTCGGGTCAGATTACGCTGTTCGATGGCCGTACCGGTGAGCAATTCGAGCGCCAGGTTACCGTTGGCTATATGTACATGCTGAAACTGAACCACTTGGTTGACGATAAGATGCACGCCCGTTCAACCGGTTCTTACAGCTTGGTTACTCAGCAACCGCTGGGTGGTAAGGCGCAGTTCGGTGGTCAACGCTTCGGTGAGATGGAAGTGTGGGCACTGGAAGCATACGGCGCGGCTTATACCCTGCAGGAAATGCTCACCGTTAAGTCGGATGACGTTAACGGCCGTACCAAGATGTACAAAAACATCGTGGATGGCGATCACCGCATGGAACCAGGCATGCCGGAGTCCTTCAACGTACTGTTGAAAGAAATCCGCTCGCTCGGTATCAACATCGAACTGGAAGACGAGTAATCGTTTTTCCGGCTCAGGCTCCCGGCCTTAGGGAGCCTGAGGGTGGTTGTTCAGGTCACACGGGTGCGCGATTTGTCAGCGTGCACCCAACAGGTTTAACTCCGACAGGAGCCAATCCGTGAAAGACTTATTGAAGTTTCTGAAAGCGCAAACTAAGACCGAAGAGTTTGATGCGATCAAGATTGCTCTGGCATCGCCAGACATGATCCGTTCGTGGTCGTTCGGTGAAGTTAAAAAGCCGGAAACCATTAACTACCGTACGTTCAAACCAGAACGTGACGGCCTTTTCTGCGCCCGTATCTTTGGGCCGGTAAAAGACTACGAGTGCCTGTGCGGTAAGTACAAGCGCTTAAAACACCGCGGCGTGATCTGTGAGAAGTGCGGCGTTGAAGTGACCCAGACCAAAGTACGCCGTGAGCGTATGGGCCACATCGAGCTGGCTTCACCGACTGCGCACATCTGGTTCCTCAAATCGCTGCCTTCGCGCATCGGTTTGCTGCTGGATATGCCGCTGCGTGACATCGAACGTGTACTGTACTTCGAATCCTATGTGGTTGTTGAAGGCGGTATGACCAACCTCGAGCGTCGTCAGATCCTGACTGAAGAGCAGTATCTGGATGCGCTGGAAGAGTTCGGTGACGAATTCGACGCCAAGATGGGTGCGGAAGCTATTCAGGCCCTGTTGAAAAACATGGATCTGGAAGCCGAGTGCGAGCAGCTGCGTGAAGAGCTGAACGAAACCAACTCCGAAACCAAGCGTAAGAAGCTGACCAAGCGTATCAAGCTGCTGGAAGCGTTCGTACAGTCTGGCAACAAGCCAGAGTGGATGATCCTGACCGTGCTGCCGGTACTGCCGCCGGATCTGCGTCCGCTGGTTCCGTTGGATGGGGGTCGTTTCGCGACTTCAGATCTGAACGATCTGTATCGCCGCGTGATCAACCGTAACAACCGTCTGAAACGCCTGCTGGATCTGGCTGCGCCTGACATCATCGTGCGCAACGAAAAGCGTATGCTGCAAGAAGCGGTAGATGCCCTGCTGGATAACGGCCGTCGCGGTCGTGCCATCACCGGTTCCAACAAACGTCCTCTGAAATCTTTGGCCGACATGATCAAAGGTAAGCAGGGTCGTTTCCGTCAGAACCTGTTGGGTAAACGTGTTGACTACTCTGGTCGTTCTGTAATCACCGTAGGTCCATACCTGCGTCTGCATCAGTGCGGTCTGCCTAAGAAAATGGCACTGGAGCTGTTCAAACCGTTCATCTACGGCAAATTGGAGCTGCGTGGCCTGGCCACCACCATCAAAGCCGCCAAGAAAATGGTTGAGCGCGAAGAAGCTGTCGTTTGGGACATCCTGGACGAAGTTATCCGCGAACACCCGGTACTGCTGAACCGTGCACCAACCCTGCACCGTTTGGGTATCCAGGCGTTTGAACCGGTTCTGATCGAAGGCAAGGCAATCCAGCTGCACCCGCTGGTTTGTGCGGCATACAACGCCGACTTCGATGGTGACCAGATGGCTGTACACGTACCCTTGACGCTGGAAGCCCAGCTGGAAGCGCGTGCGTTGATGATGTCTACCAACAACATCCTGTCACCTGCGAACGGCGAGCCAATCATCGTTCCTTCTCAGGACGTTGTATTGGGTCTGTACTACATGACCCGTGACTGTGTTAACGCCAAAGGCGAAGGCATGGTGCTGAGCGGCCCGAAAGAAGCGGAGCGTATTTACCGCGCCGGTCTGGCTTCTCTGCATGCGCGTGTCAAAGTGCGTATCACCGAAGAGATCAAAAACACCGAAGGCGAGTCTGTACACCAGACTTCGATCATCGACACTACCGTGGGTCGCGCCATCCTGTGGATGATCGTACCGCGCGGTCTGCCGTACTCGATCGTTAACCAGCCTTTGGGCAAGAAAGCTATCTCCAAGATGCTGAACACCTGTTACCGCATCCTGGGCCTGAAGCCGACCGTTATCTTTGCTGACCAGATCATGTACACCGGTTTTGCTTACGCAGCCCGTTCAGGCGCTTCCGTAGGTATCGATGACATGGTTATCCCGGCCAAGAAAGCGGAGATCATCGAAGAAGCGGAAACCGAAGTTGCCGAGATCCAGGAGCAGTTCCAATCTGGTCTGGTTACCGCCGGTGAACGTTACAACAAAGTGATCGATATCTGGGCTGCGGCAAACGAACGTGTTGCTAAAGCGATGATGGAAAACCTGTCGGTTGAAGACGTGGTTAACCGTGACGGCGTTGTGGAACAGCAAGTTTCCTTCAACAGCATCTTTATGATGGCCGACTCCGGTGCGCGTGGTTCCGCCGCTCAGATTCGTCAGCTGGCCGGTATGCGTGGTCTGATGGCGAAGCCGGACGGCTCCATCATCGAAACGCCAATCACCGCGAACTTCCGTGAAGGTCTGAACGTACTCCAGTACTTCATCTCCACGCACGGTGCTCGTAAAGGTCTGGCGGATACCGCACTGAAAACGGCTAACTCCGGTTATCTGACCCGTCGTCTGGTTGACGTGGCGCAGGACTTGGTAGTCACCGAAGACGACTGTGGTACTCACAACGGCATCATGATGACTCCGGTTATCGAAGGTGGTGACGTTAAAGAGCCACTGCGCGAACGCGTTCTGGGTCGTGTGACAGCAGAAGATATCATCAAGCCGGGTACGGCTGATATCCTGGTGCCACGCAACACCCTGCTGAACGAGAAGACCTGTGACCTGTTGGAAGAGAACTCTGTCGACAGCGTTAAAGTCCGTTCCGTAGTTAGCTGTGAAACCGACTTTGGTGTGTGTGCAAACTGCTATGGTCGCGACCTGGCACGTGGTCACATCATCAACAAAGGTGAAGCTATCGGCGTTATCGCGGCACAGTCAATCGGTGAGCCGGGTACACAGCTGACGATGCGTACGTTCCACATCGGTGGTGCGGCATCTCGTGCGGCTGCTGAATCCAGCATCCAGGTGAAAAACAAGGGTACTCTGAAGCTGAGCAATGTGAAGTTCGTAATGAACGCCGCAGGCAAGCTGGTGATTACCTCTCGTAACACCGAACTGAAGCTGATCGACGAATTCGGCCGTACCAAAGAAAGCTACAAAGTGCCTTATGGTGCCGTGATGGGCAAAGGTGACGGTGCAGAAGTTAACGGCGGCGAAACCGTTGCTAACTGGGATCCGCACACCATGCCAGTTATCACCGAAGTGAGTGGTTTCATCCGCTTCGCTGATATGGTTGACGGCCAGACCATTACACGCCAGACCGACGAACTGACCGGTTTGTCTTCTCTGGTAGTACTGGACAGCGCAGAGCGTACCGGTAGCGGTAAAGACCTGCGTCCGGCACTGAAAATCGTTGATGCCAAAGGCGACGACGTATTGATCCCAGGTACTGATATGCCTGCTCAATACTTCCTGCCAGGTAAAGCGATTGTACAGCTGGAAGACGGCATTCAGATCGGTGCGGGTGATACCCTGGCGCGTATTCCTCAGGAATCCGGCGGTACCAAGGATATTACCGGTGGTCTGCCACGCGTTGCGGATCTGTTCGAAGCTCGCCGTCCGAAAGAGCCGGCAATCCTGGCTGAAATCAGCGGGATTATCTCGTTCGGTAAAGAGACCAAAGGCAAACGTCGCCTGGTCATCTCTCCACTGGACGGCAGCGACGCTTACGAAGAGATGATTCCAAAATGGCGTCAGCTCAACGTGTTTGAAGGCGAAGTTGTGGAGCGTGGTGACGTTGTTTCTGACGGCCCAGAATCTCCACACGACATTCTGCGTCTGCGTGGTGTGCATGCGGTTACCCGCTACATCACCAACGAAGTGCAGGAAGTTTACCGTCTGCAAGGCGTTAAGATTAACGATAAACACATTGAAGTTATCGTTCGTCAGATGCTGCGTAAAGGCACCATCGTCAGCGCAGGTAGCACCGAGTTCCTGGAAGGCGAGCAGGCTGAAGTGTCACGCGTTAAGATTGCCAACCGTCAGCTTGCTGCTGAAGGTAAAATCGAGGCAACCTTCTCTCGCGATCTGCTGGGTATCACCAAGGCTTCCTTGGCGACCGAGTCCTTCATCTCCGCAGCATCGTTCCAGGAAACGACGCGCGTTCTGACCGAAGCGGCTGTTGCCGGTAAGCGTGATGAACTGCGTGGCCTGAAAGAGAACGTCATCGTGGGCCGTCTGATCCCAGCCGGTACCGGTTACGCTTATCATCAGGACCGCATGCGCCGTAAAGCACAGGGTGAAGCACCGGTTGTTCCGCAGGTGAGCGCGGAAGAAGCTACGGCTAACCTGGCTGAGCTGCTGAACGCAGGCCTGGGCGGCAACAACGATTAATCGTTGAATGCCCCGGGGTCCGGCTTGCCGGGCCCTTGCCAGATAAACCGCTCCTCCGGGGGCGGTTTTTTTTTGCCCGCTCCCCCAGAGGCAATCTTTGCTACTATGAAGAAACCCGAGATAATGGCTAAAATCGCCTGTGTACTATGTCAACCAAGGATTGTGCAGATATGGACAGCCTGATCACCTTCGAAAAACTTGCTGCAAAACACCTGCCTTACCTGTATGAAATCAGATTTTCCGTCGAAGAGAATCCGCTTCATCCTCACCAGATCCAATACCTTCAGAGAACCCAGGCGCTGGATGATATCAATCAGGGCGGTGGCTGGATTTGTAAATACGGTGAAGATTATGCCGGTGTCGGTTTCGGCCTCTTTATTCCTGACCCCTTGATCGGCGGGCTGTTTGTCAAGCCGGAGTACCAGTCGAAAGGTATAGGCTCCGCTTTACTGAACGCCGTAACGGCATGGTTGTTTGAGAATGGCGCCGAAGAAATCCATCTCACTACCGATCCGGGCTCCAGGGCTGAGGTGTTTTATCAGCGGCGTGGCTGGGTTGCCATTGGCCAGGATGAATTTGGTCAGGCGGAACTGGTTAAACGTAAAGGTGAAAAGTAATGAAAATCAAAGGACTGATAGCATTATTTATTATTTCCCTGTTTAGTGCGCCGCTCTATGCGAGCGTTGATTATTTTTATCTTAAAAAGAACGATGGCGAGAAGATCAAAATTACGCTGCAAGCGTTAGAAGCGATGCCATCCTCTTCGATTAAAACCTCTACCAATTTCACCCCTGAGGCCGTTTTCACCGGCGTTGAGTTTAGCGTACTGGCAAAGGAATATGGCCTGAAGGGAGGCAAGGTTCGCGCTTTTGCCTGGGATGATTATTCATATTCAATGCCCGTTGCTGAGCTGGCTAAATACAAAGTTATTATCGCCTATAAGAAAAATGGCGAGCTGATGGACGTTGCACAGTTAGGGCCGTTTGCGATCATCTATCCTCGCGATAGCCACCCAGAATTGAACAAGATTGATGTGAACGCAAAGACCGTTTGGCAAATAAAAATGCTAGAGGTTAAGTGAAATGAGCAAGAAATTTATCGGGACTCTCATCACCCTCATTGCGGCGCTGCTGTTCTTGATCCTGTTGATTGCCGTAAATTTCGGCAGTGTGAAAGAACGATATAAGCAGATTGAGCCTAATCTGGATAATTACTCCGTAGCTGAAATTCTCTTTTTATCCTTTGAAAGAACGAAAACCGCACTGCTTCTGGGCGATGAGGATCACTACGACGCTTTTAAGCTCAAAAAGAAAATATTTGCATCAAAAATTGCCATTCTTGAAAACCGTTCCACATTCAATGACTCTTTTTATTACGACGAAGAGTTTATTAACACCCTTGCGGTTTTGAAGCGTCAGTATGCCGAGCTGGATCTGCTTAGCGCAGGGCTGGCAAATGGCACGAAGACCAAAGCCGATATACTCTCCTTTATGGACGATATGGAAATTACTCTGGTCGATATTCAAGAGATAATTTACAAAATACAGATAAGGAATTTCACCGAGGTTAAAGACATCATCAAAGATAATTCGAGCAAAGCCGAGCTATTTGCCATTATCTCGCTGGCGCTGATTTTCTTGATGATGTTCCTTATCTTGAAAAATGCGCTCTCGCTGAAGGAGATAATCAAAAATAAGAATATCTTTATTTCCTCCATCTATCATGAGATTGCCGGCTCAACGCAGGCTATCGTGATTGCCGCAGACATCATGGAGCATGAGCTGGTTCAGGATGAGCTGAAAAAAGAAGCCCGGCTTATCTCGCACCATGGCAATAAAATTGCAGAGCAAACCCGTGAGGTCATGGATTACTCAAGGCTTGAAATGGGGGAGGTAAAGATAAACGACTCTCTGTTTTCACTCAATGAGGTGGTTGACGATGCCGTCGCCGCGGTGAGTGGGGAGGGCCGCAATCAATTTATTGTCCGGCACTCGTCCCATACAGGGGGGATCTACTCCGATAAATACAAGCTATATCGAATACTCGTCAACCTGTTGAGCAATGCAGACAAATATACGTATTGCGGTCAGGTCACTGTGAATGTGAAGGTTTATAATAGCCGTCTTCATCTTCTGGTGAAGGATAACGGTATCGGCTTTAACGTGAAAAATATTGACCGATTATACAAGGCGTTTAATCAGGGGCTGGAAAGAGAGACGCGGCAGGGGCTGGGCTTGGGGCTGACCATTATAAAGAACTATGTGACCAGAATGAAAGGCACCATCAGAGTGAAATCAGCCGAGGGCAAAGGGGCGTCATTTTTGATTTGCCTGCCAATAAAATCAGTTGAAAAATAAATGGGAAAGCAGCAGTGAAGAGATAATCAGCGGCTTGGCCGGTTTCTCAATCAAATGCACATCGTAGTTTAATATCATATCGCCTATGTTTTTCTCATAGTGGTTTAACTGGCCGGTCAGGATGATGATTTGTGCAGGGGTATCCACTCGGTCTTTTATCTTTTCTACGACCTTTTCGGACGTCTCACCGAAGTCTAACAACCAATCAAGAATAAAGGCTTCGTAGGCGTGACTCTCCAGGCCGTCGATGATTGCTGCCGCCGTCGAGTAAGTGTCTGTTTCAATCCCGTAGCGGGTGGTGATTTTCTTTAGCAGCTCCAGAATGTCCTGGTCATTGTCGAGTATGGCTACCCTTGGCGCCGGCAGAAAGTCTATTTTTTTGACCTTATACAGCTCGGTATCCGCGCTTTTATCTCTGCCGGTGTTAATAACAAAAAGATCGTCTTTTCTGAATGCGTAGGTTTCCGCATCCTCAATGTTATCTACTGGTTTGTCATCCACTTCAATATTGCATCGTTTATGTATGCTGTTCATGATAAACACGCAGTTATGGGCTCTGCGCCCTTCAAACGATTCGTTGAAATATTGAAATACCTTTTTTGCCTCGTCGAGAGTGATGCCTCTTTTACCGTCCAGCTTCTGCTTGGCGCTGTTGTATTGAAGGTTCAATATGCTCGCCAGCGTGGATGCATGCTTCCTGTCACCCACCCCTTTTTGGGTCAACAAGGCGCTAATGGCCTCTGCATAATTTGGCGTTTTTTTCATGATCACCTCGATTTTTCTGATGCTGACCACGAGCATTGGATGTCCCGAGGTTGCCTGCTGGCTCGATTATAGATGAAGTCAGGATGGCTGCGCCTATATCCGTTTGATTTTGTTAATCAAACTCAAAACATACTCGCCAACGCCAAAAATAACACTCAAAAGACATTCACATTTTATCGTCGATATGATTAATTAGCATCATATGTGTGATTCGCGTTCCTAGGGGGGGCTGCCTGTCTCACAGAATAAGCTGCCTGCATCTGTTTTCAAGCCGGGTGCAGGCAGCAAAAAGATACACGGCCAACACCAGGGGCCATTACAGCATCAGGGACTCATTCCATCACTGCGGCGCGGTTGGCTTACTCTCTTTTGCCTGCTGATATTGCTGCACGCTTTTCACTACCTCTTCCGGCGCCACCACGCCTTCTTTCCCAAGCACCACAGCCTGTGACTTACCCAACGCTACGATCCGATCACCGACGCTGAAAGTGTGGGTCGCATAAAAGTAACGATCGTCCCAGTGGGTAATGGTCATGCTGACTTGATAACGCTGGAATGGTTGCAGCGCCTTTTTGTAATCCATGCTCAGCTGGCTAACTATCGGCGACCAACGCCGCTTCAGCATTAACTTCATCAGGCCTGTGCGGATAAACATGTCCACCCGATTGAGATCGCAAACCGTCAGATAGCGGCCATTGTTCATATGCAGATTGATATCGATGTCATTCAGCCACACTCGGGTTTGCAGGGTGCTGGTCAGGGCATCCATCGACATGCGCGGTTTCCAGCATGATGAGATCAAGATCCAAAGCAGTCGCAGGTACAGATTCATGGTTATTATCCCGCCAGGTTGTCAGACCAGTTTAACGGTCAGACTTTAACTGTGGTCAAACCAGATTGTTTTGTCAAAAAACCGATGAGGATATTCATGGGGGAGGATCCGGAGTCGCGCAGGAAGGTATCTGACGCGATCCGGGGGTGTAGGGCGGAGCCACCAGGAAAAAGGCGACTCCGGCTGGCGCCAGTGTTGGCGACCAGCAGCGCCACTATAGCGAGGCGGATTAACCTCACCAGCAGCGTCAACCGCTTCTGCGCAGTGCCTCCACCACTTTTCCCATGATGCCAAAGGCGTTGCAGCTTATTGCGGGCTGCGTCCCAGATAGCCGTCCCAGTCCTTCCACACCGGCTGCAATCCGGCATCGCTGATGGCTTGCGCCACCTGCTGCGGCGTACGGCCATCGTGCGGTTCGAACTGTTCCAATTCAGGCGGCACGTCGTCAGCATAGCCACCGGGCTGTGTCTTGGATCCGGCACTGACGCTGTTGATCGCCACCGGGATCATGTGATCGCGGAAGAACGGTGACTCACGCGTCGACAAAGAAAGCTCCACGTCGGGTGCGAACAGTCGGAAAGCACAGATCAGTTGCACCAGTTGCGGTTCACTCATGATCGACGCCGGTTCGATGCCGCCGGCGCAAGGCCGCAAGCGCGGGAACGAGATGGAATAACGGCTCTGCCAATAGGTTTGCTGTAGATAAAACAGGTGCTCGGCCAGCATATAGCAGTCGGTACGCCAACTGTTGGAAAGTCCGACCAGAGCACCGAGACCGATCTTGTCGATCCCGGCGCGGCCCAGGCGATCCGGCGTGGCCAGCCGCCAATGAAAGTCCTGCTTCTGCCCACGGAGGTGATGCTGCAGATAGGTGGCGGGATGATAGGTTTCCTGATACACCAGCACGCCATCCAGCCCCAGCGTTTTCAGTTCGGCATACTCTTCTTGCGCTAGCGGTTGCACCTCCATCATCAGCGAACTGAAATGGCGGCGGATCGCCGGAATATGCTGGCGGAAGTAATCCATGCCCACCTTGGTTTGATGTTCGCCGGTCACCAACAGCAGATGCTCGAAACCCAGTGCTTTTATCGCCAGGCACTCGCGCTCGATTTCTGCGGCATTCAGGGTTTTGCGCTTGATGCGATTGCTCATCGAAAAACCGCAGTAGGTGCAGTCGTTGGCACACAGATTGGACAGGTATAAGGGCACATAGAAGCTGACCACGTTACCAAAACGTTGGCGAGTCAGTTGCTGTGCGCGTTGCGCCAGGGGTTCCAGATAGGGCGCGGCGGCGGGAGAGATCAATGCCATAAAGTCTTCGCGCGTCAGCTTGTCCGCATTGAGTGCGCGCTCCACATCCCGCGCCGTCTTGCTGTTAATGCGCAGCGAGATATCGTCCCAATCCAACTGCTGCCAGCGGCGGCTGAAATCATCGGCCATCACAGCGCCTCCCCGGCCTGGCTGAGAAAAGCCGTCAGCGGGCTGGAGGCCGCAGCACTGCGTTGGCTACTGCCCAAACCGGCCTGGCGCGCCAGTTCGCCGGCTTCCAATGCCAAACGGAAAGCACGCGCCATCTGCACGGGATCGCGTGCCACGGCGATAGCCGTATTCACCAGCACCGCATCGGCGCCCAGTTCCATGGCTTCCAGCGCATGGCTTGGTGCACCGATACCGGCGTCCACCACCACCGGTACTTTGGCCTGCTCGATAATGATCTCCAGAAAGTCGCGGGTGCGCAGACCCCGGTTGGAACCGATTGGCGATCCGAGCGGCATGACCGCCGCACAGCCCACTTCTTCCAACCGTTTACAGAGCACCGGGTCGGCACCGCAGTAAGGCAGTACCACAAAACCTTCTTTTACCAAGGTTTCCGCCGCTTTCAGGGTTTCTATGGGGTCTGGCAGCAGGTATTTCACGTCAGGATGAATTTCCAGTTTGACCCAGTGGGTGCCGAGCGCTTCACGCGCCAACCGGGCGGCAAACACTGCCTCGGCAGCGGTTTTGGCACCTGAGGTATTTGGCAGCAAGCGAACGCCCAACTGCTGCAGCGGGGCCAGAATGGCATCATTGCCGCCGCGCAGATCAACGCGCTTCATCGCCATGGTCACCAACTGCGAGCCGGAGGCCTGCAGGGCATCCAGCATCAGCGTTGGGGTGGCGAATTTGCCGGTGCCGGTAAACAGGCGTGAAGTAAAGAGGGTATCGGCGATTTGCAGCATGTCAGCCTCCGGCGATCGCTTGAAACAACAGGATGTCATCACCGTCTTGCACCAGGTGGTTAGCCCAGTCTGCACGCGGGATGATGATTTGGTTGATAGCCAGCGCCGTACCTGGCTGGTGGCGCTCCAACTGCTCGAGCAGTGCGTCGACGCTCAGTGGCTGCGCCAATGCCAACGGCTGATCATTAAGCCGGATTTTCATGCTGTCCCTCCGCATACCGCGCAGGTGCTGGCCTGGCTGAGTTGCAAGGTGCTCCAGCTTTGTTGCTTACCGTCGAACAACCGCAGCTTGCCGTTGAGTGACGAAGGCATACCCGCCAGCATTTTTATCGCCTCCAGGGCTTGCAGCGTACCAATGACGCCGACCACCGGGCCGAGTACGCCGGCGGTGCGGCAATTACGCTGCGGTTCGGTTTGCTCCGGGTACAGGCAGGCGTAACAGCCGTGGGCATAAGGCGGTTCAATGACCAGCAGCTGGCCGCTGAAGCCCACCGCGCTGCCGCTGATAAGCGGTTTGTTGGCCCTGATGCAGGCAGCGTTCACCGCATGGCGGGTTTCCATGTTGTCGCTGCAGTCCAAAATGAGATCGGCGCGTTCCACGGCGTGGTGCAAGATTTCGCCTTGCAGCCGTTGTTCCAGCGCAATGGATTCGACCATCGGATTCAGTGCCTGCAGCTGGCGCTGTGCCAAAGCGGCTTTGCTTTTTGCAACGTCGGGGCTGCGGTACAAGATCTGGCGCTGCAGGTTGGTGACGTGAAGCGTATCGTCATCGGCCAGCAACAGAGTACCGACGCCGGCGGCAGCCAGATAGAGCGCAGCAGGGGAGCCTAAGCCCCCGAGCCCGACGATCAGCGCCGTTGAACCTTTTAGCTTCTCCTGGCCTTCCGGGCCAATGTCTTCCAGCAGTAACTGGCGGCTGTAACGCAGAAACTCTTGATCGTTCAACATGGGGTTACTCCTTGCCTTCGATCAGTTGCAGCAGTTGAGCGGTGGCGACGCGCCAGTCCGGC
The DNA here is from genome assembly GCA_012719855.1 of Serratia liquefaciens. Classification (GTDB taxonomy): domain Bacteria; phylum Pseudomonadota; class Gammaproteobacteria; order Enterobacterales; family Enterobacteriaceae; genus Serratia; species Serratia liquefaciens_A. The sequence continues at coordinate 11,194 of JAAXZN010000063.1, read as the reverse complement.
GCCTGAGTAATGGCGCTGACCACCGCCACGCTACCGACGCCGCAGGCCAACACGTCCGCCACGCGATCGATACTGATCCCGCCGATCGCCACCGTCGGATAGTTGCTCAGCCCGAGGATATGGCGTTTCAGCTCTGCCAAGCCCTGGGGAGCGGAAGGCATGTCTTTGGTTTGCGTCGGGAAGATATGCCCCAGCGCAATATAAGAAGGCTTCACTGCAATGGCCCGTGCCAGTTCGGTATCGTCATGGGTAGAAACCCCTAAACGTAATCCGGCGCGGTGAATGGCCGCCAAATCGGTGGTCTCCAGATCTTCCTGACCCAGGTGTACGCCATAGGCATCGTGTTTAATCGCCAATTGCCAATAGTCGTTGATAAACAGCCGGGCGTTGTACCTTTTACCGAGTGCAATGGCGGCGGCAATATCCTCTTCGACCTGCTCATCCGGCAGATCCTTGATGCGCAGTTGGATCGTGGTAACACCCGCATCCAGCAGGCGAGCAATCCATTCGACACTGTCGACTACCGGGTATAACCCCAGCTTGTGCGGGGTGGCGGGGAAAGGTGTGGTGATATCAGTCATTGCTCAGTTCCTCTTGCAGGTTGCCGGCGCTGTGGTAGAGCTCGCTGCCGCGCGAACGGAACTCGGCCGACATTTTTTCCATGCCGGTGAGTTGTACTTCTATCGGTTTGGCGGCTTCCTGCGCGGCGGCATAATCGCGAACTTCCTGCGAAATTTTCATCGAGCAGAATTTGGGGCCGCACATGGAACAGAAGTGGGCGATTTTGCCGGACTCTTGCGGCAGGGTTTCGTCGTGATAAGCGCGTGCGGTAGCCGGATCGAGCGCCAGGTTGAACTGATCTTCCCAGCGGAATTCGAAACGCGCCTTGGACATGGCGTTATCGCGGATCTGAGCGCCAGGGTGGCCTTTGGCCAAATCGGCGGCGTGGGCGGCAATTTTGTAGGTGATCAGCCCCTGTTTGACGTCTTCTTTGTTCGGCAGCCCGAGGTGCTCCTTCGGCGTGACGTAACACAGCATGGCGCAGCCGAACCAACCGATCATCGCGGCGCCGATACCGGAGGTGAAGTGGTCATAGCCCGGAGCGATATCGGTGGTTAGCGGGCCAAGGGTGTAGAACGGCGCTTCGTGGCAATGCTCCAACTCTTCGGTCATGTTGCGACGGATCATTTGCATCGGTACGTGACCAGGGCCTTCGATCATCACCTGCACGTCGTATTCCCAGGCAATTTTGGTCAACTCGCCCAGTGTGTGCAGTTCTGCGAACTGCGCTTCGTCATTGGCGTCCTGAATCGAGCCTGGGCGCAGGCCGTCGCCAAGGGACAGTGAGACGTCATAGGCGGCGCAGATCTCGCAGATTTCACGGAAGTGCTGGTACAGGAAGTTTTCCTGATGGTGTGACAGACACCATTTAGCCATGATCGAACCGCCGCGTGAGACGATGCCGGTCAGGCGCTTGGCGGTCATCGGTACATAGCGCAACAGCACTCCGGCGTGGATGGTGAAGTAGTCAACGCCTTGCTCTGCCTGCTCCAGTAACGTATCGCGGAACATTTCCCAGGTCAGGTTTTCCGCCACGCCGTTCACTTTTTCCAGTGCCTGATAGATAGGCACCGTGCCGATCGGTACCGGACTGTTACGCAGGATCCATTCGCGGGTTTCGTGGATATAGCGACCGGTGGACAGGTCCATCACCGTATCCGCGCCCCAGCGGGTGGACCAGACCAGTTTCTCGACTTCCTCTTCGATGGATGAGGTCACCGCCGAGTTGCCGATGTTGGCGTTAACTTTCACCAGAAAGTTGCGACCGATGATCATCGGCTCTGATTCGGGATGGTTGATATTGGCGGGAATGATGGCGCGCCCGGCGGCGACTTCCTGCCGAACGAATTCCGGCGTGATGTTCTCCGGCAGGTTGGCTCCCCAGCTTTGGCCCGGATGCTGCTGGCGCAGGACATCGCCGCGGATACGCTCGCGGCCCATGTTTTCGCGGATGGCGATAAACTCCATCTCCGGGGTGATTATGCCAGCGCGGGCGTAGTGCAACTGGGTGACGCATTTGCCAGATTGCGCCTTGCGCGGCCGCGGCAGATGTTCAAAACGCAGGTGATCCAGGCCTTCATCCGCCAGGCGCTGCTGGGTGAAACCGGAACTGACGCCATTGAGCTCTTCGGTATCACCGCGTTCAGCTATCCAGCCTGCACGCAGTTTAACCAGGCCGGTATGCACATTAAGTTCAGATTGCGGATCGCCGTAAGGACCCGCGGTATCGTATACCGGAATGGCTTCGTTGGGCTCGTACCGTGGGTTGTCTTTGTCGCCGCCAAGCAGCGTCGGGCTAAGCTGGATTTCACGCATCGGCACCTGCAGATCGTTGCGTGAGCCCTGCAGATAAATCCGGCGTGAGTTGGGAAAGGAAACGCCTTGAAGGGTATCGATAAACTGCTGGGCTTCTTCGCGTTGCTCTTTACGGGCACGGGGTTTTTTAACGTTAGACATAGCAAGTTCCTACCAGTGTGTTGGATTGGGAAAGTTGCTTGTCTGGAGCTCGGAGGGAGTAATGATGCTGGCCGACAGGGCGGGATTATCCCTGTTGGGATCACCTGCCTGTAGCGATAGATTACTCTTGTTCCCTTCGCGGGTATTAACCCGATCAGGTTCCGCGGATCCCGAATTAACGGTCTCAGCCTGGCCAATTTGATGAACAAATCAGGCGCTAGGCACTCCGACAAGATGCCCCCCAGTATAGGAGGGATAATAAAAAAAACTACAAAATTCTAACGAGCCTGATCCAGCGCCTGGTCCGGTACCGCTTGCTGCCAGGCTTCGGCCGCCAGCTGGATCAGTTTATCTTCCAGGGTAAAACGCGCCGCCAGGGTTTCACCGATATCCGACAATGCCTGATGGAATTCCAGGCATACGTCCTGATCGATATCCACTTCGGTATAGCGATCGTGGAAAGCCATGATCTGCTCGGTATTGGCCCAGAGCTTGGGATAGATGTTGACTGCCAGACTCATTTTCGGACTGGATGCGCCTTCCACTTGCTTGATAATTCTGTCATAGATATGAAAATGACCGGCGGAGAGGTAATCCACCAGATTATGGCAAAAGTTCTCCAGCGCTTTTTCATTCAGCGGCGTATGCTTTTCTTTATTCGGTTTGATGCCCACGAGGGTGCAATAGGCGACCAGCAGTTGCTTGCGAGCCTGAAGCCATTGATCAACTAATTCATTACTACCACCAACGCGCTGAGTCAGGCTTTCCAAACGGTTGAGCATGTTTGACTCCGTAAGTAATAAAACGTAACAGTAAGTTATTAAAATGTTACAAGGCCGATTTGTAGAGTGCCAGTGAAGCTGAGGTTGTGCAACAACGATATGGAACTTGCATTAACGGGTAATGAAAATGGCTGGTGGATCGTCAGCCATGAAAGCAAACTTTGGTTACCAAAGGGTGAATTGCCGTGCGGTTTGGCGGCGTCATTCTCCCTGCAGGGGCGGATGGCCCGGGCTATTGGTGAATGGGAGGGACTGCCGGTCTGGCTGGTGCGTCAGGCGATGCCGCAGGAAATGGGCTCGGTGCGTCAACTGCTTGAGCTCGATCGCGGACTGTTCCAGCTCGCCGGTCGGGGAGTACAGCTGGCCGACTTCTACCGTTCCCATCGCTACTGCGGTTACTGTGGCCACGAGATGCATCTCAGTCGTACCGAGAGCGCCTGCCTGTGCGGCAATTGCCGGGAGCGTTACTACCCGCAGATCGCGCCCTGCGTGATCGTTGCCATCCGGCGTGACGATGAGATCCTGTTGGCGCAGCACGTACGCCATCGTGGCGGCATTCATACTGTTCTGGCCGGTTTTGTCGAGGTCGGCGAAACGCTGGAACAGGCGGCAGCACGCGAGGTGATGGAGGAAAGTAACATTGAAATCAAAAATCTGCGTTACGTCACTTCGCAGCCCTGGCCGTTCCCACATTCGCTGATGATGGCCTTTATGGCCGATTATCACCGGGGCGAGATCCGCCACGATCCGAAAGAACTGCTTAACGCCGGCTGGTACCGCTACGATCGGTTGCCGCTGTTGCCGCCGCCCGGCACCGTGGCGCGCCGCCTGATAGAGGACACCGTAGCCTTATGCCGCGAGCAATAACTCGCTACAATAGCGGCAGATGAATAAGGGAGCCCCATAAATGAATGAGTTGAAGAACGATCGCTACCTGCGCGCGCTGCTGCGACAGCCGGTGGATGTGACCCCCGTATGGATGATGCGTCAGGCCGGTCGTTATTTGCCGGAGTACAAAGCCACCCGTGCCCAGGCCGGTGATTTCATGTCGCTGTGCAAGAACGCGGAACTGGCTTGCGAGGTTACGCTGCAGCCGTTGCGCCGCTTCCCGCTGGATGCGGCCATTCTGTTCTCCGACATCCTCACCATTCCCGATGCTATGGGGCTGGGGCTGTATTTCGAAACCGGCGAAGGCCCGCGTTTCTCCTCGCCTATTACCTGTCGTGCCGACGTGGACAAGTTGCCGGCCTTCGATCCGGAAGTGGAGCTGGGCTATGTGATGAACGCGGTGCGTACAATCCGCCGTGAGCTTAAAGGCGAAGTGCCGCTGATCGGTTTCTCCGGTAGCCCATGGACCCTGGCAACCTACATGGTGGAAGGCGGCAGCAGCAAGGCCTTCACCAAGCTGAAAAAAATGATGTATGCGGAGCCGGCTACGCTGCACCTGCTGCTGGATAAGCTGGCAGACAGCGTCATTTTGTATCTCAATGCCCAGATCAAAGCTGGCGCGCAGTCGGTAATGGTCTTCGACACCTGGGGCGGCGTGCTGACCGGCCGTGACTACCGCGAATTCTCTTTGCATTACATGCATAAGATTGTCGATGGGCTGCTGCGTGAAAACGATGGCCGCCGCGTGCCGGTCACGCTGTTCACCAAAGGCGGAGGCCAGTGGCTGGAGGCCATGGCGGCCACCGGTTGTGACGCGTTGGGTCTTGACTGGACGACCGACATTGCCGACGCGCGCCGTCGTGTAGGGGATAAAGTGGCACTGCAGGGCAATATGGATCCGTCCATGCTGTATGCGTCACCTGAGCGCATTAGCCAGGAAGTGGAAACCATTCTGGCCGGTTTCGGTCACGGTGAAGGGCATGTGTTCAATCTGGGTCACGGCATTCATTTGGATGTGCCACCAGAAAACGCCGGCGTCTTTGTTGAGGCGGTTCACGCTCAATCGGGCAAATACCATCGCTAAGGACTGGATGTGATAGATACCCAAGCCCTGCGCGCGGAGCAATTGCAGCGCGCCTCGGAGGTGATTCGTTACGATGACTTCCGGATCGAGTCGCCGGCCTTTATTGCCGGTGCCGACGTGGGCTTTGAACAGGAAGGTGAGGTGACGCGAGCCGCCATTGCCATCCTGCGCTATCCATCGCTGGAGCTGGTGGAGTATCAGGTGGCTCGTGTCGCGACCACCCTGCCTTACATTCCCGGCTTTTTATCATTTCGTGAATACCCCGCGTTGCTCGCGGCCTGGGGGCAACTGCAGCAGAAACCGGATCTGGTTTTTGTCGACGGCCATGGTATCTCGCACCCGCGACGTCTGGGCGTTGCCAGCCATTTCGGCCTACTGGTCGACGTGCCGACCATTGGCGTCGCCAAAAAGCGCCTGTGCGGTAAATTCGCCCCTTTGGACGCCGCCGCAGGCGCGTTGGCGCCACTGGAAGACAAAGGCGAGCAGTTGGGTTGGGTGTGGCGTAGCAAGGCGCGTTGTAACCCGTTGTTTATCTCCACCGGCCACCGCGTCGGGGCCGACAGTGCGTTGGCCTGGGTACAACGTTGCATGGCGGGCTACCGTTTGCCGGAACCTACGCGCTGGGCCGATGCCATCGCCTCGCGCCGGCCGGCCTTCCAGCGCTGGTTGCAGCAGCATCCAGAGGTGTCGCAATGACCGATTTCGGGTACACTGCGGCGCAGATAACGCGTAAGAGAGTGAATAATGCTACGTAACCCGATCCATTTACGTCTGGAAAAGCTTGAAAGCTGGCAACATTTGACCTTTATGGCCAGTTTGTGCGAGCGTATGTATCCGAATTACCAGATGTTCTGCCTGCAAACCGAGTTCGGCGATCCGGCGATTTACCGCCGTATTCTGGATTTGGTGTGGGAAACGCTGGTGGTCAAGGACGCCAAGGTCAACTTTGACAGCCAGCTGGAGAAGTTGGAAGAGGCGATACCTTCGGCAGAAGATTACGATCTTTACGGCGTTTACCCGGCTATTGACGCCTGTATCGCATTAGGGGAACTGATCCATTCGCGACTCAGCGGGGAGACGCTAGAGCACGCCATCGCCATTAGCGAAACGTCAATTCGCACCGTGGCGATGTTGGAAATGACTCAGGCCGGTAAAGAAATGACCGACGATGAGCTCAAGGTTTTGCCTGCGGTAGAGGAAGAATGGGACATTCAATGGGAAATTTTCCGCCTGTTGGCTGACTGCGAAGAACGTGATTTAGAGCTGATCAAAGGCTTGCGTTCCGACCTCCGCGAGGCGGCGGTAAGTAATATCGGGATAAATTTAACGCAATAAGGCAAGAAAACGTGATTTAACGCCTGATTTGTCATGCCTTAAGGCTTCACATCCGCACCCTGTCTGGTCTACATTTGGGGGGCGTAAAAAAAGTGGCTATCGGTGCGTGTATGCAGGGAGTGCTGTCAATCGGCATATCCGTCGCACTCGATGCTTTGCAAACGATAAACACACTGTAAGGATAACTTATGAACAAGACTCAACTGATTGATGTAATCGCGGACAAGGCTGACCTTTCCAAAGCACAAGCTAAACTGGCTCTGGAATCCACCCTGGCTGCTATTACTGAGTCTCTGAAAGAAGGTGATGCAGTACAATTGGTTGGTTTCGGTACTTTCAAGGTCAACCACCGCAACGAGCGCACTGGTCGCAACCCGCAGACTGGTAAAGAAATCAAAATCGCAGCTGCTAACGTGCCTGCGTTCGTTTCTGGTAAAGCACTGAAAGACGCGGTTAAGTAATACTGCGTGTTGGTGAAAAGATTAAACAGGGGGGCAAAAGCGCCCCTTTTGTTTATCCGACAGGCGCTCATGGTCATCGGCTTTGCCGGTGTCCTGAGCGCCTGCAGCAGTCATTCAGATCCCCCAGCCTTTAGTGCCAGCGGCTTTGTGGCCGACCAGGGCGTTATTCGCCTGTGGCGCAAAGACGACGATCGGCACCGCCCGCAAGTGTTGATGAGCGTCTACAGTCCTTATCGCGGTCCGGGCACCGTCACCACGCTGTACGAATACCAAAATGGCGAACTGCGCCAGATTAAACGCACCGATGCCGATGGCGATCGTGACTCTATCCAACTTCGCTTCACCGATGACGGCGAAGTGAGTTTTATGCAGCGCCAACTGGCCACGCGGCGTGAACAACTGACCGCCGATGAAATCGCACTGTACCAATACCAGGCGCGTCGAGTGCTTGAAGTGAGTAATGCGTTGCGTGCCGGCAATGTGAAACTGCTGCAGGGGCGTTGGCAACAGGGCAGGGTGCAAACCTGCGATGGCCAAACGTTGAAACCTGGGCTGGACGGCAGTGCCGAAGCCTGGATTGAGCGTCGTGCCCGCAACAGCAGCCAACCGGTGAATATTGCCTGGTTGGATGCGCCGGAAGGGCGTGAACTGCTGCTGGTGGCAAACGACGATTTTTGCCGCTGGGAACCGAAAGAAGATCAGCTATAAAAAAGGCCCCGCATGGCGGAGCCCTGAAAGATTGGCTTTCAGATCATTTGCCGCGTGCAATCGCACGATAGCCAATGTCCTTACGGCAGAAACTGCCTGGCCACTGAATGCCTTCCGCCAACTGGTAAGCGCGTTGTTGCGCCTGAGCCACAGTTTCACCCAGTGCGGTAACGCACAGCACGCGGCCACCGCTGGTCACCACGTCGTTACCCTGCATGCGGGTGCCGGCATGGAATACCTTGCCGTCGGCGCTTTCTTGCTGCGGCAGACCCTGAATGACCTCACCGTTGTTATAGTCACCCGGATAACCGCCGGCAGCCAGTACTACGCCTAACGCAGGGCGTTCATCCCATTCAGACGTTTTCTCATCCAGCTTGCCATCCGCACCGGCCAGGCACAGTTCAACCAGATCGGAGCGCAGACGCAGCATGATCGGCTGAGTTTCCGGATCGCCAAAGCGGCAGTTGAATTCAATGACTTTCGGTTGACCGTCCGCAGAGATCATCAGCCCGGCATAAAGGAAACCGACATAGGTGTTTCCTTCCGCCGCCATGCCGCGCACGGTTGGCCAGATAACCTGGTCCATCGCGCGCTGGTGGATTTCATCGGTCACCACTGGCGCTGGGGAATAAGCCCCCATGCCGCCGGTGTTCGGGCCGGTGTCGCCATCGCCGACGCGTTTATGATCCTGGCTGGTGGCCATCGGCACCACGTTTTCACCGTCGACCATGACGATAAAGCTGGCTTCTTCCCCATCCAGGAACTCTTCCACCACGATACGGTGGCCTGCATCGCCGAAGGCGTTGCCTGCCAGCATGTCTTGCACGGCGTCTTCCGCTTCCTGCAGCGTCATGGCGACAATCACGCCTTTACCGGCAGCCAGGCCGTCGGCCTTGATGACGATCGGGGCACCTTTACTGCGAACATAGGCCAGCGCGGGTTCGACTTCGGTAAAGTTTTGGTACTCGGCGCTTGGAATATTGTGGCGCGCCAGGAAATCTTTGGTGAAGGCTTTAGAGCCTTCTAACTGGGCTGCGGCCTGAGAGGGGCCAAAGATTTTCAGACCGGCGGCCTGGAAGGCGTCAACCACGCCAATCACCAACGGCGCTTCCGGCCCGACAATGGTGAGGCCGATATCGTTGCTCTGGGCAAAGGCGAGCAGGGCCGGAATATCGGTCGCGGAGATCTCGACGTTCGTAAGATTGGGTTCCAGCGCGGTACCGGCATTGCCTGGCGCTACGTAAACTTTGTCCGCCAGCGGTGATTGGGCGGCTTTCCAGGCCAGCGCGTGTTCGCGTCCGCCGTTGCCGATAATTAAAATGTTCATCAGGTGCTCCACGAAGGGCGTGCGCCGCAGCGCACGCAGCAGAAAGGATTAATGGCGGAAGTGACGCATATCGGTAAAGATCATCGCAATGCCGTGTTCGTTGGCGGCGGCAATCACTTCATCATCGCGGATCGATCCGCCTGGCTGGATCACGCAGGTGATGCCAACGGCTGCCGCGGCATCGATACCGTCACGGAACGGGAAGAAGGCGTCGGACGCCATGGCGGAGCCTTTGACTTCCAGACCTTCGTCGGCGGCTTTGATGCCCGCGATCTTGGCCGAGTAAACGCGGCTCATTTGCCCCGCGCCTATGCCGATGGTCATGTTATCGCGCGCATAAACAATGGCGTTGGACTTAACAAACTTGGCCACTTTCCAGCAGAACAGCGCATCACGCAATTCCTGAGCGGTAGGTTGGCGTTCGGACACTACGCGCAGATCGCTTTCACTCACCATGCCCAGATCGCGATCCTGCACCAGCAAGCCCCCGTTGACGCGCTTGAAGTCCAGAGCGGCAACGCGTTGCTGCCATTGGCCACAGGCCAGCACGCGGACGTTCTGCTTGGCGGCCAGCAGGGAACGCGCTTCCTGGCTGATGCCAGGTGCGATAATCACTTCCACAAACTGACGACTGATGATGGCCTGCGCAGTGGCGGCGTCCAGTTCGCGGTTGAAGGCGATGATGCCGCCGAACGCGGAGGTAGGATCGGTTTGATAGGCACGCTCATAGGCTGCCAGAATATCGTCGCCTATCGCCACGCCACAGGGGTTGGCATGCTTGACGATAACGCAGGCCGGTTCGGCGAACTCTTTCACGCACTCCAGCGCCGCATCGGTATCGGCGATGTTGTTGTACGACAGCGCTTTGCCCTGTAACTGGTCAGCGGTGGCAACAGAAGCTTCCTGAACATTCTCTTCTATATAGAAGGCGGCCTGCTGGTGGCTGTTTTCACCGTAGCGCATATCCTGCTTCTTGATGTAGTTAAGGTTCAGCGTGCGAGGGAAGCGGCCGGAAGGTTGCTCGGTGTCGCCATGGTAGGCCGGCACCAGCGCGCCGAAGTAGTTGGCGATCATGCTGTCGTAGGCGGCGGTGTGTTCAAAAGCCTTGATAGCCAGATCGAAACGGGTGGCGTATTGCAGTGAGCCGTCGTTGTTATCCATCTCGGTAATGATAGCGGCGTAGTCGCTGCTCTTGACGACGATGGCAACGTCTTTGTGGTTCTTGGCGGCAGAGCGCACCATGGTCGGGCCGCCGATGTCGATATTCTCTACTGCATCTTCCAGCGAGCAATCCGGGCGCGCCACGGTTTGGGCGAACGGATACAGGTTTACCACCACCATGTCGATCGGCTTGATGTCATGTTGGCTCATGATGCCGTCGTCCTGGCCGCGACGGCCCAGAATGCCGCCGTGTACTTTCGGGTGCAGCGTCTTCACTCGTCCATCCATCATTTCCGGGAAGCCGGTGTAGTCGGAAACTTCGGTAACAGGCAGGCCGGCATCTGCCAGCAGGCGAGCGGTACCGCCAGTGGAGAGCAGTTCAACGCCACGGCTTGAAAGCGCTTCGGCGAATTCAACGATACCGGCTTTGTCAGAGACGCTGAGCAGGGCCCGGCGGATTGGACGAGGTTGTTGCATGGTTTTATCCCTTGGCTTTGGAGTCGCAATAAAAGAGCGTTACGTGAATTTCCACCTTCTACTCTCTATAAGGAAAGGTTCTTCTCTCTATAAAGGGGGCATCGGGCACAAATTCAGGTAACGCCCCCATAAAAAGGGGAGCGTTTCGTCGCGGGGAATTGTAGCGAAAACGTTTGCGTGGCGCTCGTAAATTTTCCGTGCAAATGGCTTCTGTGGATAAGTTTGTGCACAACAGGGTATAAGGCGGGCTTTTGCTGTGGAATGCAGCAAACGATCGTTTTTGTCGAAAATACCTGTTGCGGCCTGCGAGGAACTCCCTATAATGCGCCTCCATCGACACGGAACATGTGAACAACTTCACAGAGTCTCCGGGGTTCGAAGAGAAAAAATCCTGAAATTTAGGGGTTGACTCTGAAAGAGGAAAGCGTATTATACGCCACCTCGAGATAGCAAG
>JAAXZN010000062.1 GCA_012719855.1 Serratia liquefaciens | reverse complement strand
GATACAGCAGCCCCACGCCGCCTATCAGCGCTAACGGCAGCGTCGCCATGATCAATAACGCATCACGTACGCTGCTGAAGGTGACAAACAGCAGCACGAAAATGATCGCCAACGTTACCGGCAATACGATTTTCAACTGAGCGCTGGCGCGTTCCAGATATTCAAACTGCCCGGACCAGCTCAACGACACCCCGGCCGGCAGCTTGACCTGCTGCGCGACGGCCTGCTGCATCTCTTCCACCGCCGATTTGAGATCGCGCCCGCGCAGGTCGACATAAATCCAGTTGGAGAGCCGCGCGTTCTCACTTTTCAACATCGGCGGCCCTTCGCTAATCCGAATGTCGGCCAGCATCGACAACGGCACCTGGCCACCGCTGGCGGTCAGTACCGGCAATGCCTGCAACTGCTGCACCGAATCACGCACCTCGCGCGGGTAACGCACATTGATCGGATAACGCGCCCGGCCCTCGACGGTTTCGCCAATGTTTTCGCCCCCCACCAGCGTCGCCACCATGGATTGCAGCTCTTTCACCGAAACCCCATAACGCGCAGCCCGCTGGCGGTCGATATCGATATCCACGTAGCGGCCGCCGGTAATACGTTCCGCCAGCGCCGAAGTGACGCCCGGCACCTGCTTCACCACCTGCTCAATCTGCCCGGAAATCCGTTCGATATCGGCCATATTATTGCCGTTCACCTTGATGCCTACCGGGCTTTTGATTCCGGTGGCCAACATGTCCAACCGATTGCGGATCGGCGGAACCCAGACGTTGGCAATACCCGGCACCTTAACCACCGCATCCAGTTCCGCCACCAGCTTGTCCATGGTCATGCCCGGACGCCATTGGTCACGCGGTTTGAAACGAATGGTGGTTTCCAGCATGGTCAGCGGCGCGGGATCGGTAGCGCTTTCCGCCCTGCCTGCCTTGCCGAATACCGTCGCCACTTCCGGCACGGTTTTGATCAGCCGGTCAGTCAGTTGCAGTAGCCTGCTGGCCTCACGCGCCGACATCCCCGGCAGTGAGGATGGCATATACAACAGGTCACCTTCGTCGAGCTGCGGCATAAATTCGCTGCCCAACCGGCTAAGCGGATAGGCCGTTAACAGCAACAGCAGGCACGAAATCCCCAGCGTGGTTTTCGGCCGTGCCAACACCGACGCCAGCACCGGCTGGTACAGGCGGATCAGCCAGCGGTTGATCGGATTGGCATGTTCGTCGGGGATACGGCCGCGAATAAAGTAACCCATCAACACCGGGACCAGCGTAATGCCCAATCCCGCAGCGACGGCCATGGCGTAGGTTTTGGTGTAGGCCAGCGGGGAGAACATGCGGCCTTCCTGCGCCTGCAGGGTGAACACCGGAATGAAGGACAGCGTGATAATCAGCAAACTGCAAAACAGCGCCGGCCCCACCTCTACCGCCGCCTGCTCTGAAATGCGCCAATAATCCGTCGACGTCGGCTGCTGGCCGGGATGGCGTTGCCGCCACTGCTCCAGCACCTTATGCATGTTCTCAATCATGACGATGGCCGCATCCACCATGGCGCCAATGGCGATGGCGATCCCCCCCAGCGACATGATATTGGCGTTTACGCCCTGGTAATGCATCACCACAAAGGCGCCAAGAATGCCGAGCGGCAGCGTGATCATCGCCACCAGCGCCGAACGAAAATGGAACAGGAACAGCGTGCACACCAAGGCCACCACGATAAACTCCTCCAGGAGCTTGTGGGACAGGGTTTCAATTGCATGTTCGATCAGTTGGGAGCGGTCGTACACGGTCACAATTTCCACACCCGGCGGCAGGGTCTGCTGAACTTCCTGCAGCTTTACCTTCAGCGCGTTAATGGTCTCCAGCGCATTTTTGCCGTAGCGCATCACGACGATGCCGCCCGCCACTTCGCCCTCGCCGTTCAGCTCCGCTACGCCCCGGCGGATCTCCGGCCCTTCGCGCAACGTCGCCACTTGCGACAGCAGGATCGGCACGCCGTCACGCACGGTGATCACCACGTTGGCAAAGTCGCTGAGTTTTTTCAGGTAGCCCGAGGTGCGGACCATATACTCCGCCTCCCCCATTTCCAACAGCGCACCGCCCCCTTCCTGGTTGGCATCCTGAATGGCGCTGACCACCTGTTGATGAGTGATGTTCAGCGCCCGCAGGCTGGGCGAGTCCAGCACCACCTGATACTGGCGTACCATGCCGCCCACGCTGGCCACTTCCGCCACGTTGGGAACGGTTTTCAGTTCAAACTTCAGCGTCCAGTCTTGCAGTGCGCGCAGGTCGGCCAGGCTGTGTTTGCCGCTTTTATCCACCAGAGCATACTCGTACACCCAGCCGACACCGGTGGCGTCCGGTCCCAGCGCCACCTTTACCTGCGCCGGCAGTGAGGATTGCACCTGGCTGAGCGCCTCCAGCACCCGCGAACGCGCCCAGTACAGATCGGTGCCGTCCTCGAACAACACGTAGACGTAGGCGTCGCCAAACATGGAGAAACCCCGCACCGTTTTGGCCCCCGGCACCGACAGCAACGTGGTGGTCAGCGGATAGGTCACCTGATCTTCAATCACCTGCGGTGCCTTGCCCGGGTAGGTGGCGCGGACAATCACCTGTACGTCGGAGAGATCCGGCAGCGCATCCAGCGGCGCTTTCTGCAATGCCCAGATCCCCCAACCGGCCAACAGCACCGAAGCCAGCAGCACCAATAGCCGATTGCGCAGCGACCAGCGGATCACGAAAGCAATCATAAGTGGCCTCCATGCTCAGCGCCTGCCGGTAAAAACTGGCTGATATGCGAACCCTGATCGTCGACGCTAAAGCGGATTCTCACTCTGTCACCGGGTTTGATTCCCGTCGGCAATCCCTCCGGCGGCAGGGCAAAATCCATGGTCATCGCCGGCCACTGCAGCTCCGGCACGGGGCCGTGGGACAGCGTTATGGCGCTCTCGCTCACGGCATCGATCACCCCCTCGGCCTGGTACCGTTTCACCTCGGTTTGCACCGCCATCTGCGGCAGGGCACTGCGCATGCTGGCCTCGGAATCAATCAGGAACTGGCCAGAGGTCACGACCCTTTGACCGGCGTTCAGCCCACGCCTGATTTCTACCCAGCCATCCTGCATCCGCCCGGCGACCACTTCAACCGGTGAGAAATGCCCATTGCCTTCGGCGATCAACACCCTATTGCGATCGCCGCTGGCGATCAGCGCCTCCTGCGGTATCGCCAACACCGGCTGGCCGAGGCTGCTGTGCGACAGCGTGAGTTGCAGGTACATGCCCGGCCGAAGTTTTTGCTGAGGATTTTTCAGCAGGATGCGCGCTTTAAAGGTTCGGGTCAGCGGATCGACATTGGCCAGCAGTTCGCTCACTTCGCCTTCAAACCTTTCACCAGGCCAACTGGCGGAGGCGGCCTGCACCTTATCGCCCACTTTCAGCAATCCGGCCTGCGCCTGCGGATAATCGGCAACGATCCACACCGGATCGAGACTGGCTATCTCAAACAGCCCCTGCGCGGCCGTTACCTGAGCGCCTTCGAGCACGCTCAGCTTATTTACAAAACCGCTTTCCGGTGCTGCTATCTGAACGCGTGGTTCAGGTTTGCCCGAACGCTCCACTTGGCGGATCACCTCTTCGGGCATAAACAGCAGCTGCAACCGCTGACGTCCAGCGGCGGTCAGTGCGCTGTCGCCCAGTTTGCGTATCGCCAGATATTCCTGCTGCGCCGCACTCCAGTCGGGGATCCACAGCTGCGCCAGGGCTTCGCCCTTTTTCACCTGTTGCTGGCTGGCACGCACGTAGAGTTTTTCCACCAGCCCGTTGGCGCGGGCTGCGATGATCTGAACCCCACGTTCATCGGTCGCTACGCTGCCGAAAGCGCTCAGCTGCGGCTCCAGTTGACGCAATTGCGCAGCTTCGGTGCGAACGCCCAGGTTCTGCTGCTGCCGGGCGCTGATGGTCACGCCCCCCTCAGGCTCTGCCTCATCGGCATAGCGCGGCACCAGTTGCATATCCATAAAGGGCGATTTACCCGGTTTGTCAAAACGCTGCCCCGGCATCATCGGGTCGTACCAATAAAGCACCTGTCGCTCACTCTTGGCGGCCGGTGCGGGCGCGTCTCCCGCAGCGCCAAACCAGTATCCCGCCAGCCCACTGCCGATCAGCGCCGCTAACAGCGCCAGCTTGAATGGTATTTTCATTGCATCGATTCCTGAGGGGTGAGATAGCGAATGGCGGCCCAAATCTGCGCCAGCTCCCTGGCGGCCTTGCCGGCGCTGAGGCGGCTGTCGAGCAACGCGCGCCGAGCTTCCAGCACCGTCGACAAATCGCTTTTACCGCTGCGGTACTGCGCTAACAGCAAAGTGACCCGCTGTTGTTGCAGGGGAACGACCTGCCCCTGTTGGCGCTGCCACTGCGCCTGAGCCGCCTGATATTGTGCCAACAGCGTATCGAGCTGTGCCTGATGATCACGGATCAACAACGTGAGCCGATCGTTGGCCTCCATGCTGCGGGAAACATCAGCGGCGTAGTCCTTATCCTGCCGCTGCGAGCGGAACAACGGCAGATCGACGGTAAACATCACCCCGGCCAAATCCTCGTACTCGTCGGCACGTTTGCCGTAATACACCTCGACGCCGACGTCCGGTATCGCCGCCACCTCTGATTGCGCCGAGCGCGCCCTGGCGACGTCCGCCTCACGGCTGGCCTGAACGACCTCGGGATGTTGCCTGATGGCCTGTCGCAACACCTCGCTGTCCGCCGGTAAACGTTCAAAGGCGGCATGGCTCCGGCGGTATCCGTCGCAGACAGGCCGGTCAGCTGCGTCAGGCGCGCCTGCGCGACAGCAACATCACGCTGCGCCTCGCTGATGCGGTCCTGCATGCTCAGCAGCGTCAGCCTGGCATCCAGCACCCCGCTAGCCGGAACTCCCCCCCCGGCTACGGCAGCATGCTGCGTGGTAATCTGACGTTCACTCTCCGTCACCAGAGCCGAGGCATCCCGCAGGGTTTGCCGACTCAACGCCAGCGCCAGCCAGGCCTGTGCGGTTTGCTGTTGAAGACGGGCCCGAAGGGTGGCACTGCCTGCATCTGTCTGCCTGGCTTCGGCGCGCAGGGTGTCCGATTTACGCTGGCGTTTGGTGCTGCTGACGTAATCCTGCATGATGCCGATTCGCCCCATGGTCATGCCTTCGCGGGTAAAACGCTGAGCGTTTCCGCCCTGCACCGGCACGTTTTCAATGCCGAACTTCAGCTTGGGATCGGGCAACTGCATTGCCGAATCCGCCATGTTCTGCAAGGCGTCAACCTGATGCCGATTGGCGGATAATTCTGCCGAATAACCTTCGGCCGCCGTCAATGACTGTTGCAGCGTCAGACTCGCCGCCAGGGTGGCCGGTGCCCAACAGGCAAGCAGCAGCCAGCCCACCCGCAGAGGGTGAGAAAGGATAATGGTCATAACGCCTCCGTTATGGCCGAGTGGCGGCGATGGCGATCAGCTGATAACCACCGTCGATCGGCAGGAAGCTGAAATCAACCGTGGTACCCACCGGCAATACGGGGAATGAAGGCGATGGAGGGAGCAGGAAGCTCATGGTCATTGGCGGCCAACTGAGCGCAGGAATGGCCTGGTGCGCGATAGACACCTTTCGCTCATCCCAGCTTTTGACGACGCCCTGGCTGTGGATTTCAACGGCAGTTTTTGCGGCAGGATCCTGCATTGCCATATCGGCAGCGCTGGCGCTAAAGGAGAAAAACAGGGTGATCACTACGGCAGCAAATACATTACGCATAACGGGTACTCCATAAAATAGTTAACAAACGCGGAAAACCGTCGGGGACGGCAAAGCGGTTGTCAGAGCTATTCACGGAACCGGCAGAAAACAATCTCTGCCGGCGGGCCTGTTATCGGGGGCGTTTGCCAGGTAGCGGACGAGACAGCAGGTGATGGGAAAGGCGCAATAACGGCCAATTCACTGCTGATAGGCAGCGCGGCCAACGTCAGGTTGCTGTGATCCTGTTGGGCTGACTCCGGAACGCAGTGTTTCTCACACAGCGGCTCTTGGGTCTGCATCTGCTGCTGCGACGGCACGCTGTTTTGCATATGCATCATATGCTGAGCCATCGGCGCTTCACCGCTGAACTGCAGGTTGCAGTTGTGGCTGGCCAACGCCAGTTGGGTATTCAACAACAGCCAGCTGACCACCAATAACCATGCGCAGGCCCGCTTTTTAGCAAAGCGCAGGCGGTGCATGGATAAGGAGATGGACGCCAAAGCCGACATCAGATCGTTCCAGAGTGTGAGATAGCGGGAGTATATCGGCCCTGACCGGGCGCAGGAATGGAATTTACATCCGCTGACAAAGCGTTACCCGTCGGCACTCCAGAAATATAAATGCCATGACTTCAATCAACTGACTTTACGCCTTGCAAAGAAAAAGCCCAGCGCTGGCTGGGCTTTATACGGGAGAAATTCATCGACCGGGGTTATTTGGTTAACGCGATAATCCCCAGCGTCAGACCGGCAACTGCCGCTGCCCCACCGGCGATGGCGCCTGCGGTTTCCCAGTTGTCCTGCGTGGAGCCTTTCATGCAGGTATTGGTGTGTACCAGACGGCCCTGATCGTCATAGACCGGGACACAAGGTGAGTCAGTCGCGCACCCAGCCAGAATGACCGACAGCAAACCAACCGCAATTAACTTTTTCATACTCTTGCCTCAATGTTCGATCACTCTGAAACGCTACGCCGAGTGATATTCGCGCTATTGAGCCATTGTATGCGCAAAAGGCTGAACAAAGCGTTAATGATCCGTCAGGAGATGTAATTTGGGATAACTCCTAGCGGCCCGTCAGCAGGGATTGCAGGCAATAAAAAGCCCGCAAAAATGCGGGCTTGATCCTGCGCCTTGAGGGCAAGGAATTACTTCTGCAGTTTACGCATCACCAGCGTGGCGTTGGTACCGCCGAAGCCGAAGCTGTTGGACATCACGGTGGTCAGCTCGCGTTGCGTTGGCTGAGTCACGATGTTCATGCCCGCGGCTTTCTCATCCAGATTATCGATGTTGATGCTCGGTGCGATAAAGCCGTGTTCAACCATCAGCAGGCTGTAGATCGCTTCCTGCACGCCCGCGGCACCCAGTGAGTGACCGGTCATGGCCTTGGTGGATGAGATGGCCGGGGTGTTGTCGCCAAACACTTCGCGAATGGCACCCAGCTCTTTTACGTCGCCCACCGGCGTGGAGGTGCCGTGAACGTTCATGTAGTCGATTGGGGTATCAACGCCTTGCAGCGCCATCTTCATGCAGCGCACCGCGCCTTCACCTGATGGAGCCACCATGTCGGCACCGTCGGAGGTCGCACCGTAGCCGATGATTTCAGCATAGATGTGCGCACCACGTGCCAGAGCGTGCTCCAGCTCCTCAACCACCACCATACCGCCGCCACCGGCGATGACGAAACCGTCACGCGCAGAGTCGTAAGTACGGGAAGCTTTTTCAGGGGTGTCGTTGTAGCTGGTGGACAGTGCGCCCATCGCATCGAACTCACAGGCCATTTCCCAGCACAGCTCTTCGCCGCCGCCGGCAAAGACTACGTCCTGCTTGCCCAGTTGGATCAGTTCAACCGCGTGACCAATGCAGTGTGCAGAGGTTGCGCAGGCGGAGCTGATAGAATAGTTAACGCCACGAATTTTGAACGGGGTTGCCAGGCAGGCAGAAACGCCTGAAGCCATAGCCTTGGTCACCATGTACGGGCCAACGCCGCGCAGGCCTTTGGCACGCATGCCGTCGGATCCGGCAACCTGGTTGCGCGGAGAACCACCACCTGAGCCAACAACCAGACCGGTGCGATCGTTGGAAACCTGATCGGCAGCCAGACCTGAGTCCTTGATGGCTTCTTCCATGGAAAGATAGGCATAAACGGACGCGTCGCTCATAAAGCGCATCACTTTACGGTCAATCAGACCGGTGGTGTCCAGTTTAACATCGCCCCATACGTGACTACGCATGCCGGAATCTTTCAGCTCCTGGGAGAAAGTGATCCCAGAACGACCTTCCTGCAGGCTCGCCAGGACCTCCTGCTGGTTGTTACCAATGCTGGAGACGATTCCCAGGCCAGTAATCACTGCACGTTTCATTCAATACCTCTTCCACAATTTTACATTCGGGATTTTGCATCGCACTTTAGCGTACAGATGTACGCCGAACAAGTCCGATCAGCGTTTTTCAGCTTTATTCTTATCCAGTTTGCGCCATAGCGCCAGCGCCGTTAGAATCCCGTCACCCCTTGAGTTACGAGCAACCAACCGTGAGCCACGCCCCGATCCAAACCGCAGCGTTATCCTGGAATGAACAGGGTACACCTGTTTCGAAACAGTTTGATGACGTCTACTTTTCTAACCAGGATGGGCTGGAAGAAACCCGCTATGTGTTTCTCAGGGGCAACCGACTGCCGCCACGTTTTGCCGAGCACCCTCGCCCGCTGTTTATCGTGGCGGAAACCGGCTTCGGCACCGGGCTTAACTTTTTGACGCTGTGGCAGGCCTTTGCCGGTTTCCGCACGGCAATGCCGGACGCCCCGCTTCAGCGCCTGCACTTTATCAGCTTTGAAAAATTCCCGCTGCTGCAGGCCGATTTGGCGGCGGCGCATGCCCGCTGGCCGGAACTGGCGCCTTACGCCGATGAGTTACGCGCTCAATGGCCGTTGCCGCTGCCGGGCTGCCACCGCCTGCTGCTGGCCGAAGGGCGCATCACGCTCGATTTGTGGTTTGGCGACGTGAACGCGTTGCTGCCCCACTTCGATTCCAGCATGAACCGCCAAATCGACGCCTGGTTCCTCGACGGTTTCGCCCCGGCAAAGAACCCGGATATGTGGACAGAGCAGTTGTTCACCGCCATGGCGCGTTTTGCCCGGCCGGGCGGCAGCCTTGCCACCTTTACCGCCGCAGGCTTCGTGCGTCGCGGTTTGCAGCAGGCCGGGTTTGATGTCACTAAAACCAAAGGCTTCGGCCAGAAGCGCGAAATGCTGATCGGCGAGTTGCCGGCCGATGCGGCGGACATCGCCCATCCGGCCCCCTGGCTACTGCGCCCGGCGGCGGAAAATACCGAAGATATCGCTATTATTGGCGGCGGCGTCGCCAGCGCGTTAACCGCCCTCGCCCTGTTGCGACGCGGCGCAAAAGTCACGCTGTATTGCGCAGATCCACAGCCGGGCGAAGGGGCATCGGGCAACCGCCAGGGCGCACTCTACCCTTTGCTGAACGGCCGGGCCGATGCGCTGGAGAATTTCTTCAGCGCCGCCTTTCCGTTTGCCCGCCGCCAGTACGATGCGCTGGTGCAACAGGGCGTGGAATTCGACCATCAGTGGTGCGGTGTAAGCCAACTGGCCTTTGACGAGAAGAGCGCCGGGAAAATTGCCAAGATGCTGGCGGTTGAATGGCCGCAGGCGCTCGCCATGTCGGCCGATCGCACAACGCTCAGCGCCCTGTGCGGCATCGACAGCGGTTTTGGCGGCATTAATTATCCGCAGGGAGGCTGGCTGTGTCCGGCCGAGCTGACGCGCAGTGCAATTGCGCTGGCGCAACGTCAGGGAATGAGCTGCCATTATCAGTCGGCGCTCAGCGCCCTGACCGCCAACGAGACAGGGTGGCAGCTCAGTTTTAGCCAGGGTGAAATTCGGCAGCATGCGACGGTCATTCTGGCCAACGGCCACCGGTTGTCCGAACTGGCGCAAAGTGAAACGCTGCCGGTTTATGCGGTGCGCGGTCAGGTATCCCATATTCCTACCACGCCGCAGCTGAGTGCATTGAAACAGGTGCTGTGTTACGACGGCTACCTGACACCGGTGAATGCCAATAACCAGCAGCACTGTATCGGCGCCAGTTACCTGCGCGGCGAGACCGCCACCGAATACCGCGAAGAAGAGCAGCAGGAAAATCGCGATCGCCTGCTGCGCTGCCTGCCGGACCAGACCTGGCCGCTGGAGGTAGACGTCAGCGACCGCCAGGCACGCTGCGGCGTACGCAGCGCCACTCGCGATCACCTGCCAATGGTAGGCGCAGTCCCCGACTACCAGGCCACGCTAACGCAGTACCAGGATCTGCAACGTCAATACCAGCGCGGTGAAGCTATCGCCAATGCGCCGAGCTACCCCAATCTGTTTGTGATAGGTGGGTTAGGCTCTCGCGGGTTATGCTCGGCCCCACTGGCGGCAGAGATTTTGGCGGCGCAGCTGTTTGGCGAACCCTTGCCTGGCGATGCAGAGACGTTGGCGGCATTGAATCCGAATCGGATGTGGGTAAGAAAATTGCTGAAGGGACGTGCGGTAGTTTGAAGAAAGTCTCACAGGGCGCGGTCGACTGCGCCCTGTGGCAGAAATATCAGGCAGTCGGCAGTGCGGTTTGATACAGATTTTCCCACATGCCATACACCAACGCCT
This sequence comes from Serratia liquefaciens, assembly GCA_012719855.1. Taxonomy (GTDB): domain Bacteria; phylum Pseudomonadota; class Gammaproteobacteria; order Enterobacterales; family Enterobacteriaceae; genus Serratia; species Serratia liquefaciens_A. Next base: position 49,859 of record JAAXZN010000062.1, on the reverse strand, counting down.
GATCGGGGGGTGACAACTCACCGGCGGCAATGGCTTTATGCAGGCTGCTTTCCACCTGCGCCTTCAGCGCTTCGGCAGTGTGTTCGCCCAGCTCTTCCACTTCAGCCACCGCCAGCGTCAGATGACCGCGCAGGTAGCCACCGGCAAACAGTTCATCATCGCTGGCGTGCTCTACCATGTCATCAATCAGCGCCAAAATGCGCGCTTCGAATTCTGCGATCATCAAATTTCCTCATTAAATAACAAACTGGCGATCAGTTGAGATCTTCCGGATAGGGAAAATGCTCCGCCGCCAGCGGTGGCGTATTGTAAAACGATTGTAACGCCTGAATAAAGCGCGCAGGTCTTGTGGGTATTCCCTGTTCCAACAGCAGCAGCACCCGTTCACGCACTTTGCGCTGGAAGGCAATGCGATCCGGCTCGCAGTCACCGTTGAGGTTGTCGCAACTGACGTTGAACGGGAAACCGGCGGCGACGCAGAACATCCACTCCAAAGATTGCGGTTTAATCTCCACCGCTTCGAATTCACTTTGCGTCTGCGCGTCTCGCCCGTCCGGGCAGTACCAGTAGCCAAAATCCACCAGCTTGCGGCGCTGTTCGCCGGCGATGCACCAGTGCGAGATTTCATGCATGCCGCTGGCGTAATAGCCGTGGGCAAAGACAATGCGGTGGTACGGCAGTTGGTCGTCGGCCGGCAAATAGATCGGCTCATCGTCGCCTTTGACCAGTCGCGTGTTGTATTCATCGCTGAAGCACTGATTAAAAATTTCAATCAGTTGCTCATATTGATGGGTAGCCTGTGTGTCTGACATAAATAAAATCCAATAACCACAAAAATAAAGAGGTAATTATTTCATTTTACCGCTCTTTTAGCATGCTAAATATGCAGGGCCAGCCACTGCTGAATTTCAGCACCGTGGTTGTCGTACAAGAGCTTGCAGCTCATCACCAGAGAAACGATGACGATCATCGGTCGGATCAGCTTTTGCCCGCGGGTCATTACCATGTGAGCCCCCAGGCGCGCACCGAGCACCTGCCCAACCAGCATCACCAGGCCAATGCCCCACAGCACTTTGCCGCCGATGATAAACAACACCAGGCTGCCAAAGTTGGAGGTGAAATTCAGCACCTTGGCGTGCGCGGTGGATTTGGCCAGGTTAAAACCGCACAGCGTCACGTAGGCCAGCGCATAAAAGGAACCGGCACCGGGCCCAAAGAAGCCATCGTAAAAACCGACGCAGCCACCGGCCACCAGCCCGAACGGCAAGGCGCTTAAACGGCGCTGCCGATCGTTTTCCCCCAAACGCGGAGTCAGCAGGAAGTACAGACCGATGCCGATCACCAATAACGGCAGCATTTGCCGCAGCAGATCGGCGCGCATGTGCTGCACCAGCACCGCTCCGGCAACGGAACCGATCAGCGCCAGCAAAATGGTCAGTTTCTGATCGTTGAGATCGACCGCTCGTCGGCGGATAAAATACAGACTGGCGGAGAGGGAACCGCCCACCGACTGCAGCTTGTTGGTCGCCAGCGCCTGCGCCGGGGGAACCCCCACCGCCAGCAGCGCCGGTACGGTTAACAGCCCGCCGCCACCGGCGATAGAGTCGATAAAGCCTGCGAGTAACGCCACCACAAACAAAACCCCGAGCATCTCGGGGCCAACGACGAACCAGTCCATTTATTATTCCGCAGCGAAATGGTTATCCAGCAAAGCCTGACAGGTAGGCGGTAACGGCGGCGGCACCGGTTTACCCGGTTTGGCGCTCGGCTGATGCGGCACAAACCAGCTTGCCAGCTCGGCGCCGCAACCGTCGCCCGGCGGCGGCGTATCCTGCTCTTTACATTCCAGGCTGCCTGCCGGACAGCGCAGTCGCACGTGCATGTGGGCACGATGACCAAACCACGGACGCACCTTGTGCAACCAGTCGCGGTCGGCACCGGCATCCAGACACAGACGCTGCTTGATCGCCGGGTTAACGAAAATACGCGTCACTTCCTGATCCTGAGCCGCCGCTTTGATCAGCGATTCAATCTGCGGCTGCCACTGACGAGCCACCACCTGCTTGCCGTCGCTGGAAACCAAATCGATCGGCTGCGGCTTCAGCAACTGCTGCGCGCTCCAACGCTGGCGCGGCAACTGTAACCAGATATCGACATCAAGCCCGGACTGATGGCTGGCATGGCCGCTGCTAAAGCGCCCGCCCGCCGGCATCGCCATATCGCCGATCAGCACCGTGCCCAAATTTCTTTGGCTGGCCTTGCTGCTCAGGCGCTGGATAAACGCCAGCAGATCCGGGTGGCCGAAATAGCGGCGTTGATCGGGCCGCATCACCTGATAATCCGGTGAGTTCAGCGGCAGCGGCTGAGCGCCGATAATGCAACCATTGGCAAAACCGCCCACCGCCTGCGGCGCGCCGGCCACCGGGTGGTCGATCTTCTGCCACGGCGTCAACGCCAGGGCGGAGCCCGAAGCCATCAGGGCAAAGATGCCCAATATCCAGTTTTTCATGGGGTTACCAGCGTGGAACGTTAGAGACCACATCACCGTTTTGCGCACGCTGGCGCAGCAGGTGATCCATCAGCACAATCGCCATCATCGCTTCAGCAATCGGCACCGCACGGATGCCTACGCAAGGATCGTGACGGCCACGGGTGACCATCTCCACCGCTTCGCCCTGACGGTTAATGGTTCTGCCCGGCACCATAATGCTGGAGGTCGGTTTCAGCGCCAGATGGGCCACCACCGGCTGACCGCTGCTGATGCCGCCAAGAATGCCGCCCGCATGGTTGCTCTGGAAGCCTTCCGGGGTGATCTCATCACGGTTTTCGCTGCCGCGCTTGTTGACCACCGCGAAACCGTCGCCGATTTCCACGCCTTTCACCGCATTGATGCTCATCAACGCATGCGCCAGATCCGCGTCGAGGCGGTCAAACACCGGCTCGCCGAGGCCCACCGGCACGTTTTCGGCAATCACGCTGACCTTGGCGCCAATGGAGTCGCCCTCTTTCTTCAGCGCACGCATAAGTTCATCCAGGGCTTCCAGCTTATCGTGATCCGGGCAGAAGAACGGGTTTTGTTCGACCTGCTCCCAGTCTTTCAGCTCGCAGACCACGTCGCCGATCTGCGCCAGATAGCCACGCACCTGAACGCCATATTTTTGCAGCAGGTATTTCTTGGCAATAGCCCCTGCCGCAACGCGCATCGCGGTTTCACGAGCTGAAGAACGCCCACCGCCGCGATAATCGCGTACGCCGTATTTCTGCTCGTAGGTGTAATCCGCATGTCCCGGACGGAACACGTCTTTGATGGCGCCGTAATCTTGTGAACGCTGATCGGTGTTTTCTATCATCAGCCCAATGCTGGTACCGGTGGTCACCCCTTCAAACACGCCGGAAAGAATGCGTACCTGATCCGGTTCGCGACGTTGAGTGGTATAGCGAGAGGTGCCTGGACGGCGACGGTCCAGGTCATGCTGCAGATCGGCTTCGGTAAGCGGGATACCCGGCGGTACGCCGTCTACGATACATCCCAGCGCCACACCGTGAGATTCACCAAATGTGGTGACGCGGAAAATCTGCCCAATACTGTTTCCTGCCATCGCGGCTCCTTACCCTTAATTATTATCTTTGTAGGGCCCGCCAAAGCAGGCCCGAAGAATGCTTAGCTGCGGTAGAGGCTGAAGTGCTCTTTGCAATCCACCAGTTGCTGCTTGGTCAGCATGAACACGCCGTCACCGCCGTTTTCAAACTCCAGCCAGGTGAACGGAATATCCGGATACTGTTCCATCAGATGTACCATGCTGTTACCCACTTCACAAATCAGCACGCCGTCGTCGCTCAGGTAGTCCGGTGCGCAGGCCAGAATACGGCGCACCAGCTTCAGGCCGTCGCTGCCGGCCGCCAGGCCTAATTCCGGCTCGAAGCGGAATTCCTGCGGCAGATCGGACATGTCTTCCGCATCCACGTACGGCGGATTGGTGACGATCAGATCGTACTGGATCGCGGGAACATCGCGGAACAGATCGGAACGGATCGGGATCACCTGCTGCTCAACGCCCAGCGCCTGAATATTGCGCTCGGTCACCGCCAGCACGTCGCTGGAGATATCGACCGCGTCAACTTCCGCTTCCGGGAAAGCGTAGCTGCAGGCAATGGCGATACAGCCGCTGCCGGTGCACATGTCGAGAATATGGCGCGGCGGGTGCGGGATCAGAGCGCTGAAACGATCGTTGATCAGTTCGCCAATCGGGGAACGCGGAACCAGCACACGCTCATCGACGTAGAACTCCAGATCGCAGAACCAGGCTTTGTTGGTCAGATAGGCTACCGGGACACGTTCGTTGACGCGGCGGATCACGCGCTCAACGATGCGATGGCGCTCGCTGGAGGTCAAACGGGCGGTGTGCATGTCCTCTGGAATATCCAGCGGCAGGAACAGGCTTGGCAGCACCAATTGCACCGCTTCGTCCCACGGATTATCGGTTCCGTGACCATAGTAGATATCGGCGGCGTTAAAACGGCTGACCGTCCAGCGCAGCATATCTTGAATGGTGTGCAGTTCGTTCACTGCTTCCTCGACGAAAATTTTGTCCAATTTGCCCTCCGGCAGGCACTGTGATTCATGATTTAGCCGCATAGTTTGCCATGAAGCCCGCGACAAATCACGCTAACCCCTTGCGCTTTTCATTCTGGCGAGAATTTTGCGTCGACAGAGACCCGCGACAAGGTAAACTGTCGCGATAAATGATTTCCGGTGAATTCCAAATGAAGAACAAGCACCCTCTGAGCAAAGATGAATTGCAGCTCTTCAGAGAGTCGGTAGTAGACGCAAAAAAGCTGCGTCAGGACACCATCGTCCACCGTAAACCCAAGCCTATAACCCAGAAAATTGCTCCACAGCGCCTGCTGCAGGAACAGGTAGACGCCAGTTATTATTTCTCGGATGAATACCAGCCGCAGTTGGAAGAAGAAGGTCCGACGCGCTATGTGCGCCCCGGTTACAGTGCCTTTGAGCTGAAAAAACTGCGCCGCGGCGATTATTCGCCGGAGCTGTTTCTCGATCTGCACGGGCTGACCCAGATGCAGGCCAAGCAGGAACTGGGGGCGCTGATCGCCGCCTGCAAGCGCGAACACGTGCACTGCGCCTGCGTGATGCACGGCCACGGCAAGCATATCCTCAAACAGCAGACGCCGCTGTGGTTGGCGCAGCACCCTGACGTACTGGTGTTCCACCAGGCGCCCAAAGAATGGGGCGGCAGCGCGGCGATTTTGCTGCTGGTCGAACTGGCTGAGTGATCGGCAGAAATGACAAAGGGCGATGTCAAACATCGCCCTTTCGTTTTGGCCCCGCCCTGGGGTGCCTTATACTTTAGCCATCACCTGCGATGGACTCACCTGCCACTCAAATTTACCGTAGCTGCCGTCGGCGGCCAAATCGACATTGGCAATCGCCGAGGTCGCGAACATCGGCGGGCATTCGCCCGGGCAGAGTTCCGCCACCAGGTAACCCACCAGCGGTAAGTGGGAGACGATCAGCACCGCGTGAACCCCCTGCTGCGCCAGCGCCTGCAGGTAGCTGCCGACCAGACTGGCATCCCCGCCCGGCGTCAGCTCAGGCAGCACTTCTTCGCTTGCCGGCAAGGTCAAGGCTTCGCGCACCGTAGCCAGCGTCTGTTCGGCCCGCAGGTAAGGGCTGACCAGCACGCGTTCAATATCCACAGACTTGGTATTTAACCAGGCCGCCATCTGACGTGACTCATCACGGCCACAAACAGTAAGAGGTCTTACCGAATCGCTGGCCGCATCAAGTGCCGCCTCTCCGTGACGCATAATCAAAACTTGCATATTGCACCGCTGTTGTTGACAAAATAACGCTATACAGAAACGCCGAGCGTGCTGTATCGCCGAGTTTTACAACCCCAAAGCAAAAGCTTTGAAACGATAACGCGCCGTCTCTTTATGGCGGCCGGGCATTTTGCCTGAAAGTTCACGTAAAGAAAACGCTGTTTTTTACACCAATGGCGCCTTGAGATGACTTTGACGCTCACATAACAACCAATTCAACAGGTTAAATTTTAACCTTTCCATCATGAATTTTATTGATGGCGGCCTGCCTTTCACCGCCATCGAGCTACGTTACCGCGTCGTTATCTCCCTGTATAGGGTCAGGGATTGCCGGTATTGCAAGGAGTGATAGCGATCACATGCCCTGCTGATCCTACTCTAGTACAAATCACGGCGCCGCGCTGCTCAGGTCCCCTGCGGATAGAAACGTTCACCCTGCTGAGCCATGCGCTGCAGGCGTTCGCAAGGCGCAAAATATTCGCCGTGCTGCCGCTGCAGGTACTCCAGCGTTTTAACCACCTTATCGGCCCCCAACTGATCCATATAGCGGAAAGGCCCGCCGAGGAACGGAGGGAAACCAATGCCGAACACCGCGCCAATATCGCCGTCGCGCGCGCTGCGGATCACGCCTTCATCCAGACAACGCGCGGCTTCATTGAGCATCATCATTACGCAACGCTGAGCGATGACCGCCGGTTGCAAATGCGATTTCGGCGTGATGCCCAGCAAAAGATAGACCGAGGTATCGGCGCGCTTGTTCCGCTGACGCTGCTGGCCTTCGCTGGGATAGAGATAGAAACCACGGCCGTTTTTGCGTCCTTTGCGTCCGTCTTTCAATACCGCCTCAAAGGCGGCTGGAGCGGCAAAGCGCGGGCCCAACTGTTCCACCAATACCGGGATAATCTTGGTACCGACGTCGATGCCCACTTCATCCAGCAGGGTAATCGGCCCAACCGGGAAGCCGAAATCCACCAGCGCCTTGTCCAGCGCTTCGATCGGTTCACCTTCCAACAGGCAACGAGTCGCCTCATTTATATAAGGTGCCAGAATGCGGTTAACGTAGAAACCGGCGCGATCGGCCACCACAATCGCCGTTTTGCCCTGCTTGTGCGCCAGCGCCACGGTGGTGGCAATGGTTTCCTCGCTGGTGGTAGCGTGCGGGATCACCTCAACCAACGGCATTTTATCTACCGGGCTGAAATAATGCAGGCCAATCACCTGCTCGGGCCGCTGCGCCTTGGCGGCAATCTGGCCAATCGGCAGCGATGAGGTATTGGAGGCAAAGATGGTGTGCGGCGCCGCGTGCTGTTCTATCTCGGCCACCATCTGCTGCTTCAGCGCCAGGTCTTCAAACACCGCCTCAATCACCACGTCCACCCGTTCAAAACCGGTGTAGTCGGTCGAGCCGGAAATCAGCATCATCTGTTTTTGCCGTTCCGCCGGGCGCATGCGTTTACTGCGTACCCGCTTGCCGAGCACGTCCCAACTGTATTTTAACGCGTGGTTAATGCCGGTCTCGTTTACGTCTTTAATCCGCACCGGCAAGCCACCGCGAGTGGCAGTCACACAGGCGATACCGCCGCCCATCAGGCCGCCGCCCAGAATGCCGATACGGTGCAGTTCATGAGGTTGCGCATTACCGCCGCGTTCTTTCTTCAAGGCAGTAGAGGCAAAGAACAGGCTGCGTAATGCGGCTGACTGCGGGGTCATGGCCAATTCGCCAAACGCCCTCGCCTCGGCTTCATAACCGCTGGCGCTGCCGTGATCCAGGCCGGTACGTACCACCTGGATGATGCGCTCTGCCGCCGGGTAGTTGCCGTGGGTTTTCTCCAGCGTTTTCTTGCGCACAATGCTAAACAACAGGCTTTTACCCAGTGGGCCATTGAGCAAACGCTCCTGCCACGGCAATTCACGTCGGCTCTGCCAGCCCTGTTTGACCCGTTCGATCGCGGCCTGCAATAAAATCGACTGCGGCACGGCATCGTCCACTAACCCCATACGCAACGCCTGCCGCGCCCGAATGTGTTTGCCGGTCAGGATCATGTCCAACGCCTTGCTGGCGCCAATCAGCCGTGGCAAACGCTGGGTGCCGCCGGAGCCCGGCAGCAAACCAAGCTGAACTTCCGGCAGGCCGAGTGCGGTTTTATCATCCAGAGAACAAACGCGGCTGTGGCAGGCCAACGCCAGCTCCAGCCCGCCGCCCAGGCAGGCGCCGTGAATAGCCGCCACCACCGGGACCTGGAACGCGGCAATCTGTGCCAGCGTGCTTTGGCCTTTTTTCGCCAGCGCTTCGGCCTCTTTGGCGGTGGTACAGGCGGCAATCATGCTGATATCCGCCCCGGCAATAAACGAATCTGGCTTGCCGGAGATAATCACCAGCCCTTCCAGCGCCGGATGCTGCTGCGCGCGGATCAGAACGTCGTTGACCTGCTCGACAAACTCGGCCTTCAGGGTGTTTACCTTCTCCCCCGGAACATCGATGGTGATCACACCAATGTTGTCCGGACGAAGGGTCAGTTGAAAGGCCGAGGGTTTGGCCCGCTGTTCGTGCAATGCGTTTTCAAAGCTCATTATTCCACCTCTACGATCATTGCGGCCCCTAACCCTCCGGCCGCGCAGGCGGTCGTCAGCCCCAGACCGCCGCCACGACGTTTCAACTCGTGCAACGTTTGGGTGATCATGCGCGCGCCGGTGGCGGCAAATGGGTGACCGTAAGCAATTGAGCCACCCAATACGTTGAATTTTTCCATGTCCACTTCGCCAATCGCCCGGCTGCGGCCCAGCTTTTTCTGAGCAAATTCGTCGCTGGCAAACATTTTCAGGTTGGCAAGCGTCTGGGCGGCAAAGGCTTCATGCATGTCGATGAGCGTCAGGTCGGCCAGGCCGATGCCGGCGCGATCCAGTGCCAGCGGCGTAGCATAAGACGGCCCGAGCAGCATATCTTCCCACACATCGATGGCTGAGAAGGCAAAGCTGCGCAGATAACCCAGCGGCTGCAACCCCAACTCCTTCGCTCGCGACTCGCTCATCATCAGCACCGCTGCCGCGCCGTCGGTCAACGGCGTACTGTTGGCTGCGGTAACGCTACCGTGTTTGCGATCGAATGCCGGTTTCAGCTTTGCGTAGGACGCCAGGCTGGAATCCTTGCGGACGTTGTTGTCTTCGGTGATTTGCGTACGGAATGGCGGCACATAGGCCGTCATCACCTCGTCGCTCAGCAGCCCCTGCTCCCAGGCTTTGGCAGCCAGTTGGTGAGAGCGGTGCGCCAGCGCATCCTGCTCTTCCCGGGTGATGCCGTGGCTTTTCGCCATTTGCTCTGCGGTATCGCCCATGCGCAGCCCCGTGGAGTATTCGGCCACCGCCGGCGGTACCGGCATCAGGTCGCGGAACTTCAGTCGGCTAAACAGCTTGAGACGCTGCGACAGGGTGCGGGCTTTGTTGACGTCCACCAGCGTACGCGCCAGCGCTTTGCTGACGCCAATCGGCAAAACGGAAGAGGAGTCGGCGCCCCCGGCAATGCCAATGCTGATGCTGCCCGCCATGATGCTTTCCGCCACGTTGGCAATCGCCTGGAAGCTGGTAGCACAGGCGCGCGACACGCTATAAGCATCGGTATGCACGCTCATGCCGGTACCGAGCACGATTTCACGCGCAATATTCGGCGCTTCAGGCATTTGCACCACCTGACCGAACACCAGTTGTTCAATCAGCGCCGGATCGATACCGCTGCGGGCCAACAGTTCACTCACCGCCGTTTTCCCCAGATCCACCGCAGGAATACCGTGATACGCGGTCGCCTGTTTGGCAAAGGGGGTCCGCAGTCCATTTACAATCGCAATACGGTCACCGTGACGGGTCACCAACGGCAGTGCCTTACTCATAAACGCTCCTGAAGAGAATAACGCCAGCGCAACGGTCAAGAAGAGGTCTGACCTGATGGGGTCATTGTTAACCAAATGTTTACATTTGGCAAACCGGCAGAAGTGAAAACTGAGAGCAGGAGCAACTTTCTAGCGGGGGTTTGAGGAGGAAGCGAGCGGCGCGGGATAGCCCCGCACCGCTTTAAAGCCGTGATTAACGCAGGCCGAGCTGGAAAATCAGGGTTTCTGCCTGGCAGGCGAAGGTGAAATCGGCCACCAGTTCCACGCCACCGTCAACCGGTTTAATGCTACTGCTGATGTCGCACGGGTCGGATTCCACGCCGCGGGCTTTTGCGGTCAGCGTAGCCAGCATTTTTTCTGCATCCTGCTGATTAGCAAACACCTGGCTGTAGGAGGCGGTGCAATCGGTATTGTCCATCACGGTACCGACATCAACACAGCAACAGGCGGCCGTTTCCTGGGCGCTACATTTATTAATTGGATTGGACATGATTCATTCTCCTCAGGGACCGCCGTTACGCGAGTCCAAATTGCCATTTAGCTACTGGCGCAAAGACACAAGATTCTGCGCTTATTTTACTCTGCGATGAAACCGATCACTAGCACTTACTTTTTATAGGTGTTTTAAGTGATGGAAATCACAAATGAAAATCGTTGTCTGCTAAGGAATGGTAAGAATATTGTTATGTATCGCTGGTTTTTTGTTATGCAGATCTCCTTTTTGATATCAATTTGGAAATATCTCAAAAACAATGTTGCAACATTTTCACAGGTCGGACCTATAATTCAGCCACTGGTCTGATTTGTCTGAATGAGATCGGACCCTACAATCGCGCGCTCCTTGTTACTTTATGTAACATGTTTAAATAATAAACACATAAAATGAGGTTTTGGTCATGAGCCAGAAAAACCTATTTACTAAATCAGCTCTCGCAGCTGCAGTGGCAATTATTTCTTCAAACGTGTCTGCCGCAGGATTCCAGCTGAATGAGTTCTCATCAGCTGGTTTAGGACGTTCGTATTCTGGCGAAGGCGCCATGGCAGACACGGCGGCATCTGCCAGCCGCAACCCAGCCTTGTTGATGATGTACACCCGCCCGGAACTCTCCCTCGGTGCGGTGTTTATCGATCCGGATGTAGACATCACCGGCAAGTCACCTTCCGGTGCCAGCCTGGACTCCAAGAACATCGCCCCTACCGCCTGGGTGCCTAACCTGCACTACGTTCAACCGATTAACGATCAGTTTGCCGTGGGTGGCTCGGTCACCAGCAACTACGGCCTGGCGACCGAATTCAACGACGGTTATACCGCCGGGGCCTACGGCGGCAAAACCGACCTGACCACCGTCAACCTGAACCTGAGCGGTGCTTATCGTCTGAACAAACAATTCAGCTTCGGCCTGGGCTTCGATGCGGTTTACGCCAAAGCCAAGCTTGAGCGTTATGCCGGTGAATTGCCGAAGCTGCTCGCAGCTCAGGGTATGCAGAGTGGAAAGCTTACGCCGCAGCAGGCACAGCAGATTGGCGGCATCCCGGCAGATACCCAGATTTCTCACCTGAAAGGTGACGAATGGGGCTTCGGCTGGAACGCCGGTATTCTGTATGAAGTGGATGAAAACAACCGTTACGGTTTCACTTACCGTTCCGAAGTGAAAGTCAAATTTGACGGCGACTACAAAAGCAGCCTACCGTCGGCTTATAACCCGCTGCTCGTTCCTGCCGGCCTGCCTTATGGCACCAACGGCAGCACCATCCCAGGCTCTCTGGATCTGAACCTGCCGGAAATGTGGGAAATCTCGGGTTACAACAAGGTTGCTCCGCAGTGGGCTATCCACTACAGCCTGGCTTACACCAGCTGGAGTCAGTTCCAGGAGTTGAAAGCTACCGGCAACAACGGTCAAACGCTGTTTGAGAAGCATGAAGGCTTTAAAGACGCTTACCGCATCGCTCTGGGTACCACTTACTTCTACGACGATAACTGGACCTTCCGTACCGGTATCGCCTTCGATGACAGCCCGGTGCCGGCCCAGAACCGTTCTATCTCTATCCCGGATCAGGACCGCTTCTGGTTGAGCGCAGGTACCAGCTACGCCTTCAACAAAGACGCCTCTGTTGACGTCGGTGTTTCCTACATGCACGGCCAGAAAGTCACCATCAAAGAAGGTCCATACACCTTCGAATCCGTGGGCAAGGCCTGGTTGTACGGCGCCAACTTCAACTACCGCTTCTAATCTTTTCGATGACGAAGCCAGGAGCGCCCTTAGGGCGCTTTTTTTTGCCCGCTAATCTCAAAGCATAAAAAAACCCGCCATCAAAGCGGGTTCTTTCTCTTCGCCAAGCGAGATTATTGCGAGTCGATCTCGTCCAGATCGCCCTGGATCGCCTGAGCGTTCGGGTTGATCTCCGGTTTCAGCGAGCCGCCGTTCGCCAGGAAGTCGTTACGCTGGAAGTAGGCTTCGCGCACCATCAGGTACGGATCGGAAGAGTTGCGCAGCAGACCGTCGGAATCCAACAGCTCAGCACGCGTTTCAATCCCTTCAACCACCCATTTGCCCGCCGACATCCAGAAGGTCAGGTAGCTCAGCACCGGATAAACCGTATCCGCCCAGTCACCGCCCTCCTCACGCAGCGTGAAACTGCCGTAGCCCGGCAACATCACATAAGGACCGTAGCCGACGCCATAATGCCCCATAGTGCTGCCGAAGCGGTTCGGCTCTTCGCGAGCCAGTTTCGGGTTGGCCATCCCCGCCACGTCGATCAGGCCGCCCATCCCCAGAAGGGTATTGAGGAAGAAACGGTTGAAGTGGATCATCCCCTTATAAGGGTCGCCTTTCAGGAAGGAGTTGACCATGCTGGCCGGCTCTTCCAGGTTAGACGTAAAGTTGCTGATCCCATTACGCGCCGGCATGGGCAGGTAATTGCGCCAGGCCACGGCCACCGGGCGAAGTACATACGGATCCAGGACGTTATAGTTGAAGTTGAACATCGTCCGGTTAAATCCTTCCAGAGGATCGGATCGCCCTTGTGGTTCATCTTGTGGCGCGCTGGCACAGCCCACCAATAACACCGTTGTGAAAGCCAGCCCAGTCAGGCGAAAGTTCATATTTTTCTCCATAAAAACACGTTCGGTCTTTTTATTTAAGGGACCTGTTTGTTTATCTGAACGTCAATCTGCTCTTTACCGCTGAAATTCTGCAGCGCACTCTCGCCGAACCAATCACCCGCCTGTGGCGTGGCCAGACCATCCTGAGAAATTCGTACCCGCACCTTGACCTGATGCTGAGCCGAAAGCAGGCGTTCAGGCATCATGGCGTTGCTGTCATCCAGAGAAAATGACAGCGGGAAACGGCTTAAGGGCAGTTGTTTTACCGCAACCGGCACCGGATTGGCGCCATCGGTCACCGAGATTACCAGCGTCCCCTGCTGCGGCAATGCGTTCGTCGCCTGTGGCGATAACGTCACGTTAATGCCAAGTTTAACAGTTTCTTCGCCCGCCTGTGTTTTTGCTTGTTCAATGCTGCGCTTTATCACTTCGGCACGTTGATCGTTGGCCGGCAACAGCTTCAGCATGACCTGCCAGGCGCCAATGGCCTGCTTGAAATCCCCCTGTTCGAAGGCGTTGAACGCCAACAGGCTCAGCACGCGCATATTGGTGTGATCTTCGGCGATCATCTTGCGCAGCATCTGAGTGGCCTGCTTGTTATCCTCCGGATCGTTGGATCGCGTCAAGACTTCTGCGTAGCCGAGACGGACTTCCAGACTATTCGGATCCAGCTGATAAGCATGAGCAAATGCCTGGGTGGCGGTGGTGGCGTTATTCAGCGCCATCCCCACGCGCCCCAGCATCATCCAGTCGTTGATATTGCGATCGTCCTGCTGCAGCGCGGTACGCAGCCCCAGCCCGAGGCGGGCAATCTCTTCCATGCTAAGCGGCTGGGCACGTTCATTAGCGACCCGCGCGCGCAGATCCGGCATTTGCGCTTCGACCTGTTGCCAGTCCAGTACCTGCGCCAACCCACCGGTTTTCAGATAAAAACCCAGGGTGACCACCACCATCAAGGCTACGCCGGGCACCAACGCCCAGCGGTTGATGGGCTTCTCCTGCGTATCCTGCTGGCCGGGGATGTCATTGAGCAGGTTTTGCTGCAGCTCTTTCACCAGTTCGGGGCGCTCAGCCACCACACCCTGCTGTTCGTCCTGCTCCAGCTCATTCAGACGATCCTGATAAAACGCCTTGTTCAGCGTATCGCGACTAGCGGCGGTGCTTTTACCGCTGTGGCGCATCGCCGGTACCACCAGCAACGCCGCAGCGCCTACCAGCAGGACAATAATACTCAGCCAAAAAGCCATTAGGGTTTCTTCCTGTCAGTCTCTTTCAGCAGCGCCGCCAGACGCTGTTGCTCCTGCTCGGAGAATTCATCGTTAGCATTTACGGCACCGGTACGGCGATGGCGGGTACGCAATATCACCACCGCGCCGCCGATCAGCACAAACAGCAACGGGCCCACCCACAGGATCAGCGTCGCCGGGGTCACCGGCGGTTCGTAGGTGACAAAATTACCGTAGCGCGCCACCATATAATCGATGATCTGCTGCTTGTTCTGGCCCTGCATCATCAACTCGTACACCTTGGTACGCATATCTGCTGCAATGATGGCGTTGGAATCGGCGATGCTGTTGTTCTGGCATTTCGGGCAACGCAGCTGTTCGGTCAGTTCCCGGTATTGCTGTTCCTGCTCGACCGAATTGAACCGATAAGTGTCGATAGCCGCCGCGGCACTCCAACTCAGTAATGCGGCAAATATCAGGGTCAGCAGCCTCATGCATCACCCCCATATTTTTTGTACAGCGGCAGCACTTCCTGCAGCCAGACGCGCTCATTCATGTCCCCGGCGTGGCGGTAGCGAATAATGCCCTGCCCGTCGATCAGGAAGGTCTCAGGTGCGCCGTACACGCCCAAATCCAACCCCAGCATGCCGTCGCCATCATACAGGCTGAGTGCGTAAGGGTTGCCCAGCGAGTTCAGCCAGGTCACCGCTTTGCCGCGATCGTCTTTATAGTTCAGCCCCACCACGCGGATACCGCGCGCGGCCAGCGTATTGAGATATTGATGTTCGGCGCGGCACGTCGGGCACCAGGTAGCCCAGACGTTCAGCAGCATGGGTTTGCCATTGCGCAGCACCGCCTGATCATAAGTCTTGCCAGGCTGATCGAGGGATTCCAGTTTGAAGGCCGGCACCGGCTTGCCGATCAACGCCGACTCCAGCATGGTAGGGTCCTCGCCACCGGCGTTGCGCGTCAGCTGCACCATAAACGCCGCCACCAGCAGCAGGAACAGGATTAACGGGATAAACAACAGTTTACGGTTCATGCCTGCTCCTCCAGCTTACCTTCACGCTTGAGTTTCTTACTCATCCGATAGCGCGGATCGAGAATGCACAGGATACCGCCGATCGCCATAAACACCCCGCCGAACCAGATCCAGCGTACGAAAGGTTTGTAGTACAACCGCACTGCCCAAGAGCCGTCGTCCAGCTCTTCGCCCAGCGCGGCGTACAGGTCGCGGCTGAAGCCGCCGTCAATCGCCGCTTCGGTCATCATGCTGCGCGCCACGCTGTAATAGCGTTTTTCCGCGTGCAACGTCGCTTCCGGTTTGCCGTTGCGCGTGACATCGATAATGCCGACGCCGCCGCTGTAGTTCGGCCCACGAATATCGTGCACGTCACGGAACACAAAGTGATAGTTATGGATATCCACGCTGTCGCCGGCTTTCATGCGGACATCACGTTCCACACTGTAGTTTTGGCTGAAGGCAATGCCGATGACCGTTACCGCCACGCCAAGGTGACCCAGCACCATCCCCCAGTGGCTACGGGAAAGATGGCTCAGGCCGCGCCAGAAACCGTGGCGATGCGTTGCGCGTTCGTGCAGCTCCATCAGCGTCAGGATAATCACCCAAACCGCCATGATCAGCCCCACCACCGTCATGCCGGCGATGCTGTCTTGCAACAGCCACGGCAGCAGGATCGACAGCACCAGCGTAATCACCAGCGCCACGCTCAGGCGGCGCCACAGCTTGGTCGGTTCGTCGCGGCGCCAGCGCACCAGCGGGCCAATGCCCATCAGCAGCGCCATCGGCGCCATCAGCCAGGTGAACATGGTGTTGAAGAACGGTTCGCCGATAGAAATGCTGCCCAGGCCCAACTGCTTGTGCACCAGCGGCAGCAGAGTGCCCAACAGTACCACCAGCATGGCGGCGATCAGCAGTACGTTATTGCCCAGCAAGAAGGTTTCACGCGAGAAGGTTTCGTGCTGCACCCGGCTACGCACCTGCCCGCCCTTGACCGCATACAGCAGCAAAGAACCGCCGATCACGATCACCAGATAGGCGAGGATAAACATGCCGCGCGCCGGATCGGAAGCAAAGGAGTGCACCGAAACCAGCACCCCGGAGCGCACCAGAAAGGTGCCCAGCAGGCATAATGAGAAGGCGGTAATCGCCAGTAATACCGTCCAGGCCTTGAAGGTGCCGCGTTTCTCGGTCACCGCCAACGAGTGCATCAGCGCGGTACCGGCCAGCCACGGCATAAATGAAGCGTTCTCGACCGGATCCCAGAACCACCAGCCGCCCCAGCCCAGTTCGTAATAGGCCCAGGCGGACCCCAGCACGATGCCCATGGTGAGGAACACCCAGGCCGCCGTGGTCCAGGGGCGCGACCAGCGTGCCCAGGCCGTATCCAGGCGACCGGCCATCAGTGAAGCGATGGCGAAAGCAAAGGCCACCGAGAAACCGACATACCCCATGTACAGCAGCGGCGGATGGAAAATCAGGCCGATATCCTGCAACAGCGGGTTAAGGTCGCTGCCGTCGATCGGGAAATTCGGCAGCGTACGGGTGAAGGGGTTGGAGGTCATGATGATAAACAGCAGGAAACCTGCCGTGATCATGCCCATCACCGACAAGACGCGTGCCACGGCATCTTGCGGCATCGAACGGCTGCACAGGGCCACCGCCAGCGACCAACAGCTCAGCAACAGCACCCACAGCAGCAGCGATCCCTCGTGGGCGCCCCAGGTGGCGGCAATGCGGTAATACACCGGCAGTTGGGTGTTGGAGTTGGCGGCCACATAGGCCACGGTAAAGTCATTGACGACAAAGGCGTGCACCAGACAGATGAACGCCAGGGCGATAGCGGCAAACATGCCGTAGGTCAGTGGGCGCGCCACCGCCATCATACGACGGTCCTGGCGCGCCGCGCCCCATTGAGGGTAAATGCTCAGCAGCAGCGAGATCGCCAGCGCCAGACACAGCAGAAAACTTCCCGTTTCCGGCATCATGATTTAGCGCCCTCGTTCTGCGGGGTGGCGTAGGCCGAAGCCGGTCCCTTATGGTTTTCTTTCATCGCGTCGGCCACTTCCGGCGGCGTGTATTTCTCATCGTGTTTCGCCAGCACTTCACGCGCATTCACCACGTTGCCTTCGCCCAGCACGCCCTGCGCCACCACGCCCTGCCCCTCACGGAACAGATCCGGCAGAATACCGGTGTAAGTGACATCAATGGCACCACGTGCATCATAAACTTTGAAGCTGACCTGCAGCGTTTTCTGATCGCGTTTTACCGAACCGGGCATCACCATGCCGCCGATGCGCAGGCGTTGGCCTACCTCCGGTTTCTCATGATTCTCACCCTTGCCCTGCAGAATTTCGCTCGGGGTATAAAACAGATCGATATTGGAGCGCAGCGCGTACAGCATCAGGGTCGCGGTCAGCGCAACGCCGATCAGCACTACAATTGCCAAATACAGGCGACTTTTACGACGTGGATTCACAATGATTTCTCCCGCGGGTTAGCGGTTTTTTGTTTCGACTGCTGCGAATGACGAATACGTCGTTCGCGTGCCTGACGGCGACCAATCTCATCCAGCAGTTGGCGGCGCTGCCAGAAAGTGTGGGCCACCAGGCCCAGCAACGAGAGCAGGGTTACGGCTACCGCCAACCAGACGTAGAAGGCGTAGCCTCCCATGGCGAAAAACGCCTGCCAGGAAGTGAATGCTGCGTTCATGGTTGGCGCTCCTTATTGACCAGCCCAGCCACCCAGGGACGCTGGCGTTCCTGAGACAAAATCAGATTGCGCAAGCGCAGCAAGGTGAGTGTGATGAAGAACAGCAGGTAGCCGAGGATCGCCCAACGCAGCGGGGTGCGCATGCTTGGCGCGATGCTCTGTTGCATATTGGTGGAACCCTGATGCAGCGTGTTCCACCATTCGACCGAGAAGTGAATGATCGGGATGTTCACCACCCCGACCAGCACCAGAATGCCGGCGGCGCGGCCCGCCAGGCGACGGTCCTCAAAGGCGTTGTACAACGCAATGATGCCAATATAAAGAAACAGCAACACCAGTTCAGACGTCAGGCGGGCGTCCCACACCCACCAGGTGCCCCACATCGGCTTACCCCAGGCGGAGCCGGTGACCAGCGCAATAAAGGTAAACACCGCGCCGACCGGTGCCATCGCTGCCACCAGGGTATCGGACATTTTCATCTGCCACACCAGGCCGATAAACGCCGCTATCGCCATTGAGCCATAGATCCCCATCGACCACATCGCCGCCGGCACATGGATATACATGATGCGGAAGCTATCGCCCTGCTGGTAATCCTTGGGTGCGAAACCGAATCCCCAGACCCAGCCCAGCAGCAGGCAAGCCGCTCCGGCCAGTCCCAGCCAGGGGATAAAGCGGCCACAGACGTGATACAGCCGTTCAGGCTGGGCAAACTGATGTAACCATTTCCACATTGTCGTCATTGCTCACGGTAAATTTATACGGTGGCCGCCCCGTTGACCGAGGCGACGAAAATTGCTTGTGCGGTGGAACACGCTCTTGGTGGCGTTAACCCGCGTTTCAATAAGTTAGCTAGTGCACGCTCACTCGCAGCGCCGCTGCGGTGGCGAAAGGTGCCAGAGTTATACTTCCCGCCAGCATCGCGCCCAGTATCGCCAGGTAACCGTCTATCGGCATGCCCATAGAGGCGGCGTCGATGGCGGCGGTGGAAAATATCAGCACCGGGATATACAGCGGCAGCACCAGCAGGCTCAGCAGCACGCCCCCCTTGCGCAACCCGACGGTCAGCGCCACGCCGATAGCGCCAATCAGGCTCAGCGTCGGCGTACCCAGCAACAGCGTAAACGCCACCGCCAGCCAGGTATGAGTGTCCAACGACAGCAGTAGCGCCACCAGCGGCGACAGGATCAACAGGGGTAAGCCTGTTACTACCCAGTGAGCACACACTTTGCCTAACACCGTCATCGGCAGCGGTGTCGGCAATAACAACAGCTGTTCCAGCGAGCCATCGAGGAAATCATCACGGAACAGACGCTCCAGCGACAGCAGCGCCGCCAGCAGCGCCGCCACCCAGATAATCCCAGGCGAAATGCGCGCCAGCAGTTGCGGCTCTGGCCCAATCCCTAACGGAAACAGCGTGATAACGATCAGAAAGAACCACAGCGGATTAACGATTTCCGACCCTTTGCGAAAGGCAATTTTTAGCTCGCGCCGCAATACAGTCAAAAACATTAAAGAGTCTCCGCGCGGTTTTCCGTCAGGCTGATTTTGCCTACCGCCTGCGTTGCGCCGGCCAAATCCTGATGCGTGGTCAACAATACCATGCCGCCCTGCTGAGCATGTTGCTCAAAAAGGCTAATTAATTCAGCCACACCCTGCTTGTCTATTGCCGTCAGCGGCTCATCCAGGATCCACAGCGGGCTGTCGCTGAGCCACAACCGCGCCAGCGCCACTCGCCGCTGTTGACCGGCGGAAAGCTGTGCCACCGGCAAATCCTCATAGCCCACCAGACCGACCTGCTCCAGCGCCTGCCAAATGGCCTGGCGATCGGGCACACCGCGCACCGCCTGGTAAAACTGCAGGTTCTCAAAGGGCGTCAGCATGGTTTTAATCCCCGGCTGATGCCCGAGGAATAACAAGTCCTGATAATAACGTTCGCGGTGGCGCAACGTATTTTGACCGTGCCAGCAAACTTCTCCGCCCTCCGGCCGCGCCAGGCCCGCCAGAATGCGTAGCAGGCTGGTTTTTCCCGCGCCGTTCGGCCCTTCCACCTGAATAATATCGCCCGGTTTTACCGTAAAGCTCAACGCGCTAAACAGGGTGCGTTCATCACGGACGCAACTCAGATTTTTAGCTTCCAGCATCGGGAGAACTCATATTTTTCTTTGGGATAGCGATCATAGCATAAGCCATCTGTGGCTCGTAGCCCGCAGCCGGTCACTCAACTACTCCAATAGGGGTAATATTGCGCCCCAGATCAAAAATGCGTAGAAAAACCCGGCAACGTTAAACTCTTGTTACTTTTTTCTGCAATTTGCCACATCGCTTTCACAGCTTCCCTGAGCCAACTACGCTTAATCGTGACCCTGAAAGTCTTTGATGGAGATAACGGATAATGAGCGATCGGCAGCAACACCCGGATGCAGAGCAGGAAAATAGCCTGCAGGTAGAAAGCAAAGAGCATGAACAGGGCAAAAGCGAAATTGAGGTAAAGGAAGAGAATCTGCCCTCACGCGCAGCGGCAGTGCATGAGCTGATCCGCATGGAGGGAGAAAAAGAGCTGGAGCGCGACTGGTTGGCACTGCTGTGGTCAGCGGTGGCCGCCGGGCTGTCGATGGGGGCCTCACTGATGGCGAAAGGCATTTTCCACGCCCGTTTGCCGGACGATCCCAGCCGCTTCTTTATCGAAAATATCGGCTACACCTTTGGCTTTATCATCGTGATCATGGCCCGCCAACAGCTGTTTACCGAAAATACCGTCACCGCCGTACTGCCGATCATGCAAAAACCGACGCCGAGCAACTTCTTGCTTCTGTTTCGCCTGTGGGGCGTGGTGCTGCTGGGGAACCTGATGGGGACCGGGTTGGCGTCACTGGCATTTATTCACATGCCGATTTTCGACGAGAACACCCGCAGCGCCTTCGTCAGCCTGTCGGAAGAGGTGATGAAAAACTCGCCGTCGGAGATGTTTGCCAACGGCATTCTGGCGGGCTGGATCATCGCCACCATGGTGTGGATGTTCCCTTCCGCCGGCGCCGCCAAGATTTGGGTGATTGTCTTGATGACCTACCTGGTGGCGATCTGCGATCTGACCCATATCGTCGTGGGATCGGTAGAGATCCTTTATCTGGTGTTTAGCGGCGTCATTCCCTGGCAAGATTTTATCTATCCGTTCGCCATTCCTACGCTGGCCGGCAACATTATTGGCGGCACCTTTATTTTTGCCTTGATCAGCCATGCGCAGATCCGCAACGACATGAGCGACAAAAACAAGGCAGAGCGGCTGGCGGCGGAAAAACAAACCGGCAAGGTGAAAAAACCGTGATCGCGATCAGCGCAGCAGGCAAAAATCAGCACATATTGGCGAGGGAATGAGCAAACGCACCGCTAAGCGCTTATTCTGCGGGTAAAAAAAGGTATACTACCCCGGCAGCCTAGGTTGCCGGCCCGCAGCGTCCCCGTAGTTAAACGGATATAACAAGCCCCTCCTAAGGGCTAGTTACTGGTTCGATTCCAGTCGGGGACACCATAAATTTATATACCCGCCTCTGCCGCCCCCACTAACCCGCGCCGTACGAAGCCTCAAATCCTGAGTGATTTATCGAACTTCAAAATTGATCAAAAAAGTCCGTTTTATCAGAATGATACCCCCTAACGCCCAAATCTGGCACAACGTCGAATATTAAAGGTATAATCTCAGATACTATTTGATCGATTTTAGAAACGAACATGACAAAGCTGACATTACAAGAGCAGATGCTCAAAGCGGGATTGGTAAGCAGTAAAAAGCTGGAAAAAGTACAAAGAACCACGAAAAAGTCACGCGTTCAGGCTCGCGAGGCAAGAGAAGCCGTTGAAATCAACAAAAAGGCGCAATTAGAGCGCGATAAGCAGCTAAGTGAACAGCAAAAGCAGGCCGCTTTATCTAAAGAATATAAAGCTCAGGTAAAACAGCTGATTGAAATGAACAGGATCGTTATTTCAAATGGTGACATTAGCTATAATTTCACGGACAACAATTTAATTAAAAATGTACGTGTAGATAAGCTGACTCAAACTCAGTTAATTAATGGGCGTCTCGCCATTGCGCGCCTGGTTAGTGATAATAACCCTGATGGCGAATATGCCATTATCCCTGCGGTCGTGGCCAATAAAATTGCACAACGAGATGCGAGCTATATTGTACTGAGCGCTGAACTCAGCCAGGAAGCCAAAGATGAGGAAGATCCCTACGCCGACTTTGTCGTCCCTGATGATTTGATGTGGTAATCAGAACTTTAGGGCAACGGACTCTCCCCCTTGCCCTAACCTCAGAAATCAGTATTCCTGTCACACCACGTAAAAATCGCTTACTGCAAATCAGTGATAAGTACCCAGAGGCTAAAATATATTTTTATAACGCTTAAATCTGACAAATTAAACGGTCACACCTGCAGCATTAAAAAACTTAAAATCGTATTTTAGTTCCCTTCGTTAAAATGCTAATATTGGCAAATGATACGGATGGAGTAATAGCATGTTCCCCAACAAAAAATATTCACGACGAGCAAACCCGCTGACCAGCTATCAATTCTCTCGTCTGCATACTTTTGAATGCGTCGCCCGTCATTTATCTTTTTCACTGGCGGCGGAAGAACTGTCCATTACTCCCAGCGCCGTAAGCCACAGAATTAACCTGCTGGAAAAAGAACTGGGGTTTCTTTTATTCCAACGCTTCCACCGCCGAATTACGCTAACGCCGGATGGCGAGAGAATGCAATGGGCGTTAAATCATTCCTTCGATGCCCTGACGCAGGAAATCCTGGATATCAAAAACCGCGAGCTGACGGGCACCCTGACCCTTTATTCGCACCCCTCTCTGGTTCAGTGTTTGCTGATACCCCGCATCGGCGATTTTATTGCCCTGCATCCGACCATTCATCTAAACATTCTCACCGGGCAGGAAAATATCAATTTGGCCAATCGGGGCGTTGATTTAGCCATGTATTTTGGCCGCCCACCGTCGGATAAACAGCTGGACGAAATCTTTATGCGGGAGTCCATGGTCCCGATCTGCACGGAGAAATACGCCAAAGCGCATAACCTCTACAACGCACCTGAAAACCTGATGCACTGCACCCTGCTGCACGATCGCTACAACTCCGGTGAAGACGAGTGGCAGATCTGGTCACAGCATTTTGATTTGGGCCTGGATACCGACGCCAAAAGCATGGAGTTTGACCGCTCTGACCTGGCCGTGTTGGCGGCAACTCAGCATCTTGGCGTGGCAATGGGGCGTCTC
The DNA here is from genome assembly GCA_012719855.1 of Serratia liquefaciens. Taxonomy (GTDB): domain Bacteria; phylum Pseudomonadota; class Gammaproteobacteria; order Enterobacterales; family Enterobacteriaceae; genus Serratia; species Serratia liquefaciens_A. Next base: position 26,791 of record JAAXZN010000062.1, on the reverse strand, counting down.
AATCTGGTGCAAGACTGGATCAAAAGCGGTGAACTGATTATCCCGTTTACCGACATGGTCCTGCCCTGCGAACACAGCTATTTTATGTCGACGCTCTCTGGGCGTCAGTGGCCAAAGATTATCGCCTTCAAAGAATGGATGATGAAAATAACGCCTCTGGTCTGACGGGCCAGTGGCAAAAAACCGGGGTGATTACCATTTCTTCGGCGTGTACGAAAACTCCAGCGCGCAGCTGTACAATCGTCCGGATTTTGAATAATAAATATGCTTGCGGCTATTATCCCACACCACAGCATAGTTATTAGCAAAATTTATTATTTCGACCGGAGTTTGGTTAGCTAAGCGTCCCCGTTTGGTATTTTTCATCACAAAGAAATCACCATTATCGCTTAAGGTGATCAAAGGATAACCCCAGGCATACTTTGACACTTGTACGGTAATAATTAATTGGCTTTCACAGTTTATCTGATAGGTATGAATATCAACGTCCATAGTTTATATTTTTGGTGCAATCCTTCTGGTAAAATAAAACAAATATGAGCAGCTCACGACAATAAGCCCCAAAACGATCAGCACTGAACCCAATACGAATTCGATCTGCAGGGGTTCTCCCAAAATCACCACGCCGGCCAGGATGCCAAAAATAGGCGTCATAAAAGTCAGAATGCCCAGCGAAGACGCCTGATAATGACGCAGCAGGGAGAACCAAATCAAGTAACTGATAAATGAGACGATAACCGTTTGGAATACCAAACTGCTCCAGGCCACGTAACTCAGCGTGAAATGCACGTTCGGCATCGTCATCGCCAACAGGGATAGCACAATGCAGGCGCCCGTCAGCTGGAACAGCAGGGTCTGCTTTGACGAGCAATTCGCCAGACCGGTAGTTCGAATGAGAATAGTAGAGCCGCCCCAGGATAACCCAGCCAGCAGGCCATAAATATCGCCGCGCAGCTGATTCCTCCCCCCTGAACTCTCGCCCATGCCGGAGATAGCAAGTACAACGCCGCCGAAAGCGATGGCAATACCTGCCCATTGCACAGCCGACAAGCGCTCATGCCTGATGAGAAAATGCAGCCCTATGGCAGAAAAAAGGGGGGCCGTGTACAGAAAGACCGCCATGTGCGAAGCGCTGGTATAGCGCAAGCCTTCAGAGACGAAAAAGAACTCCAGCGCGAACGACAACCCAACGCCGAAACCGGCTAACAGCGTGCGGGGATCTAATAAAAACTTCTCGCCTTTAAAACGCGCCAGGAGATAGACCGCCAAAGCGGCAATCCCTGATCTGATAGCGATCTGCAGTACGGCGGAAATATCCGGTTCGGCTGCCTTGATCGCCACCTGCTGCAGCCCCCATATGGCACATATCATCACCATGGCGGCGCCGGCTTTGCCGTCTATATTATTTCTGGCACTCATCGAGCCTCCCGCAAACCGCTGAGCTATAAATACACCCCACCCTCACCGAAAATAATGAGGTGATAAAAATAATATCTAGGGGAAGAGGAAAAACTATTCTTTATAAATCAATATTTCCTGGTACATTTTAATCACCTCACTGTCGCTGTCAGTATCCCCGGTATATTCAGTTTGTTGCGCTACATGAATGACCTTCCACCCTCGCTTAGCTAAATCCGGAATAGTCATACGGCCGACGCCGCGACAGTTAAACAAGGTATCATCACTCAATCGCATCTCACCGATACTGGCATAATCATAAGATTTTGACTGACAAACATGTGATTCAGCCGCCATTACCGGCATTGAAAAAAGCCCGATTAACAGCATGAAATATCCTTTCATAATAACCTCCACAACCCTTATCAATTTCATCTGACTTGTAAATCATCCGTGTTAAATCACGAGACAGAAAATTCATTTAAATATATTTCGTTACCATGAAATTACACGGCATATGCCATTCTCTGACAAGTGATAAATATAGAGCTTTGTGTTAGATGAATTCATCCGAAGGTTGACGTCGCCCTCCCCCTCTCAAGTGAGCATTTTCCGCACGACTCGCCACTCCTGTCGCAACGAGTCGATTAAAAACAAACCAAATAATTAGCAAGAAAAGTAACTTTTTGTGACGCACATTGTGTTACATATGCGTTCCGCTTTACTCACGCCAAAAAACAATGAAAACGCTCAGAAATCATCCTGAGCAATTCGCTGATGCCAAAGGGTTTCGGTGAGATTGGCAATCTACAAACAGGGATAAAAAATGACACACAAATTGCGCGCATTAACTCAGGCTGTGGCTCTGGGAATGGTCGTTGGCAGTGCTTCTTTCGCTGCCCAGGCTGAAATCACTTTGTTGAAGCAGGATCCGCAGGCCGGCGATCCGTTGAGCCGTCTTAACTTTACCGTTGGCGGCAGCATCCGCCCGCAGTTCAACAACATGACCGGCGATGGCGATAAAGGATCTTACAAACGTAACGGTTTCGACGGCGGCACCCGCTTCCGCTTTGCCGCCGATTACTACCTGTTCGATGACATTAGCTGGATCAGCTATTACGAGCTGGGGGTCAATATTCCCGCGCTGTTCAACTGGGATAACCACTACGCCGACGGCGCCAACGACACCAGCCGCCGTATGCTGTACACCGGTCTGAAAAGCAAAACCTGGGGGCAACTGACCTTCGGCCAGCAAAACAGCATTTACTACGACGTGGTCGGCGCCAAAACCGATATCTGGGACTACGACATGTTGGCCCAGGCACCCGGCAACGGCATCAACGGCGACTACGACGGCTCTTACCGTTCGCGCAAGATGCTGAAGTACAAAAACAGCTTCGGCGATGCCGATGTGTATGCCTCTTACCTGTTCAGCGATGGCGAATATTTGCCGGGCAACGGTCTGCGCTACAAGCGTCAGGGCGGCGGCTCACTGGGCGTGGACTACCACCTGACACCGGACCTGACCTGGGGTACCGCGTGGAACTATACCCGCGCCGAGATGCGTAATCCTTCCACCAGCGGCTCGAAAAATTACGATCAGAATATTGTCGGTACGGCGATCAGCTGGAAGCCGGACAACTGGACCCTGACCTTTGGCGGCGGTTGGTACAACAACTTCCTGACCACCAAAAAAGCCAACGTTAACGACTACTTCGCCGGCGATGCCTGGGGGATTGAATATCTGGCGGGTTATACCGTACCGGTAGGCCAATATGCGGTGAAATCCGTGATGCCATACTTTATGGGCGACCGTCTTGAGTACGTAACTGGCCGCAACTATCAGCGTATCGATAACGGTCTTGGCGTGACGGTACAGTTTGATTACGGTTTCCGTGTGGACGTGGAACACGTACTGACGTCCAGCACCGACAACCTCGGCGATATGACGCTGGTGCGTTTGCGCTACGATTTCTGATTGTCACCGACGTAAAAAAGGCCGCATACGCGGCCTCTGACTGCTGACAAAATCCTCTGCTCTTAAACGTTATGTTTTGTGCGCTCATAGAAACAAAGGATTCGGTCTTCAGGGTTTCCCCAAACACCCGAAAACCACGCTTTTCGGGTGTTTGTCATCTAACTAAGGCCGCATACGCGGCCTTTTTCATTGCTGGTCCGGTATCAGAATCCGCCGCGTGCCGACCGGCCCACCGCTTCACCCAACTGCCAAACCGCCATCGCATAATGGGTGCTGTGGTTGTAGCGAGTGATGGTGTAGAAGTTTGGCAGACCGTACCAATACTGGTAACCGGTGCCAACATCCAGACGCAGCAGGCTGGCTTCCTGATTGTCGCCCAGCGACCCTTGCGGGCTCAACCCGGCCTCCGCCAGACTGGCAACGGAATAGCGGGTTTTAAACCCATTTTCCAGCCCTGGTGCCTGGCCATTTGCCTGTATCGCCACGGGTTCGCCCTTGGCCCAACCGTGTGCCTTAAAGTAGTTGGCAACGCTGCCGATGGCATCCACCGGATCCCACAGGTTGATGTGGCCGTCGCCGTTGAAGTCAACCGCATAGCTCTTGAATGAAGACGGCATAAACTGACCGTAGCCCATCGCCCCGGCGAAGGAACCGCGCAGCTCCAGCGGGTCATCCCCTTCGGTGCGCGACATCAGCAAGAAGGTTTCCAGCTCGCCGGCAAAGTAGTCGGCGCGACGCGGATAGTCGAAGGCCAGCGTCGCCAGCGCATCGATAATGCGGGTTTTACCCATCACTCGGCCCCAACGGGTTTCAACGCCGATAATGCCGACAATGATCTCCGGCGGCACGCCGTAGACCTGATAGGCGCGCTGCAACGCGTCCTGATATTGATTCCAGAACTGCACGCCGTTTTGCACGTTGTCCGGGGTGATGAATTTATTACGATAACGCAACCAGGAACCGTTTGGCCCGGTCGGTCCCTGGGTGCTTGGCGTCGGCGCCTGGCGATCCATCAGTCGCAGCACGGAATCCAGCCGACGGGCCTGCGCCAGTACGTCATGCAATTGCTGACGATCGAAACCGTGCTCCCGCACCATTTTATCGATAAAGCGGGCGGTGTTCGGATTATTTGCGAAATCCCCGCCCAACGGCTGACCGGAATGCGCCGGCGTCAACAGGAATCCCCCTTTCACGGCGTTGTCCTGAGGCGCGGCCGGGGTCGACTTCGGCCCGCTGCTACAGGCAGTCAGTAGGGTAAGCAGGGGGAGAAGAACAACTAAATGACGCATCGGATATCCATATAAGCCAGGCCAGTGATAAGTGTGGGTTATGTTAATCCATTGTCGGGTGCGAACAAACTGGATTATGTCGCTCATCAGCGGGCTGCGAGACAAAGCGTTTTAAAATGTGATGAACAACACAGAAACAAAGCACCACTTAGGGTAAGCCAGCGGCACCGACAAAAACCTAAACCTTGATTAAATGAGATAGACTCTCATCTTGACTCGACGCAAAGCCTCCCTACACTGCCTTTTTTTAGCGGCTCACCCCGTCGGCAATCACTGACACAACGGAATGCAATTTTGGACTCTCTCGGACAGATCGCTAAAAACACCTTTCAAAGACGCATTGCTCGCCGAACTTATGCATTCTCCGTGCTTATTTTCGCTGCCGGCCTGACCCTGTTGTCCTGTCTGTCCCCCTATCTGGATGAAAACCGGTTTCGTGTTTACGCACACAGCGATATCGGCGAGTTTTTTGCGGTATTTGTCTACCTGCTGTGCATTATGCTGTGGTCGCTGTGGTGGATAGGGTTAACCCTTTGGTTTGTAGCCCGTACCGCCTTTCGGTTCAACGACATCGGCACGCTCGGTTGGCCGCTGGCTCTGGTGCTGTATGGGCTCAGCGTGGTGAATAACTACCATCCCGGCCCTGTCGAACGCTGGCTTATCCTGATCAGCCTGTTAGGGCTGCTGTGCGCACTGCTGCTTCCTTCAGGGTTTCGGACACGGAAGGCCGGTTAGGCGCGTCGCCGCTGGCTATCTGCGGGGCAAGCGGTCACAATGCCGCATCTCTCCCGGCCCAAACAGGAAATGCCATGTCTTGTCACTACCCCGCCCATTACGCCTTCGATAACGAAAGCGACGCCTGGCAGATTCACTTTCGCGATTTTCCTGAACAGCAGGCCGCCTGCTATAAACGTGAAGATATCGAGCTGGAAGCGCAGGAAAGCCTGCTGCTTGCCATCGCCATGGAAATGGAAGAAGGCCGCCCGGTGCCTGCCCCTTCCCCAGCTCTACCGGATGAATTGGCTATCCACCTGCCGGTGCTGGTAAAGCTAAAACTCGAACTGCATAACATTATGCTGGCCGGTGCCACCTCCAAAGCCGATCTGGCGCGCAAACTGGGCTTTAACGCCGGCCAAATGGATCGCCTGCTGGATGTCACCTATGCCTCAAAGGTGGAAGCACTGGAACAGGCGCTTTACCTGTTGGGCTATGAAGTCCGGACCTCGGTAGCAGAAGTTCGTCAGAGTTAAGAAAAATATTTTTGTCGGGGGCTAAATATTCTCCACTTTTCGCCGATGTGTTCGTTACCGAATCACCAAAAGCAAAAAAGTGAAGGCTAAAAATGGAGTGGAGTCGCCGCAATATCTGGACCGTTATTCTGCTGTCGTGCCTTGTCTTCTGGGTCATCCTGCTGACCGGCGCCAACGCCGTCGCCTGATCCCTTTTCATAACATCACAGCAAGCATAATTATAAAGCCCGCTTCAGCGGGCTAATCCTTTTTTGCCTGATAAAAAAGGTAAATAAAAATCGTTTAAAAACAGTCAGTGTTGGTTAAGAAATCGCCAAAAAATGTGATCAAAAACACAGTATTGTAATCAGGCTGGCAATGGGAGTACATTAGCGCCGATCCTGTCGTGGTTCATGTTTTACCTCAAGGACTATGAGCGCGACAACCGGGTAATCCATGGCCAAGGACGTTGTTCTTCCTCTTGAAGGATCCGCCTGTTAGCCTTGGACTACCCACAAAACACTCAGCACAACAATCGGGATCATTGGCTTGCGAGGGACTCCAAACGGGAGTTGTTCAGTGAAATATTTTGTTATGGGCGTTTCATTCATGTTGGTTACATGGATTGGCACCTTTATGCTGATGGTTGCATAACCAAGGCATAACCGGGAATCTAGATAAAGGGGCGCACCAGCGCCCCTTTGTTGTTTCTGCTCCCCCGGCTATTTCCCCGGCATCATGCGGCGCAGGGTATCGTCCTTGCGCAGATAGTGGTGGTACAGCGCCGCCAACGCGTGCGCACCAATAATAAAGTAACCGGTGTTGGCCAGAGTCTCATGCGTGCTTTTGATTATCCGACGCAGCAACGGATCCGGCGTGACGAACTGAGGAACTTGCCACCCCAGCAATACCCACTCTTTTCCCCCATACGCCAGCGTCAATACACCCAATACCGGCAAGATGAGAAACAGCAGATAGAGCAGCGCGTGAAAGATTCTGGCGCCCCATTCCTGCCACTCTTCCAGCGGCGGCGTGGTTGCCGGTGCAGCATAACGCCGACGCAACCCCAACCGAATGAACATCAGCAGAAAGACCGTCAGGCCGAAGTTAAAATGCAGGTTTTTTACCAGCGACGCCAAATCATCCGGTACCGAATTTTTCAGCAGCATTGCCGCATAGGTGAGGATCACCATCAGCAGCGTCAGCCAGTGCAAAACAATTTGCGATCTTGCGTAGCGATTACCCATACATGCTTCCAAATAAATAAAGAAAATCTTATTGGAGCATAGTGGGTAAATAATGAAGAAAACCTTAGCGGAGAGAAAAAAGGCCGGCGCGAATGCACCGGCCTGATGGCATTACCTGGTCGCGGCCGGGGTGCTGCTCTTGGCCGGCTTGATCAGCCCGTCAGCGCGGAACATCGCTTTGATACCGCGAACCGCCTGGCGGATACGATCCTGATTTTCAATCAATGCAAAACGCACGTGGGTGTCGCCATAATCGCCAAAGCCGATGCCTGGCGATACGCAGACCTTGGCCTCCGCCAACAGGCGTTTGGCAAACTCCAGCGAACCGAGGTGCGCATAAGGCTCAGGGATCTTGGCCCAAACGTACATCGACGCTTTCGGATTCTCCACCATCCAGCCTGCCTCATGCAGCCCTTTGACCAGCACGTTACGGCGCTGGCGATACTGTTCTGCAATATCCAGCACGCACTGCTGGTCGCCTTCCAGCGCCGCAATCGCGGCGACCTGCAGCGGGGTAAAGGTCCCGTAGTCGTGATAGCTCTTGATGCGTGACAGTGCGTTGACCAGCTCCGGGTTGCCGACCATAAAGCCGATACGCCACCCCGCCATGTTGTAGCTTTTCGACAGGGTGAAAAATTCTACCGCGATATCTTTGGCACCGGGCACCTGCATGATCGACGGTGCTTTCCAGCCGTCATAAACGATGTCGGCATAAGCCAGATCGTGGATCACCAGCACGTCGTATTGCTTGGCCAGCGCCACCACGCGTTCGAAGAAGTCCAGTTCAACGCACTGGGCTGTCGGGTTTGACGGGAAACCAAGGATCATCATTTTCGGACGCGGAATGGTTTCTCGAATGGCGCGCTCCAGCTCACCAAAGAAATCCACGCCGTCCACCAGCGGCACAGAACGTACCTGCGCTCCGGCGATTACCGCACCGTATATGTGGATCGGGTAACTCGGGTTCGGCACCAGCACGGTATCGCCATGATCGAGCGTCGCCAGCATCAGGTGCGCCAGGCCTTCTTTCGAACCAATGGTGACAATGGCTTCGGTTTCGGGATCGATCTCCACCTGGTAGCGGTCGGCATACCAGCGTGAAATCGCACGGCGCAAACGCGGGATACCGCGCGAGGTGGAATAGCCGTGGGTGTCGTCACGCTGCGCAACGGTGCAGAGTTTTTCCACAATGTGCGGCGGCGTCGGCCCATCGGGGTTGCCCATGCTGAAATCGATAATATCCTCGCCGCGACGGCGTGCAGCCATCTTAAGTTCGGCGGTGATGTTGAAAACGTAAGGGGGGAGACGTTCAATACGCGTGAAACGGCGTTGCGGACTATTATCAGCCATAGGGACCTCAAAGTGACGTTAGCGCCCGGACCATCCGAGCGACGCTGGTCAATCTGTCGATTGACCGGATATTGAACATATCTCAGCCCCGGCAGGCTTGTCGATACCCCGTGCAATATTTTTATTTATCGGCCCTGAACTCCCTCGCCAGCAGCCCGAACTGCCAGTCATCGCGCCATTGCCCCGCCAGCCGGTAGTTATCGCGCAGCGTCCCCTCCAGCAAGAAACCGCATGACTCCAGCAGTCGGCGCGAGGCGATATTGCCTTCGGTCACGGTGGCTGTCAGCTTATGGAAATCGCAGGCGTTAAAAGCGAAATCCAGCACCGCCCGCAACGACTCCTTGCCGTAGCCCTTACCCTGCCCCAACGGCAAGCTGCCATACCCCACTTCCGCCTGTTGGTAAGGTAACCACTGCGGACGAAAACCGGTCATCCCTACCACTTCTCCACTGGCCTTTTCGCGCATCACCAGGCACAACCACTGCTCCCCATATTTGTCCCAGGCGGGGAGTCTCGCCTCAAAACGCGTGCGGATTTCTGCTTCACTGAGCGGATCGGCGATATAGCGAATTACCTCGGGATCCTGATACAAGCGCAGAAACAGCGGCCAATCGTCGGCCGTTATCGACTGCAGGGTCAAACGTTCAGTGACCAGTTTCATTTAAAATCTCCGAAAAACGAAAATGAGGAAGTTGCGAATGAAAGATATCCCTTTATTTTCCTCTATTAAATCCAGATAATCATTAACGTTAAAACAACAAAACCATAACGCCTTACCCGGTCCCCTACAACCGTCCGTCGTTGCCTGTCGGCAGCGCGAGGAGAACACCATGGCTTCCTTACTCATTGACGATATTCCAAGCGCCATTACCACCGTCAAACGGCAATTGCGACAGGCTTTGCCAAATTATCGCGAAACCTTCCTGGCGCTGGAAGACAGCATCCGTCAACAGGTCGAGCAAATTCGTCAGGAACTGGCCGCCGGTCAGAACCCGGTCCCGCAAATCGATGCCGAAGATATTCTGCAGCAACGCGTCAGCGAGCAGCAAAAAACCTTGATCAAACAGCGTGGCGCCTGCGCCATCCGCGGCGTATTCCCGCGCGATAAAGCCGAAGCCTGGAACCGGGAAGTCGGCAATTACCTCGAGCGCAACAACTTCGTAGAACGCCTGAAAGGGGCTGCCGAAGATAACTACTTCGGTAAACTGGCCGCCAGCAAACCGCAAATCTACGGCATTTACTGGTCAAAACCGCAGGTGGAAGCACGCCAGGATGCGCGCATGCACGCGGTGCAAGTGTTCCTCAACAGCCTGTGGGAAACCGAGAGTAACGGCAAACAGCACTTTGACCCCACGCGCGTCACCACCTATGCCGATCGCACCCGCCGCCGGCCGCCAAACTCCTCTTCGCTCGGGCTGTCGCCGCACGTAGACAGCGGCACCATCGAACGCTGGCTGGATGAGAATTTCCGTTACGTCTATCGTCACGTGTTCTCCGGCAACTGGCAGGCTTACGATCCCTTTGCCGCCGACGGTCGCACTGAAGTGCGTGAAATCGCGTCACCGGCGGTGTGCTCGATGTTCCGCACCTTCCAGGGCTGGACGGCATTAACGCCACAGCGGACTCACGCCGGCACGCTGAATCTGGTGCCGATCGCCAACGCCATGGCCTACGTACTGTTGCGTGCGCTGCAGGATGACGTCGCTGACGACGATCTGTGCGATGCCGCCCCAGGCCGTGCGCTGTCGATCTCCGAAAAATGGCATCCCCTTTTATTAAGTGGGATTTCCCCTATTCCCGATTTGGAACCGGGCGACACGGTATTCTGGCACTGTGACGTGATCCATGCGGTGGAAAACGAGCATAACGGTGAGTTCGACAGCAACGTGATGTACATCGCCGCCGCGCCCGGCTGCGAGAAAAACGTTGCCTACCTGCAACGCCAGTTGCCCAGTTTTATGAGCGGTAAAACACCGCCGGACTTCGCCCCTGATGATTTCGAAGTGGATTTCGAAGGGCGCGCCACGGTCGACCTGTTGACCCCGCTCGGCAAAGAACAGTTAGGCATCAAATAACCCCGCCCCCGTGGTGCGCCGCCGGCCGCCACGGGGCCAATTCGCTGTGATATACTCCGCCCTATCTTTCCGCCGCAGCGAGAGCCCGTCGTGCACCCTTTTTTTGAAATGCTGTTAGCGGTATTCGATCGCGCAGCGCTGATGCTGATCTGCCTGTTTTTCCTCACCCGCACCCGGTTGTTCCGCCAGTTGCTGCAAAAAGAGGACCATACGCCGCTTGAACTGGGCATGGTCACCGCCATTTTCTCGCTGTTTGCGCTGTTCAGCACCTATTCAGGCGTCAACGTGGAAGGCTCGCTGGTCAACGTGCGGGTGATCGCCATCATGGCCGGCGGCATCCTGTTCGGCCCCTGGGTAGGGATAGTCACGGGCATTATCGCCGGGGTGCACCGCTACCTGATTGATATCGATGGCATCACCTCGGTTCCCTGCCTGATCACCAGCATCATTGCCGGTATCAGCGCCGGCTATATCAACCTGAAGGTGAAGAAAGAGCAGCGCTGGCGCGCCGGGATCGTCGGCGGCATGCTGTGTGAATGCCTGACCATGCTGTTGATCGTGCTGTGGGCCAAGCCGACCGAGCTGGGGCTGGATATCGTCTCCAAAATTGCCCTGCCGATGATCCTCGGCACGGTGTGCATCGGTCTGATCGTGCTGCTGGTGCAGAGCGTAGAAGACGAAAAAGAAGTGATCGCCGCGCGACAAGCCAAGCTGGCGCTGGATATTGCCCGCAAAACGCTGCCCTATTTCCGTAATATCAACAGCGAAACGCTGGCCACCATTTGCGACATCATTCGTCATGACATTCAGGCCGATGCGGTGGCCATCACGGATACCCACCAGGTGCTGGCCTATGTCGGCGTGGGTGAAGAGGCGTACCCCATTGGGCGTGAAGGATTGAGCCGCGTCACCCGCGAAAGCATCCGGCACGGCAAGATCATCATCAAAAATAACCTGGAAAACCCGGCCACGCCGCAGATCCACTCGCAGTTGGTGATCCCACTGTGGGAAAAGGGAGAAGTGACCGGCGCGCTGAAAATTTACTACTGCCACGCCCACCAGATCACCAATACGCTGAAGGTGATGGCGGTCGGTCTGTCGCAGATCATCTCCACCCAAATGGAGGTCTCGCGTATTGAGCATCTGCGTCAAATGGCGGACAAGGCGGAAATGCGCGCCCTGCAGAGCAAGATTAATCCCCATTTCCTGTTCAACGCCTTAAACGCCATTTCGTCCTCGATCCGCATCAATCCGGACACCGCTCGCCAGCTGATTATCAACCTGTCGCGCTACCTGCGTTATAATCTGGAGCTGAACGACGAGCTGATCGACATCCGCAAGGAGCTGCACCAGATTCAGGATTACATCGCCATCGAACAGGCTCGTTTCGGCGCCAAGCTGACGGTGATCTATGATATCGATGACGACATCTCGGTGCGTATTCCCAGCCTGCTGATCCAGCCGCTGGTCGAGAACGCCATTGTGCACGGCATTCAACCGTGCAAGGGCAAAGGGGTAGTGGTGATTGCGGTGAAAGATCAGGGCGATCGGGTCAGGATTTCGGTCAAGGATACCGGTCACGGTATCGACCCGCAGGTGATAGAACGCGTCGCCCGCAATGAGATGCCTGGGCACAATATCGGCCTGCTGAACGTGCATCATCGCGTCTCCCTGCTGTACGGCGAAGGGTTGCGAATTCGCCGTCTGGAACCCGGCACCGAGATTGCCTTTTACATCAGTAAAAACGGCGGCAAACTGCCGGTGGATAACAGCGCGCTGCCAGCCGGAGAGCCATCATGAAAGCCATCATTGTCGAAGACGAGTTTCTCGCTCAGGAGGAGCTCAGCTATCTGATCAAGAAACACAGCAATATCGTTATCGAAGCCACCTTCGATGACGGGCTGGACGTGCTGAAATACCTGCAAAACCATCAGGTCGATGCCATTTTCCTCGACATCAATATTCCCTCGCTGGACGGCGTACTGCTGGCGCAAAACATCAGCAAATTTGCGCACCGGCCTTCGATAGTGTTTATCACCGCCTATAAAGAACATGCGGTGGAAGCGTTCGAAATCGAAGCGTTTGACTACATCCTCAAGCCTTATCACGAAGCGCGCATCGTCACCATGCTGCAAAAGCTGGAGGCGCTGCGCAGCCGCCCGGCCCCCCTGCCGGAACAGGCCAGCGCGCCAAACCGCAGCAGCCACAGCATTAACCTGATCAAAGACGAACGGATTATCGTTACCGACATCAACGACATTTACTATGCCGCCGCCGATGAGAAAGTGACGCGGGTTTATACCCGACGCGAAGAGTTTGTGATGCCGATGAACATCACCGAATTTTACGGCCGCCTGCCCGAGGAACATTTCTTCCGCTGCCACCGTTCCTACTGCGTCAACCTGTCAAAAATTCGCGAGATCGTCCCCTGGTTCAACAACACCTATATTCTGCGGCTGAGCGACCTCGATTTTGAAGTGCCGGTCAGCCGCAGCAAGGTCAAAGAGTTTCGCCAGCTGATGCGCCTTTAATCGTCAGAGGCTACCAGCGCGGGCCCGGCCCGTAGTAATAGCCTGGCGGCGGCGGAGGTGGCATGCGGTAATGCGGGCGATCGCGCCATTCACGCCGTGGCGGACCGTAATAGATCACCCGTGGTGGCGGGCCATAGTAATAACCGCGTGGACGCTCATAGCCCCGGTGTTCAGCCCACCAGCGCGGATCGCGCCAACGGCCGCCGTCCCAATAGTGACCGCGATTATCGCGATCGCCGATATGCAACGAAAGCCCCGGCACATTCACCCCGATGGACACGTCCGCATGGCTCACTAACGGCAGCGACAGCAGTGCGGCCAGTAACAACAGTATTTTTTTCATCTTAACGACTCCTGCAGAGCGGAACCCGTCCGTTCACCGCTAACATAGGCCTGTGCCAGCCGCCGCTCTATAGGAACAGTGCCCATTTACGCCTTTCGCACATATCCTTCACAATTCACCCACAATCTTGCACCGATGATTTACAATAAATCGCTGATATTCTTGATGTAGATCACGTGGCATCAGCTGCATTTCATCCCCTTTTACCCCCTAAAACGGCAACTCATGCGCTTGCTGATGCATTTCATTCCTTCCCCTGTGCAACTCATTCCCGATCCGCCGCCGAGTGGTAGTACCAGCCTTATAATAAGCCCATACCGCGGGGCAACAGACGCTACCGCAAATCTCGCCAACGGCTGACCGCCCGGCAATACACACACAGGAAGGAGACCGGCCATGAACACCAAACCGGTAAATCGCAGCTTAATCGTTCTGGGCACCATCATCTGTCAGATGGGTCTCGGCACTATCTATACCTGGAGCCTGTTCAACCAGCCGCTGGTCGACAAGTTCCACTGGGGCCTCGGTGACGTCGCCACCACCTTCTCCATCACCAGCTTCTTCCTGGCCTTCGCCACCCTGTTTGCCGGCAAACTGCAGGAACGCTTCGGCATCCGTAATCTGACGCTGTTCTCCGGTATCCTGGTGGGTCTGGGACTGATTGCCAGCGCCTACGTCAGCTCGCTGGACATGATTTACCTGCTGGCCGGCGTAGTGGTCGGTTTCGCGGTAGGTATCGCCTATATCTCTACCCTGTCCAACCTGATCAAATGGTTCCCGGCCAACAAAGGCTTGATCTCTGGTATCTCGGTCGGGGCTTTCGGTAGCGGCAGCCTGTTGTTCAAATACGTCAACGCCGCGCTGATTGCCGACGTCGGCGTCTCCAGCGCCTTCTTCTACTGGGGTGCCATTGTCATGGCGCTGATTGTTCTGGGCTCCCTGCTGCTGAAAGAACCCGTACTGGCGAGCCAATCTGCACAACATAGTGCCGGCAACCTGGGCAACGACTTCAGCGTGCGCCAGATGCTGGCCACCAAAGAAGCTTACCTGTTGTTCATGATTTTCTTCGCTGCCTGCATGAGCGGTCTGTACCTGATTGGTATCGTGAAAGACATGGGCGTACAGCTGGCCGGGATGGATTTGGCTACCGCCGCCAATACCGTGTCCGCCGTCGCTATCTTCAACACCGCAGGCCGTATCATCCTGGGCACGCTGTCTGACAAAGTGGGCCGTATGCGCGTCATCAGCTTCACCATGCTGGTTACCGTGCTGGCGATTGTGGCTCTGAGCTTCCTCACGCTGAACCACACCCTGTTCTTTATCTGCGTCGGCGCAGTCGCCTTCTGCTTCGGTGGCAACATCACCGTGTTCCCAGCGATTGTCGGTGACTTCTTCGGCCTGAAAAACCACAGCAAAAACTACGGCATCATCTATCAGGGCTTTGGTTTGGGCGCGCTGGCGGGGTCATTTGTCGCCAAATACTTCGGCGGCTTCCACGCGACCTTTATGGTGATTGGCGTACTGTCCATCGCTTCCCTGATTATCACCTTGTTCATCAAGGCGCCGAAAGCGGTGGCGCAGGAAGAAGAAACATTCGAGCCGGCGCATCTGGCTAAAGCCTGATAGCCCAGGCGGCAAAAAGGGGCGCAACCTGCTGGGTTGCGCCCCTTTTTTTATCGCTGCATCAGGTTACAGATGCATCCCCAGCGTTTGGCGCAGGTGGGCACCGGCCCCCAGCAGGCCCGGCTGCCCATGGGTGATCATGAATACCGGGATCTCACGTACGTAATCTTTGAAACGCCCTTTATCCTCGAACGCCGCACGGAAACCGGAAGCTTTAAAGAATTCCATAAAGCGCGGCACAATCCCCCCGGCGATGTAAACGCCGCCAAAGGTGCCCAGGTTCAACGCCAGATTGCCGCCGAAACGGCCCAGAATGACGCAGAACAGCGACAGGGCACGGCGGCAATCGATACAGCTGTCGGCCAATGCGCGTTCGGTAATGTCCTTCGGCTCCAGCTTTTCCGGCAGGCGGTTATCCGACTTGACGATTGCGCGGTAAAGATTGACCAGGCCCGGACCGGACAGGACGCGTTCGGCGGAGACATGACCCACTTCGGCGCGCAACACCTCCAGAATGATGTCCTCTTCTTCGCTGTTCGGCGCGAAGTCCACATGGCCGCCCTCTCCCGGCAGGCTTACCCAGCGGCGGTTAACGTGCACCAGATGCGCCACCCCCAGACCGGTTCCGGCACCGTATACCGCAATAGGTTTGTCTTTTTGCGCGTTGCCGCCGCCGAACTGCAATACGTCGTCTTGCGACAGCATCGGGATCGCCATCGACACGGCGGTGAAATCGTTAATCACTTCCAGATGGCTCAGCCCCAGATTGGCCTTCATCTCTTTAATCGAAAACGCCCAGGTGTGATTGGTCATGGCAACCCAGTCTTCGGTGACCGGGCAGGCAATCGCGATACAGGCGTCCTGCACCTGAATATCATGCTCTTGCAAATATTGGCGGATCACCGCCTCCAGACTGTCAAACTCCAGGCCGGAATAGGTTTTCGCCTGGGTAATTTCACCCGTCGCCACAGTGCACAACGCCAGGCGGGCATTGGTGCCGCCTACATCACCTACGAGGGCATAGGTCATCAGTATCTTCTCCGCAAAATGAATAATAGAAAGCTGCCCACACTGTAAAATCCCGCCGCAAAAACAACAATCACCATCCTCCGCGCTGCCGTCCATTAGCGATCCAGATCACAAAAAACGTTTCAGCCTGGCGGCTTCAAGGCGATTTGAAACAAATTGCGGCAAAAAACGTCGCGCAGTGGCTGTTAACCGTCATAACTCGTAGGCACTATTACTCCGCTGTGGACCTGGCCCAGCCGGAAATTTCTTTGCGTGCCAGCGTGTCGATTGTCTGGCAAGCTAGCGCTATAACCCAATCACCCGTTCGCCCTGCCAGCCAGAGGGCCATTGACAAGGGATCCCCGCATGTTGCACCCGCGCGCCAATGCCATGTTGGCCTTCGCTCTGCCTGCTCTCATTATCGGTTCTGCCTCAAGTTTGGTGCTCATTCTGGTGATGAAGTTCGCCGAGGCTCTGCAACGGCTGCTTTGGATCAAGGTTCCCGCAGCGTTCAATATCGATACTCACTCCCCCTGGTGGCTGGTGGGCATGTTAACGCTCACCGGTGTCGCCGTCGGGCTGATTATCCGTTTTCTCCCCGGCCATGCAGGGCCGGATCCGGCGACCGAGTCTTTGATCGGCATGCCGCTGCCGCTTTCTGCCGTACCCGGACTGGGGCTGGCGTTGATTATTGGCCTGGCGGGCGGCGTCAGTCTGGGGCCGGAAAATCCGATCACCGCCATCAATATTGCGCTGGTGGTGGCGGCGGGTTCGCGTTTGCTGCCGAAGGTGCCGCGCATGGACTGGATTATTCTCGCGGCGGCCGGCACCATCGGCGCGCTGTTTGGCACCCCGGTCGCCGCGGCGCTGATCTTTTCCCAAACCCTGGCGGGCAATAATGACGTTCCCTTGTGGGACAGGCTATTTGCCCCGCTGATGGCGGCAGCGGCGGGGGCGGTCACCACCCAGCTATTTTTCACCCCGAATTTCTCACTGCAAATTGATGCCTATGCCGCAACCCGGCTGGCAGATATTTTCAGCGGCTCGATCGTTGCCCTGATAGCCATCGCGCTGGGCATGGTAGCCGTGTGGAGTTTTCCGCACGTCCATCGCCTGTTCCACTCGATGAAAAATCCGGTGCTGATGCTGGGGTTAGGCGGCTTCGCGCTCGGCCTGCTGGCGCTGATCGGCGGCGAAATCACGCTGTTTAAAGGGCTGGATGAAATGAAGCAGCTGGCAATCGGAGAAAATTTCTCTGTCACGGAGCTGATGCTGATTACGCTGACTAAACTGGCGGCGCTGGTGATTGCCGCTGCCAGTGGTTTTCGCGGCGGGCGCATCTTCCCGGCGGTGTTTGTCGGCGTAGCCTTGGGGCTGATGCTGCATCAGCACGTTCCGGCCGTGCCGGCGGCCATTACCGTTTCCTGCGCCATTATGGGGTTGGTGCTGGTGGTCACGCGTGACGGCTGGCTCAGCCTGTTTATGGCCGTTGCGGTGGTACCGGAGCTGCATCTGCTGCCGGTGCTGTGCATCGTGATGCTGCCCGCCTGGCTGGTGCTGGCGGGCAAACCGCTGATGCTGGTGGGCAAGGGCAAACAGCTCCCCCCGCGCGAAGATTAAGCCAGCGCGAATTCCGCTGCGGCGCGCGCATGGATTTCGGTGGTATCGAATACCGGCACTGACGCATCTTGCGCACTGACCAGCAGACCAATTTCGGTACAGCCGAAAATAATGCCCTGAGCCCCCTGCTGCTCCAGATCACCGATAATGCGGCGATACTCATCGCGCGACGCATCGCGGATTTTACCCAGGCACAGCTCTTCATAAATAATGCGGTGCACAATGTCACGATCGGCGGCTACGGGAGTGACCACCTCGATGCCGTGCTTATCCTGCAGTCGCCCACGGTAGAACTCTTGCTCCATGGTAAAGCGCGTACCGAGCAGCCCAACGCGACGAATATTCTGTTGGCGCACCTGCAGCGCGGTAGCGTCAGCGATGTGGATCAGCGGTAAACCGCTGGCCTGTTCGACCGCATCCGCCACCTTGTGCATGGTGTTGGTGCAAATGACGATGGCCTGCGCACCGGCGGCCCGTAACGAGGTCGCCGCGTCGGCCAACAAGCGCCCTGCACCGTCCCAGTCGCCCTGATGCTGCAGGCGTTCCACCTCGTGAAAGTCGACGCTGTAGAGCACGATTTTAGCCGAATGCAGACCGCCCAGCCGTTGCTTAACCTGTTCATTGATCGTGCGGTAATAAGGAATGGTCGATTCCCAGCTCATGCCGCCCAGCAGTCCCAATACTTTCATTATTTCCTCCTTAACTTCATTGCTGTGGTTTCCGACATTACCCGAGAATCAAAACGTTGACGACAGTTTATTTCGCACCTGAACTCACCGGCTGGCGCGCTTCGAACCAGCGCTGACGCAGCGTGTCGTACACCCAGTTATAGAGCATGGTGTACGGCAGGAAGAACAGGAAGAAACCAATCTCCAGCATAAAGGCCTGAACGAAAGAAATGCTCAGCATCCAGGCGGCAATCGGTACGCCGATCAGCACAAAACCTGCCTCAAAGCCCAGCGCGTGAAACACCCGCACTTTAAGGTTACGCGCCACACGGCTCACCGGCCACAGGCGGTCAAATACCGTGTTATAAATCATGTTCCAAACCATGGCGACGGTGGATAACATCACCGCCAACGCACCAATCTGCACCATCGAACGGTTGAGCAGCCAGGCGCCCAGCGGGGCGCAAATCATCACGGCGATAGCCTCAAAACCAACGGCGTGGACGATACGTTCAATGAAAGACTTGTTTTGCAGTTGCATACATCACCTGTTTTTTACTGTTGTTGCTTAAAGTCAGGTGATTATCATCGAGTTTTTGAGTAGATTAAAGATAGGTTCCATCTATAAAGTAGATACATTATGCGCTACTCCCCCGAAGCTTTGCTGGCCTTCGTTGAAGCCGCCGCCCTGGGTTCTTTTTCTGCCGCGGCGCGTAAGCTGCGCAAAAGCCAGTCAACCATCAGCACCGCCATCGCCAATCTGGAAGCCGACCTCGGCTTAACCCTGTTCGATCGCCAGGCCCGCCAGCCGGTGTTGACCGCTGCCGGCCACAAAGTGTTGGGCCATGTGCAGGCGATCCTTGCGGCCAGCGAACGGCTGGATGCCCTGAGCATTCGGCTGGCGGACAATATAGAGCCGCGCTTAAGCATAGTGTTTTCCGATACCTATCAGCCGAAGCACCATGACCGGCTGATGCACCTGTTCGAACAGCGCTATCAGGATATCGAACTGGAATGGATGATCGCCGAAGACGGCGACGTACTGGACCTGTTGCAAAGCGGCCGTGCGCATCTCGGTATGGTTGAGGTCCAGGCCAGCTATCCCCCGGACATCGGTGTTGCACGGCTACCGGAACAAACGGAAATGGGACTGTTCGTCGCACATACGCACCCGTTGGCGCAAACTGCCTCGCCAACGCCGGAACAACTGTCCAGCACGCGGCAACTTATCCTGAACACCTACACCGGGGCCGAAACCGCCCGCTCCGGTGGCCTGGTGTGGTCAGCCCCCAGCTATCTGCTGTTGCTGGAAATGGCGGAACAAGGGTTTGGCTGGGCGGTTCTGCCCCGCTGGCTGGTGCAGCAATACGGTCACAGCAGGCTCACCGAACTGCGCCCGCGCGGCTGGCCCAAGCTGATATCGGTGGATGCGGTTTGGTCTAAGCTGACCCCGCCGGGACCGGCGGGGTACTGGATGCTGGAGCGGCTCTTGGAAAGCTGACAGGATCAGGCCGCTGCGTTACGTGACTGAAGGGCATTTGAGATAGTTTGCAGCAGTTCGGGAATATCCATCTTCGGCAGCACCACTTCGACAAAGGCCAGCAGTGGGCTGTCGGCCACTTCGCTCAGCGCCTGGCGCAGCTGTTCCGGTTCGGTAACGCGTAACGCTTTCACTTGACGCTCGGCGCCTAACGCCTGCGGCAGTTGAGTCCAGTTCCAATGGGCGATGTCGTTATAACGCTGGTTCGGGCCGTGGATCGCCCGTTCAATGGTGTATCCGTCATTATTCAGCAGGAAAATCACCGGCTTCAGCCCATCGCGCAACATCGATCCCAATTCCTGCACCGTCAGCTGTGCTGACCCATCGCCGATCAGCAGCACCACTCGCCGCTCCGGCTCCGCCGTCTGTGCACCGAACGCCGCGGGCAGTGTATAACCGATAGATCCCCACAGTGACTGGACGATGAAGTGACAGCCCTGCGGCAGGTTCAGCGCTGCCGCGCCAAAACAGGCGGATCCCTGCTCGGCGAGCAGGATATCGCCCGGCCGCAAAAAGCCCTGTATCTGCTGCCAAAAACCGTGCTGATCCAGCCCACTGCCGTTCGGATCCGGCAACGGCGAACGTTTAATCTCCGGCCGTTGCCATTGGTTTGCCAGCGACAAAGTTAACTGGTGTAACGCGATAACCGCGTCACGCATCGGGATTTGGCTGAATACCTGCTGCCCCACACGCGCTTCAAAGGGCTGAAGATCAATACACTTCTCTGCAGGAAGATGATGGCTGAATCCGGCGCTAATGGTATCGGTAAAACGTACGCCAACATTGATGATCACGTCGGCGTTCTCAATCAGCTGTTTCACCTGAGGCTCGCTGGCCGCACCGACGTAGGTCCCGGTGAAGCAGGCATGAGTTTCGTCCAACACGCTCTTGCCAAGCAACAAGGTGGAATGCGGCATATCCACCTCATTCATCCACTGCTCCAGCACCTTTTCGGCACCAAAGCGTTCGGCCAGAAAATCGGCCAGCAGAGAAACCCGCCGGGCCGGTAACAGCAATTCTCGCGCGGCGGCGATAAAGGCTTGCAGTGATGCCTGTGAAAGATTGGCCTGTCGTAGCATTAATGGGGCGGGTTTTGACACCAGCGGCGCTTCAGCCACATCGCTCGGCAACAGCAGATAGACCGGACGACGCTCGAACAGCGCGGTAGTCAGCAGGCGATCTATTTCCCCCTCGGCGTTATCGGCGGTGAGGCTGGCCTGAGCCACGGTCACCTCTTTCGCCATGCGGGCAAAGTGACCAAAATCCCCGTCGCCCAGGGAGTGATGCAACAATTCTCCAGCCCGTTGCGCACGCAGAGCCGGGGCGCCCACCACGTGGATCACCGGCAGGTATTCGGCATAGCTGCCGGCAATACCGTTGACCGCGCTCAGTTCACCTACGCCAAAAGTCGTCAACAAGGCGGCGGCTGGTTTGCAGCGCGCGTAACCGTCAGCAGCATAGGCGGCATTGAGCTCATTAGCGCATCCCACCCAGGTGATTTGCGGGTGATCGATCACGTGATCAAGAAACTGCAGGTTATAGTCCCCAGGCACGCCAAAGAAGTGCCGGATGCCGATCTGAGCTAAACGATCGAGTAGGTAATCAGCCACCGTATAGTTCTTATTCATGATCATCACCTGCCAAGGGTTAGGATTTTCAGTATTAAGTATCGAAGATATCGTATAAATTTCGAACTTTATGTCTGAAAGGTAACTGGAAACCCTGCGTTACATCTCTGCCCCATTGGCTGGCATTGGGCCGCTCTGATAAGCCATGTTGATATACCGGTTGTTTAGCGTGATCGCAGCCTCTGACAAAGGCGGTGAAAGCGCATACACTAAAATTCATTTCACCTCCGCTGAAAAGGATTCGTATGCTCTACCAGGCTGATTCTTCACGCTATCAAAGTATGGAATACCGTCGCTGCGGCCGCAGCGGGCTAAAGCTCCCGGCCATTTCACTTGGCTTATGGCATAACTTTGGTGACGTCACGCTGTATGACAACGCTCGCAAGCTGATCCACTGCGCGTTTGATCTCGGCATTACCCATTTCGATCTGGCCAACAATTATGGCCCGCCGCCCGGCTCCGCCGAGGAAAACTTTGGCCGTATTCTCGCGGCGGATTTGCAGCCCTGGCGCGATGAACTGATCATCTCGTCAAAAGCCGGTTACACCATGTGGCCCGGGCCTTATGGCGATTGGGGCTCGAAAAAGTACCTGGTCGCCAGCCTGGATCAAAGCCTGCAGCGTATGGGGTTGGAGTATGTAGACATCTTCTATCACCATCGTCCGGATCCGGATACGCCGCTGGAAGAAACCATGGCCGCGCTGGATTTGCTGGTGCGACAGGGCAAGGCGCTGTACGTCGGGTTGTCCAACTACCCTGCCGACCGTGCGCGTCAGGCATTCAGCATTCTGCAGCAGCTCGGCACGCCCTGCGTGATCCATCAGCCGAAATACTCCATGTTTGAACGTTGGGTGGAGCCAGAATTGCTGGATACGCTGGAAGAGCACGGCGTGGGTTCTATCGCCTTCTCGCCGCTGGCCGGCGGCCTGTTGACCGATCGTTATCTGCAAGGCATCCCCCAGGACTCACGCGCTGCCAGCGGCAGCCAGTTCCTGCAACCCGATCAGCTCACCGAGGATAAACTGGGAAAAATTCGCCGGCTGAATGCACTGGCGCAACAGCGCGGGCAGAAGCTGTCGCAAATGGCGCTGGCCTGGGTATTGCGTGGCGATCGCGTCACTTCGGCCCTGATTGGCGCCAGCAAGACCAGCCAAATTGAAGACGCCGTCGGCATGTTGGCTAACCGCACCTTTAGCGATGATGAAATTAAGCAGATCGAGCAGATATTAATGTAATCGCTTACAACTATCGCCGGTTTACCGCCGGCGATAACGCCTGCCGCGCCAGACAAATCTTAAATCACTCTTCCCGCCCCATTTTTAAGAATGCCGCTAAGATTCAACCCTATCCACAAAGGCTAATATGCCGATATTGCAGGTAAAACTATAAGGCTGTTTTATAAACTGATGAACGCGCTTCATTAATTGTAAAACCGGCCAAGCCGCTACGGCGGAAAGGAGCATTCATGTTTAAACCTCTGTTATTGGCCGCCTTATTGGTGGTGTCAACGTTGCCTGCCATGCAGCCTGCGCAGGCGGAAGGGCTGAGCATCGATCTGATGCCGGGCGTCTAATTACGTATCGGCGAGCAAGACAATCGCGGCCGTTACTGGGATGGTTATGATTGGCGCGACCGCGACTGGTGGCAGGGCCATCAGGGTCGGTACCTGGGTGAACGCAATCGTCGGGGCTACAACTGGGATGGTTATCGCTGGCGCGACAACAATTACTGGCGCAAGAATTATTACTATCATGAAGGGCGCTATCGTAAATACGATAAGCACTATTATAAGCACCATGAGAAGCATCACGGGAAAGGCCGACGTCATGACGATCGCGATCATCGCCACCATGACCACGATGATTGACGGCCAAAGGCCGTCAGCCCGCCTGATCCCCATCATTTAAGAGATCGAGATACCCGGGGCGACCCGGGTTTCCGCTGATATCGAACTTTACTGAACCGCACTAGACTCAATGTCGGCCTTTCGTTGGGCATCCGATCAGAAAAGGCTGCTGACCAGCAGGTAGCCGTTCAACCCAACCACCACCAGCACGATAACTTTCCCTATCGCCTGTATGCTGCGGCTATTGACCATCTCCCCCATCAGTTCCCGGTTACCGGTGAACGACAGCAGCGGCACCAGCGCCAACGCTATACCAAAACTCAACAGCACCTGGCTCAGCACCAGAATGCGCGTAGCGTCCATTCCCATCATGATGACGATAAACGACGGCAGCATAGTGACCACCCGGCGCACCCACAGTGGGATATAAAAGTGCACAAATCCCTGCATCACGACCTGCCCTGCCAGCGTCCCCACCACGGTGGAAGATAATCCGGCAGCGACCAGGCTCAGTCCGAAGATGGTCGCTGCCGCCTGGCCCAATAGCGGCTGCAGCGTCAGATAAGCCTGATCGAGATCGGCAATGCCGCTATGGCCGTTAAAATGGAAGGCCGCAGCGGCGGTAGCCATCATCGCCAGGTTAACAAAGCCGGCAATGGTCATGGCAATGGCGACGTCAAACTTGGTGGCCGCGTAGCGATCGGCTTTGGAATGCTCTCCGCCGGTCTGGGTTAATGACGAATGCAGATAAATCACGTGCGGCATGATGGTCGCGCCCAGCACCCCGGCAGCCAAAAATACCGCGTCGCCGTTCGGCAGATCCGGTATTGCCATGCCTTTCAACAAAGGCTCCAACTGCGGTTGCGAAAATACCAGTTCCACCATATAGGCCGCGGCAACAAACAGCAGCAAACCGCCGATCACCATTTCCAGCGGTTTCTGCCCACGTTTTTGCAGCATCAGGATCAGGAAGGTCGCAATACCGGTCAGGATAGCCCCTTCCAGCAGCGTGACGCCCAGCA
This sequence comes from Serratia liquefaciens, assembly GCA_012719855.1. Lineage (GTDB taxonomy): Bacteria > Pseudomonadota > Gammaproteobacteria > Enterobacterales > Enterobacteriaceae > Serratia > Serratia liquefaciens_A. Next base: position 2,396 of record JAAXZN010000062.1, on the reverse strand, counting down.
GCAGTTTAAAACCTATCGCAGCGCCGATGAATTCGGCCAAATCTGTGGCCATGGCGATAATTTCAGCCTGAACCCAATAGGCCCAAACTGCCGGGCGCGGGAAACGATCGCGAATGTGCTCTGCCAGGTTTTTACCGGTGGCAATACCGAGTTTTGCGGACAACAGCTGGATCAACATCGCCATGACGTTGGCCCACACCACCACCCATAACAGAGTGTAGCCAAACGAAGCGCCTGCCTGGATGTTGGTAGCAAAATTACCGGGATCGATATAGCCGATAGCCGCTATGAATGCGGGGCCCATCAAGGAAAGTTTGATCTTCCTCGCGGGGCGACGGGTGGTCTCAACCACATCACTGTTCAGCATGTTCTGAACCCTTACTTCTATTAAGCCTGTGGTTATCTTATGTAAATGATAATAATTATCAAGCGCATTTAGAGCGATAATGCTTATCTCTGCGATAGGAAATTACGACGGGTTTAACGAAAGGTTTGACGGGTAAGTGAACATTTACCGTACTAAACGGCGTTCTCTCCAGGAAAAAAGCCTTTGGATAATCCATTTAGCGCAAGAATATGAATTTCATATGGATTGATTAACCTATTGATTTTTTATGCTTTAGCGTACAAGTTTAAGATGTTTCCCCCTATGATTTTCCATATTTGCAATAGAGCTCTCGTTTTTAAACGTGGCGTTACATAAAATGACATCCGAAATTCAGCCTGCCTCAAGTTTGGAGCAAACATGTCCTATATTGCGCACTTTGCGTTGGCGTTAGTGGTCGTCGCGATCCTGGCACTTTTAGTGTGTCGCGATCGTAAAAGCATCCGCATTCGCTATGTTATTCAACTGTTGGTTATTGAAGTACTGCTGGCCTATTTTTTCCTGCATTCGGAAGCAGGTTTAGGCTTTGTAAAAGGATTTGCCGCGCTGTTTGACAAGCTGCTCGGGTTTGCTGGGCAAGGGACTGATTTTGTATTCGGCGGTATGGGCGACAAAGGTCTGGCCTTCTTCTTCCTGAAGGTACTGTGCCCAATCGTCTTTATCTCTGCGCTGATCGGTATTCTGCAATACATTAAAGTACTGCCGTTTATCATCCGCATTATTGGTACCGTGCTGTCAAAAGTAAACGGTATGGGCAAGCTGGAGTCCTTCAACGCCGTCAGCTCACTGATTCTGGGCCAGTCTGAAAACTTCATCGCCTATAAAGATATTCTGGGCAAGATGTCAGAAAAGCGCATGTACACCATGGCGGCAACCGCGATGTCCACGGTTTCCATGTCCATCGTCGGCGCTTACATGACCATGCTGGACGCCAAGTTTGTGGTAGCGGCGCTGGTACTGAACATGTTCAGCACCTTTATCGTGCTGTCACTGGTCAACCCTTACGACACCAGTAAAGAAGAAGAACTGCATCTGGGCAACCTGCACGAAGGCCAGAGCTTCTTCGAAATGCTGGGCGAATATATCCTGGCGGGTTTCAAAGTCGCGATTATCGTTGCTGCAATGCTGATCGGCTTTATTGCGCTGATCGCCGCGCTCAACGGCCTGTTCAGCGCCATCTTCGGCCTGAGCTTCCAGGAAATCCTGGGCTACTTCTTCTATCCATTCGCCTGGATTATGGGTATTCCTAAGCACGAAGCGTTGCAGGTTGGCAGCATCATGGCGACCAAGCTGGTTTCCAACGAATTCGTGGCGATGATGGAGCTGCAGAAGGTTTCTGCTGAGCTGTCACCACGTAGCATGGGTATCCTGTCGGTGTTCCTGGTTTCCTTCGCCAACTTCTCTTCCATCGGTATCGTAGCCGGTGCGATTAAAGGGCTGAACGAGCACCAGGGCAACGTGGTTTCCCGCTTTGGTCTGAAGCTGGTTTACGGTTCTACGCTGGTCAGCATCCTGTCTGCGTCGATCGCAGGCCTGGTGCTGGGCTAAGTTTAAAAGCCAGTCATGCAAAGGTCGCTTCGGCGGCCTTTTTTATTGCCTGCGATCCTTCTGTAACTGCTGGCAAAACAGGAGGCGTTACGGTGATTCAATATGGGAAAAGACAGAAAGCAAAAAGCCGACCCTGAGGTCGGCTTTTTAAATGGTGGTGGAGCTAGACGGGATCGAACCGTCGACCTCTTGCATGCCATGCAAGCGCTCTCCCAGCTGAGCTATAGCCCCACAAAAGTGGTACGCTTTAACCGGCGTTACGGTGTTGCCCAACCCTTCTGAGATAAAGGTTGGTGGAGCTAGACGGGATCGAACCGTCGACCTCTTGCATGCCATGCAAGCGCTCTCCCAGCTGAGCTATAGCCCCACAAAAGGGGTACGCTTTAACCGGCGTTACGGTGTTGCCCAACCCTTCTGAGATAAAGGTTGGTGGAGCTAGACGGGATCGAACCGTCGACCTCTT
>JAAXZN010000061.1 GCA_012719855.1 Serratia liquefaciens | reverse complement strand
GATTACAGCTTCTTGCTGCTAGAATACCAAACCCTGAAACCTCTCGACGCCCATGGCGCCTACTGTCTTGGCCAGCAGCTGGCCCACCTGCACAAATGGAGCGAGCAGCCGCAGTTTGGCCTCGACTTCGACAACGATTTGTCCACCACTCCGCAACCCAACGCCTGGCAGCGCCGCTGGTCAGAATTTTTTGCCGAACAGCGCATTGGCTGGCAGCTGCAAATGGCAGCAGAGAAAGGCATGACCTTCGGGGATATCGACGAGATTGTCGACATCGTGTATCTGCGTTTGCAGCATCATCAGCCGCAACCTTCTCTTCTGCACGGGGATTTGTGGCCGGCCAACTGCGCAATGACCGCCGACGGTCCACTGCTGTTCGATCCGGCTTGCTACTGGGGCGACAGAGAGTGTGATTTGGCCATGCTGCCGCTGTACCCGGAGCTGCCACCGCAGATCTACGACGGCTACCAGAGCGTCTGGCCGTTGGAGAGCGGCTTTATCGACCGTCAGCCGCTGTATCAGCTGTATTACCTGCTCAACCGCAGCAACCTGTTCGGCGGTCAGCATCTGGTTCGGGCTCAACGCGCGGTGGAAGTGCTGCTGCATCCAGAGTCCCGATAAAATAAAGGCGCTGATATCAGCGCCTACACTCAATAAATCAGGCCGCTCCGGCCAGTTGACCCAGCAGCTTGATCACAAACCAGCCAATCACCGCAATCACCACCGGCAAAATGTACAGCGGGAAGTATTGCAGCAAGATGGTGTGGTGCGGCAGCGTAATGCGCTCTTCCAACTGCGCACGCGTGTGCCCTTCGCTGCCTTTAGCCTGTTCGAGGATCATCTGGTCTTCCAGGCCTTCGCGGATAAACTTCACCTGACGTGACATACGTGCGCCAGAGGCCTGCAGCGCCAGTCCGACAAAAATCAGAATATAAATGATGATAAACATCAGGTTCGCGCCGCTGAACAGGCTTTTTTCTACGTCAGGCACCGGCGAGTTATACCAGAAGATATTCAGGAAAGAGGTGTTGAAGCGCACCATGTCCACCATCACGTGGACAAAATCCAGCATCACCGCATTGATGCCTTTGGTTTTTTCGCTGTGCTGATACACAAACATCAGCATTGAGATCAGCGTTGACAGCAACGCAGGGATAAAAACCACCCAGCCAAGAATGCGTTTTAAAATGGCAATGCGCCCAGCCTGTTGATACGTCATGTGTTCCCCTTGTAAGCGACGTAACCGTAATGGGCTAAGTCTACCTGTAGTTACTGAAACTCGCCCACCGTTTTCTTCAGCACTGCTGTGCTACAAGCGTAGCCGGGATTATCCGAAATCAACAGCTTAACGGCGGCCGCGCAGTACCGGTAAATAGTTATATAGTTAAATCAATCCGTTTAAACAGGGGCCGCCATGATTCGGCTGATTATCTTATTGCTCGGTGCGCAAGCTCTGCAGGGCCAACGCCGTCTGTTGATGCTGTTCGGCTGGGTTTGGATCGCCGTCGGCGCGCTGATGCTGTTCGATGTACTTCAGGACGGGCGTTCAGTGCTGGCACTGGATGCGCTGGCGGTACTGCTGGCGCTGGAGGGGTTAGTGGCGATTTCCGCCGCACTGGTGATCGGCTCATCCGCCAGTCGACCGGTGTTGCTGAAGGGATTGGGCTTTTTGTTTCTGGCCTTTTTAGTTTGGGACGTGCCCGCCGACGACAACATCGTCGCCACGCTGGTGTTTGTCAGTGCGCTACTGCTTGACGGTGCGGTTCGCATCGCTTCTTCTACGGTGATCCAGCACAGTCGCTGGAAACCGGTCGCACTGGCCGGCAGCGGTGAAATTCTGCTTTCACTGATGATTTTTGTCGGCTGGCCGGTGCCGCATCGGATGACGGTGCCTTTTTGTATCGGCGTGATGATCCTGCTTTCCGGCTGGGCATTGTTGCGCATTGCGCGGCGGCTGGAGAGTTTTTCGCTGAATCAGAGCCCGCAACACTCCGCTGCGCTAGCGACAGATGAGGCTAATCCGCTCAGGGTACATGTCTGGACACCGATGGGATCGGCCAGGGATGCCCGCCGACGTTATATCGTCGATCGCTACATCGCAGCGGTGGACGGCGGCGGCAATATCTCCACCGGTCATGTCGCCCTGGCGTTGGCGCCGGATGTCTACATCAGTCACTACCCGCTTAACGATATCAGCCAGTCGTCACAAGATTTCCGCCGGTTATTGCACTCCGGCGAGCAAAACAACGTCGAAGGGCGTTTTCTGCCCGATTTGCAACAGGAAGTGGCGGCCTGGTGCCCGCCGGACAAAAAAATCAAGTTTCACCGCTACAACCCTGCGGCGCTGCGCACCTTCTGGCAACGTTATCAACAGGACGCCACCTACAATCTGACCCGACGCAACTGCTCCACCACGGTCATCCAGGCACTCGACAGTGCGCTGGAAGGCGTACTGGGCGATAAACATCTGTGGCGACGTTTCCTGTTGCTGATGCTCGATCCCAACCTGTGGATGTTGGCGGTGCTCCGTAGCCGTGGCGAGAGCATGACCTGGACACCGGGACTGGTGCTGGATTATGCCCGCATGCTGCAACAGGTCACCGAACGCCAGCATCAGCGCTGGTGGTTAAAAGTGCAGGAGATGTGGCGCATCCTGCGCTTCGGCAAGGCTCAGCCACGCAGGCAAAAATTTTAGTCTCGCCGCCAGCGATGATAAAGTGTCGGGCACATTCACCGGCACCGGCACCGGCAGGAGTTAACCGTTAATGGCCTATTCGCAACGCATTGAAACCGCAATTTTTGATATGGACGGTTTATTGATCGATTCAGAACCGCTGTGGCTACAGGCGGAACTGGATATCTTTGGCGCACTGGGGTTGGATTTGTCTGACCGCCACAAGCTGCCGGATACCCTGGGTCTGCGCATCGATTTGGTGGTGAGAATGTGGTACCAGGCCATGCCGTGGCAAGGGGTGTCGCAGGAGGAAGTCTCTGCGCGCATTATCGAACGAGCCATCGAGCTGGTGCGCGAAAAACGTCCCCTGCTGCCTGGCGTGCAACAGGCGCTGGAGCTGTGTCGCAGCCTGGATTTGAATATTGGCCTGGCCTCCGCCTCACCGCTGCACATGCAGCAACAGGTGCTGCAGATGTTTGACCTCGAAGGCTACTTTGATCACTTGGTTTCCGCCGAGTATCTGCCTTACAGCAAACCGCATCCAGAGGTGTACCTGATCGCCGCCGAGCGTCTGGGTAGCGATCCCCTGCGCTGCATAACGCTGGAAGACTCGTTCAACGGCATGATTGCCACCAAGGCCGCGAGAATGCGTTCTATCGTTATCCCTGCCCACGAGTATCGTCATGATAGTCGTTGGTCGCTGGCCGACCACAAGCTCGACTCGCTTGAGCAGCTCACGTCCGAACACCTGGCATAATTTGTCCGGCATCGGTTGCTCCCGGTGCCGCTTTCATTCATTGCCTTTCCTTGAAATCCCCACTTAATCTCAAAACCGCGCCTTGCGTCATAAAATAAATAAAACATTATTTCATTTTTATTGAGTTACCGTTCCGCCTTCTTTATTCTGCAGTTCAAGAAAGTCGCCGGATGTTGGGCACAGCCTGTTACTGCCACGCAGCCGAACCCTGTAGCCCGGCGCTTTCTCCTCCGCCCTCTCTCTGACTGCAGCAAAAACAGACAACGCCTGGCCATTTAAGTAACAAGCCGTTGTAAAACTGAGAAAAATAAACAATTGGTTACAGGGTAACTGCTTCCACCACTGGGAATTTTCCCATATACTGGATAAATTAACAGTTTATCAGCCGGAACAGCAGTATGACCGCGGAAGGACATCTTATTTTCTCTGTCGCTTGCGCGATTTTCGCCAAGAAGGCCGAGGTGACACCGGAGCTGGCTACCGGCGACTGGTGGCATATCATCCCCGCTGCGCTACTCACCTCGCTGCTGCCCGATATCGATCACCCCAAGTCGGTACTGGGTCAACGCCTGCGCTGGATTGCCATTCCGATCTCGCGCGCCTTCGGTCACCGCGGTTTTACCCATAGCCTGCTGGCGATCGCCGGCGGCATGGCGCTGTTTCAACTTGACGTGCCGCGCAGTTGGCCAATCCCGGCCGACGTCTTGCATGCCATGATCATCGGTTACTTCAGCCATCTGCTGGCAGACATGCTCACCCCCGCCGGCGTGCCTTTACTCTGGCCATGCCGCTGGCGTTTTCGTCTGCCGCTGCTAAATTCTCAGAAAGGCAATCAGCTCGAGCGCGCCCTGTGCCTGTGTCTGGTGGCTTTCGCTATCTATTGGCAGGGCGGATGCACCATCCCAGTGCAATCTTATTTTGAGCAAATAAAAAATATCAGACTGTGATCACAAAAAATCGGCCACCGATTAACCGGAAAGCACATTAATTAAACAAATTAATGCGATGAGTTATATCAAATTCCATTTGGATATAAGTAGGCCGTTACGCAAACTGTTACGATATTTAGTATCGCTACGCCATGGTGCATAGCCATTTTCATATAAGAAAAAATTATTGGAGACATTGGGGATGAATTTTCCGCTGGTTATTAACGTGGTGATTTTTGTCGCCCTCCTTTTGCTGTTGGCGCAAAGCCGCCATAAGCAATGGAGCCTGGCGAAAAAAGTACTGATCGGCCTGGTGATGGGCGTGGTATTCGGACTGGCGCTGCAGCTGGTGTACGGCTCGGACAACCCGGTACTGAAAGAATCCATCAGCTGGTTCAACATCGTCGGTAACGGCTATGTGCAACTGCTGCAAATGATTGTCATGCCGCTGGTCTTCGCCTCGATTCTGAGCGCGGTCGCCAAGCTGCACAACGCCTCTTCCCTCGGGAAAATCAGCTTTCTGACTATCGGCACCCTGCTGTTCACCACGCTGATTTCAGCGCTGGTCGGCGTACTGGTGACCAACCTGTTTGGGCTGACGGCGGAAGGTCTGGTACAGGGTGCGCAGGAAAGCGCGCGTCTGTCAGCGATCCAAAGCAACTATGTGGGCAAGCTGGCAGACCTGACCGTGCCGCAGATGGTACTGTCCTTCATTCCTAAAAACCCGTTCGCCGATCTGACCGGTGCCAGCCCGACGTCGATCATCAGCGTGGTGATCTTCGCGACCTTCCTTGGCGTAGCGTCGCTGCAGTTGCTGAAAGACGATAAGCCTAAGGGTGAACGCGTGCTGGTCGCTATCGACACCCTGCAGGCCTGGGTGATGAAGCTGGTGCGTCTGGTGATGAAACTGACTCCGTACGGCGTTCTGGCGCTGATGACCAAAGTGGTTGCCGGCTCTAACGTTCACGACATCATCAAACTGGGTAGCTTCGTGGTCGCCTCTTATCTGGGTCTGGCGATCATGTTTGCTGTGCACGCTGCCCTGCTGGCCTTCACCGGCGTTAATCCGCTGAAGTTCTTCCGCAAGGTATGGCCGGTCATCACTTTCGCCTTCACCAGCCGCTCCAGCGCCGCCAGCATTCCGCTGAACGTGGAAGCGCAGACCCGTCGTCTGGGCGTACCGGAATCCATTGCCAGCTTCTCGGCCTCGTTCGGCGCCACCATTGGCCAGAACGGCTGTGCAGGCTTGTACCCAGCGATGCTGGCGGTCATGGTGGCACCTACCGTCGGGATTAACCCGCTGGACCCGGTGTGGATCGCTACCCTGGTCGGTATCGTCACCATCAGCTCTGCCGGTGTCGCCGGCGTAGGTGGCGGCGCGACTTTCGCTGCGCTGATCGTGCTGCCGGCAATGGGTTTGCCAGTGACGCTGGTTGCCCTGCTGATCTCCGTTGAACCGCTGATCGACATGGGCCGTACTGCGCTGAACGTCAACGGCTCTATGGCGGCAGGTACCATCACCAGCCAACTGATGAAGCAAACGGACAAGTCCATTATGGACAGTGAAGACGAAGTGGAACTGGCTCACCAGTAAACCTCGTCGGCAATAAAAAGACCGGGGCTGCTAAAGGCCCCGGTTTTTTATATCCGCAATCCGCTCAGGGTCGTTCGCCCGCCGCCAGCCGCTGATTGATTTCAGCAATCACATCCGGCAGCTGTGCCAATGTATCAATCACGTAGTGCGCACCGGCGGCATACAGTTTATCGGTTGCCAAAGCGCGCCGCTTGTCGACTTCCGACTCGCTCATTTGTTGATATTCTTGCCAGGTAGCACCTAACTCGTTACCGGACAGCGCCAGCCCGACGCTCCACATGCCTGCATTCAATCCTTCGCTGATGCCCGGCACCGCATCATCTACCTTCACACAGTGCGCCACCGCATCGATACCCAGTGCAATCACGTTTTGCAGCGCCATCCACGGGCCTGGACGCCCACCGGCGGCCAAATCGTCAGTTGCAACCCAGTGATCCGGCGCGTAACCCCGCAACGCCGCTGCCGGCGCCAGCACTTCCATCACCGCCCGTGGATACCCTGAACAGGAACCTATCTTGATGCCCTGCTCACGCAGTGCAGCAATCACCTGCGGAACGCCCTCAATAGGGTCGGCAAAGTCGACCACCTTGGCGATTTGCAACGGCATAAAAGTCCGATACAGCGCGTCAATGTCCTGATGGCTCATGGAGCGGCCCAACTGCTGCTGCCAGCGTGTATCCACCTCGGGCAGTTTACCCAAGGCCTCTATGTGCTGCCATTTGCCCAACCCCATCGGGATGCGCGCCTCCGCCAGGCTGATGTCGATATCAAAAGTCTGCTTAAAGGCCTCAACAAAAATCTGCGTCGGCGCAAAGGAGCCGAAATCTACCGTGGTGCCGGCCCAGTCGAGTATCACTGCGTTAATCTGACTCATGCTAATCCTTATTGCTCCCAGTACATTGCCTGCCCGACCGCGGCCAGCAAACGTTCGACATCCTGCGGGTAAACTTCGCCGATATTGCCAATGCGGAAGCAGTCGCTCTGCGACACCTTACCCGGGTAGATGACAAAGCCCTGCTGTTTCAGACGCTGATAGAACTCCGTAAAGCGGTAAGTCTCAGCCTTCGGCGAATAGAACGCGGTGATGATCGGCGAGTGCAAATCATCCTTCAGCAGGGTCTCGAACCCCAGCACGCGCATTCCAGCCACCAGCCGCTGCTGGTTTGCCCGGTATCGGGCGTGGCGGGCATCGATGCCCCCTTCCTGCTCCAGTTCACACAGTGCTTGCGCAAAAGCCAGTACCGTATGCGTTGGCGAGGTAAAGCGCCATTTACCGGCGTTATCTTCCATACAGCGCCACTGGGCATACAGATCCAACGACAGCGAACGCGAGCGGCCTGCGCACTTATCCAGCTCATTGCGGCGAGCAATCACAAAGGCGAAGCCTGGCACGCCCTGAATGCATTTATTCGCCGAGCTGATCAGATAATCGATGCCCAGCGCATCGACATCCAGCGGAATGCCGCCGAAACTGCTCATCGCATCCACGATCAGGGTTTTGCCATTTCGCGCCGCCAGGCCCGAGACTCGCTCCAGCGGATTGAGCATCCCAGTCGTGGTTTCGCAATGCACCATGGCGATATGGCTGATGCCCGCATCGCCTTTCAGTACCGTTTCCATCGCCTCGATATCCGGCTCGTTCACTTCACCGCAGTTAAATGCGTGGTGATTGATATCCATCAGCCGGGCCATTTCGATCATCCGAGCGCCATAGGCGCCGTTATTGACGATCAGCAGCTTGTCCTGCGGGCCGATCGCCGTGCCCAATACCGCCTCGACCGCAAAGCTGCCGCTGCCTTGCAACAGCACCGAGCTGTAACCGGTTGACCGGGTGGCCAGCGCTTCCAGCTTGCGCCGAATACTCTGCACCACGCCCAGGTTGTAATCTTCATCCCAGGTGCAGCTATCGAACAGCATCGCTTCCTTCACCGTTTTTGAAGTGGTCAACGGGCCAGGGGTTAACAGCAAATAATCGCGCTCAGACATGTCATTCACCTAATTGGTCTATACCAGATGGGTATTATACTGATGGCAATCTGGTCCTCGGGTCAAACGCCAACCGCAGGTGAAACAAAAAATTCATCTGGGCATGTATAATGAGCACGTGCCGAAATGCCATAGCGAGATGAAATGAAAGAACATCTGGGTGAGTTACCCCACTACCTGCAAATCAAGGAACAGCTACAGGCGCGCATCACTCGCGGCGCGCTGCAGGCGGGTGATAAGCTGCCTTCCGAACGTGAACTGTGCGCCATTTTCTCTACTACCCGCGTCACCGTGCGGGAAAGCCTGGCGCAGTTGGAAGCCACCGGTGCCATCTATCGCGCCGATCGCCGGGGTTGGTTTGTTACGCCGGAGAGGCTGTGGCTGGATCCAACGCAGCACACCCACTTCCACCGATTGTGCCAGGAGCAGGGGCCCACGCCGCGCACTGAGCTGTTGTCCGCCGAAAAAACCGCGGCGCCGCTCGACGTGATGCAACCGTTAGCGCTGGAGCCGACTGACCCAATTTATCTGCTGCGCCGCGTGCGCTATGCCGACGATCGGGCTATTTGCTATTGCGAGAACCACTGCCTGCCGCAGCGGGTGCCTGAATTGCTCAGCCAGGATCTTAACGGCAGCCTGACCGAGATTTATCAGCAACGGTACAATTTGATTTATCACCGGATGCACCTGTCGTTTTACCCAACCGCCCTGCCATACGCCGCCGCCACTGCGTTGGGCGCGATGGTTGGCTTGCCAGCGCTGCTGCTCCGCCGGTTGAATTACGATCAGCACGGCCAAATTCTCGATTTTGACATCGAATACTGGCGGCATGACAGCCTGCGCATTGAGGTCGATACGCTGTGATCTCTGCCCTGTGCCAAACAAAAAAGGGCGCCGCCGGTGAATGGCTGCGCCCTTGATTTGATCAACTGACGGGATCAGAACGGGTAGTCGTGATAGCCCATTTGCTCGGAAATGTTGCGTGCGGCAGTGTGCAGGCGTCTGACGTAATCTGCCCTGGCATCATCAGAGTAACGAATCGACGGGAACGAAATGCTCAGGCCGGCGGTCACTACGCCAAAGCGGTCAAATACCGGCACCGCAATACAGCGTAGCCCTTCTTCCTGCTCTTCGATGTCCTCACCCACCCCTTGCTCGCGCACTTGATCCAACAGCGACAACAGCGTTGTGGCATCGGTCAGGGTGTTTTGCGTGCTGCGCGTAAACGCGATCTGCGAAAGAATTTGCTCCACTTCCGCCCGATCGCGCCAGGCCAGCAACACTTTACCGATAGCGGTACTGTGCAACGGGTTACGCCGGCCGATGCGCGAATACATACGCAGATTATATTGCGCATCGATTTTGTGGATATAGACAATGCTGTCTTCGTCCAGCGCCCCAAGGTGAATGGCCTCCCGGGTGTGATTCGACAACTCGCGCATTTGAACATCGGCAATACGGATCAGATCGACGTTCTGCAACGACTTGGCACCCAGTTCAAACAGCTTGAGCGTCAGCGCATATTTTTCCGATTCCCCTTCCTGCGACACATAGCCCAGCGACTTCATGGTCTGAAGAAAACGGTATACGGTACTTTTGGACATCATCACCCGCTGGGAAAGCTCAGTAATGCCGATCTCGCGTTCCTCGCCCAGCGCCTGCAAGATGCCGAATACCTTCAGCACCGAGGAAACCGCATCCGGTTGTTTGTCTGGATCTGCGTTCACCATAGTCACTATCCTAGCCAGCTTTGCGTTTTAAGAAATTTGAACAAGGGTTTCAGTATACGCGGTCCCGCAGAAGCCACGCAATCGCGGCTGGGCTGAATGCCCGCAGGATCTCATCGGTTATTACAATTGAGCGGAAAACTGTGGATGCAATCGCAGACGAACATGATTAGCATGGTAATACTCCCCCGGATTAATACCTTCGAGATCAACATGCGTTCTTGTACCGACGGCCTCCCCGTCCCGCAGCGCTATGGGGCAATCCTCGCCATTGCCCTCGGCATTACCGTTTCCGTGCTCGACGGCGCAATCGCCAACGTGGCGCTGCCGACTATCGCCCGCGATCTGAACGCCAGCCCGGCCAGCTCCATCTGGGTGGTGAACGCCTATCAGTTAGCCATCACCATTTCCCTGCTGTCGCTGGCGTCGCTCGGCGATCTGATTGGCTACCGCCGTATCTATCAGGCCGGTCTGCTGGTCTTCAGCGTGACCTCACTGTTTTGCGCGCTGTCAGATTCGCTGACGACACTGACTATTGCTCGCGTGCTTCAGGGGTTTGGCGCTGCCGCCATCATGAGCGTCAACACCGCGCTGATCCGCATTATCTATCCGCAGCGTTTTCTCGGGCGCGGTATTGGCATCAACTCGCTGATTGTCGCCTTTTCTTCGGCCGCCGGGCCCACGGTGGCAGCGGCAATACTATCGGTGGCCTCCTGGCAATGGCTGTTTGCCATCAACTTGCCGATCGGCATTGTGGCGCTGCTGCTGGGGATGAAATACCTTCCCGCCAACAGCCAGAAAAGCGCCAATCAACGTTTTGATCCGACCAGTGCGGTGATGAATGCGCTGACGTTCGGCTTGCTGATCACCGCCATCAGCGGTTTTGCTCAGGGCCAGAGCCTGACGCTGATTTTCAGTGAAATCGCCGCGCTGCTGGTCATTGGTTTCTTCTTTGTCCGCCGCCAGCTGCGCCAGGAATTTCCGCTGCTGCCGGTCGACCTGCTGCGCATCCCGATTTTCGCCCTGTCGATGGGCACCTCGATTTGTTCCTTTACCGCACAAATGCTGGCGATGGTTTCGCTACCTTTCTTTCTGCAAGGGGCGCTGGGACGCGATGAGGTTGCCACCGGACTGTTGCTGACCCCCTGGCCGCTGGCGATTATCGTCATGGCACCGTTGGCCGGGCGGCTGGTGGAGCGGATCCACGCCGGATTATTGGGGTGTATCGGCCTGGCGGTATTTGCTTTGGGGTTATTCTTGCTGGCGTTGCTGCCGTCTAACCCTTCCGATCTGGATATCATTTGGCGCATGGTGCTGTGCGGTGCCGGCTTCGGGCTGTTTCAATCGCCCAATAACCACACCATTATTTCCTCCGCCCCGCGCAACCGCAGCGGCGGTGCCAGCGGCATGTTGGGTACCGCTCGCTTATTGGGGCAGACTTCCGGTGCCGCTCTGGTGGCGCTGATGTTCAATTTATTCCCCACCTCAGGCACCCACGCCTCGCTGATCCTGGCCGGTACCTTTGCCACGCTGGCGGCGGCAGTCAGTAGCCTGCGCATTACCCAACCGCGAGCGCAAGCGGCAGAAAACCCTGAGCAAGCCAAATAGCTGGCATAAAAATATTATCACCAGTGATGGCGTAACGAAGATGACGTTGACGTTTCTTCCTGAGCGTCTTGAGCCATTGCCGGATGCGGGCCGCGAAAAACGGCTCATCAAGGAATAGCCACGCTTCATCGAGAATCAGCAGCATGGGCGCGCCGTCGAAACAGACGCGCGGTTCTTAGGCTACGGCAAGCAACGGAGATGCCGCAGCTCCATCGTCATTCCCTCTTGGAGGGTTACGTTGTGCGAGGTTCGCCAAGAACCGCCAACGCCTTGAACACGAACAACCCACCCACGCCTGCGATCAGGGCCAGCACGATAGCGAACAGCGTGGCGCCGCCCGCCAGCCCAAGCCGGTCGATCAGATAGCCGGCCGCCACCGGCAGCAGCCCCGCCGGGATGTAGCCGCCGATGTTGAGCACTGCATTCGCTTCGGCGCGTCGCCCGTCGGGCACATGCAGGCCAATCAGGGTCAGGCCGCCCAACTGGCCCAGGCCCTGTCCGGCCCCCGCCAGCAGCGCCGCCGCCACCAGCATCGGTGTGAGCGAGGTATGCACGGCGATGCCCAGACTCGCCATCGCCAGTACCGTGACCGTGGTGCTGGCCAGGAAGATCGAGCGTATCGGCCAGTGGCGCACCGCGAACTGCACGCCGGTGGCGGTCAGGAACATGGCGCAGGCCATACCGCCGGCGATCGTGGGGCTACGCACGTCGAGCAGCCGGGAAAGCAGCGATGGCCCCAGCGCCAGCACGAACGAGGTTGCAGTGATAGCCGGCCCGAAGGTGGCGATGCCACAGGCCAGATGCCGCCGATTGGCGGCGGGCACCGTGGGCAGCCGAAGCTGCAATGGCTGGCCGCTGGATCGAACCGGACGGCCCAAGGGCAGCAAGCAGGCAACGACCAGCGCACTGCCGAGAACGGCCAGCTCGGTGCCGAACACCGGCAGGATCGGATGCGCCCGCGTTTGCGCCAAGCCACCCGCGAGCAGCGGCCCCAGTCCGGCTCCAAACACCATCGACACCGAAGCCAGCAACGCCGCCTGGCGCCTGCGATCTCTACCGCCCAGGTCACCGACTGCCGCCATGCCAGCCGATACCATAACGCCCACTGCGATGCCCGTCAGCAGTCGGGCAATACCCAGAGCCAGCACTGACTGCGCACCGGCGAACAGCAGGCAGGCCGTCAGCGCGGCCAGCAGGCCTGGCAGCAGGATCGGCCTGCGGCCATAGCGGTCGGACAACTGCCCGGCGACCAGCAAGGAGCCCAGCAACCCGGCGATGTAGAGGGCGAAGATCACCGTCAGCATACCGGTGGAGAATCCGAGTTGCTGCTGCCAGTAGACGTACAGCGGCGTCGGCGAGTTGGACAGCATGAACACGGCAGTCACCAGCCATGCCGCGCTCCACATGGGAACCGTCGATGAGCGGCCGTTCATGGCTGGGCCTCTCCGGCGTCCTGCATCGCTGCATCGTCCACCCCGACGGGAAACTCCGGCAGCAGGTATTCCGCCAGGACTTCAGCGGAGGGACGCCGCAACAGCTTCAGATTCAACACGACGAGGAGCCCCCCTTGCGCCAGTTGCCGCTTCCAAAGGACGATCAGCGCATTCCTGCCAGTACCGGTGTCAAAGAATGGCACGTCGCGTAGCCAGATGGCAGCGAAACCGAGTGCGTCAGCCTGGCTCATGCCGTCGCTCCCGAGTCTTCATGGGCACGCGAACGGCCGAGCAAGGCAAACACCAGCAATGCCGTCAGTGCCGACGAGATAGCCAGAACGTACAAAACCCAGCGGAATGCGTGGTCGTAGGTTGCCAACAGCAAGGCGCGTTCACCGGGTACCAGCGCGGACGCCTGCGCCAAATCGCCCAGTGCGGCACGGTTGGCGGCCTCAATCACAACGGTTGGAGCAGCCACGCCCAAGGAGCCGAGCAACCCAGTCTGGATCAGGAACGCCAACAGCGCACCCGCCACTGCAATGGCGATGCCGTCAGCCGAGACGCGCACGCAGTTGAAGATCCCGGTCGCCATACCCGCGCGCTCTTTCTCCACCACGCTCACGGCCATGCCGTCCATCAACCCCCACGGCAGGCCAATGCCGATGCCGATAAGCGCCAGCGGCACCACCAACGCGGGACCAGCCCCCCCCGCCAGCACCTGGCCCAGCCAGATCAGCCCGACCGCCACCATCAGCAGCCCGACGCCGGACAAAATGCCGGAGGTGAACCAGCGCGACAGCAGCGCGGCAAGGAACGGCACCACCAGCAGCGGCGCAGCCAGAGCAATCATCATTTTCCCCGCATCGAGTGCGCCCAGCCCGTCGATACCGATAAAGCGGCCCGGCAGCATCACGATCAACGTGACGAAAAAGAAGGCCGGCGACGCGCCCAGCACCTGCACGCCGACGAAACGCGCACGGCCGAACAACGATAGGTCAAGCATCGGGCGGGCGACACGCTGCTCGATCCGCACGAAGGCCACGAACAGCACTACCGCCGCCAGCAGCGAGCCTATGACCGTGGCACTATGCCAGCCATCCTCCGGCGCCAGCAGGATGCCGTAGGTGAACAAGGTGAGCGCGGCGGTGAAGCTGATGGCGCCCGGCCAATCCAGGCCGGTGGCCTGCGGGTCGCGGGACTCCGTGGCGCTGGCCCATACCAGCCCGAAGCCAGCTACACCGATCAGCGCCGTCGCCAGAAACACCCAGCGCCAGCCGGCGATTTCCACCAGCCAGCCCGCTGCCAGCGGCCCGAAGGCCAGGCCGATTCCGAACGTGGTGCCAAGCAGGCTGAATACCCGCGTGCGGATCGGGCCGTGAAAGGTCTGCGCCAGCGAGGACATGGCGCCGGCAAAGGCGGCTGCGCCACCCAGTCCTTGAGCCAGGCGCAGGCCGTCGATCCAGCCGACCGAGGGTGCCAGCGGAATGGCGAACGTCACCAGCGCAAACAGCGCCAGCCCAACCAGCCACACGCGCTTACGCCCATAGGTGTCGGTCAGACTGCCGGCCGCCATCATGGCGCTGCCGTAGGTCAGGATGTAGCCATTAACCACCCAGTTCAATTGCACCGCTGTCCCGCCCAGTTCCTGGCTGATGGACGGCAGCACGACGGCCGGCCCGGTGAAGCACAACGGGATCAGGATGCCGGTGAGGCAGGCGGCCAGCAGTTGCAGCCAGTCGCGGCCGTTAGTGCCGCCAATGGCGGCCGAGGCGTGTGTCATGGAAAAGCTCCGCTAAAGAATCCGTGAAGGGGCAGGCAGGCGTCAAAGCCATGGCTCGAAAGCCAAGACCGCCACATCCAACCTGTGCAGCCGCCAGCATAGGCGTTCGCACGATTAAGAAAAATAGGCTAAGGTTCCGAACATATCGGACAAATATTCTTAAATGGGCGGCGCAATGGATTTCCTCAACGGCATCGAATTCTTCGTGCAGGCGGCCGAAGCCCGCAGCTTTTCTGAGGCTGGGCGGGTGCTCGGCATCTCGTCTTCCGCCGTAGGTAAAAGCGTGGCGCGACTTGAAGAACGGCTGGGGGTGCGCCTGTTCCATCGCAGCACGCGCAGCATTACACTAACGGCCGAAGGCGCTCTGTTCCTTGAGCGTTGCCGGCGTATCCTCTCTGAGGTCGAGGCTGCAGAGCTGGAACTGTCGGAAACCCAGCAGGCGCCCCGAGGCAAGCTGCGCGTGAGCCTGCCGCTGGTCAGCGGCCTGGTCATGCCGGCGCTGACGGCCTACATGCACCGCTACCCGGCCATCGAGCTGGATGTGGACTTCTCGGATCGGATGGTCGATGTGATCGAGGATGGATTCGATGCCGTCATTCGCACCGGGGAACCGGCGGACTCCCGGCTGATGTCGCGTCCGCTGGGCACCTTTAAGCTGCTGCTGATCGGTGCGCCCCGGTACTTCGCCGCACGCGGCACGCCACGCGTGCCGTCCGACCTGGCGGGCCATTCCTGTCTGCAACACAAGTTCCCTAGCACCGGCAAGTTCGAGCCATGGCCCTTGCGCGTGCCGGAGGGCGAAGCGGAACCTGTCCTTCCGGCCTCAATGGTGTGCAATACCACCGAGGCCCTGGTTCACGTCGCCCGCGATGGCCTCGGGATCGCCTGCCTGCCGGACTTCATGGTGTGCGACGCGATCATGGCGGGCGAGCTGGTGACCGTACTGGACGACTTCAACCAGCATCAGGGCACCTTCCGCATGCTCTGGCCGTCGAGCAAGCACCTGGCACCGAAGCTGCGCGCGTTCATCGACTTCATGGGCGCGGCGCTTTTTAAGGCCTGATGGTTAACCATCGGCTCGGGGGCTCGAATCAACCCTACCCGACAAACTGCGTGGCCTGCGCAGGCGTTCGCCTCTGTCTGCTGGTATGAAAGCTTCTCCATCAGCCCGGCGACGCCTGAAATAAAAAACCCCGGCAAGCCGGGGTTTTTTACGTTCTTTAGGTTACTTCAGGTACTGGCCTGAACGCAGCGCTTCGATACGTTTATCGAGCGGCGGGTGAGACATGAAGAGTTCGCTGAACGACTTGGATTTGCCGTTAATACAAAACGCCATCATGCTGCCCGCTTCCTGCGGTTCATAGCTGGTCTTCAGCCGTTGCAGCGCCGCGATCATCTTCTCGCGGCCCACCAGTTTGGCGGAGCCTGCGTCAGCGTAAAACTCACGGTGACGCGAGAACCACATGGTGATGATGCTGGCCAGAATACCGAACACCAGTTCCAACACCATCGACACGGCAAAGTAGATCATCGGGTTGCCGTTACCTTCCCCTTCACCGTCACGGTTACCCAGGAAGCCGGCGGCCACCTGCGCAATCAGGCGCGAGATAAAGATCACGAAGGTGTTCACGATACCCTGAATCAGCGTCATGGTGACCATGTCACCGTTGGCGACGTGGCTGATTTCGTGGGCGATAACCGCCTCCGCTTCGTCACGGCTCATGCTTTGCAGCAGACCGGTACTGACGGCGACCAACGAAGCGTTACGACGCGCGCCGGTGGCGAAGGCGTTAATGTCCGGTGCGTGATAAATAGCGACCTGCGGCATGGCAATGCCTGCCTGCTGCGACTGACGGCGTACCGTTTCCAGCAGCCAGTTTTCGGTTTCATTACGCGGCTGTTCAATCACTTCCCCGCCAACGGAGCGCAGCGCCATCCATTTGGACATCAGCAGTGAGACAAAAGAACCGCCGAAACCAAACAGCCCGGCCATGATCATCAGGCCCTGAACGCTACTGGATTGGATTCCTGTCAGGCTGAGCACCAGCCCGAAAACCAACATCACCGCCAGGTTGGTGAGCAGGAACAGAGCTATACGCATCATAAAATGTTTACTTCCTCATAAATGTTAACAAAACGCTGCCTCGGATACCCTAGATCGTATGGGCATTCGTCACAGTTTCAAGAGTTGTGCGCCATTAACCTACTAAAAATACGAAACTTTACAAAAACGGCGCTCAAGCAATACCTTTCAAATTGTAAACGATTGTTGCGCAAAGCGGCGAGTTTTTATAGGAATTTTATCTGCGACCCAATACGTTCAACCGAACAAAATTTCGTCCCCTGTGCGGGAAGCAAAATTTCCGCCAGCCCCAGCCGGTAGGGCTTTCGCCACCAAGCACCGCCATTCTCGCCGACGCCTGGCCTATTCCATACAGACAGAAGGTTTGAATCTTAATGATAATTGTTACAATATAACATAACAATTTAACGTAAAAGGATGTCACTCATGATGTTGCGTATCTTCTGGGGGTTATGCGCGTGGCTATTTCTCTGCCACAACGCGCTGGCCGAGATCCACCTGACGGACGTTGAGGGACGGCAGGTTACGCTGACTGCTCCCGCTCAGCGCGTCTATATCGGTTTTTACTACGAGGATTTCCTGGCGGTTAACGGCCCCGACAGTCTTCAGCAGGTGGTCGCCTTCTCCAAAAGCGACTGGACCTTGCGTACCAGCCAATGGCCCCGCTATTTATCAGCCCTGCCTCGGCTCGGCGAGCTGGTAGATGTCGGTTCACTCTACAATCAGAGCTTTGATTTTGAGCGCCTGCTGACCACCCGACCAGACTTGTTGATCTTGGCAAAATGGCAACTCGAAGGATTCTCGAACTACTTGCCGGTGCTGCAACAGCTTGGCATCCCCTACATCGTTATCGATTTCAATCAAGGTGAAGAGGTCAAATTCACCAGCATTCGGGCGATGGGCCAGGCATTGGGTCATGCCGAGCGAGCCGAACGGCTGGTCAGCGCTTACCGCCAGAGTCTGGAAGACACTCAAAAACGCATTCGCCAGGCCAATCTTCCACCGCCGACCACCTATATTGAGCTCGGTGACAAAGGCCCCGGAGAGTACAGCAGCAGCTATGGGGCTTCGGTCTGGGGACCGTTGCTGCAATTGGCCGGTGCCGACAACATCGCCGCCGGTGTGGTCACCAGTCCTTCTCCTCTGCGATCTGAGTATGTGTTGTCCAAGCGGCCCGAAGTCATTTTCCTCGCCGGCGGCGACTGGGCTAATATGCCCAATGTGGTGACGATGGGCTTTGGCGTTGCGCCGGCTCAGGTGCAGCAACGCCTGACACAATATGCCCATCGGCCGGGTTGGTCGCAGTTGCCGGCGGTCAAAAACCAGCGTATTTACGCGCTTTATCATGGGGGTGCACGCACACTCTATGACGCCATCTTTGTGCAATTCCTGGCGAAGGCACTCTATCCTTCCGCGTTTGAGGATGTCGATCCGCAGCTAAATCTGCAGCGTTTCTATCAGGAGTATTTGCCGATAGCCGCAGAGGGCGTCTTTCTGCTGCACTGGCAGGGGGAATAACCATGTCCTCCCTTTCTCCCGCTATCGTCCCGGGGCAACAACTGTTACGGCAGTTGTTGCTGCGCCGCTGGCTGCTGACCCTGGCACTGATCGGCGCGCTGTTGGCCGCTGTTCTTATCGATTTGGTCATCGGCGCCGCTGACCTAACCCCATTCGACGTCTTGCGGCTGTTTTTACCCTCTTCGCAGCCACAAGACGCGTTGCATCAAGTCATTTTCTGGTCCATTCGACTGCCGATGACCCTGACTGCCGTGGTGGTCGGTGCCAGCCTGGCGCTGGCGGGCCTGCTGATGCAAACCGTGCTGGCCAACCCGCTCGCCAGCCCCTATACGTTGGGCATTTCTGCGGCGGCCGGGTTTGGCGCCGCGCTGTCGATCCTCACCGGCTTCAGCATAGGCGGCACTCTGGCGCTGGGAACGCCGATATTGGCCTCGTTGATGGCACTGCTGGCCTGTATCCCGATCTACCTGATGGGAAAGCGGCAGGGCATGACGCCGCAGATCCTGGTGCTAAGCGGTATCGTGGTGCTGTTCTTCTTCCAGTCGCTGCAATCCTTGATGCTGTTTCTTGCTTCTCCCGAGGCCATGCAGCAAATCGTGTTCTGGCTTTTCGGCAGCCTGTTGAAAGCCACCCTGCACGGCGTACTGATAACCAGCTGTGTGTTGGGCTGCGCGCTGGCGATCTGCCTGCAGCAGGCCTGGCGACTCACTGCCCTTTCCGCCGGTGAAGAGCAGGCGCAGGGGTTGGGGATTAACGTGGGAGCCTTGCGCAAGCTGATCTTTTTGCTGGCCACGCTGCTGACCGCCGCCTCGGTGTCGTTCGTCGGCACCATAGGTTTTGTCGGACTGGTGGCTCCCCACTTCGCCCGCCTGCTGGTAGGCGAAGACCAACGCTATCTGATCTGCATTTCCGCCCTGTGTGGCAGCCTGCTGCTGGTGTGTGCCTCGATCATCTCCAAGCTGATCCTGCCCAATGGCGTAGTGCCGATCGGTATCATCATTGCGCTGATCGGCGTGCCGGTACTGTTCTACTTTGTCACCAAACAGGTAAAACGCCCATGACGCAGCTGACTCTCACCGGCCTCGGCGTCAGGCTGCACTGGCGCCAATTGCTCAGCGATATTTCCGTGACCTGGCCCGCTGCACAGCTCAGCGGCATTATTGGCCCCAACGGCGCCGGAAAATCCACGTTGTTAAAGGCCATTAACCACATGCTGCCGGCCAGCGGAAAAGTTGAATATCGGCAACAAGCGCTAAACCCGAAAACGACGCCGGTCGCCTACGTTCCGCAGCTCAACCGCAGCGATTCCGCATTGACCGTCTTTGAAATGGTGTTGCTCGGCAAGGTACGGCAGCTGCGCTGGCGCGTCAGCGCTGCCAAGGCAGAGGCGGTTGAACAGGCCCTCGCGGAATGCGGTATCGCCGATCTCGCCGCCCAGCCATTCAACCGGCTTAGCGGCGGTCAACGCCAGTTGGTCATGCTGGCGCAGGCTTTCGTCTCGCGCCCGCAGATCATTCTGCTGGACGAACCCACCAGCGCCCTGGACATCAGCCACCAGCTGCGCGTGTTACACAAAATTGCCGATTACAGCCAACGCCATCAGTGCACCACGCTGATGGTTATTCACGATCTGGGCCTGGCCCTGCGATTTTGCCAGACGCTCACCCTGATACAAGACGGCCGCGTCGCCTGTCATGGCGCGGCACAGCAGATGATGGAACATCCGATGATGTCCCAGGCATTCGGCGTGGGTATTGAAAGCGGCGTGAGCCCTCTGGGCTATCGCTATCTGCTGCCAACCCAACTGCTGCCCACTCATGGAGAAAACACATGTACACCCTGATGAAAGCGGAAGCGCTGGCGCAACTGGCCGGGTTACAACAGGAAATCAGCAGGCTACATCAGTTCGCCCGGCAGGATCAGACGCATTTTAGCCTGCTGGAATGTCGATTCAGCCGTTTGCAGGCGTTCAATCATCAGCCGCAACTACAGCCTTATCGGCCACGATTGGAGAGTGACGAAGCTGTCACGGCACAAATCGCCCAGCTGCGCGATGTCGCCAATGCCGCGTTGTGCGACTACGAAAAGCATCGGGTATGCGCCTTGTGCAGCCAACCGGCACAATCCAATGCCTATCTGAGCAGCTTTGATCGGGCCCTCCAGTTGGAGATTGCTCAGGCCGGCATAAAACCCGGTGAACAGGTGTTGCTGGTCGGCAGCGGCGCCTTGCCGACCACCGCAGTGGCGCTGGTCACCAAACTGGCCGCCACCGTCTTTTGCTACGACTGCGATCCCGCCGCACAACAACTGGCGCGGCGTTTGATTCGCCATCTCGGCCTCGAACAGCAGATTCAGTGTATCGACAGCCTCGAGGTGCTGGGGCACCGCGTTGACCACATCATTGTCGCGTCACTGGTAGCGGATAAGCAGACGCTCTTGCCCCAACTGAGCCGTTGCCTGGCTAAAGACGGCAAACTGCTGATGCGCTACGGCAACGGCCTTAAATCGATTTTCAACTACCCTTACCACCATCAGATTGCCGGGACTCACTGGCGCGCAGTCGGCAAACCGGTCACCACCCCGCTTTATGACCTCATGATCCTGGAGTCCCACCGCCATGAATAATATTTTCTCAACCCTGATTTTAGGCGCCGGGCCGGCGGCATTTCAATTGGCTGCCGACATCAAAGCTGCAGGCCACGTCAGCATCGGGCTCTATAACCGCCCCAGCATCAAAGGCGAGCGTCTGCGTCTGCATCTGGCGCAGACGCCTGACCTGCTGGTGGAGGCCACCGGCAAAGCGCAGAAAACCCAGGGGAAATGTCGGGTGCATATCGACAGCTATATCGACAACCTGAGCCAGGCAGGGGGCAATTGGCAACGGCTGGTACTCGCTGTCCCGGCCGATCAGTATTACGACGTGCTGAAACAGGTGCCCTGGGGAGCGCTACCGCAGCTGCATTCGGTGGTTTTGCTATCGCCGTCCATCGGTTCCGGGCTGATGGTGCAAAGCCTGCTAACCGCCGCGGGCTACCCTTCTGTGGATATCATCAGCCTGTCGAGTTATTACGCTGACACCAAGTACCATGATGCGGCAACCCCCTACAGCGTCTATACCAAAGCCTTTAAACAGCGTGTCTATGTCGCCGCAACGGGCGCACAGCATGGCTTCAGCGAACTCGAATGGCTGACATCCGTGTTGTCGCGCCACAATATCGCGACCCTTCGCTGCCGTAATCTGCTCGAGGCCGAGCGCTTTAGCATCACCAACTATGTCCATCCTCCGCTGGCGCTGGCCGACACCACGCTGCAGGTGATTTTTCAACCGCAACAGCGCGCACAGTATCTGTATAAAACCCAACCCGAAGGGCCGATTTGCCCCGGCGTCATCGCCGACATGCTCGGCCTGGCAGAAGACTATAAAAAACTGCTCAACCGGCTGGGCGTTGACGAGATCAATCTGCTGCGCTTTCTGAATGACGACAATTACCCGGTCCCCGCCAGCATGGTAAATCGTCGCTGGATAGACGAATTCCCGCAGCTTGCTCCTCTGGAACAACAGTACGCGCTGTTTGTCCGCTACACCGCCCTGCTGGTTGATCCCTATTCCGAACCCGACGCACAGGGCCGATTTTATGACTTTTCAGCCGTAAGGGTCGCCGGCGTATTCCAGGATGCGAACGGGTTATGGCATTTGCCGCGCGTGCCCCTCGAGGACGTGCATAAACTGCGTACTCTGGGGCTACTGGCCGATCATCTTGGCGTGACCATGCCAACCGCCCAACGGCTATTGGTGCGTTTCCAACAGGCGCTACAGGCATTTATTGACCAGGTCGGTACCGAGAATTGCCATAGCTCATTACTGGGCGACCATTGCGCCATACAGGCGCAAATCACATATCAGCAATGGCAGGAACAGCAATGAACCGGGGCGCACTATTGGCGATTTTCGCTTCATTGATTTTTAGCATCATGAATGCGCTGGTCAAAACCATCGCCGATGAGATCCCCACCGGCGAGATCGTGTTCTTTCGCAGCAGCATTGGCTGTCTTTTGATAGCGCTGTTGATGTACCGACACGGCGTCAGCTTTAGCCGCCAAGATCGGCCTCTGTTGGTTTTACGCGGGACCATGGGGGCGCTGTATCTGATCTGCTATTTTTACAGCATTGCTCATCTGACGTTGGCCGACGCCAGCATGCTGGCCTATTTATCGCCGTTTTTTTCAATCCTGCTGTCACTGCTGGTGCTTGGCGAACGGGTCAGCTTAAGTACCGCCTTCTGGCTGACGCTGGTGGTGGTTGGCGCAATCTTGCTGATCAGACCGTGGAATTTCTCCACCTATACTCTGGCGTCGCTGGTTGGGGTCATGAGTGCGGTCTTTGCTGCCATTGCCTATTTGTCGGTCAATAAACTCAGTCAACGGCACCACAACTTTGAGATCGTGTTCTATTTCCTGTTTATCGCAACGCTGATCTCCATCCCGCTGATGTGGAGAGAGTTTGTTTGGCCCAATGGCTATCAGCTCGCAATACTGATTGCCATTGCGCTGGTGTCATTGCTGGGGCAGGTCGTCTTAACCCAGGCTTTCTCTTCAGATAACCTGATTGTGGTGTCGGTGGTGCGCTACATTGGCATCGTTTTCAATATCGCCTGGGGCTGGCTGTTCTGGCATGAGGTACCGCTACTGCTGTCGATGCTGGGTTGCCTGCTGGTGGTGGTGTCCTGTATTCAACTGGGCTTACGCAACCGCAAGAAGGCGGTCTGAACACCGGCCTCACACTTCGTGGGGCCGGTGTTTCAACGCTGTGGTTTACGTCCCAGCCTGCCCAGATGGGTATCGGCAAAGCCGCTAACGTATTTCAGTCCGTAACCCAAGGCGCGGTCAAAGCCGATATGCGCGCCCCAAGTCAACGCCGCCATCAACCAGTGTGGCTGTTGGGTTCCTGCAAATACCAGGCCGCACAACGCCGGTCCAATATAAGAGTGGGCAATGTTATAGCCGATGGCCCCCGCTTTTTTACCCAATGCATAGGCCAGAAAAGAGATGTCGGGGATCAGGATACAGGCGGCAAACAGCCCCCAACTGTAGTGTTGTCCGTGGTATATCACCACGGACAGTATCAACACCAGCACGGCTTCAAAGCGGAGTACGGCGCGCATTGGCGGGCTCAAGTCGCTCATCGTGACCTCACAAAACGTTTAATTTCGACTTGGGCCCTGGCCGCCCCCATAAAAAAACGCACCCGAAGGTGCGTTTTCCTTTTTTGATGCTCGCCGACGTTACTTCGCCGCCGCTGGCTGCGCCTGTTCAAGGTGCGCCAGATCCAGAGCGATATGCACGGTTTCATCCAGGTATGGGTCGGGCTCCTGGTAATCCTTCGGCAAATCCTCCAGCTTCTTCAACGGCTTTTTGCCGGCGCGCTGCAGGCGGTCATTAATGCGCTGCAGACGGGTAGCGTCATCATCGTGGTTCTCTTTCTCGCGCTGGGCAAGATTGAGTGAAACGATGTTGCGCTTGTCCTTCAGCGCCTTGTAATGCGCGATATCCTGCGCGATGTACTGGAACTCAGGATCCTTGGCGATACGCTGCTCGTGATCTTTCAGCAATTCAGGATCGAAAGGCTTCAGATCGCCGGTTTTGGTGTAGGTCGCCGCGTTGATGCTGTCCCACGGCATCGCGTTATCTTCAAAGGCTTCACCGGTTTCCGCCGGATCAATGCCGCTCGGCATCAGAATATCCGGGGTTACGCCTTTACGCTGGGTACTGCCGCCATTCACGCGGTAGAACTTCTGAATGGTGTATTGCACCGAGCCCAACGCCGGCCATTCCGGACGCAGCATCTGATCGTAAATGCGGTTCAGCGAGCGGTACTGCTGCACGGTCCCTTTACCGAAGGTCGGTTCACCGACGATCAGCGCGCGGCCGTAGTCCTGCATCGCGGCAGCAAAGATCTCGGAAGCCGAGGCGCTGAAGCGGTCAACCAGCACCACCAGCGGCCCTTTGTAGTAGGTCACGCCGTCGGTGTCCGCGTCTTCACGCACTTTGCCGTTGTTGTCACGCACCTGCACCACCGGGCCGCTCGGAATGAACAGACCGGACAGCGACACCGCTTCGGTCAGCGCGCCGCCGCCGTTGGTACGCAGGTCGATGATCAGGCTTTTGACGTTCTGCTTGGCCATCTTCTGCAACTGAACTTTCACATCGTCGGTCAGACCAACGTAGAAGCCGGGAATGTCCATCACCGCGACTTTCTCTTTGCCGACGGTCTTGATGGTCATTTTCACCGCGCGATCTTCCAGACGAATGCGCTCGCGGGTCAGCGTCACCACACGGGTTTTGGTGCCCTTGCCCGCAGGCAGGATATCCAGGCGCACCTTGCTGCCCTTCGGCCCTTTGATCAGCGAAACCACATCGTCCAGACGCCAGCCGATGACATCAACCATAGGTTTGCCTGCCTGGCCAACGCCGACAATGCGGTCACCCACGGTGATCGCCTTGCTCTTCGCCGCCGGGCCGCCCGGCACCATGGAGTTGATCAGGGTGTAATCGTCATCCATCTGCAACACCGCACCGATGCCTTCCAGCGACAGGCTCATTTCGGTGTTGAACTGTTCGGTATTGCGCGGGGACAGGTAATTGGTGTGCGGGTCGATTTCATGCGCAAAGGCATTCATCGCCAGTTGGAATACGTCTTCGCTGTTGCTTTGCGTCAGGCGCTTGATAGCGAACTGGTAGCGTTTGGTCAGCGTTTCGCGAATTTCTTTATCGGTCTTGCCGGTCAGCTTGAGGTTCAGCTCGTCATATTTGACTTTGGCATCCCACAGGCTGTCCAGTTCGGCCTTGTCTTTCGGCCACGGCGCTTTGCTGCGGGCGAGATCGATAGTGTCGTTGCCGGTGAAGCTCATTGGCTTTTCCAGCAGCGACAAGGCATAGGTGTAACGCTCAAAACGGCGTTTTTGGGCCAGATTGTACAGCGCGTATGGCGTATCCAGCTTACCGCTTTTCAGCTCTTCGCCAAGCTGGTTGCGCTTGTCGGCGAATTGCGCCACGTCGGAGGCCAGCAACACGTTATGGTTGTAGTCCAGCATATTCAGGTAACGATCGAAGATCTTGCCTGAAAAGTCCGCATCGAGGGCAAACTGGCGGTAATGAGAGCGAGTGAAGCGCGAAGTTACGCGCTCACTCACCGTTGCATGTTGCGGTTCCTGCTTAAGCAGGGGCAGTTGATCGATGCGGATGTTGGCTGTGTCCGCTCCGTAACTGACGCCCGCCCACAACAGACCCGCGACTGCTGTTAATCTGACAAATTTGTTCATGCCTTGGTTGGCCTCCGTATCAGAACTGCAAGTGTTCTGCGCGCACAATCATCGCCAGACCGGAAGAGAGCTGCACACGTACGCCATCTTTAGCGATTTCGAGTACGGTAGCATCCATCGCGCTCTTGCCTGCTCTGACTTTGATTTCTTGGCCAATTTGCAGTTTAGAGATATCCGTGACTGGCACATGGCGCTGCTGGCTTTCCTCTTTGACTTCACGAGGTTGGCGAGCGGGCTGTGGGCGAGGTTGTGGGCGGGGCTGGCGGTTCTCCGGTGCGGCTCCGCCTTCGCGACGTGCAGCAGGTTTTTTACCGGCTGGACGTGGACGACGCGGTTGTGCATCGGCTGATTCGCCGGCAGCTTCACGTTTTTTGGCGTTTTGTTCGGCACGCTGTGCCTGAACGCGCGCTTTCGCTTCTTCAAGCTGTTGGCGGGCATGATCGACATGCTGCTGTTCGAGTTCACCGCACGGGTTGCCGTCTAAATCGACGCGCTGTGCGCCAACTTTGACGCCGTACAGGTAACGCCAGCTAGAGGTGTACAGGCGCAGGGCAGAACGCAATTGCGTTTTGCTGAGATTCTCTTCCCCTTGAACACGCTCGACCAGATCCTGAAAAATACCGATTTTCAACGGGCGAGCTTCGCCCTCGGCGCTAAAGCAGAGCGGAAAACGCTCGGCAAGAAAAGCAATGACTTCTTTACTAGAGTTCAACTTAGGTTGATTTTCCATGAAATTTCCTGATTACAACGGGTTTGCCAACCAGCGCAGGCATGAACAGGCGTCATTATAATGACGCCATCGGTAAATGCCACGTTAACCGTAGATCAACTTGCTGCCACAGTGACATATTTCGCACTATCACACTGTTCCAGCTGCGCACAAAGCCCCGCCACCACTGCTTCCAGGCCCCTTTCGTCCTGTTCGTCGAAACGTTGATAAACTGTGCTGTCGATATCGAGAACGCCGATAATCTGACCGCCTACGTTCAGCGGCAGCACAATTTCTGCATTACTGGCCGCGTCACAGGCGATATGACCCGGGAACGCGTGGACATCGCCAACGCGCTGCACGCGGTTTTCCGCCACCGCGGTACCGCACACGCCCTTGCCTACCGGAATGCGCACGCAGGCGATTTTCCCCTGAAACGGCCCGAGCACCAATTGGGTGCCTTCCATCAGGTAGAAACCGGCCCAGTTGACGTCGTCGAGACGCTCGTTGATCAACGCACTGGCGTTGGACAACGCGGCGATAAAGTTGGTTTCTCCGTCAAGCAGCGCGCACAGATCACGTTTTAATTCCGCGTAGAATTGTTCTTTTGTCATGTGTTAACCATTAATACCGTGAAGATGGCCAGAAGCCCAAGTCTTAAGCCCTATAAAATAAGCATTAAATGCCTATAGCCACAAGGTTAATCATCTGTTGCTTCACAAAACCCTACCGGGCAAGGTATGTTTGCCGGTCAGAAACCCTGTTTTGCCGCCCGGCGCCTGACCTTATAAGGCACGGACAGATTTATTTTTCAGCTACGCTAACAGTTGCGGCGAGCTTTAGGGCAGCTTTTGTCATGATGAAAATACACGCGATCACCGGCCCACTTTCCAAAGCACGCCACCAGCGCTGTTGCGAATGCGACCTGCTGTTTGTACTGCCACCGCTGAGCGCCAAACAGGCGGCCTACTGCCCGCGTTGTGATGCCAAGGTGGTCAGCGGACGCGACTGGTCGATGACCCGCCTGACCGCCATGGCGGTGACCATGCTGCTGCTGATGCCCTTTGCCTTCAGCGAACCACTGATCAGCATCCGTTTGCTGGGGGTTCGCATCGACGCCAGCCTGCTCGAGGGCATCTGGCAGATGAGCCGCCAGGGCGATCCTATCACCGCCAGCATGGTGGCGTTCTGCACCATTGGTGCTCCACTGACGTTGGCGCTGTCGATTTTGTACCTGCGTTTCGGCCATGCGCTGGGCATGAACCTGCGCCCGGTGCTGCTGATGCTGGAACGGCTAAAAGAGTGGGTCATGCTCGATATTTATCTGATTGGCATGGCCGTGGCGACCATCAAGGTCAAAGAGTACGCCGATATCCAGGCCGGCAGCGCATTGATAGCCTACCTGTCGCTCACCCTGCTCAGCATCCTGACGCTGATCCACGTTAACCTGGAACAGCTGTGGGAACGCTATTACCCGCAAGAGCAGCCGGAAGGCCCGCCGACGGCGTTGCACATCTGCCTGTCGTGCCACTTCACCGGTTACCCCGACGAGCGCGGACGCTGCCCGCGTTGCCATGTGCCCATGTGCCACCGCCAGCCCTACAGCCTGCAAAAAACCTGGGCGGCGCTGATTGCGGCGATGATTTTGCTGATCCCGGCCAACCTGCTGCCGATATCGATTATTTACGCCAACGGCGCGCGGATGGAAGACACCATCTTCTCTGGGGTGGTCTCGCTTGCAACCTCCGGCAATGCGCCTATCGCCGCCATCGTCTTTATCGCCAGCGTGCTGGTGCCCTTTACCAAGGTCATTGTGCTGATCACCTTGCTGTTCAGCATTCACTTCAAGACCTCGCACAGCCTGAAAACGCGGATCCGCCTGCTGCGGCTGGTGACCTGGATCGGCCGCTGGTCGATGCTCGATTTATTCGTTATTGCACTGATGATGTCGCTGGTGAACCGCGACCAGTTGTTATCTTTTACTATGGGACCGGCAGCCTTTTACTTTGGGTCTGCGGTTATTTTAACTATTCTTGCCGTAGAGTGGCTGGATAGCCGATTGATTTGGGATGCACATGCAACAGGAAACGCCGAATACACCGACTGAAGCGCGGGTCAAAAACAAGCGCCGCATTTCGCCATTCTGGTTACTGCCATTTATAGCCCTGCTGATTGCGGGGTGGCTGGTCTATAGCAATTTCCAGGAACGCGGCACCACGGTGACTATTGATTTTCAGTCTGCGGCAGGCATCGTCGCCGGCCGTACCCCGGTGCGCTATCAAGGGGTAGAGGTCGGCACCGTACAAAGCATCAGCCTGAGCAAGGATCTGCGCAGCATCGTGGTCGAAGCCAGCATCAAGAGCGATTTGGAAGACTCGCTGCGCGACGGCACCCAGTTTTGGCTGGTCACGCCAAAAGCCTCATTGGCGGGCGTATCCGGCCTCGATGCTCTGGTCGGTGGTAACTATATAGGCATGATGCCGGGCAGCGGGCAGCCGCAAACCCACTTCACCGCCCTCGATACCCAGCCCAAATACCGATTGAACACCGGCGAGCTGATGATTCACCTGCACGCCGACGATCTGGGTTCGCTCAACAGCGGCTCGCTGGTCTATTACCGTAAAATTCCGGTCGGTAAAGTGTATGACTACACCATCTCCGAAGGGAATAAAGGCGTCACTATTGATGTGCTGATCGATCGCCGCTTTGCCAATCTGGTGAAGAGCAGCAGCCGTTTTTGGAACGTCTCGGGCTTTAAGGGCGATTTCAGCCTGTCGGGCGCCTCGGTGCAGATGGAAAGCCTGCCCGCGCTGGTCAACGGCGCTATCGCCTTTGATTCCCCGCTCGACGGCCAGCAGGCCAAGGCCGATCAAAGCTATACCCTGTACCCGGATCTGGCGCACAGCCAGCGCGGCGTAAATATTACGCTCGATCTGCCTAGCGGTAATAGCCTGAGTGAAAATCACACGCCGCTGATTTACCAGGGACTGCAGGTGGGAACCCTGACCAAGCTGACGCTGGAACAAGACAGCAAGGTCACCGGCGAGCTGACTATCGATCCGTCGGTGGTGGATTTAATGCGCAGCGGTACGCGGATCGTCATGCGCAGCCCGCGTCTGAGCCTGAACGACGCTAAACTCAGCCAGTTACTGACCGGCAATACGCTGGAGCTGGTGCCGGGCGAAGGCGAGCCACAGCAGCATTTCAACGTGCTGGACAGCAGCGAAACCCTGCTGCAACAGCCGGGCGTGCTGACCGTAACGCTTAACGCGCCGCAAAGCTACGGCATCGACGTCGGCCAACCCTTGGTGGTTCACGGCGTCAAGGTCGGCCAGATAATGAGCCGCGCATTGACCGACAGCGGCGTGGTGTTCACCGCCGCCGTCGAAGCCCAATATCGCCGCCTGCTGCATAAAGACAGCAAGTTCGTGGTCAACAGCCGCGTCGACGTCAAGCTGGGGCTGGATGGCATGGAAGTGCTGGGTGCCAGCGCACAGGAATGGCTGGACGGCGGCGTGCGCATCATTCCCGGCAGCAAAGGCGATCCTGTCGGCCAGTACCCACTGTATGGCAACAGCGAAAAAGCCGAAGCCGGCATCGTCGGCAACAACCCAACCCCTACCCTGACGCTGAACGCCGTTAGCCTGCCGGACGTACAGGCCGGATCGGTGGTGCTGTACCGTAAATTCCAGGTGGGTGAAATTGTTAACGTGCGGCCGAAAGCCAACGAGTTTGAGGTCGATGTCTACATCAGCCCGGAATACCGCAAGCTGCTGACCAGCGAAAGTATCTTCTGGGCCGAAGGCGGGGCCAAAGTGCAGTTGAACGGTAACGGCCTGACGGTTCAGGCATCCCCGCTTAACCGCGCGTTGAAAGGCGCCATCAGCTTCGACAACCTGCAGGGTGTGACGCTCGACAAAGGCGCCAAACGCGTGCTGTACGCCACGGAAACCGCGGCCCGTGCAGTAGGTAGCCAGATCATCCTGAAAACCTACGACGCCAGCAAACTGTCGCCGGGTATGCCGCTGCGCTATCTCGGTATCGATATCGGTCAGGTGGATTCGTTGAAGCTGGCGCCAGAGCGAAATGAAGTGTTGGCCAAGGCGGTGTTGTATCCGGAATATGTCCAGACCTTCGCGCGCCTGGGCAGTCGGTTCTCGATTGTCTCACCGGAGATTTCCGCCGCCGGGGTCAGCAACCTCGACACCCTGTTGCAGCCTTATATCAACGTAGAACCCGGTCGCGGCCGTGAACTGCGCAGTTTTGAGCTGCAGGAAGCCAGCATCACCGACTCGCGCTATCTGGACGGTCTGAGCGTGATCCTTGACGCGGCCGAAACTGGCTCGCTGCAGATTGGTACCCCGGTGCTGTTCCGCGGCGTGGAAGTGGGCACCGTCACCGGTTTCTACCTGGGGGCCATGTCCGATCGCATCCACGTGGCGCTGCGCATCAGCAAGAAATATCAATATCTGGTTCGCAACAACAGCGTGTTCTGGCAGGCCTCCGGCTATAACCTGCAGTTCGGCCTGACCGGCGGCGTGATCAAGAGCGGCACCTTCCAGCAGTTCATTCGCGGCGGCATTGCTTTCGCCACCCCGCCAAGCATTCCGCTGGCGCCTAAGGCCACACCGCACAAGCACTTTATGCTGAATGCGGAGGAACCCAAGGACTGGAGAGACTGGGGCACCGCCATCCCTAAAGAGTAAATTTCTAGCCTTCTCAGGGGCTCAGCAATGCTGGGCCCCTACTGTTTCCAGCTTTGTGGTAAACTCCCGCCCTTATTTTGACAGCTGCCAGAGAGCTCACCCCGTGGCCAAACCTGCCTCCGTTTATTTGCCGCCCGCCTTTCTCGACGCGACGCGCGCCATCATGCCCGCCGACCTGTCGATGGGCGATTTTATTGCCGCCTGCCAACGCCCGCTGCGCCGCAGCCTGCGAGTCAATACGCTGAAGATCAGCATTGCCGACTTTTTGACGCTGGTGCAGGATTACGACTGGCAATTGGAGCCGGTCCCCTGGTGTGCGGAAGGCTTTTGGATCGAACGCAAGGACGAGGAGCTGCGGCTGGGTAGCGCGGCGGAACACTTGAGCGGCCTGTTTTATATTCAGGAAGCCAGCTCGATGCTGCCGGTCAGCGCACTGTTCGCCGCAGGGGAAACGCCGCGTCGGGTGCTGGACGTTGCCGCCGCACCGGGCTCCAAAACCACTCAGATTGCGGCCTTGATGAACAATCAGGGCGGTATTGTGGCGAATGAATACTCCGCCAGCCGGGTCAAGGTGCTGCATGCCAACATCAGCCGCTGTGGCGTTAAAAACACGGCTCTCACCCACTTTGACGGGCGGGTATTCGGCGCCGCACTACCGGAAAGCTTCGATGCCATCCTGCTGGATGCGCCCTGCTCCGGCGAAGGCGTAGTACGTAAAGATCCGGACGCCATGAGCAACTGGTCGCCGGAGAGCGTAGCCTCCATCGCCGAGACTCAGCGCGAGCTGATCGACAGCGCCTTCCATGCTCTGGCGCCGGGTGGCGTCATGGTCTACTCCACCTGCACGCTCAACGCGCAGGAAAATCAGCAGATCGTCAATGGGTTGCTGACGACCTATGGCGACGCGGTCAGTATCGAGCCATTGGGTGAACTGTTCCCAGGAGCAAAACGAGCCCTGACCGCCGAAGGCTTCCTGCACGTGTTCCCGCAGATCTACGACAGCGAAGGTTTCTTCGTGGCCCGCCTGCGCAAACATCACTCCGTGCCCGCGTTGGCGAAACCAAACTATAAGCTGGGCAAATTCCCGTTCGCGCCGCTTTCCGGTAAGGACTCGGCGGAAGTCGCCCAGGCCGCCGCCGCTTCCGGGTTGGTCTGGGATGAAACCAGCCGCCTGTGGGCACGTGATAAAGAGATTTGGCTGTTCCCTGCCGAGCTGGAAGCGTTGGTTAACAAAGTGCGCTTCTCCCGCATCGGGCTGAAGCTGGCCGAACGGTTCACCAAAGGCTACCGCTGGCAGCACGAAGCTGTCATCGCGCTGGCGGCTGCCGACGGCAAGCAATGCTTTGAACTGGATGCCGCACTGGCGCAGGAGTGGTACCACGGTCGCGACCTTTACCCGGACGTGCCGCCGCTGACCGATGAATGCATTGTGACCTATAAGCAGCAACCGTTGGGGATCGCCAAACGGATCGGCAGCCGGATAAAAAACAACCTGCCACGTGAACTGGTTCGCGATGGCGCGTTGGATTTTCATCAGTAATTCCAGAAATTGACGCAATGCTGGCCGGGAAACGCTCGGCCAGTTAATACCGCTAATAATATTCCGACAGGCGAATATTATTATTCTAATCATTTTATCCTATCGGTATTATCACCCCCGCCCTTTGGAAGATAGCGACCTCTTTCAAAAACAAAGAAAATTTTCGCGCCCCTACCAAGACAATTTCCGGTTCTTATTCTATTAATTAAACTGTAAATAAATTAATGCGTTTATCCTTTTCTGGATGGCGTCTTTTGGGGCTCACCTTTACACAGCAAGGAAAAAGACATGAAGAAAATTCTGATGGCATTGACCTCGGCAGCCACCTTGCTGTGTGCAAGTGGCGCAGCCAACGCAGCAGGCACCATTCAGGGCAACCTGGGGGTAACCTTAACCATCGGCGCCGGTTGCGTGGTCGGCGGCGGAAACAGCGCGGGTAGCGTCAACGACTTTGGCGCAATTAGCTTCGGGACTTACTCTTCCCTGTCCAACATTATTGACGCCAGCGCAACCGGTTCCGGCGGTGCAGGCACCCTGTCGCTGACCTGTACCACAGGCACCGCCTACACCGTGGCGTTGAACAACGGTCTGCACGTGGGTGCCGGTAACCAGCGCCAAATGGCCAGTACGGCGGGTGCGTTGATCAAGTACAACCTCTATCAGGATCAGGCCCGCGCTACCGCATGGTCAAGCGGTGCCAATGCCCTGACCGGTACCGGTACCGGCGCAGCGGTTCCATTAATTGTCTATGGTCGCGTCCCGGCGGCAGCCACCACGCCAGATCCTGATACCTACAACGATACCGTGACGATGACGGTAACCTGGTAACAGTGCGGCAGGCCCTTTTTGTTTGTGGGTTGCTGACGCTGAGCCTGGCGGTGAATGCCGATAGCAAAACCGCCACCATCGGCGTCAGCGCCACCTTGTTGAATGCCTGTGAAGCAGGCAGCAACTCGGGCGGCAATGTCAGCTTTGGTTCGCTGGACTTTGGTACGGTCTATTTCCTCACGACCAACGTCAGCATAGCCGGCCAACAAAACGCGGGCGCCATTCGTGTCAAATGCAACAACGGCACCAGTTACAACGTCCTGCTGGGCGGCGGACAAAGCGGTAACACCGCGGCCCGTTACCTGAAAAGTGCCGCAGGCCAACAGGTGAACTACAACCTGTATACCAGCAGCGCCCACAGCACCATTTGGGACAATCTGACCGGGGTATCGCAAACCGCCAACGGTCAGGATAACTGGCTACCGGTGTATGGCATGATCCCGGTGCAATCCACTCCGCCGATCGGCAGCTACACCGACACCGTGCAGGTCACCATCAATTGGTAAGGGTAATGCGTATTTTAAGCGGTGGTTTACTGCTCTGGATGATAACGCCGCCGGTACTGGGCGACACGGGTGTCAACGATCAGCAAAAAACCCAGGCGCTTACCGTCAACGCGACGGTAGTGAAAGGCTGTATTTTGGGCAGCGGCAGCAGCGATGTCACCACCTTCGGCAACCTCAATTTTGGACAGATCTCCTCGTTAGCCAGCAATATCAGCATAGTTTCCAGTTCGGGGGCCGGCTCCGTGCTGTTTCGCTGCAACCCTGGCCTGAGCGTCACGCTGGCGCTTGGCATCGGCAACAACGTCACCGGTTCTATCTCCGCCGGACGCAAATTGAAAAATACCCTGACCCCCGAGACCCTGATTTACCAGCTTTACCAGGACAGTAATTATTCCACCATTTGGGGCGATGGCAGTAACGGCGGCACCACAGAGATCGTCGCTGCGACCGGTAGCACCCAGGAAATAAAAGTTTATGCCCGTCTGTTCTCGACCAGTACCCTGCCCACCAGTGGCACATACAGCGATACGGTCTTACTGACGGTCACTTATTAGTATTTTGAATAAGGATTTAGCCATGCGCATACCCTTCCGACTGCCACTGACGGCAGCGCTGCTGATTGTCGGCCAACAACAGGCACTGGCCGCCGCGTCGATCCTGATTTGGCCCATCGATCCAGTGATTGAAGATCAACAACCCGCGACGGCGCTGTGGTTGGAAAATCGGGACAGCAAGCCGGTTTATATGCAAGTGCGCGTGCTCGGCTGGAAACAGACCGCCGGCAAAGACGACTACAGCAACCAAAGCGAAGTGATCGCCAGCCCACCGGTTGCCTTAATTGCACCAGGTAAACGCCAACTGATCCGATTGGTTAAACAAACCCCGCCGCCCGCCGGGCAGGAGCGCGCCTACCGTATTCTGATTGATGAGGTCCCGGTAAAAGATTCAGGCAGTCAGTCCGCGCCAGAAGGTGCGCAGATGGGGCTGAAATTCCAGATGCGTTATTCAGTGCCCTTGTTTGTCAGCGGCAAAGGAGTCTGGACCAAGCAAGATTCAGAAAAACCGCGCGATTACGCCACCGCCAGCCAGCCGCAGCTCAGCTATCGCCTGTTGCAACAGAGCAGCCAGCGTTGGCTGGAGGTGCGCAACCAGGGCATCGTACATGCACGCATCTCCAAAGTGACGATGCAGGGAAAGACGCTTAATGCCGGTCTGATGGGGTATGTGTTGCCCGGCTCGCAAATGCGCTTTGCCCTGCCGGCATCGGGCAGTTTCAGCAGCGGTCAACTGCAAGCCACGGTCAACGATAACAAGCAGCCGATAACCTTAACTGCTTATTGAGCTTGATGTGCCGTTAACCAGGATGCCGTCCCCCAGGCGTAACGGGTTCGGGCTGAAGCCGTTAGCATTCGCCGTACTTTGCGCAGTGGCCACGCCGTGGCTACCGTACGCTTGCGCCGATGATTTGCCGCCGCCGCCCAGCGCCATCAGCATGCCGGATACCACCCTGTATCTGGAGCCGGTGGTCAATGGTCGTCAGACCGGAAAAGTGGTGCCGGTGATCTACCGCGGCGGCCACTATTACCTCACACCGCAGCAATTGCTCGACGCCGGTCTGCCGGTAGCGGATAAACAGGCACAAGAAATCGCAGTCGACCAATTAGAAAAAGTGGACGTCACCTACAGCGGTGAAACCCAACAGTTGATGATCAACGTGCCCAACGACTGGCTCCCCAAGCAGAAATTCAACGCTCAGAATCCACTGGATCGCCTGCCGGCGCAGAGCAGCCTCGGCCTGCTGTTCAATTACGATCTTTACGCCAGCCAAAGCAGCGCCAACGGCCAGCCGGGTTACCTTTCTGCCTGGACCGAACAACGGCTGTTCGATGGCTTTGGCGTGGTGTCCAACACCGGTATTTTCCGCAGCAGCTTTAACACCTCCGCCAACGCTGATCAGGACAACCGCTATATCCGCTACGACAGTCAGTGGCGCTACAATGATGATGACCGCCTGCTTAGCTATACCGCCGGCGATCTCGCCACCGGAGCCCTGACCTGGAGCAGTTCGGTACGTATCGGTGGCGTCCAGTTGGCGCGTAATTTTGCCTCCCGGCCAGACTTGATAACCTATCCGCTACCGCAGTTTTCTGGTCAGGCGGCACTGCCCAGCAGCGTCGATCTGTATATCAACAGCTATAAAAACAGCAGCACCAGCGTTAACCCCGGTCCTTTCACCCTGGATACCGTGCCCTACATTAACGGCGCGGGCCAGGCCACCGTCGTCACCACCGATGCACTGGGCCGACAAGTCAGTACCGTGGTGCCGTTTTATGTCGCCAGTAATCTGTTGCAGGCCGGCATGAGTGACTTCAGCCTGTCCGCCGGTGCCCTGCGGCGCAATTATGGCATTAGCTCCGGTGATTACGGCCAGTGGGTGACCAGTGGCAGCGGACGTTACGGCGTCACTGATTGGTTAACTCTGGAGGGTCGTGCCGAAGGCGCAGCGGAATTGGCGGTGGGTGGTGCAGGCGCGAATGTTCGCCTTGGTCAATGGGGCGTTTTCAATGCCTCGTACAGCTACAGTCAGGCCAGCGATAATGCCTTTAACGATTATCAACCCTCACAACAACCCAACTACTACGATCCGCTGACCGGTCAACCTATCCCTCAGCCCGATCCACAGCCGGTTTATCAATACAGCACCAATCATGGCGATCAAAGCAGCATCGGTTACACCTACAGCAACCGCTATTACAGTCTGAATGCTCAGCGCATCCTGCGCAGTGCCGGTTTCGGTGATATTTCGGTGTATAAAAGCGACTATCGTCTGAGCCGCCGCACCGATCAGCTTACCGGCAGTATCGGTCTGAACCGATTCGGTAGCATTGGCGCCGGCTATTTCGATGTGCGTGACGCCATTGGCCAACGTACCCGTCTGGTCAACTTCTCCTACAGCATCTCGCTGTGGCGCAATACCAGTCTGTATGCGTCAGTAAACCGTGAAATCGGCAGCAGCGGCTACAGCGCCCAACTGCAACTGTCCATCCCCTTCGACAGTTGGGGTACCGCCAGCGTCAGCGCCTCTCGTGACAACAACAATCGCTGGAACCAGCGCGTCAGCTACAGCCGCGCCGCGCCGACCGACGGTGGTTTGGGCTGGAACCTGGCTTACGCGGACGGGCAGAGCAGCGACAGCTATAGCCAGGCCGATATCACCTGGCGTACCCGCCTGCTCGAAGCCCGCGGGGGGATGTACGGTAACAGCAATGATTATACCCGCTGGGGCGAAGTGAGCGGCTCGCTGGTGGCGATGAAAGGCGATCTTTATGCCACCAACACCATCAATGACGCCTTCGCCCTGATCTCTACCGAGGGCTACCCGGACATCCCGGTCCGCTATGAAAATCAGTTAATCGGGGTGACCAACGCCAAAGGCTATTTACTGGTGCCAACCGTCACTTCCTATTATCACGCCAAATTCCAAATCGATCCGCTCAACCTGCCTGCGGACGTGGCGGTTCCCACGGTAGAGAAAACCGTGGCGATCCGCGATCACAGCGGTTTTCTGGTCGATTTTCCCATCCAGCACATTTCCGCCGCCGACGTCAAACTGGTCGACGCCCAGGGCAAACCACTGGCTAATGGCAGTGAAGTGGCCGTAATCGGCAGCAAACAGCAAAGCTACGTCGGCTGGGATGGCATGGTCTATGTGGATCCGGTGCAATTGCAAAACCGGCTGAGCGTGATCCCGGCAGACGGCAGTGCCCCTTGCCAGGCGCAATTCAACCTGACGAAAACCCAGGGTATTCAAAGTATCGGGCCGATCGTTTGCCAGTAACTCATTATGGAGACAAATATGATCCGTGGAACCAAGGCGTTATTGCTGGCGCTGCTCTTGCTCGCAGGCCGCCAGGCGCTCGCCGACTGTACCACCACCAATGGTACCGTGACCCTGCCCGGCAGCAGCTCTTTTGCCGTCTACAACGGTTCGCTCAGCGCTCAAGGTACCGCCGGACTCAACTGCACCGGCCTTGGCCTGTCGCTGCTGACGCAAAACACCGTGACGGTTAAAATCAACTCGACCACCCACAATATGGCGCTGGCCAATATCGACGGTTCCGGCGATCAGATCCCTTATTTGATTTACCCCGATGCGAATTACCAGTATCCCTACAGCGTCGGACAAACCATCGATTACAGTTCACTGAACCT
Organism: Serratia liquefaciens; assembly: GCA_012719855.1. Classification (GTDB taxonomy): domain Bacteria; phylum Pseudomonadota; class Gammaproteobacteria; order Enterobacterales; family Enterobacteriaceae; genus Serratia; species Serratia liquefaciens_A. The sequence goes on along the minus strand of JAAXZN010000061.1, from coordinate 30,849 downwards.
GTTAACGCTGATCCTGATCTCGCCCAACGTCAACTTCCCGCTGTATATCAAAACCACCGCCGGGGCTAACGTGCGCGCAGGGACCTATACCGATACCGTCAACCTGGTGTGGAACTACCATATCTGCGGCCTGGGCCTGCTCGGAATCTGCGTCTGGTGGGACGGCACCAATAAGCCCAGCACCGTGAACATAAGCCTGACGATCACCAAGGATTGTTTGCTGGGCACCGCGCAAAACGTCAATTTCGGCAGCATGGCATTGGTGGGTCAGTTTAATCCGGTGAACCAAAGCATCACCCTCACCTGCACTAAAACCGAGGGTTACAATACCTACTTTACCGATGGCAATAACCCCGTCACCGGATGGCGGCGAATGAAAAGTGGCACCAGTAACTATCTGCAGTATCAAATTTACCTGCCCAACACCACCACGGTGTGGAACAGCACTAACAAGCAGGCCGGCTCCGGCACAGGGCTGGCGCAAAGTATTCCCTATCTGGCGCAAATCAACCCGGCACAAACCGAAGTGCCGGTGGGCACCTACCAGGACAACCTGAGTTTTGTCGTGGAGTATTAAGCCCCTGCGCTAGCCGCTGAATGCTCATGTTGCCAGTTTGTATTTTTTATGTGGCATTTTTTGCTCACTTGGCTATGCTGATTAAGATGACCAACTGGTCATACCTCATACCAGCACACCAAGCAAGGAGTTCCAATGGGCAAAACCGTGGTGAAAATAGGCAGTTTCGAGGTCGATGATGCGCATTTGTCCTCCTCGCCGGAGCAGGTCAGCACGCTGGCGATCCCTTGCAAGTCGGATCCCGATCTGTGCATGCAGTTGGACGGTTGGGATGAGCACACCAGCATCCCGGCGATACTCGATGGCAAGCAATCGCTGCTGTATAAGCAACATTACGATCGGCAGACCGATGCCTGGGTGATGCGATTGGATTGAATGAAGGAATACGGAAGAACGCGCGCTGTTTCGCTGGGAACAACGCGCGTTTTTTTATGCGATTGCGATACCGCGCCCGGCGAAGAAACGGGCAAAACTGCCCAACGGTAAAGTCACCTGTTGCCGCGTTTGCGGCCGATCGCCAGACGGATTGTGGAAGGTCACGCTCTGCGCCTCAGCGGCGGTAATCAACACCAGATGACCACCCCGCTGTGGTGGTGTCTGTTCGGGCTGGCGAATGCCGGGATGTACCGAGGCCATAAAATAGCGTCGCTGCGCCAACAGCTGCGGCAGCGCCTCTGCCTCGATACCCACCTGAACCTCCGCCTCCAGAGCAAACTGCTCACGCACAAAGTCGACAAAGGGTGCATAAATCAGCCCCTTGATACGTTCACCGTCACGCACATAAGCCCCATAAGGCAAACTGCGGCGCGCCAGTTCCAACAGCGGCGGCGCATCGCCGTCGCGGTGGCTCAACACCATTTTCAGGCAGGCCATGCCGCAGATATGGTTAGCCCATTCGAGATATTCCGCCCGATCGCGCGCGCCGCTGAGCGCCCAGTTGGCGTCATCCGCCAGCGTCGCACGACCGGCAATCAGGTCGGTCGCCAGCTCAGGCGTCGCCCATTGGCAGAAGTAAGGAACGGGGGACGTCAAATCAGAAAGTCTCTGTCACTTTGAAATTCATCAGCACCAGCGTCATGTCCGGTGAGAACAGCTCATATTCTTCAAAGAAGCTCTGCAGCTCTTTACGCCAGTAGGCCAGCGAACGGTCACCTTCCCCTTCGGCAAAAGCATGGGCCTCATCAACCTGATCGTAGGTTTTCATCTCTACCGACGTCAGTTCCACCGCGCAAACCGGCTGACCTTTACCATCCACCACCACGAATACGTCACCGGCCAGCGGGATGCCTTCGCCGTCAAGATTGGAGCAGGTTGCCGTCTTGGTGCCGTTGAGGATCAGCTTGGCCACGTCGTCTGCCTGCTGCTCGGTCTTGCCGAACGCCCAACGCTCGGTGTTTTCGTATTTCTTCGGAATTTCGATCGCCATTGCCATACCTTTTTAAATGAATCCTTGTGCAGACAGAATAGTACAACGTATCCGCCGCTGCCTGCACTGCCGAATTCGCCCCACAGCCGCCTTATCGGGCTCTTTTACCGGCTGTTTGGGGTAAATCCCTGTGCCTATGCCGGGACAACAGGCATACTGTGGACGCAATTCACTCAATGGCTCTCGGCCAGGCGGTAAAATGAAGAATGACGACAAAGACCCCGATGACACCTTCAGCGACCTGTTAAAAGTTCTGGCGGTCGCCGTGATTGTTATCTTTGTTATCGGCGGCTGGTATTTCAGCTGATCAACAAAACAGGAGGTCAGATTGGCCACCAAACGTATGCGCAGCAAACATTGGAAGATGTTTTTGATATTGTTACTGATCTGTCTCGCCCTCCTGTTATTGCGCTGGGCGGCGATAGTTTTTGGCTAACGGCAAGGAACAGGACCTATGGCAAAACGAAATGGCAACGGCGTACAAATCGCCTTACTGATGCTGGCGCTGGTTATTTTGGTCTGCGGCATTTTGATGATCACCACCGAGCTGGGCCATCAGGTGCTTGAAGAGATTGAAGATATTCTAGAGTAACGCCAGTCCGGCCGGATACTGACGCCCCTCCTTTCAGTGTTCCCGCTTCGCGGGTTGCTTAGCCTCAGGCTCCAACAACTCGCGTAAACAGGCAATCCTCGCCTCCCCCTGCGGCAGCCATAAACGATATAACCAATGCTGCGCTTCAGCCCGCCGGCTCCGGCGATGGTACTCAGCCAGTTTATCGACCAGTTTCATCATTCACCCTCCAGATATTCGACACCGTCAGTATTGGACGAAAAAACCAGAAGAAATACTGATGGCTTGTTTTTTATGCATCCGGTTTTGGCATTGTGCGATCGGCACGGTGGCGCCCCCTGACCTCAACTGCTACATTGACCAAAAATCACCCAGCCGAGGTAACCCATGATGTACTCGGAGCAGGAGATAAAAACCGTGTGGGATGAAGTGGCGCGCTTGATCGGCGACAGCGTGATGCAGTTGCGTCATCGCGGCGAGGTTTTATCGGTCGAAACGCTGGCAAAACACCTGGCGCAACAACTGGCCGAAAGCAACGACATTGAACGCCGGATCTTGATTGGCGCGGCAATCAACATGCTGAAAGATGGAAAATGAATCGCCAACCGGAATGGTTGGCGATTCGGCAGAAGCCCGAGGTATGCAAGCCCGGCCTTCTGTGCGCTACTATGTCAGGCTAACATGACGAAATTAATAGGAATTGTCGTGTTTTTCCCAATAAAGCACTATTTTTGTTGCCTGCAGCCGTCAAACCAGCACGAAATCACTTTCCACCAGCGGCTGGCCAATCACTTTCACCAGGAAGTCGCTGCTGTCGAACCCACCTCCCAGATTGCTTGCCACATCGCTGACGTGATTGAGCTGATCGTAAGTTAACATGGCTTCACCTGCCTTACCGCTGAACTGACTAACGAACTCGATGCCATTGCTGCTGCCGGTGTTGAACAACGTCAGATCGATTTTGTCTTCACCGCTGACAAAATCCACGATCCAATCCGGCGCATCAGCACGTGATTCGTTGGCGCCGAAATAAACGAAGGTATCCTTGCCCTCATTACCAAACAGATGATCCGCTTCACCGCCGCCGTACAAGATGTCATCCCCCGCACCGCCGATCAAAATGTTGTTGGTGGCGTTGCCGATGATCACATCGTTGCCGGATCCCCCAAACGCATTTTCGATGGTCACGCCGGCGGCAATCGATACGTTCCCCTTTAATCCCCCCACGTCGGAGAAGGACTTCTCGTTGAGGTTAATCCGTTGATCCTGGCTAAAGCCCGAGAAATCAAAGGTGTCCGTACCGCCGGCATCCCAGGCGCTGAACACAATTTTATCCTGTGCGTGGGTGGCGGTGAGGAAATCACGATCGGTATTGGAATTAAAGCCGTAAACCGTATCTCCGCTACGGGTGGCCATATTGGCGCCATAAAACTGCTGGATCGCCGTGATGTCATTTAACAACGGTGCGGAAGAATAAGCGCCCTGGAAATCCTGGCCGGTGTTGCTTTCACCAAAATAGCTCATCACGGTGTGGGCGCGACTGTCCTCAAAATAGGTCGCGTCATTGTTGTAGGTCGGGTTAACGCCTGGTCCTGCATTGTAATCCCCCGGGTGCTCCAGCCCGAGCGCATGACCAATCTCATGGGTCAACGTCTGGCGACCGTATTCGTTTTCATTGAGCAGGTCATTGGCAAACACGTAGCTGGTGGCGTTATACCAGGTTTGGCCGGCCACCGAGGGCGAGGAATCAGGGTAATAAGCAAAGGCGTAAGAGCCGCGAGCACTGACATCGAACAGGCCAAAGGTGATATTGGCGCTTTGGGTATCGCTGGTTTCGGTGAAAGTGATATTGGCCACGTCCGACCAGGATTGCAGTGAAAGTTTTGTCTGTTCCCGTTGCAGCTCACTAAAGCTGCTAAAGCCGCCGATCGCCATGCTGGACATATTACCGGGTGCCTGTTCCCAGAAGCTGTAACTCAGATTAACCGGGGTATCGGTCACGCCTTTGGCATGCCAACCGTTGTCACCGCGGATCAATGCCAATCCGGCATCTTCAAAACTTTTCGAGGGGTGAATGACGTTAAGTCCAGGATCGCTGTCAGGTTTATAAGCCCCCTGAAGGGCCAATACGGTGGCAGCTTCTGCGGAGGCGTTAACGCGTTGATTGCTTGATGACATTAGAGTATCTCCATATTCGTCATTTCAGTGAGTCGATACGATCACTGTCGGATGGCCTTAATGGCCGTGTTCCGGTGCTGAATAAATACGGGGTTCTCGGTAATGCGGTTGGCGCCCTCCATGAGCACTCTAAATGAGAACGATAATCCCTTAGAGAAAAGAATAGACGCTTTTTATAAAAATACAGAACTATCCGATTAAAAATATCCTCGCCAATCTTCATTCCATTTGAGTGCTTATTATTAGCGGTAGGCGAAAATAAAAAACCGGGGCAATCCACCCCGGCAATCCTTAATTTAGCCCGGATTCAAATTAACCAACCCAATAACAGCGTGGCGCCAATTACGGTGGAGGCACCGCCGATGCGCGTGGCGATTTGCGCAAATGGCATCAACCCCATTCGGTTGGACGCAGAGAGGATAGCCACGTCGCCGGTGCCGCCCAATCCACTGTGGCAGCAGGTGACAATCGCCGCTTCAACCGGGAACATTTTCAGGTAAGGCGCAATCAGGAAACTCACCAGCCCCATCGACAACACCACCGAACCGCAGACCACCACATAGCCGACCGAAAACACCGCCACTACGCTTTCCAGGGGAACATACAACATGCCGAGGCCAATCATCAGCGGCCACACCAGCGCGGTAGAAACAAACTTGTAAAAGCTGTGCGCGCCGGTTTCCATCGAGGTCGGGATCACCCGACAATATTTGCACAACACCGCAAACAGAATCATCAGCACCGGACCGGGAATATGAACGATATGTTCGAACAGGCCGCCGACGATAAAGAAGGCGCAGATCACCAATAGCCCGCCGCCCATCAGTTGGAAATCGACGTTGCCGCTGGTTTCCTTGATATCGAACACCGCGTTTTCCTCCGCCGAACGGATCAGCATGCCGTCACCGCTCAGAGCCTTGCGCTTCATGCCAAGCCGCGCCAGCACCCCGGCCGCCACAATGGCAAAGATATTGCCCAACACCGCAGCGGGCGCCAGTTGTGCGACGTACACGTCGGGGGTCGAACCCAGAATGGCGGAATACGCCAACGACAGCGGCAAAATGCCCTCGCCGATACCGCCACCGATGATCGGCACGATGATAAAGAAAAAGGTGTGGTAGAAGGTAAAACCAAACAGCTTGCCCACCAGCAATCCGGTTGCCACCGCCGTCACCGTGCCCACCACCAGCGGGACGAACATACGGATCATGCCCTGGATCAGAATCACCCGGTTCATGCCAAGAATACTGCCGACCACCAGACTGGCTATCACAAAGTACAGCAGATTCGCGTCTTTCATCAGCAGATGAACAGTACCCATCACGTTGGGCTGGAAGAAATTAAAGTACACCAGCACCGAAGGCACCATCAGGCACAGAATGGCCGGGCCGCCAATATCACGCAGTACCGGAATGTTTTTACCTAAATGCGCCAGCGCAAAGCCCAGCGTCATGATCACCGCCAGGCCGCCAATCATGTTCTTTGGCAGGAAGTTGGCGTAGGCCGATACGGCGACAATCGCGCAAATGGTGATAAACAGCGCGACCGGCACGGCGCCGATATCCATTTTTCGCAGGTGGTTAATCAATCCTGATGAATCAGGTTGCGGTATCTCTTTCTCACAGGTCATTTCTGCATTTATCTGTTTCATTATTCACCCTGCTGACAAGCGTTCAGTGTGGAGCGGATCGTCTAATGACATATAAAATAATTTATAAACTTTAAAAGGTACGTTTCGGAATGGGCTTTTTATAATAAATAAAATAGTGGACAGCACTGACGATATGATAAAAAATAAAAATACAAAACTAAATTACCTCTTATTAATTCAATATTGTGAGCCCCCACCAATGTTGGTTTTAATTAATTATCGTCAGCGTTTTGTAATTAAATTAATCAGGCGCTAATTCACTGCTATGCTATAGATGGAAGTAAAAATCCGTGCGTTTATTAATGAGAACCGGAGCGGCAAATAGCTGAATCCGGTCAGCTTGTACCCGAGCCTTGCTCTGCACGCGGCACCGTGCGGAAAGCAGGCACATAATATATGCCCTATCGCTTTCAAAGGCCGCGGTCAGAAAGACGAAGGGCATAGAACTAATAAGGAAGTAGGATATGTCTTCAATCGCGATTACCCCACAAACACTGGCCCGCTACGGTATCCATCAGGCTACCGAGATCGTCCATAATCCAAGCTATGAACAACTGTTTATCGAGGAAACCCGTGCCGACCTGCCGGCGCTGGAGCGCGGTACGTTAACCACGCTGGGCGCGGTCAACGTCGATACCGGCGAATTCACTGGCCGTTCTCCGAAAGACAAATACATCGTGCGTGACGACACCACGCGCGATACCGTTTGGTGGTCCGATAGCGGCACCGGCAAAAACGACAACCAGCCGCTGTCGCCGGAAGTGTGGCAGCATCTGAAAACGCTGGTGGGTAACCAACTTTCCGGCAAGCGTCTGTTTGTGGTGGATGCCTTCTGTGGCGCCAACGCAGACACCCGCCTGAAGGTGCGTTTCATCACCGAGGTGGCCTGGCAGGCGCACTTTGTCAAAAACATGTTTATCCGCCCGTCGGATGAAGAGCTGCGGAATTTCGAGCCGGACTTTGTGGTGATGAACGGCGCCAAATGCACCAATCCTGACTGGAAGCAGCAGGGGCTGCATTCGGAAAACTTCGTCGCCTTTAACCTGACCGAACGCATGCAGCTGATCGGCGGGACCTGGTACGGCGGCGAAATGAAAAAAGGCCTGTTCTCAATCATGAACTACCTGCTGCCGCTGCAGGGTATTGCCTCGATGCACTGTTCAGCCAACGTAGGCGAACAGGGCGACGTGGCGGTGTTCTTCGGCCTGTCCGGCACCGGCAAAACCACCCTCTCCACCGATCCTAAACGCCAACTGATCGGCGATGACGAGCACGGCTGGGACGACGACGGCGTGTTCAACTTCGAAGGTGGCTGCTACGCCAAGACCATCAAGTTGTCTCCTCAGGCGGAGCCAGAGATTTATCAGGCTATCCGCCGGGACGCGCTGTTGGAAAACGTGCAGGTGCTGGCCGATGGCAGCATTGATTTCGACGATGCCGGCAAGACGGAAAATACCCGCGTCTCTTACCCGATTTACCACATCGAAAATATCGTCAAACCCGTGTCCAAAGCGGGGCATGCCAGGAAGATCATCTTCCTGACGGCGGATGCCTTCGGCGTACTGCCACCGGTGTCGCGTCTGACGCCGGAACAAACCCAATATCACTTCCTGTCCGGCTTCACCGCCAAGCTGGCCGGCACCGAGCGCGGCATCACCACCCCAACCCCGACCTTCTCCGCCTGTTTCGGCGCGGCGTTCCTGACGCTGCACCCGACGCAGTACGCAGAAGTGCTGGTCAAACGTATGGAAGCGGCCGGTGCACAGGCCTATCTGGTGAATACCGGCTGGAACGGCAGCGGCAAGCGTATTTCCATTAAGGACACCCGCGGCATCATCGACGCCATTTTGAACGGGGAGATCGAGCACGCCGATATCTTCACCCTGCCAATCTTTGGCCTGGCGGTACCAAAGGCATTGCCGGGGGTGGATCCTTCGATCCTCGATCCGCGTAAAACCTACGCCGATGAATCATTGTGGCAGGAAAAGGCGCAGGATCTGGCCCAGCGCTTTATCGATAACTTTGCCAAATACACCGTGACTGCGGCAGGGGAAAAACTGGTGAGCGCCGGACCTAAACTCTGATCGCCGGCGCGCCTTATTAACCTTACAAGGGGCCTGCAGGCCCCTTTTTTATGCCAATTGTTTATCCAGGTTGAGCAATGCCTGCGCCAACACCCTGGCCCCGTCGGCCAACTGGTGCTCGATAATCGACTCCTCAGGGCAATGGCTACGCCCATTCAGACAGGGAATAAACACCATCCCCACCGGCCCGGTCGACGCCATATAAACCGCATCATGCCCGGCACCGCTCGGCAGCCGGCGGCCGGCCAACCCCAGCGATTGCGCGGCCCCCTCAATCGCCTGCATCACCGTTTCCGCGCAGGCAGTAGGCCGTGCGCGGCTGACATGTTGCAATTGCGTCTGTAAATCCAGACTCTGCAAACGTGGCCGACAGTTTTCCAACAGCGCTTCCGGGAAAGTGTCCAACAGTGGCTGACTGTCACTGCGCACCTCCAGCATCAGCTCTACCTGCCCTGGCACCGCATTGGGGACATTTGGCGTCATGGCGATGCGCCCTACGGTCGCCACCACATAATGCGGATTACCGCTTTGCTGTAACGCCATCGCATGCGCCTGCTCAATCACATGCGCTGCCCCGACCAAAGCATCACGACGAATATCCATCGGCGTGGTACCAGAGTGATCCGGCTGCCCAAGCACCGTCACCAACACCCGACGGATGCCGACGATATGCGTCACCACACCAATCGGCAGGTTCTGGCGCTCCAGCACTGGCCCTTGTTCAATGTGCAGCTCGACGTAAGCGGCGGTACCGCCCGGCAGGCGCAGTGGCCGGGTCAGTTTTTCCGGCTGAGCGCCAATACGCGTCATCGCCTGTGCCAGCGTTTCGCCTTGCGCGTTTCTGGACGCCAGCATGTTGCCGTCCAATTCACCGCTCATCGCCCGGCTGCCCACGCAGGAAATACCGTAGTCGCTGGGTTCTTCGGACAGAAAGTCGATAACCTCAAACGAGTGCTGCAAAACTATCCCCTGCTGGTGCAGACTATGGGCCATCTCAATCCCCGCCAGCACGCCGATAATGCCGTCATAGCGGCCGCCGCCCACCACGGTATCGCAATGCGAGCCGGTCACCAGCGGTGGCAGATCGTTGCGCAGCCCGGCGCGCCGACCGATCAGATTGCCGCCTTCGTCCAGCGTCACCGTCAGCCCAGCCTGCTTCATTTGTTCCGCCAGCCAGGTTCGCGCCTCGCTGAACAGTGGCGTAAAGGCCCGCCGCGTCCATGGCACATCCGGCAAGGTCATTTGCGCCAGATGATTGACTCGCGCCCATAAGCGTTCACTGTTGATTAACTCGATCATTGGCCTGCTCCATCGGCGGCGTGCGGGCGCAGAAACTGTCCCGCCCCCGGCGAATTGAGAATGCGGCCCTCGGCAAAGACGGCCTGGCCGCGACAATAGGTGGCTTCCACCCGTACGCTGAACTCCATGCCTTCGAAGGCGCTCCATTTCACCGCCGACAAACTGTTAGCGGGATCGAATCTGTAGCGCTCGGGCCGCAATACCACGAAATCGGCGTCCATACCTATGTCAAAGCCCCCTTTGCGATCGTCGAGCAGAAAATGCCGTGCAGGGTTGCGACACAGCAACTGTGCGGCGGTGGTCGGCGCAATGCCGTGCTGCTCGCAGCCGGTCCACAACGCCGGTAACAACGTCTCCAGTCCGGGGCCGCCGGAGGCGTTTTTGAACACGTTGTCGTCCCCTTTGCGCTCCAGGCTCCAGCTGACGTGATCGGAAGAAACGAAGGTGCAGTCGCCCTGGGCAATATGGCTCCACAACAGTTCGGTTTCCGCTTTAGGACGGATCGGCGGGTAGTGTTTGGTCTTGGCGCCAAACTGGCGGGTATGCTGTTCATGGTTGAGCATCAAATACTGTACGCAGGTTTCAATGCTGACCGGGTAGCCTGCCTGCCGATACATCCGATACAGCTCGAAACCGCGTGAAGTGGAAACATGCACCGCATGGGCGCGAGCCCCGGTTTCCGCCCCCATTTCATAAATTAGCGCCGTTGCCAGATTTTCAATCAGCGGCGTATGAGCACGCATAAATGCATCCCAGCCGGTGTCGCCGGCCTCGACCATTCGCTGGATATTTTTACGCGTCAGCTCCTGCATCTGGTTGTGTACCGCACAGGCCAGTCCGGTCGGCGCAATAAGCTCAAAGGCATGCATCAGGTCGTCTTCGTCTACCCGAGGAAACCGGCCCGGCGTAGCTTCGAAGGTGGAAAACTTAAAGGCACATACCCCGCCTTCGATCAGTCCGGCAGCGGCATCGAATCCGTAGGTTGCGTTCAGGGTGCCAAACAGCGCTACATCGACGTGGCAGTCACGCTCCACCTCGGCAATTTTTGCTTCCAGCAGAGCGCGGCACGCCACCGGCTCCGGATCGTCATAAGGCATATCGACCATCACGGTGATACCGCCCGCCGCCGCCGCCCGCGACGCCCAGCCCAATCCTTCCTGATTCGCCTGGCTGCCGGAATGCACCTGACCGTCAATCACCCCCGGCAGGATCCACTTGCCGCCGGCGTCGATCACCTGCGGGGCCTCCGGTGCCTGACCGCTGCCGCTGCCGATGATTTTACCGCCGGCGATGGCCAGCCAGCCTTCCGGAGTCACCCGCTCGGCATCCACCAGATTGCCCTTGACCACCAGTTCTGGCCGTTGACTCAGATTCATAGCGCCACCTCTCTTATTCCATTGCATAGAATAAATGCATAAAAATGCATATATCTCAGGTTATCAATCGGTCGATTGTGCCGACAGTCAGGCCAGTGTAGGGTGAGGCTGTCTATTCTGTCTTATGCTTGTTTATCACTCGTGCATAACAAAATGTTAACCATTGTGGAGGGGCTGTGCGTTTAAACCTCAAGCAAATCGAAGTGTTCCGCGCCATCATGCTGACCGGATCGATCAGCGGTGCCGCCAAGCTGCTGCACGTTTCACAACCGGCGGTATCCCGGCTGATCGGCTACACCGAACAGCGGTTGGGTCTGACGCTGTTTGAACGCATCAAGGGGCGACTGTACCCGACCCCGGAGGCTCGCCACCTGTTTGTCGAGGTCAATTCGGTCTATCAGGGCGTTCAGCGGGTTAACGAAGTGGCAGAGGATCTAATCCAAAACCGTATGGGCCATCTGCGTATCGCCTGCAGCCCAAGCCTGGGGCAAGGACTGATCCCCAGCGCCATCGCCAAATTCCACGCACAATTGCCCGAAGCGCGGGTGATCCTGCACACCATGATCCCGGACGTGCTGCTGCAGGCGGTGCTGACGCAGCAGGTGGAACTGGGGGTCGCTTTTCTGCACGAAGGCCATCCCAACGTGCATTCGCGCCAGCTGTATGAAAACCGGCTGGTGGTAGCGTTGCCTGCCTCGCACCCATTAACCGCCAAAAATGTGATAGGGATCGAGGATCTGATCGACCAGCCTTTTATTGGTTACGGCGCCGAGATCCCGATCGGCCAACTGGTGCGAAAACTGTTAAGCGACGCCGACATCATTCTGCGCCCTACCGTCGAGGTGCAGCAGATCCACGTCGCCTGCGCGCTGGTACAGGCCGGGGTTGGCATTGCGCTGATCGATGAAATTACCGCCAACGGCCCGGTGTGGACCAAGGTGGTTTTCCGGCCCATTGAACCCACCGCCAAAACCCCCATCAGCATCGTACACGGCATGTACGAGCCCCTGTCACGGCTGGCTCAGGCGTTTATTGCCACCCTCGAATCCGTGCAGATCCACTGGTCGCGCTAACGCATTTCATCGCCGCTCCCCAGGATGATGGCGGCTCATTTTTTGCGCCTGAAGCATGGGTTAACATTGTGTTATACGCAGGTGATAAAAAGTAATGCGACATTTTGGTTAACCGCCCCCTAGTATCGAATTCCGGTAGCGCAACTATTCACAGATTATTCATTCAAGCGCAATCTCACCGATACTTTCAGGAGCACAGACCATGGGGCGTGTTTTAACACTTAGCGATGTGGAGGCCGCGGTAAAAGGCGGTTCGGTATTTGCCTGCGGCGGTGGCGGTTGGGTTGCCCACGGCCTGGAGCTTGGGCGACTGGCGGTAACCATTGGCCGGCCGGAACTGGTCAGCCTCGAGGAATTGAACGATAACGACTGGATCGCTACCGCGGCAGCGATTGGCGCCCCCGGCGGCCTGACCGACTGGCAAATGCTCGGCGTCGACTACGTTAAGGCCGTGCAGTTGGTGCAGCAGGAACTGGGCGCCCCTATCGCCGGATTGATGGTCGGACAGAACGGTATGTCCAGCACCCTCAACGGCTGGTTGCCTGCCGCGATCCTCGGTTGCAAGGTCGTCGATGCGGTCGGCGATCTGCGCGCCCACCCGACCGGCGACATGGGCTCCATCGGCCTGGCTTCCAGCCCTGAACCGATGATCCAGGCTGCCGTCGGCGGCAATCGAGCCAACAACGCCTATATCGAACTGGTGGTGAAAGGCGCCACGGCCAAGGTGTCGCCGGTGCTGCGCAAAGCGGCAGACATGTCCGGCGGCTTTATCGCCAGCTGTCGCAACCCGATCCCCGCCGCCTACGTGCGCCAACACGCTGCGTTGGGGGGCATCAGCCAGGCGATTGCCTTGGGTGAAAGCATTCTGGCGGCAAACGGCAACGGCATTGTCGAGGCTATCTGTCGCCACACCGGCGGCAATATTATCGGCAGCGGTAAGGTGGCCGCCAACAGCCTGCGTTATACCGAAGAGGCGTTTGACGTCGGCATCGTGACTGTCGGCCAGGGCAAGGACCTGCGCCGTATCCATATCATGAATGAACATATGGCGGTGGAAGACGCCCACGGCGAGCGTCTCGCCAGTTATCCGGATGTGATCACCACACTAGATAAGGCCGGCAACCCGATCAGCGCCGGGCAGTTAAAGCCAGGCATGGAAGTGGTGATTTTCCATATGCATCATTCGCAGTTCCCGCTTTCCTCGTCGGTCACCGATCCGGCGGTCTATCCCCCGGTAGAGAAAACCCTCGGGATTGACTTACGCAGCTACCTGCCGACGGGAGATGCCGCATGAAAAGAACCTTTGAAGTGACCTCGGGCACCGAGCTGCGCTGCCTGGGCTGGCGGCAAGAAGCGCTGTTGCGTCTATTGGAAAACGTGCTGGCCGTTGGCGAAAACCCCGACGAACTGGTGGTATATGCGGCATTGGGACGTGCGGCGCGCGACTGGCCGTCACACGATGCCATTGTTCATGCGTTAAAAACCATGCGTGAAGACCAAACGCTGCTGGTGCAATCCGGCAAGCCAATCGGCGTGCTGCAGACCCACGCTAATGCCCCCCTGGTGATCATGGCCAACTGCAATATGGTCGGTCAGTGGGCGAAGGCGGAGAACTTCTACCGCTGGGAAAAAGAAAACCTGATCTGCTGGGGCGGGCTGACCGCCGGCGACTGGCAATATATCGGTTCGCAGGGGGTGATCCAGGGGACTTATGAAATCTTCTCGCGCATCGCCGAACGGCATTTCGCTGGCGATCTGCGCGGCCGCTTTATCCTCACCGCCGGGCTGGGCGGCATGGGCGGTGCGCAACCGCTGGCGGGCACCCTGGCCAAGGCTGCGATTCTGACCGTCGAGGTCAATCAGGCCAGTATCGACAAACGGCTGAAAAACGGCTTTTTACAGCACCAGGCGAAAGATCTCGACCAGGCACTGGCGATGATCGCCGCCGCACAACAGCGCAAAGAGGCGCTGTCGGTCGCACTGCTGGGCAATGCTGCCGAAGTCTACCCGGCGATTTTGTCTCGCGGCGTGATTCCTGACATCGTTACCGACCAAACGGCGGCGCACGACCTGGTGTACGGCTATGTCCCCGCCGGCTACAGCCTTGAGCAGGTGGCGGCGCAACGCGAGGCGGATATCAATGCGCTGATGGACGCCAGCCGCCGCTCTATCGTGCAACACGTAGAAGCCATGATCGGCTTTATGGATCGCGGCGCGGTGGTGTTCGATAACGGCAATCTTATCCGCACCCACGCCCACCAGGGCGGCGTGGCACGCGCATTCGAGATCCCCATATTCACCGAGGCCTTCCTGCGGCCGCTGTTTTGTCGCGCCATCGGCCCATTCCGCTGGATTGCCCTGTCCAACGACAGCAACGATATTCGGGTGATCGACGACTACCTGCTGCAACGCTTTGCCGATAACCGCATCGTCAGCAACTGGATCACCCTGGCGCGCCAACATGTGCCCTTTGAAGGCCTGCCGGCGCGCATCGCCTGGCTCGGTCACGGGGAACGCACCGAGCTGGCGCTGGAAGTGAACCGCATGGTAGCGGACGGCCGTCTTTCCGGGCCTATCGCCTTCACCCGCGATCATCTCGACGCCGGGGCGATGGCTCACCCGAATATCATGACCGAAAAGATGAAGGACGGCTCCGATGCGATCGCCGACTGGCCGCTGCTCAATGCGCTGGTCAACTGCGCCTCCATGGCGGATTTGGTGGCGATCCACTCCGGCGGCGGCGGTTACAGCGGCTATATGACCAGCTCAGGCGTCACCACCATCGCCGATGGCAGCGCCGCGGCGCAGCAACGCCTGCAATTGTCGATGACCAACGACACCAGTACCGGCGTGATGCGATACGCCGACGCCGGTTATCAGGAGTCGCTCGATGAGATTGCCGAAAAATCCCTGCCCTATATCTCACTGCCTCGCGGAGAACAACGATGAATAAAAGCACGGTTCCGCCCATCTCCCCCCTGCTGGCTGCCGACGCCGCCGTTACGCCGCGCAAAAGCCGTGGGCGCAAAGCGATTGCCGCCGCTTCTATCGGCAACGCGCTGGAATGGTATGACTTCTCGGTGTACGCCTTCTTCGCGGTGTACATCGCGCAGAACTTTTTCCACCCCAACGATCCCGGCACCCAACTCTTTGAAGCCTTTCTGGCCTTCGGTCTCGGTTTCGTCATTCGCCCACTCGGCGCCCTGGTGATCGGCGCTTATGGCGATCGGGTTGGCCGCAAGGCCGCCCTGACCCTAACCATCATGACCATGGCGGTCGGCACGGCGATCATTGCCTTTGCACCGCCCTACAGCGCTATTGGCATAGGCGCCCCTTTATTGATCCTGTGCGGCCGGGTGCTGCAAGGGTTTTCCGCCGGGGGAGAGGTGGGCGGCGCGGCCGCATTTTTAATCGAACACGCCCCCGCGCACCAGAAAGGCCAATACGCCTCCTGGCTGCAGGCCAGCATGGGGATCTCCAATATCCTGGGCGCTCTGGTCGCCACCGCGGTCACCCTGACGCTCAGTCACGAACAGGTAGGCGACTGGGGCTGGCGTATTCCGTTCATCATCGGCTTGTCGATCGCTCCGATTGGCCTGTGGATGCGTAAAACCCTGGAAGAAACGCCGCTGTTTGCCGAAGAGCAGGCCCGGCGTCAGCGGGAGCAATGCGCTCCGGAAAAGCCGCTGAGACAGCTGTTCCGAACCCATCGTCAGGCCGTGCTGCTGGGCACCGGGCTGTCTATTCTGTGGGCGGTCAGCGTCTACGCGCTGATTATCTATATGCCGATTTACGTTCAGCGCGTGCTGCATTTCGAGAGCCATCAGGCGTTTTTGGCGGCGCTGATCGGTAACTGCTTTATGGTGGTTTGCTGCGTAGCGGCAGGTGCCTGGTCCGATCGCATCGGTACCCTGAAAATCCTGCAGGCCGGTGCCGCCTTGTTGCTGGTTGCCAGCTACCCCTTGTTATTGCTGCTCGACGCTTACCACACCACCGCGATGCTGATCCTGGTACAGACCCTGTTTTGCATGCTGGTGTCGCTGTTCGTCGGTGTGGCCCCTGCGGCACTGTCCGACCTGTTTCCCACCCAGGTCCGGGCCAGCGGCATGTCGGTGTCCTATAACCTGGCTGTGACGGTATTCGGCGGCTTTGCACCGGCGATCCTTACCTGGTTGACCCAGAATACCGGCACCCGCTTTGCGCCGGCCTGGTACGTGATGATCGCCAGCTTGCTGGCGCTGATCACCCTGTATTTTATCGGCCGCCGTCCGGCGCAGCAGCCCTGAACCGAATAACGTTACAACATCATAAAAATCAATAATAAGGGTTTACTTATCATGCCAGGAAAATTCGCTTTATCGCTGTTGGCCGCGCTGACGTTCGGTTACAACCCATTGGGCTTGGCTACCGTCACGCTCGATGGACACTCTATTACCCCGCACCTGATTGCGCAGGTCGCCGATGGCGAAGCGGTGAGCGTCGCGCCCGTCGCCATGGATCGCGTGACACGGTCACATCAGGTGCTGATCGAAGCTGCGCAGAGCGGGCTGAAAATCTATGGGCTGACGGTGGGCGTCGGATTAAACAAGGACCGGCCCATGGTCGACGTCCACGGCAAACTGACGCAGGAGGTGATCGACGCCTCGAAAAAATTTAACGTCGGCCTGCTGCATGCCCACTCTGGCGGTATTGGCGAAGCCATGAGCGTCCGCGTCGCGCGCGCCACCATGGTCACCCGGCTCAATGCCCTGTTGAGTGGTGGCGGTGGTGTCCAACCGGCGATTGTCGACGCCTATGTCGCTTTTCTCAACAAAGGCATCACCCCGGTGATCCCGGCAGACGGGTCGGTGGGCGAAGGGGATATCACGGTGATCAGCCACTTTGGACTGGCAATGCTCGGCGAAGGTGACGTGTATTACCAGGGCAACAAAGTGGCGGCCAAAGCGGCGCTGCAAGGCAGCCAAACACCGGCCATTGCCCCTTATGCCAAAGATGCGCTGGCGATCCTCAGTTCCAATGCCTATTCCGCCGCCAGCGCTGCACTGGCACTGGATTCGCTGGCCCACCTGATGCAGGTCAATACCTTGACCTATGCGCTCAGCCTGCAGGCGCTGAACGGCAACCTCTCGCCGTTCCTCGCCAATACCCTGGCGCTACGCCCTTACCCGGAAGTGGCGACCATGGGGAAAAACCTGCGCGAGTTGCTGACCGGCTCCAGCCTGTGGCAGCACGATGACAGCCGTCCCCTGCAGGATCCGCTGAGTTTTCGCTCCGGGGTTTATCTGCTGGCGGAGCTCCAGCGCAGCTATCAGCAGGCTTATGACCAGTTGCTGGTGCAGTTAAACAGCTCCGACGACAATCCTGGAGTGGCACTCGACGTTACGGCACCGTCGCAGCGGCCGCAGGAGGCGGTAGGTTACGTCAGCAAAGGCAGTCTGCAAGGTGCCGTGCTGCCGAGCGCCAACTTTGAGCCGCTGCCCTGGGTGCTGGCCTTTGAGCAATTGGGATTGGCGCTGGCGCATAATTCGCTGGCCAGCGCTCAACAGGTGGTCAAACTGAATAACCCGGCGTTTACCGGCCTGAGTCGTTTTCTCGGCACCGACCACACCGTGCACGCCTTTGGCGCGATGGAAAAGCCGGTCATGATGCTGGCGATGCGGAACAAAGAGCTCGCCATGCCGGTATCGCTCGATTACTTCCCGGTCGCCGGCGATATTGAAGACATCGCCACCAATGCGCCTTCGGTGGTGGCTCGCGTTCAGCAGCAGGTGGACAACAGCTATCAATTGCTGGGGATCTTGTTGGTGCACGACGCGCAGGCGGTGGATTTGCGCCAGCAGCGGCACAACGGTTTTACGCTATCCGCCCCCACCGCAGCACTCTATACGGCGGTGCGCAAGCAGGTGCCGTTTATCGAGGTTGACCGCCCGCTGGCGCCAGACTTCGCCGCGGCAGAACAGGTGCTGCGCCGGTACGGTAAAGAGTGACTTGACCACGATCAGCCTCAGGGCGCGGACGACGGCGCCCTGATCAACCCCGGCAACACCAGTGCCAACGCCGCCGCTATGCGAGTGTCGATATCGCTGCCCGGCGGCAACAGACCAAGCGCCATCTGGCGCAAAGGTTCTGCTATCACCATCGCCAGCAGCAGATCGCTGGTTTGCGCGCAATCCAGTTCACGCAGCCAACCACGCCGTTGCTGGCGCTGCAGCCAGTCAGCCACAATCGTCCTGCCCCGTTCAATGCCGTTGCGCTGATAAGCCGTCAGTAAATCTTCACGCCCCGGAAATTCACTCTGCAGCAGGCGAAACATACCCACCGCCTGCTCGCTCAGCACCTGTCGCGCAATGGCCTGCAAGCCCTGCGACAACAGCGTCGGCAACTCTTTCGCCCGCTGCGCGTCCAGTTCAAACACCGGTGCAAAAGCGTCGGTCCAGCTCGCAATCGCCTGCGTCACCAGCGCATCACGGTTCTCGGCAAAACGATACAGAGTTTTCTTAGCCATGCCCGCCCGCTTCGCCACCGCGTCCACGGTGGTGGCGGCATAGCCCTGCGTCAGCAACAGCGCCAGAGTGGCCTCCACTGCCGCCGCGCGTAACTCCCCTTCCGGAGCCGAGGGCCTTCCACGCGTACGTGGTTCGGCTTCCACTTTATTTGCCATCACAGTTCCTCGAAGTCGTTGACAGAGTCAGCATAGCGGCATAGCCTTATTTAGGAAACAAATATCGTTTCCAAATAAAAAAGGATGAGCGTGATGACACATCAATCACTGATGCTGCCCTGGGGCGTAAATGATATCAACGAGTTGCTCAAACCTGAACCGCTGCGGCTGGAGATGGGGCTGACGCGCAACAGCGACGGCTGGTTAACCGTGGCAATCCGTACCGATCTGCATGGCTGCAAGGGCCGCATGCTGGATTGGTGGTTTACCTTTTTCGAGACCACCCAGCACATCCGTTGGTGGCACCCGCACGATCATGTCGAGCACCGCGGCTGGGACCAGCACTGGAGAAAAGGCCAAAGCTACGTGGGTGCCAGCATCGATGCGGTGGAATGGTTAGCCGAGTTGCCGCCGGTACCGGCCCGGCTCAAATTTCACGCGGCAGAAGACTTTTTTGCCGCACAAGCTTTGCAACAGGCGCGGGACGCTCAGGCGTTATCCGCTGCCGTATGCGCACGGATCGGCTTTGGCGAGCAGGTGGCGCTGGACGACAACGGCGATCCGCTCGACGGCGAAATGCTGCATCTGGCCCGCGATACCCCCTATGGTTGCGTGCTACGCAGCCGTTTTCTGTTGGGGAAATCCTGCGCCAACGCCCATGAAGAATTGCCGGACGAGGTTGGCTTTAACCTGATGCGCCATTGCTACAATGAATTCAGCTATCTGGCGCAATTCCTGCCTTCGCTGTACTACGCCGAAAACGGCCATGAGACCGCTCCCTTACTCTGGTAATCATTCGCCCCGGCGTTTTATTTTCCGCCAGGGCCTTTATAGTAAGCTCAGGCTACAACGACAAACGACAGGTGAAGCGATGGAAAAACGGCGGTATTCAGGTGGCTGTCTTTGCGGGCATATCCGTTTTCAGGCCGTTGGCCAGACCGGTAATCCTCACAGTTGCTCATGCGAGTTCTGCCAGCGTCACTCCGGCGCACCAACGTTGTGCTGGGTTGAGTTTCCGCGTGAGGCCGTCAGTTGGATCGGTGCCGGCGGCATGCCTGCCCTGTACCGTTCTTCCGACTATTCCAGCCGCGCCTTTTGCCCACGTTGCGGCAGTACTCTGGGCGCTGTCGATGACGAACCGACCGTCGCGCTGGTCACCGGCAGTTTTGATCGTGGCGACCTGGCGGCGCTGCGCCCCACCGCGCACTCCTTTGCCGATGGCTGCCCCGACTGGTGGAAAATCGACGACATCGTCTGAGGCCTTCACACTTCCCGTTTAAAATAATTGATTGTTTTGCCGTAAGAATTTAGAACTGAATGACAATAATTCAAACGCACGGGAATGGGGATGGACACACAAACAGCGGTTATCGACGCACGTCAGTCGCGTCAGGCCTTGCTGGCCGGATCGGTCGGCAACTTTATTGAGTGGTATGAATTCGGCGTTTACGGTTTTCTCGCTACCGTGATCGCCGCCAATTTTTTCACCCTGCAGGGTGAAAGTGAAATTACCAGCCTGATCCTCACCTATGCCGCCTTTGCGCTGGCCTTTTTCTGTCGCCCAATAGGCGCCGTGATTTTCGGCCGCATAGGCGATCGCATTGGCCGCCGGCCGACGCTGATCGCAGTCTTGTTGCTGATGACGGTGGCCACCGCCCTGATCGGCGTGATGCCGACCTATGCCTCCATCGGCGTCGCCGCCCCACTGCTGCTGACCCTGTTGCGCATGTTCCAGGGGCTGTTTGCCGGCGGGGAATTCGGCGGTGCGGTCTCGCTGATGACCGAGTTCGCGCCAAAGGGAAAACGTGGCCTGTTCGGGGCCTGGCAATCGCTGACCGTGGCCTTCGGGCTGTTGGCGGGGGCCGGACTGGTGGCGCTGTTGGCTGCGCTTTTAACCCCTGAGCAGTTGCATGACTGGGGCTGGCGTATCCCCTTCCTGCTGGCGTTGCCGATGGGCGCGGTAGCGCTGTGGCTGCGCTTGAAACTGCAAGAAACACCGACCTTTACCCAGGCGCAGCAAAACCTCGGCACCAAGGTGCAAGCCGCCGAGCTGAAGTTAAGCGGCGTGGTGAAAACCATCGCGATCGGCATTGGACGCATGATGGGCTGGTCCGCTGCCGGCTACACCTTTCTGGTGGTGATGCCGTCTTACCTGCAAACCTCGCTGCACGCCACCTTCCAGCAGGCGCTGGTGGCGACGGTACTGGCTAACGTCGGTTTCGCCCTGACCATTCTGCCCGCCGGCATCCTCAGCGATAAGCTGGGACGCAAAACGGTGATGCTGACGGCGGTAGTGGCGGTGATCCTGTTCACCTTCCCGCTGCTGCACCTGCTGCAGGACCCTCAAAGTTCGCTGTTGGTCAAAGGCATCGCGGTGATGATCGCCGGTGCGGTCGTCGGTTTGCTGGCCGGCCCCGGTCCGGCGATGCTGGCGGAGATGTTCCCGACGCAGGTGCGTTATACCGGCCTGGGGCTGGCCTATTCGCTTTCTAACGCGGTGTTTTCCGGCTCTGCCGGGCTAATCATCACCGGTCTGATCAAACAGACCGGCAACCTCGATATCCCAGCCTACTACGTGGTTGCCACCTCGGTAGTCAGCCTGTTCGCGCTGATGACCCTGCGGCGCGACGACCATCTGCGTTCACTTAACGAACGTTAACCCTGCGGGGCGCACTGCGCCCCTCAGATTATTGACAAAGGGGGATAAAAGCGTGGTTTTTCCCCCTTTGTGATATCAGCCGAAAATCAATAAATAGATTTTCCTGATTATTTTCAAAATTTCTAACGCCTGCCGCCAAACATTATATGTTTGTCAGCAGTCTCAGGGGCGCACTGCGCCCCTGTTTTATTAACGGGTGATTTGGATCACACCCGCAAAATGTTAACGTTAACTTTTGTGATTAACATCGCAATCCGTCGCTTTGGCGGCTTTATTTGGTTTAAAGTTAACGTTAACAATAGAGCCAATTTCATCCATCAGGGCATTCCCCATGAACCGCGAAACAAAAAAATATTATGTGCTTCTCAGCGGCCTGTTGTTTTTCTTCTTCTTCACCTGGTCATCCAGTTTTTCTCTGATCTCCATCTGGCTGAACCAGAAGATCGGCCTGAAAGGTACGGAAACCGGCCTGATCTTCTCGGCAATGTCCATCATGGCGCTGTGCGCACAGCCCCTGTACGGCTTTATTCAGGACAAACTCGGGCTGCGTAAACACCTGCTGCTGTTTGTCGGCGTGCTGCTGCTGCTGACCGGCCCGTTCTTTATCTACGTCTACGCCCCGCTGCTGCAAACCAACCTGGTGGCCGGTGCGCTGGTGGGCGGCGTATTTGTCAGCCTGGCGTTCAATGCCGGCATTGGCGCGCTGGAGTCCTATACCGAAAGGGTCAGCCGGATCGTCGGCTTTGAGTTTGGCCGGGCTCGCATGTGGGGGTCACTGGGCTGGGCCAGCGCCACCTTCTTCGCCGGTTTCAACTACAACATCAATCCCAATATTAACTTCTGGATCGCTTCGGCCTCAGCGGCGGTGTTTCTGCTGCTGCTGTGGCAGGTGCGCGAACTGAAACCCAACGCCATGGCCGGTCTGGAATATGGCAAACCGGAAAATCTGAAGCTACAGGACGCGCTGGCCCTGCTGCGCCTGCCGGGTTTCTGGGCACTGGTGGTTTTCGTTCTCGGTACCAGCATCTACGGCGTGTTTGACCAGCAATTCCCGGTGTATTTTGCCTCGCAGTTCGCCACCCACGAAGAAGGCAACCGCATGTACGGTTTCCTCAACTCCTTGCAGGTATTTCTTGAGGCCGGCGGCATGTTCCTGGCCCCCCTGCTGGTCAATCGCATCGGTATCAAACAGAGTTTGCTGCTGGCCAGCAGCGTGATGGCGCTGCGCATGTTCGGTTCCGGCTTCGCCAGCGGCGCCCTGATGATTTCCGCCATGAAACTGTTGCACGCCGTGGAGCTGCCTATCCTGCTGGTGGCGATGTTCAAGTACATCACCACCCGCTTTGACAGCCGCCTGTCCTCGACGCTGTATCTGGTGGGCTTCCAGTTTATCAGCCAAATCGTCGCCGGCATCCTGGCGCCGCTGGCCGGTTACGGCTACGACCGCATCGGCTTTGCCGACACCTATTTGCTGATGGGCTGCGCCGTGGCCGGCACCACGCTGTTTTCCTGCTTCCTGCTGCGTGGTGAAACCGTCGCCTGCGCACCTCCATTTCAATCAACGATAAAATCAAGTGAGCCAACCCAATGAAAAATGCTTTAGCTCAGGCCGATCACGCGGTCGAAGCGCTGCGCGCGCAACGTCAGGACGATTACTACCCGCAATTTCATCTGGCGGCGGCCGCCGGTTGGATCAACGACCCCAACGGTCTGGTGTACATTAACGGCGTCTACCATGCGTTCTACCAACATCATCCCTATGACCAAAACTGGGGCCCCATGCATTGGGGCCATGCCACCAGCAAGGATCTGGCACATTGGCAGCATCAGCCGATCGCCCTGGCTCCCGGCGACAGCTACGACAAAGACGGCTGTTTTTCCGGCTGCGCGGTGGATGACAACGGCGTATTGACGCTGCTCTACACCGGCCACGTCTGGTTGGGCAAAGAAGGCGACGACGACCAGGTACGCGAAGTGCAGTGTCTGGCAACCAGCGAAGATGGCGTGCATTTCGTCAAGCACGGGCCGGTTTTGCTGCCGCCGGAAGGCATTCAGCACTTTCGTGACCCGAAAGTTTGGCGTGCAGCCGACCGCTGGTGGATGGTGGTAGGCGCCAAAGAAAACGGGCTGGGCCAGGCGCGACTTTACCGTTCGAATGACCTGCGCGACTGGCAGTTCGATCGCGTCCTGGCAGGGGCGCAATCGCCGCACCAGGGTTATATGTGGGAATGCCCGGATTTCTTCCCGCTCGGTGAAAAACAGGTTCTGCTGTTCTCGCCGCAGGGGCTGACGGCCCAGGGCTACCGCAATCGCAACCGCTTCCAGAGCGGGTATCTGCTCGGACACTGGCGGCCTGATGAAGATTTCAGCGTCACCCAGTCCTTCTGCGAGCTGGATAGCGGGCACGATTTCTACGCACCGCAAACCTTCACCGCCGCCGACGGTCGCCGCATGCTGTTCGCCTGGATGGACATGTGGGAATCGCCGATGCCGAGCAAGCCCCACGGTTGGGCCGGAGCGCTCACCCTGCCCCGCGAATTGACCTTGTCGTGCGAAGGCAACGTATTGATGAATCCGGCTCGTGAGCTGAGCGCGTTACGCAGCCAGCCACAGTCGTTTGACGCCGTGTCTGCGCGTAATCAACGCCAGACGCTGGTTGACGGGGTGCAGGAACTGGCGCTGACGCTGAACGTGGCCACCAGCGATGCCGAGCGCTACGGCATCGCCATCGGAACCGCCGCACGGCTGTACGTCGATAATCAAACGCATCGATTGGTATTGGAACGTTTCAGTGAAGATCCGGGCCTGTGCGGCTGCCGCAGCGTGCCACTGCCGGAGGCTGACATTTTGTCGCTGCGCGTCTTTATCGACCGCTCATCGCTGGAAGTGTTCGTCAATCAGGGCGAGGCCAGCCTGACTAGCCGTATCTACCCGACCGACGGGCAGCGCGACGTCACCCTGTTCGCCGAAAGCGGATTGGCGCAGTTTGGCGCGGCACAGGCCTGGGAACTGGAAAGCATCTGGGAGTGATCTGAGACGAACTCAATGTGCAGGGCGCAGCGATGAATGAACTGTGCCCTGTTGGGTTACAGCGATCCGCGTAGTAACAACGGGCAGGCCACTTTCACCCTGTCATGGTGATCCAATTGATGAATCAAATGCAGCGCCGCCTGCCGACCCAATTCGTAATGCGGTAACTGCACCGTAGTCAGCGGTGGCAGGAACAGCTGGTCAATACCGACCATATTGTCGTAGCCCAGCACCCCGACCTGTTGCGGGATTTTCCAGCCCTGCGCCAGCAACACCTGATACACCAAAAACGCCACCCGATCGTTACCACACACCACCACATCGCAGTCGCGCTGCCCCGGCGAGAAGTGACGTTCCAGCAATGCCACGCTGTCACGGTAATGCTCATCGCCCTCGGTCAGATCGAGATGATATTGTCGTAGTTGATCGACGTCTCCGCCCGCTTCACCCCAGGCACGTTCCAGCCCGCGACGGCGCAACCCGGCCGCCAGGGTCGTTTCCGGCAGGTGAATACACAGCGGTGCGCGATAGCCTTTGGCAATCAACGCGCGCATGGCGTCATACTGGCCCTGCTCGTCATCGGGAATGTAACTGGCTACCGAGTGTTCCTGGCTGATGCAGTTGGCCAGCACCAGTTTTTTATCCAGCAACTTGGCCGGTATCGCCACCTGGCGTAACCCCATGGTGGTGAAGATCACCCCGTCCGGTCGGTGTGCCAGCAGCAAATCCACGGTATGTTCCGCACTGTCGTCGGCAAACAGATTGACCACGAAGCTGTTCCAGCCGTGTTCACGCGCCGTTTTTTCGATCGACAGGATCATTTCCACCGAGAATGGGGTGGTCGCGGTATCCAGCGCCAGCACGCCGAGGGTCTGGACCCGGTTACTGTCACCGCGAATGCGCCGCGCCGCGAGATCGGGCACGTATTCCAGTTGGTCAATCGCCCGCTTGACGCGTTGGTAGGTATCCGGCCGCAGCTTATCGGGCTCGTTGATGGCGCGGGATACCGTCATCAAGGATACCCCGGCAAGTTTTGCAACGTCTTTCAGCGAGGCCATGCGCCCTTCTCAATGTGGGATAAGTGTGGGATAGAAGTGCAGATCATCCCACAACTTAGCGCTGGACTCTAGCCCGGTTTAGCCGGGTGTGATGTCGGCCCACAGAATGACGCTATCCTCGGTCAGCGGCGTCAGCGCCCCACTGAACTCTCCCGCCGGCCACCACCCGCCCTGACGTGCGGTCAGGATCACGCCATCCGCCAGCAACCAGCGTCCCTGCAGCACGTACAGCACACCGGCATGCGATGACGGCAGCTCGATGGTCTCAGTCACTCGCTGCACGTCGGCTGCCCAGCGGCCGCGCCGGGTCATGATATTGAAGTCCTGGCTGCTGCCGCCCAACAGGGTCGCGCTCAACGCCACATCCCCGGAGAAGGCGAACGGTTCACCAGCCTGCGATAAATGATGATCAACGTGCCCGGCGCTGAACAGATGCACGCCATCGCCTTCCAACAGCGTGATCGAACGATCTATCCCGTTGAAGGCCGAAAACGGGCCGTCTTGCGCGATGGTGGCGATACTGGCACGCCAGTCGAAATCCTGGGTGCCCGCAGGCCAACTGGCGATCTCTCGGGTTTCCCCACCGCCATTACGCCACGGCGTGACCGGCAGGGAAGCAAAATCAAAACGCGTCAGGCTCATCACGCCTCCTGCTGGAAGGTTTTCAACACCTGCAAGAAAGCCGCGCTGCTCTGTTGCTGCAGTGCATGGCGTCCTTGTTCGATCACCTGCCGACCACCGACAAAGACATCGCGGATTTGCTCTTTGCCGCCGGCGAACAGCCAGCGGTTGAGGATCGAGGCGTCCGGCGCCGCAGCCAGGTAAGGATCGTCGCCGTCCAGCACCAGCCAGTCGGCACGGTAGCCGCTTTGCAACCGTCCGATCGGCGTACCGCAGGCCTGTGCCCCGCCCTGCAAGGCCTGTTGGTAGAGAACGTCAGCCACCGCCGGTTGCTCCGGCGTGGTCAACCGGTTACGACGCTGATCGCGCAGACGCTGGCCGTATTCGAACCAGCGCAGCTCCTCCACCACATTGAGCGATACGTGGCTGTCAGAACCAATGCCCCAACGCCCCTGATGCTGCAGATAGGCGTCGCCGGGGAAGATGCCGTCGCCCAGGTTGGCTTCGGTAGTCAGGCACAGGCCCGCTACCGCTTTGCTGTGCGCCAACAGCTCCAGTTCATCGCGATCAAGATGCGTGGCGTGAACCAGACACCAGCGCTGATCCACCGGCAGATGCTCGTACAGCCAGGCGACGGGGCGTCGTCCGCTCCAGGCCAGACAGTCGTTGACCTCTTTCTGCTGCTCGGCAATATGAATATGCACCGGCAGCGTACTGTCCGACGCCGCCAGGATCTGCTGCATCTGGCCCAGTTCCACCGCACGCAGCGAGTGGAAGCACAGGCCCTGATTCTGTAACGGTTGGTCCGCCAACTGACGGGCGATCGTCTGCTGTTGTTCCAGATAGCTGTCCGCATTCTGAATAAAACGCTTTTGCCCCGGCTGAGCGGGCTGGCCGCCAAATCCCGCATAGCTGTACAGCACCGGCAGCAGGGTCATGCCGATCCCCGCCTGGGCCGCCGCCTGACTGAGTCGGCCGGTCATTTCGCCGCGATCGGCATAAGGGAGACCGTCGGCGCCGTGATGCAGATAGTGGAACTCGGCGACCTGGGTATAGCCCCCTTTCAGCATTTCGATATAGAGTTGGCGGGCAATCACCTCCACCTGCTCCGGCGTCAAACGCTGCACCAGGCGATACATCAGGTCACGCCAGGTCCAGAAACTGTCCTGCGGATTGCCCGCCACCTCCGCCAGTCCGGCCATCGCACGCTGGAAGGCGTGAGAGTGAAGGTTTGGCATGCCCGGCACCGCATCGCCGTGCAGACGGGTGCAACCTTCGGGATCGGCGTCGGCGGTCACCTGAGTCAGGTAACCTTGCGCATCCACGTCCAACCGGACGTTATGCGCCCAACCTTCAGGAAGCAGAGCGCGTGAGGCAAAATATGCAGGCATGGCAGTATTCCACTGTTAGTGTAACGGTTAATAACACGCGATAATCGCGCATCCGAAAATACACGGGCCCAGCGCATTGCTGTGGCGGACCGGCCCCTAGTTGTATATACATATACATACGCCGACATCAACAGTAAACTGATGTTATTATTTTTTTATTTGACGAGGTTAACGCCGTGGTTGATCAACAGACCGTGCTGCAACTGGCTGCTGCAATGAGCGATACCCCCGCCCCCATTTATCAACGGGTCAAGCAGGCGATCGTGAACCAAATCCGGGCGGGCCATTGGCTGCCGCACCAACGCGTTCCCTCGGAAAGTGAGCTGGTCGCCGAACTGGGCGTCAGCCGCATGACCATCAATCGCGCGCTGCGCGAGCTGACCACCGAAGGCTATCTGATCCGCATGCAGGGGGTGGGCACCTTCGTCGCCGAAGCCAAGGCGCACACCGCGCTGCTGGAAGTGCATAATATCGCCGACGAAATCGCCGCCCGTGGGCATCGCCACAGCAGCAAGATCCTGCAGTTGAAGGCGCGGCCGGCCAGCGAGGAAGAAGCATTGGCGCTGGGCATTCAACCGGGCCAGCAGCTTTTCTATTCGCAGATTGTGCATTACGAAAACGACCTGCCGGTACAGGTGGAAGACCGCTGCGTGAACCCCCTGATCGCCCCCGATTACATGAAACAGGATTTCGACCGCGTTACGCCCTATATCTATCTGACGCAGGCCGCGCCGCTGACCGCAGGTGAACACATCGTCGAAGCGGTAGTGCCGACCCGCCAGGAGCGCGAGCTGCTGCAGTTGGAAGACCACGAACCGGGCCTGTTGATCCACCGCCGCACCTGGTCCGGCAAAACCGTCGTCACTTCGGCACGCCTGCTGTACCCCGGCAGCCGTTATCAACTGTTCGGCCGTTTCACCAGCGAAGTCTGATCCCCTGCGGGTGCCGTTTTGGCACCCGCTCTTCCACAACGATCACATCCCGATAACAAATTTTTATCCCGCCCCTTGTGACAACCCGATGAATGCGCTAGGTTGTTTTTAATTGTATATACAACCATGTGGGAGCCACGGCTCCGGCGGAGAAAAGCCATGACCTCTGAGATTCATTGCGACAGCCTGTGGCACGGGGCCGATGTCGTCACCATGCGCGACGGCAAATATCACACTATCGCCAACGGCGCGATCGCCGTGCGTGACGGCAAGATTGTCTGGCTGGGCGAACATGCGGCGTTACCGGCAACCCTGATAGCAGATGAAACGGTGAAATTCGACGGTGGCATCATCACGCCGGGCTTTGTCGACTGCCATACCCATCTGGTATTCGGCGGTAACCGCAGCGGCGAGTTCGAACAACGCCTGAACGGGGTCAGCTATGCCGATATCGCCGCTCAGGGCGGCGGCATCATTTCCACCGTCAAGGCTACCCGTGACGCCGACGAAGAACAGCTGCTGGAGCAGGCGCTGTTCCGGCTGCGACCGCTGCTGGCGGAAGGCGTGACCTGCGTGGAGATCAAGTCCGGCTACGGGCTGACGCCGGAAAGCGAGCTGAAAATGCTGCGCGTGGCGCGCAAGCTGGGCGAACTGTTGCCGGTTGAAGTAAAAACCACCTGCCTGGCGGCGCACGCGCTGCCGCCGGAATATGCCCATCGCGCCGACGACTATATCGATCTGGTGTGCAACACCATTATTCCTCAGGCCGCCGCTGCCGGACTGGCCGATGCGGTTGACGCCTTCTGCGAGCATCTGGCGTTCTCTCCGGCGCAGGTGGCGCGAGTGTTCGCCGCAGCGGAAAAAGCGGGTCTGCCCGTGAAGCTGCACGCGGAACAACTTTCAGCCCTGGGCGGGAGTGAATTAGCCGCGCAGCACCATGCCCTTTCCGCCGACCATCTTGAATATGCTACCGAACAGGATGCGCGAGCGATGGGCGATGCAGGCACCGTTGCGGTGCTGCTGCCGGGCGCTTATTACCTGCTGCGTGAAACCCAATGCCCACCGGTAGACCTGTTCCGCAAACACGGCGTAGCCATGGCGATCGCCAGCGATGCGAACCCGGGGACCTCGCCGGCACTGTCCTTGCGTTTGATGATTAACATGGCCTGCACGCTGTTCCGCCTGACGCCGGAAGAAGCGTTGGCGGGCGTCACGGTGCATGCGGCCAAGGCGCTGGGCCTGCAGGCAAGCCAGGGAACGCTGGAAGCCGGCAAACTGGCGGATTTTGTGCACTGGCCGCTGTCCCGTCCGGCTGAACTGGCTTACTGGTTGGGCGGTCAACTGCCCTGTACGGTAATTTTCCGAGGAGAAGTACGTCAATGACCATTCGCGATGCTTTTGATTTCCACGCCGGCAGCCTGCCGCTGCTGATCAGTATTCCCCACGCCGGTACCCGATTGACGCCGGCCGTCGAGGCCGGTTTGACCGAAGAGGCGCGACCGCTGCCGGACACCGACTGGCATATCCCGCAGCTGTACGATTTCGCGCGCGCCATGGGTGCCAGCGTGCTGATCGGCAATTACTCGCGCTTCGTTATCGACCTGAACCGCCCGGCGGACGACAAACCGCTCTACACCACCGCCACCACCGGTCTGTACCCTGACGTGCTGTTTGACGGTCGCCCGAGCTTCTTGCCGGGGAAAGCCCCCTCTGACCAGGAGCGCGCCGGCTATCTGGCGCAGATCTGGCAGCCCTACCACCAACAGCTGCAAGACGAACTGGCGCGCCTGAAAGCCAAGCACGGTTACGCCCTGTTGTTCGACGCCCATTCTATCGCCTCCGTTATCCCGCGCTTGTTCGACGGCAAGCTGCCGGATCTCAACCTGGGGACCAACGGCGGCGAAAGCTGCGCCCCGGCGCTGAGCGATCGTCTGGTCGCCTGCTGTGAACAGCAACAACAGTTCACGCACGTGCTTAACGGCCGCTTCAAAGGCGGTTACATCACCCGCGCCTACGGCCGCCCGCAAGAACAGCAGCATGCCATTCAACTGGAACTGGCGCAGGTGAACTACATGTCAGAACAGTATCCGTATGCCTTTGCTCCCGAGCGTGCCGCCTCCCTGCAGCGCCTGCTAAAACAGATGATCGACAGCCTGCTGTCCGGCGGCGACCAGCTGCGTTAATCCTTTTCTACTCCTGTTGCGGGGCAGCGCTAATTGCCCTGCGACAATCAAACCTTCAAGCGCCCCCCTCTCCAGCTTC
>JAAXZN010000060.1 GCA_012719855.1 Serratia liquefaciens | reverse complement strand
GCGGAGTGTGAGTCGCGTAGGCATCGCTGCTTCGTCGCACGTCATCGCCGTACGTGTCTGGCCTTCTTCTACCTATACCCGAGTGACGCTCGAATCTAACGTTGAACTGAAATACAAACAGTTTGCGTTGACCAACCCCGATCGCGTGGTGGTAGATATCGAGGGCGTGCAGCTCAACAGCGTGCTTAAGGGCATTGTCGGCCAGGTACGCGCCGACGATCCTTACCTCAAACAGGCGCGCGTCGGTCAGTTCGATCAAAACACCGTCAGGCTGGTGCTGGAGCTTAAACGCAGCGTCACGCCACACATGTTTACGTTGGCGCCGGTGCCGGAATACCGCAATCGTCTGGTGATGGACCTGTACCCAAGCAAGGGCGGCAGCGGCGAGGAGTATGATCCGCTGCTGGCGTTACTGGAAGATTACAACAAGGGCGATCTTGAGCGGACTTTGCCGGCGGAAGCGCCGCAGGCCGGCAAGGCAGGGCGCGATCGGCCGATTGTCATCATGCTGGATCCCGGCCATGGCGGCGAGGATCCCGGGGCGATTGGCAAATTCAAAACGCGTGAAAAAGATATCGTACTGCAGATTGCCCGTCGGCTGAGCACCTTAATCAAGCGTGAGCCCAACATGAAGGTGTTTATGACGCGCAACGAGGACGTCTTCATTCCGCTTAAGGTGAGGGTAGCTAAGGCACGCAAACAGCGTGCCGATCTGTTCGTGTCGATCCATGCCGATGCCTTCACCAACCGTGCCGCGCGCGGTTCGTCGGTATTTGCGCTGTCGACCAAGGGCGCTACCAGCTCGGCGGCCAAGTTCCTGGCACAGACCCAAAACGAATCGGACCAAATCGGCGGCGTCAGCAAAAGCGGCGATCGCTATTTGGATCACACCATGTTTGACCTGATACAAACCGCGACCATCAACGACAGCCTGAAATTCGGCAAGGAAGTGCTTAACCGAATGGGCAAAATTAACCGTTTGCATAAGAATCGTGTCGATCAGGCCGGTTTTGCGGTGTTAAAGGCGCCGGATATCCCCTCTATCCTGGTTGAAACGGCATTTATCAGCAACATAGAGGAAGAGCGCAAACTTCGTACCACCCATTTCCAGCAGCAGGTGGCGGAATCTATTCTGGCGGGAATCAAGGCGTATTTTGCTAACGGCGGGGCAGTGGCACGCGGGCAAAAATAAGCTGAGGCGGCAGGAATGAACTGCCGCTCTTCCGTTTAAAAGCACTCTCCTGATTCAGGCCAGCCATTAGCGCTGCTTTGCCGGGGTCCTCCTTCTTTGGTTAATCCTGAAACTGGCGCATCCCTTTCTGTCAGCCGCATTTCTTGTTGACTCACTGGCGGTTATCGATAAAAGCGCCAGTGACCTTTCATTCATATCCTCTGCGAATAGCGAGTGAGGTGCCCTTTGGCCGGCAAGGCTGCGGAGCCTCGTTTGTTGTTCTGATCACACTCTAAGACACTGACGTGCCAAATTTGCGTTGAAAATTGACAGAAGGCAAAAAATATATTTTATTTAAAAATATATTTTTTAGTCTCACAAAGAAAAGGATATCCCGTGTCAATGTCCGCAAACGAAGGAATGCAGAGCATTCAGGAAATGGTAGACAGCACGGGGACGCGTCGCGGCCAAGTACTTTTGCTGATTATGTGCGCGCTTTGTCTTATGTGTGATGGGTTCGATATCCAGGCCATGGGCTATGCCGCACCGGCCATTCGGGATGCCTGGTCGCTGGAAACCGCGGTGTTGGGGCCGGTGTTCAGCGCCGGATTGGCCGGCATTGCCATCGGTGCCTTTGCTTTGGGCTGGCTTGCCGATCGCATCGGGCGCAGGTCGTCCATCATTTCTGCCACGCTCATTTTTGGCGTATTCACCCTGTGTTCTGCCTTTGCCCAGAATGTTAACCAACTGATGGCGTTCCGTTTCCTTGCCGGTATAGCCTTAGGCGGCGTGATGCCCAACTGTATTGCGTTGGTTGTCGAATACAGCCCTTTACGCCAGCGAGCGACCTATATCACTGCGATAACCTGTTTTTTTGCGATCGGCGGCGGTTTGGGTGGCGTTACCGCGGCTTTGCTGATCCCGCTCGTCGGCTGGCAGGCTATTTTTATTCTCGGGGGGCTTTTGCCGATTATCCTGGCGATTTCTATGTGGGCCTACCTGCCGGAGTCGGCACAATGGATATTGAGATGCGGAAAGGGAGAAGCGGCAATTCGTTCAACCCTGCGAAAAGTGTTTCCGGAGCAGCAGGCCATGAGCGTCGATCTTTCCAACAGTCATGTTGGCATGCAGCGCGCCAAAGCCACGGTGGTTGATCTCTTTCGAGATAACCGCGCCGTGTTCACCTTGCTGCTTTGGCTGGTGAATTTTATGAATCTTATCGATCTCTATTTTTTGGCAAATTGGCTGCCAACCCTGATCAAGGACGCGGGGCTGTCGCTGGAAATCGCCAATTTGGCCACTGGGGCATTACAGTTTGGCGGGGTTTTAGGCACCCTGGCGCTTGGCCGCCTGATTGACAAATTTGGGGCTTACAGCGTGCTTATCACGGGCTTTTCAATCGCGGCCCTTTCAATAGCCGCGATAGGTTTTGAGCCGCAAAATCTGCTGATGCTGTTCAGCTCGATTTTCGTCACGGGCGTTTTCGTCGTCGGGGGTATGCCGGGGGTAAATGCGCTGGCTGCCGGTGGTTACCCGACATTTTTGCGTTCAACCGGTTTAGGCTGGGGATTGGGTATCGGACGGGGCGCTTCGATGCTCGGGCCTCTGTTGGGCGCTGCGCTGATTGCCCACCATTGGATGGCATCCGATCTGTTGCTGCTTGCGGCGGTGCCGGCGGTGGTGTCTGCGTTAGCCGTATGGGCGATGTGGCTGCAAAAACGCGAAAGTCATTATGATTGAGCTGGCGTGCTAACCTGATTTCATTGACGTCAGAGAGAGGGCGTTGTTCGCGGGAGTAAAATCGGGATTGGCGGATTTCAGATACAAAAAAACACCCGTTAAGGTGCTTGTCTGTGGTCATTAAGATTGGTTGCGGAGGCCGGATTTGAACCGACGACCTTCGGGTTATGAGCCCGACGAGCTACCAGGCTGCTCCACCCCGCGTCCGATGGAAGCGCACTATACTCTCCGTGCGTTTGGTTGCAACCCTTTTTGCATTTTATTGAACTAAAACGGCCTTTCTGTCGAATTAGCCCGCAATTTGCGTTCTTTTTCACCATTATCTGACCAGGGGCTTTTTTTATAGGCGGCGATTCCTTTATCTATGGGCGTTTGTTATCGTTCGGCGGGAGATCATATCAGTTGAGAGTGTGCGCGATGAAAGGACGTTGGGGCAAATACCTGCTGGGCGGGTTAATGGTGGCGATACTGGCAGGCTGTTCGTCTAAGCCGACCGATCGGGGACAGCAATATAAGGATGGACGCCTGGATCAGTCGCTGGAGTTGGTGAACCAACCCAACGCGAAAGGGGTACCGGTTAATGCCAAGGATTATTCAGATCAGTTGATGGAGATTAAATACGCATCTCCTTCACTTTTTAATCGCAACAACACCACTTATCAGGCAGTACAGAGCTGGATGGCCTCCGGCGCCGATACGCGCAATCTTAACCAGTACGGCCTCAGCGCTTACCAGATGGAAGGCGTAGACAACTACGGCAACGTTCAGTTTACCGGTTACTACACGCCGGTAGTACAGGCGCGCTATACCCAGCAGGGTGAGTTCCGTTATCCGCTGTACCGCATGCCGCCAAAAGGAAAAGGCCGCCTGCCCGATCGCGCGGGCATTTACTCAGGCGCGCTGGATGACCGTTATATCGTGGCGTACACCAACTCCCTGATGGACAACTTTATGATGGAAGTCCAGGGCAGTGGCTATGTGGATTACGGCAACGGCCAGCCGTTGGTGTTCTTCGGCTACGGTGGCAAGAACGGCCATGCTTATCGCAGCATTGGCAAGGTACTGATCGATCGCGGTGAAGTGGCCAAGGCGGATATGTCGATGCAGGCGATTCGTCAGTGGGCGGATACCCACAGCGCGGCGGAAGTGCGTGAGCTGCTGGAACAGAACCCTTCCTTTGTCTTCTTCCGTCCTGAAGCCTTTGCGCCGGTTCGCGGGGCCAGTGCGGTGCCGTTGATCGCCAAAGCCTCGGTGGCCTCCGACCGTTCACTGATCCCGGCGGGCACCACGCTGCTGGCGGAGGTACCGCTGCTGGACAACAAGGGTAAATTCACGGGAAAATATGAGATGCGTCTGATGGTGGCGCTGGACGTGGGTGGGGCGATCAAAGGCCAGCACTTCGATATGTACCAGGGCATCGGGGCTGACGCCGGCCACTCGGCGGGTTATTACAACCACTATGGCCGCGTTTGGGTGCTGAAAGGCGCCAACGTAAACGCGCCGCTGTTTACCAGCCAGACCAGCTCCGCTTCAGGCGGTTCGCTGTTGGTCACCCGTTAACGGCATCAGGTTTTATCCGATGAATTTCAGGCTGGTCGTCTGATTATGGCTTGAAAGGCGACGGGTATACCGATATTGACCCGCAAGGGCCGGATTTTCCGGTCCTTGCGACTGCTGACAAACTTATAATGTTTGGCGGCAGGCGCTAAAGATTTTGAAAATAAATCTGGAAAATCAATTTATTGATTTTCGGCTGATAACACAAAGGGGGAAAAACCACGTTTTTATCCCCCTTTGTCAATAATCTGAAGGGCCGGATCCTCCGGCCCTTATCATTTGCAAAGTTAAGGTAATAAAAGCGTTATGAGCACAGCCTATTCTGAAGCCTATCTGCAGCGTTTTGGCGGCACGGCACGTTTATACGGTCAGCAGGCGTTGGCGCTGTTTGCCCAGGCGCACATTTGCGTGATTGGCATTGGCGGCGTGGGCTCCTGGGCGGCAGAAGCGCTGGCGCGTACCGGCATCGGCGCTATCACGCTGATTGATATGGATGATGTCTGCGTCACCAACACCAATCGCCAAATCCATGCGCTGCGCCAGCATGTCGGGCAGTCCAAAACGGAGGTGATGGCGGAGCGCATTCTGGCGATCAACCCAGAGTGTCGGGTGACCTGCATTGACGATTTCATTACGGCGGACAACGTTGCCGAGCTGCTCGATAACAATTTCAGCTACGTCATCGACGCGATTGACAGCGTGCGACCGAAGGCGGCACTGCTGGCCTATTGCCGTCGCTACAAGATCCCGGTGGTAACGACCGGCGGTGCCGGTGGACAGATAGACCCAACCCAGATTGCGGTGGTGGATTTGGCGAAAACCATTCAGGATCCGCTGGCAGCCAAGCTGCGTGAACGGCTGAAAAATGATTTCAACGTGGTGAAGAACAGCAAGGGCAAGCTGGGCATCGACTGCGTGTTTTCCAGCGAACCCCTGGTTTACCCGCAGCCGGATGGCAGCGTTTGCGCGTCGCGCAGCACCGCTGAAGGGCCAAAAAGAATGGATTGCAGTGCGGGATTCGGTGCGGCAACCATGGTTACCGCGACCTTTGGCTTTGTCGCCGTTTCCCACGCGCTGAAAAAGATGGTGGCGAAAGCCGCGCGTCAGGCGTAGCGGGCGCTTATCGCCTTCACTGCGGCAGCCAGCGCTTCCAACCCACTGGCTCGGGTGGCGCTGAGCTGGGCGCGTAGCGCCAACCGATCGAACAACCCCAAGGGGTCCATCGCCGCGATTTCTTGCGGCGTTTTTCCTTCTACCGCCGTCAGCAGCACCGCCAACAGCCCGCGTACGATGCGACCCTCGCTGTCACCATAAAAATGCAGCGTCCCGTCCGCCTGCAACTGATGCCCCAGCCAGACCCGGTTTTCACAGCCGCTCAATTCCATTTCCGTTGCGCGTAATGCTTCCGGCAACGGGGGCAGCTGCTTTGCCAGCATGATCAGTTGGCGATAGCGATCTTCCCACTGCTTCAGGGCGGTAAATTTTTCGATTAGCGCCCCGGCGGTGATTTCACGGCCAAAGGGGTGGGGGGCGAGCATAGCGTCTCCGGTGTTCATTCAGTCTAGTCGGCCAGCAGATCGATAGCGTTGATCAGGGCTGTGACCAAAGCATCGACATCTTCCTGGGTGTTATAAGGTGCGAAGGAGGCGCGCAGTGTACCACTGACCCCGAGCGCCGCCATCAGCGGTTGGGCGCAGTGCTGGCCGGCACGCACTGCGATGCCTTGTTCTGCCAGCAGGGTCACGATGTCGCTGTGGTGGATGCCGGCAATATCGAATGCCAGCAGGCTGGAGCCTGAGCAACGGAAGCTGCGAAAGCCCGGCAGTGACTCCAATCTTTGCTCGGCGTTATCGGCCAGGTCACGGCTGTAGCGTTCGGCAGTCAACATGTCCTGATTGCCAAGCCACTCCAGTGCGGCGGCTAACCCCAACACGCCGGCGATATTGGGCGTGCCTGCTTCAAAGCAGTGAGGAGGCTTTTGCGGTGTGAACCCCTCGAACGATGCCTGGGTCAGCATCTTGCCGCCGCCCTGCCATGGTGCCATTTGCGCCAATAACTCGCTCTTGCCGTACAGCGCCCCTATGCCGGTTGGGCCATAGAGTTTGTGGCAGGAGAACGCGTAGAAATCAATATCAAGCCGCTGAACGTCGGCGGGGCAGTGCACTATGCCCTGCGCACCGTCAATCATCACGCGTGCGCCGGCGCTGTGGGCCAGGCTGATGGCGTGCGCCAAATCCGGGCAACCACCGGTGACGTTGGACATCTGCCCCAGCGCCAGCAGACGGGTTTTAGCATTGAGCAGCCCTGGCAACAGGGTCAGGTCCGGCAGGCGATCTGCGCCAAGGGGCAGTTTTACCACCCGAGCGCCGGTTTGCTCTGCCACCATCAACCAGGGGATCAGATTGGCGTGATGCTCGGCTTCACTCACCAGGATTTCGTCACCCGGTTGCAGCAGGGGGCGAGCATAGCTTTGCGCAACCAGGTTGATCGCTTCGGTGGTACCGCGGGTCCAGATAATGTCATCGGCTGAAGGGGCGTTGATCAGTGTCGCGACCTGTTGGCGCGCCTGCTCGAAACGGACGGTCAGGTCCTGTGCGGCCCTATGCTGGCTACGATGCACCGTAGCCGCATCGTCACGATAAAACTGCTGCGTAGCGGCAATGACCGCCAGAGGTTTTAATGCGGTGGCGGCGCTGTCGAGATAAATGCCCGCCTGCTGCAATGCAGGAAACTGATTACGGAAGTCGATGGGATTAAAAGGTGTCATACCCTGATTGTCACTGGCTGGAGTCAATCATTGATCCTGTCTTATTTTACGGTTGGAGACAAGCTATCCCGACCATTAGGACTTATCGCCTGGCAATCTCGGGAAAGTTTGTTATGCTAATAAGTACGCGCTAAATAATGGCGTTGAATAATAGAAAGGGTTTTTTACAGCATTTAAAACTACAAGGAGTCCACAATGAAGAAGACAGCCGCAGTTATCTCTGCTCTGATGCTTACGTTCACCCTGGCAGCTTGCTCCAGCAATTACGTGATGCACACCAATGATGGGCGCACTATTGTCGCCGACGGCAAGCCAAAAGTGGACAACGATACCGGTATGATCAGCTATAAAGATGCCAACGGCGTTGAGCAGCAGATCAACCGTTCCGACGTGAAAGAAATGGTTGAAAGCAACCAGTAAACGTCAGGCAAAAAAAAGCACCGCAAAGCTTGCGGTGCTGCATAAAATCACTATGGACAGACAGGGTAAATGTACAGGAAGTGAAAAAAACAGTAGCTTAGCTACCACGTCTGGATTGCCAGACAATTTGCAAACACAACATCACAACCACAAGCCAAAAGTTCATCGGCGTCCTCGACACCCAATCCCTTTTCGTTCCGGCCCGGGAAGTGCCGCCACTATAGGTATTTGCTGGCGCATGCTCAACGGACAATTTATAATGGCTCGGATTAAAAAAACTAATGGTAGCGCTTTGTTGTTCTGTGCCTATGGCACGGCACACAACGCCGCCTGATTTTTTATGCCGAATCACTCGGAATATTGTTACACAAAAGTAGCTAATAAATGTCTAAACGCTTACCACCTCTGAATGCACTGCGGGTCTTTGACGCGGCTGCCCGTCACCTGAGTTTTACCAAAGCGGCTGAAGAACTGTTTGTCACCCAGGCCGCGGTGAGCCACCAGATCAAGTCGCTGGAGGACTTCCTCGGCCTGAAGCTGTTTCGGCGCCGCAACCGCTCGCTGTTGCTGACGGAAGAAGGGCAAAGTTATTATCTGGATATCAAGGAAATCTTCTCCTCGATCAATGAGGCTACGCGCAAGTTACAGGCGCGCAGCGCCAAAGGTGCATTGACCGTCAGTTTGCCTCCGAGTTTTGCCATTCAGTGGCTGGTGCCTCGTCTGTCCGGCTTTAACTCAGCTTATCCGGGAATCGACGTACGCATCCAGGCGGTGGACCGTGAAGAAGACAAGCTGGCGGATGACGTTGACGTGGCTATTTTCTATGGCCGCGGCAACTGGACAGGGTTGCGCGCAGAGCGCTTATACGCGGAATACCTGTTGCCGGTGTGCTCTCCCAGCCTGCTTACCGGGGAACATGCGTTAAAAGTGACGAGCGATCTGGCTTATCACACGCTGCTGCATGATACTTCACGCCGCGATTGGCTGGCCTACACGCGCCAGTTGGGGTTGCAGCACATCAATGTGCAGCAGGGGCCGATTTTCAGCCACAGCGCCATGGTGGTGCAGGCGGCAGTGCATGGGCAGGGGATTGCCCTGGTCAATAACGTGATGGCGCAGACCGAGATCGAGGCCGGGCGATTGGTATGCCCGTTCAACGACGTCCTGGTCAGTAAAAATGCTTTTTATCTGGTATGTCATGACAGTCAGGCAGAACTGGGTAAAATAGCCGCCTTTCGTCAGTGGATCCTGGCGCGGGCAGCCAGCGAGCAAGAAAAGTTCCGCTTTCGCTACGAACAATGAGGCCGGTCGCCGTTTTGTCGCCGCCGGTTTTTTTCAATAAAGGTAAATAACGATGAGCAGTCGTTCAATGCTGATTTTTGCCGCTATCAGCGGTTTTGTATTTGTTGCTCTGGGCGCGTTTGGCGCACACGTATTAAGTGGCACGCTGGGCGCTAACGAGATGGCCTGGATCCGTACCGGGCTGGACTATCAGGGCTTTCATACCCTGACGATCCTGGCGCTGGCGGTGGCGATGCAACGCCGTGTCAGCCTGTGGTTTTACTGGAGCGGGGCGTTATTGGCGCTCGGCACCGTACTGTTCAGCGGCAGCCTGTACTGTCTGGCGCTGTCGCACCTGAAGGTCTGGGTCTATATCACGCCGATTGGCGGCGTGTGTTTCCTGGCCGGTTGGGTATTGATGTTGATTGGCGCTTTGCGTCTGAGGAAAAAGGCCGAGCGCCATGAATAAGATTGCGTTGTATTGCCGCCAGGGTTTTGAAAAAGAGTGTGCGGCGGAAATTACCGCCAAGGCTGCCGAACTGGAAGTGTTTGGCTTCGCCAGAGTGAAGGACAACAGCGGCTACGTGCTTTTCGAGTGCTATCAGCCGGACGATGCCGATCGCCTGGCGCGGGAAATTCCGTTCCGTGAACTGATTTTTGCCCGCCAGATGTTGGTGGTGGGTGAGCTGCTGCGCGATCTACCGCCGGAAGATCGCGTATCG
This sequence comes from Serratia liquefaciens, assembly GCA_012719855.1. GTDB lineage: Bacteria > Pseudomonadota > Gammaproteobacteria > Enterobacterales > Enterobacteriaceae > Serratia > Serratia liquefaciens_A. The sequence continues at coordinate 62,984 of JAAXZN010000060.1, read as the reverse complement.
CCGATCGTCGGCATGCTGATTGGCGTGGTCGACCGTGGTGGTGAGCTGCGAGTAGAAGTGCCGGACACCAACGAAAGCAAAGAGCTGATGAAGTTCTGTCGCAAACTGACGGTGCCGTTGCGCGCCGCGATGCGTGAGCAGAAAGTGTTGATGGCGCGTGAGAATGCAACCCGTCCAGTGGTGCACGTGTTCTTTATCGCGCCGGGTTGCTGTTATGTCGGTTACTCCTTCAGCAACAACAACTCGCCGTTCTATATGGGCATTCCGCGTCTTAAGTTCCCTTCCGACGCGCCAAGCCGCTCTACGCTGAAGCTGGAAGAGGCATTCCACGTGTTTATCCCCGCCGACGAGTGGGACGAGCGTTTGGCCAGCGGCATGCATGCGGTCGATCTGGGGGCCTGTCCGGGCGGTTGGACCTACCAACTGGTGCAACGCAGCATGATGGTGCACGCGGTGGACAATGGCCCGATGGCGCCAAGCCTGATGGATACCGGTCAGGTAACCCATCATCGCGCCGACGGTTTCAGGTATGAACCTTCCAGCAGCAAGATTTACTGGCTGGTGTGTGACATGGTGGAAAAACCTGCCAAGGTGACCAGTTTGATGATCCAGTGGTTGGTGAAAGGCTGGTGCCGCGAGGCGATCTTCAACCTGAAGCTGCCGATGAAAAAACGCTACGAAGAGGTTTCGCAGAACCTGCAGTCGATCAAGGAAGCCTTGGATGCGGCGGGTATCAGCTCACAAATTCATGCCAAGCAGCTGTATCACGATCGTGAAGAAGTTACCGTACACGTCCGCCGCATGTGGTCGGCCGTGGGTGGGCGTCGCGACGAGCGTGACTGATTGACAGGGCGCAGTCGCGCCCTGGTTTAAGCCGGTAACCGCAGTTGTTGCAGGTTACCGGTTAACGTCAGGTCGGTGCGCAAGGTGGCGACCTTTTTACTGACATAGGCCATATCGCGGTGTTGTTGCAGTTTGCCGCGCCATTTCTCCGGCACCTGCTCCAGGGTCTGGTAGAGCCCGTCCAGCGAACCTGCCTGCTGCAACAGCAGCACCGCCGTTTTCGGTCCGATGCCGGCTACGCCAGGGATCTTGCTGCTGCTGATCCCCGCCAATCCCCAGTAGTCCGCCAACTGCTGTGGCGATACCCCAAACTCCTGCTGCACAAACGGCATATCCAGCCAGCGCTTTTGAAAGTAATCGCGGATTTGCACGCTGGGTGCCAACAACTGGCAGTAACCTTTGTCGGTGGACACAATAGTGACCTGATGGCCGCCGCCTGCGATTTTGGCCGTCAGCGTTGCCGCCAGATCGTCCGCTTCATTGCCTGGCGAGTGCCAACAGGCAACGCCAAGGGCTTCGAACGCCTGGCGAAGCTGGGGCATTTCCTGCTGTAAATTCTCCGGCATCGGCGAACGTCCGGCCTTGTAGTCGGGCAGGATCTGGTGACGCCAGCTTTCGCTGCGATCGTCCTCGTCGAATACCGCCACCGCGTGCGTTGGGCGGCTATGCTGGATCAACTGTTGCACGGCGTGCTGGCAGGCGTTGACACAGGGAGACCCCTGCACGGCGTGAATGCGGCGGATAAGGTTGAGGGCGTCGACAATCAGTAGGTGTATAGGCATTAACTCGTCGTCTTTCAAGCTGCAGCGTTATTGACTTCACGTACTCTCCCCTCAGTAAGCTCCGGGGGATGAACACGCTTGCCGCCTGGCTGCAACTTGAAATCCATAGAGAGTAAAGGCGGAAAAAGTCAGGTAAAAGAAGGGCGGCTATCAGGCCGCCCCGGATGGCTCATTAAGCGACTATTTCGTAGCAGGGCACATAGGCGCTGCCCGGCAGCTTCATACGGTGCTGAGCGACGAAACCCTGCAACAGGCTGTCCATCTGTTTCATCATCTGCGGTTCGCCGTGCAGCTTGTACGGGCCGAACTGCTCGATGGCATGAATGCCATTTTCCTTCACGTTGCCGGCGACGATGCCGGAAAACGCGCGGCGCAGCGCAGCGGCCAACTGTTCGGCAGGCTGGTCCGGATACAGGTTGAGATTTGCCATATTTTCATGGCTCGGCTCGAACGGCAATTGCAGATCCGGTGCGATGCGAATAGACCAGTTGAAGCTGTAAGCATCGCCGGTATTGCGACGGTTTTCTTTCACCAGCGGCATGGCCTTTTTCATCTGACGCGCTACTTCCGCCGGATCGTCGATGATGATGGTGTAATGGCGACGCGCTTCGTCCCCCAGCGTGTTCATGATGAACTCGTCCAGCACGCGGAAATAGTCTGCGCTCTCTTTTGGCCCGGTGAGGATCAGCGGCAAGACCTGTTCGCTGTTTTCCGGGTTCATCAGAATACCCAGCAGATACAGCAGTTCTTCCGCCGTGCCGACGCCGCCAGGGAAGATGATGATCCCGTGGGCAATACGGACGAAGGCCTCCAGGCGTTTTTCGATGTCCGGCATGATCACCAGCTCATTGACTAGCGGGTTTGGCGGTTCTGCGGCAATGATTGAAGGTTCGGTCATGCCGATAAAACGGCTGTTGCGGTAGCGCTGTTGGGCGTGGCCCACGGCGGCGCCTTTCATCGGCGCTTCCATGGCGCCCGGTCCGCAACCGGTACAGATATTCAGCTCGCGCAGGCCCAGCTGGCTGCCGACCTTGCGGGCATAGAGATATTCGTTTTCATTGATCGAATGGCCACCCCAGCACACCACCAGGTTAGGATCTTCATCGAGGTGCAACGCACGGGCGTTGCGCAGGATAGAGAACACCAGGTTGGTAATGTGGGCCGAGTTTTCCAGGTTCAGATGCTGGAAACGACCGGCGCTGTCGATCTGTCCGTGAACGAACAGAATATCGCGCAGCACGGCGAACAGGTTGGCCTGCAGCGAACGGATAATTCGACCGTCGACAAAGGCGTCTTCCGGCGGGTTAACCAGTTCGAGTTTGACACCACGCTCACGGCGCAGCACGTTGATATCAAAGGTTTCGTAGCGTGACAGCAGCTGTTTGCTGTTGTCGGTCTGGCTGCCGGAGTTCAAAACGGCCAGCGAACAGTTGCGGAACAAACGGTATAGATCACTGCTGGCGGTACGCTTCAGCATGTCTACTTCCAGCTGCGACAGCAAATCCATAGAGCCAAGCGGGCTGATGTGTGTAATCAAGGTAACTCCTTTGCACCCGGAACGGGGCAGTAGTAATCCATACGCAGCAGAACAGCATCTCGTTATTGTCAGGGCACGGCGGCAAAACCCGACCGGAATGCCCGGCGCTCCTGATTTAACCTTACCGCCGTCCCCAGATTTTTACCAACACAAACCACTCGTTAGCTCAGTTGTTGAGCAATGTTTCGCATTATTGGCATGCCAGGCAATCTGGTGACGGGACAAAGTCCGTTTTGCTGCGGCAGGGATTGATGTCCAAAACCCGACGCGACGGGGCAACACGCTATACCGTCAGGCTTTGCCCAGCGTCAGTTCCGACAGGGAGGGGGGATAGGAGGACATCTGCTGTCACCTTGGAGAGAGATAGGTACAATGGTCGCCAGTTTACCGTATGCGAGAAAAAATATGGACCACGATGTACCGCACGCCCTGCGTGAATTCACCCAGCGTTATGTTGATCTTTGGCAGCAGGAGCGCGGTCATGCGCCGGCAAGTCAGGATCTGTACGGCGTACCGTCGCCCTGCCTGGTCGAAAACCGCGATGACCAGGCGCTGTGGTTGCCGCAACCCTTCACCCCGGCAGCGACGCTGGAAAAGGTAGAAACTGCGCTTGAGCTTCGTCTGCAGCCGGACATCAACCTGTTTTACACCCAACAGTATGCGGGTGACATGGGCGCGCAGTTCGGCGAGCATCATCTCACCCTGCTGCAGGTGTGGAGCGAGGACGATTTTATTCGCCTGCAGGAAAACCTGATCGGCCATCTGGTGACGCAAAAACGGCTGAAACTGTCACCGACGTTGTTCCTGGCAACCACCGAATCAGAAATGACGCTGGTCTCGTTGTGCAACGTCAGCGGGAATGTGGTGCTGGAGCAATTTGGCAGCAATAAGCGGACCTTACTGGCGGCTTCGCTGGGTAATTTCCTCGATGCATTGCGCCCGCGGATTGACGTTTGACGCTAATTTAACCACAGCCCGTGTGCGATATATCTCACACGGGCTGTGAGAGATCGCTTTTAATTTTCACCGCATTGCCGGTGATATGGGTTTTATTGTTATCCAGATCAATTGGTTAGTTTTTCTTTAGGATAACTCTTAGCATTAATTTCCTGTCAGCCTGCCAGTAAGCTCTTGTGAACCCGGGATAATTAAGCGATCTTATGTTCACCGGAAGGGATACGGCGGAGCTGGAAAGCATCAGGATGATGCAGCTTCAGGAAGAAGAAGTGGATGCGCTCAGTGAAGAGCGGAGGACGGCGTCAGGAGATGCCAGGATGTTTCAGGATTGAAACCAGGGACACCTCCAGGATGGAGATTGAGAGCCGGCAAAGGACCGTTGGCGGGTCATGAAGACTGAGGAACCGCATCAGGACGATGCTACGGGAAAACGCCAGGATGGTTTGGTCAGGATGGCCGCAGGAAAAGTTTTCAAGGATTGAGCAGGGAGCACACTGTGTAGCGGGACTGCTATAAAACGAACCGAGGGCACTGTTAGCGCAGTGCCCTCAACTTTTTATACGGATTTATGCTTTAAGCCGTCAACAGGCTTAACCCTGCTCGAATTCATCTCAGTTGTTAACCAATCGCCCCCAACGTATCGCCATCGACCTGTTTTTTAGGCAGCAGGAACAGCGTGGCATAAATATCCAGCAGATAAATAGCCGCCAGCAGGCTGATTGCCGCAGCGAAGGATACCTGCGTCACCAGTGCGCCGATCACCAATGGCCCCAGGCCACCGACGCCGCGCCCAAGATTGAACAGAATGTTTTGCGCGGTAGCGCGCGCCTGTACCGGGTAAGTATCGGAAATCAACGCGCCGTAGCCGCCAATCATCCCATTCACGAACATTCCCATTAGCGCGCCGGCAAACAGCATTAACGTCGGGTCGCTAAGCTGTGCATAGATCACCACCATCACCACCGCACCGATCTGATAACTGATAAAAATTTTCCAGCGGCTGAAGCGGTCGGCCAAGACGCCAAACAGCCAGATGCCGAACGTCATGCCTATCACCGTAACCGCAGTCCACAGGCCTGACTTGGTTAATGAGAAACCGAAGTTTTTGGCCAGGTAGGTCGGCATCCAAATCATCAGCCCGTAATAGCCGAAGTTCTGCACCGAGCACAAAATAAAAATACCGATACTGGCCTTGCTGGTGGCGCGGTCTTTGAACAGCAGCCTGATACGCTGGGCAAAAGAAAGCTGTTCACCGGTGCTTTGCTGGCGTACGAACGCTTCCGGTTCTCCCAGGGTGCGGCGGATCAGGAACGACGCCAGTGCGGGCAACAAGCCCACCAGGAACATGCCGCGCCAGCCGATATGCGTCAGCAGTAGCGGGGTGAGAAACGCCGCCGCCAATACGCCAAGCTGCCAGCCCATGCCCACGTAGGCCGAGGCTCGATTGCGCTTTTCCGCCGGCCAGGCTTCGGCGATCAGCGCCATGCCGATACCGAACTCACCCCCCAGCCCGATGCCCGCCAGCGTGCGGTAGGCGAGCAAATCCCAATAGCCTTGTGCCAGAGCGCAAAGGCCGGTAAACAACGAGAACATCAGGATGGTGATGGTCAATACCCGGATACGCCCAAAGCGATCGCTGAGGTGACCGAAAATCACCCCGCCCAGTACGGCGCCGATCAGCGTCCAGGTGACCAGCGAACCGGCGGCGGAAGAGCTCAATCCCATTTCGATACTGATGGCCGGCAGCATAAAGCCGAGGATCAGCAAGTCAAAGCCGTCCATGGCGTAGCCGGTGACCGAAGCCAGCATGGCTTTGCCGGGCGTGGCGTGATTTTTTGTCGGTGTGATTGCAGGCATGTGTCTAATCTGTTTGGTTTAGTCGGTGGGCCTATTGTGCCGTGGGGCGCTGGACGCCACCAGATAAAAACGGCTGCGCTAGTCAAGTCAGCCGAATTTGGGCTATAAAAATGCTATGCTTTGCCGCTTTTCAGCCATGCGGCTGAATCATCATCATGAAAATAGATCGGGAATGCAGATGAGTATAAATAATCAGGTTCGCCACAGTTTGCAGGCGATTGAACAGTCAATGCGCGAGCTGGCTCTGTGGCAGGCCGCGCCGCCTGAGCCTGAGGCCTTCACCAGCACTGAACCTTTCTGCGTAGACAGCATGTCGGCCGAAGCCTGGCTGCAATGGGTGTTTCTGCCGCGTATGTACGCGCTGCTGGATGCGGATGCGCCTTTACCTACGCGCTTTGCCATCACGCCTTATTTTGAAGAGGCGCTGAAAGACAATGAGCCCAACTGCATGCCGCTGCTGGTTGTGCTGCAGAAATTGGATAATATGCTGAATAAAGAGTCGTAATTATATTCCGACGTGGCCGCTGATTTTCGCCAGGCGGCAGATGTATTAGCGCAGACGCCAGGACAGGGTATTTGGCGGCGTCTTTCGAACCCGATAAACCCTGGCCGTTTATCCGGGGATCTGCAAAGGATTATAAGGTGCTGCAATAATGGATTTATTAAAGTTTATCCTTCGTCTGCCTTTTACGTTAATCAAGGGTGCATTTCGCCTGTTGGCATTGAGCCTGGCGTTACTGGGGCGGTTATTCAGGCCGCTGATCGGTAATCTTGCCTGGAGTGCGCCTACCTGGTGGACTGCGCTGTCTGGCGGTGTGAAACGGACGTTTTTGCGGCTGGAAAGCGGCGTAAACAAATACCCGAAAGCCATCAGTCTGGCGTTGCTGATTTTGTTGTGCATCGCCGGTGGCGCAGTCTACGGCTGGCACTGGTGGCTGAACCGACCGCAACCGATCGAACCGGCACCCATGGTGTATCAGCAAACCGACGTGCAGGCCGCTGGCCCTGAAGCGATAAACTACGCCGTTCAGAAGCCGACACCGCAGAAGCTAAGCCTGACGTTCAGTCACTCGGCGGCGCCTTTGACCGACGTAGGCAAGACGGTGACCAAGGGCGTGACGCTTAAGCCGCAGGCCGAGGGCCAGTGGATCTGGAACGACGCTTCAACTCTGGTCTTTACGCCGAAAAAACCGCTGCCGATGGGCACGCAATACCAGGTTAACCTCGATCCTGCCACGTTACTGGCACCGCAGATCAAACTCGCCAACACCCGTTACACCTTTAACGTGCCTGCTTTTAATTACCAGCTTGGGCAGGCCGAGTATTACCAGGACCCGCAGGATCCGAAGAAGCGCAGCGCTATCTTTAATCTGAAGTTCAATGCGCCGTTGGACGTCACCAGCTTTGAAAAACAGGTCTCGCTGGGATTGAAGGAAGGCAACGCCAAGTCGGAGAAAAAGCTCAACTTCTCGTTGGTCTACGATGAGAAAAAACTCAACGCCTGGATCCACTCAGAGCCATTGCAGGCGCTGGATCAGGGCGGCGTGGTGCACCTGACCGTCGGCAAGGGTATCAAAGCGACAGTGCCCGCCAACGCCATCGATGAAGTGAAAAGCAACGGGGTCACGGTGCCGACGCTGTACAGCCTGGCGCTGAGCGATGCCAGCGCCCAGGTGGTGGACGCCGAGGGTGCCAAGGGGCAGCGGGCTCTGATCGTCGCTTTCAGCGATGCCGTCAAGGATAAAGAGCTGGCACGCGCGACCAAGGCCTGGTTGCTGCCACAGCACGATCCCAGCGATGCTGAAGCCGCTAAAGACCCGAATGATTTTTACCAGTGGGATACCGACAGTGTCGCCAAGAATGTGCTGGCGCAGTCAACGCCGCTGACTTTGACGCTCAACGAGGCCGAAGAGAGCTACCAGCCGCAGTTCAGTTTCAAATTCGATGCCCCGGCGCATCGCTTCATGCTGCTTGAGATCGACAATCAGCTGGTCTCCAACGGCGGTTATAAAATGCCGAAAAAGGCCTTCCGGGTGATTGAGGTGCCGGAGTTCCCGAAATCCCTGCAGTTCATGTCGCAAGGGTCGCTACTGTCGGTGAACGGCGATAAGCAGATCAGCGTTGCCGCGCGCAACGTGGCGGGCCTGCGCCTGGATATCAAACGGGTGATCCCAAGCCAGCTGCAGCACATCGTTTCTTTCAAAAGCCGGGAATACTCTTCCGCCGAGTTTAACCGGCTGGATGACGAATATTTTACCGAGCATTTTAAATACCAGACCGCGCTCAATAATGACCAGCCGGGGGTGGTGAATTATCAGGGCATCGATCTTTCCCGCTACTTGTCCACCAATCCTGATTCTCACCGCGGCGTGTTTCTGCTGACGCTGTCCGAATGGCAGCCGAACCAGAAACCGGCGGAGGAAGAGGCAGGAGCCGATGAACCTCAGGAAGAAAGCGACGATCAGGACAGGGTCGGTGATTCACGCTTTGTGGTTGTGACCGACCTGGGCATTGTCGCCAAAAGCTCTCAGGACAAAACGCGCGATGTGTTTGTGCAATCGATCCACAGCGGCGCACCGGTCGGCAGCGCGAAAGTGTCGGTGATCGCGAAAAACGGCGTAACCTTGCTCAGTCAAATCACCGATGCCAACGGCCACGTGCGCTTCCCGGCGCTTGACGTTTACACCAATGAGCGCCAGCCGGTGATGTTCCTGGTGGAAAAAGAGGGGGATGTTTCCTTCTTGCCGACCGGCAGCTATAACGATCGCGGGTTGGATTTCTCGCGCTTTGACATTGCCGGTGAGCAGACCCCCACCGATCCGCGTGCGCTCAGCAGCTACCTGTTCTCCGATCGGGGCGTTTACCGGCCGGGAGACACCTTTAATATCGGCCTGATCACTCGCGCCGCCGATTGGGGCGTGGGGCTGGCCGGCGTGCCGGTACGTGCTGAAATCCGCGATCCGCGCGATAAGCTGATGACCACGGTGCCGCTGACGTTGGGCGCCAGTGGATTCAATGAGCTGAGTTACACCACCGATGAGAATTCACCCACCGGCGAGTGGAACGTCTATCTGTATCTGGTGGGGAAAAACCACGACACCTCAACGCTGCTCGGTCATACCTCCGTCAATGTGAAAGAGTTTGAGCCGGATCAGCTGAAGGTGAAGCTGGAACTGACGCCAAACCGTCAACAGGGCTGGGTGAAACCTTCGGAATTACAGGCCAATATTGATGTGCAGAATCTGTTTGGCACGCCGGCGCAAGATCGTCGCGTCACCTCACGATTGACCCTGCGACCCATGTACCCGAGCTTTGACCGCTTCCCGGACTACGCCTTCTACGAAAACCGGCAAAACAGCGACGGCTTCGAAACCGAGTTGGAAGAGCGCACTACCGACGAGCAGGGCGCGGCTAATATTCCGCTGGATCTCAAAGGCTATGCCGATGCCACTTATCAGCTGCAGCTGTTGTCGGAAGCCTTCGTCGCCGGCGGTGGGCGTTCGGTGGCGGCTACCGCCAGAGCCCTGGTATCGCCTTATGACTATCTGGTTGGCGTGAAGGCAGATGGAGATCTTGGCTATATCAACCGCGATGCGGTGCGTCAGTTGAATGTGATCGCCGTAGATCCGTCGCTCAAACAGATTGCCCTGGCGGATCTGAAGCTGGTGCTGATCGAACAGAAATACATTTCCGTGCTGACCAAACAGGATTCCGGCGTTTACAAATATCAATCGAAAATGAAGGAAGTGTCGCTGTCGGAGCAGCCGTTGGCACTGAGTGAACAGGGGAATGATCTGCGGCTGGCGACCGACAAGCCGGGTGACTTTGTGCTGGTGATTGAAGACGCGCAGGGCAAGGTGCTTAACCGCGTTGCCTACAGCGTGGCCGGGAATGCCAACCTTAGCCGTTCGCTGGATCGCAATGCGGAACTGAAATTGAAGCTGAACCAGGCGGAATATCAGCCTGGCGAAGAGATAGAGGTGTCGATCAACGCGCCTTACACCGGTAGCGGCCTGATCACCATCGAGAAAGATCGGGTTTACGCCTGGCAGTGGTTCCATAGCGACACCACCAGCTCGGTACAGAAAATTCGCCTGCCGACCGGCATGGAGGGCAACGGTTACATCAACGTGCAGTTTGTGCGCGACGTCAACTCCAGCGAAATCTTTATGAGCCCGCTGAGTTACGGCGTTATGCCTTTCAAAATCAGCACCCGCGCACGGCAAAATGGGCTGCAAGTGACGGCACCGACGGTGATTAAGCCCGGTGAGGATCTGACCATGTCGGTGAAAACCGACGGCCCGCAGCAGGTGGCGTTGTTTGCCGTCGATGAAGGGATCCTGCAGGTGGCTCGCTACCGGCTAAAAGATCCGCTGGAGTTCTTCTTCAGCAAGCGTGAACTGAGCGTCACCAGCTCGCAAATTCTTGACCTGATCCTGCCGGAGTTCAGCAAGCTGATGGCGCTGACGGCGGCCCCGGGCGGCGATGCAGGGGAAGGGTTGGATCTCAACCTGAACCCGTTCAAACGCAAGCGCGATAAGCCGGTCGCCTACTGGTCCGGCATCACCGAGGTGAACGGCGAGAAGTCATTCGTCTATCCGGTGCCGGATTACTTCAACGGTAAAATCCGGGTCATGGCTATCTCGGTCACGCCGGATAAAATCGGCAAGGCGCAAACCGCCGCGACGGTGCGGGACAACTTCATCATGACGCCAAACGTGCCGGCGATGGTGGCACCGGGCGATGAGTTTGACGTCAGCGTGGGCGTCAGTAACAACCTCGAAGGATTGAACGGTCAACAGGTGGCGGTGAGCGTGCACTTTACGCCACCTCCTCAGTTGGAAGTGGTAGGCAATGCGGTACAAGGTCTGTCGCTGGCGGAAAAACGCGAGGGTGTGGTTAATTTCCGACTGCGTGCCAAATCTGCGTTGGGGGATGCACCTTTGGTGTTTGACGCCAGCTATGGCGACAAGAGCAGCCGCCGCACGGTCAGCACCTCGGTGCGCCCGGCAATGCCGTACCGCACCCAAACGGTGATGGGACGGATGAGCGGCAGCAGCCAAAACGTCGAAGGCCTGCGTCAGATGTTTGACGCCTATGCGCAGCGCCAGGCGGCGGTTTCCCATTCGCCGCTGGTGCTGACCAACGGGCTGGCTCAATACCTGGCAGACTACCCTTATTACTGTTCCGAGCAGATCGTCAGCCGCTCGATTCCGCTGATCCTGCAGAGCCGTCATCCGGAAATGGCGGGGGGCCTGAGCCAGGCAGAGGTTAGCAAACAGCTACGCAACCTGCTCGGCGTGTTGCGTTCTCGCCAGAATGATAGCGGGGCCATCGGCGCCTGGCGGTCATCACCAGATGCCGATCCTTTCGTTACGCCGTATGTGGTCCAGTATCTGTTGGAGGCCAAAGAAGCCGGGTATGCGCTGCCGGAGGGCATGCTTGAGGAAGCCAACGGCGCACTACGTGAACTGGCGGCCAGCGGCTTTGACGACCTGTATCTGCTGCGTTTGCGCAGCTGGGCTATCTATTTGCTGACGCGGCAAGGCGAGGTGACCACCAATGCGCTGGCAATGGTGCAGGATACGCTGCAAAAACGTTATCCGGACAGTTGGAAAACCGATCTGAGCGCGCTGTATCTGGCATCTTCTTATCAATTGCTGAAGATGGATGACGAGGCCGCTGCACTGTTGCAGCCAAGCTGGCAGCAGTTGAGCAAAGCCTATGACAACGCCTGGTGGACGCAGAATTACTTTGATCCACTGGTGCAGGATGCGACGCGGCTGTATTTGATTACCCGCCATTTCCCGGAAAAGGTGGCATCGATTCCGCCGCAGGTGCTGGAGAACATGGTGAAGGCGCTGAAAGAAGAGCGTTACACCACCTACTCTTCCGCGATGAGCATACTGGCGCTGGAGAGCTATTCGGCTCAGGTGGCGCAGTCTGCCAACGCGGGTGCGCTGGAGATTGCACAGATCGGTAAAGGCGGCAATGCGGCACCACAGCGGATAGCCGAGCTGCAGGGGCTGTTTGCCAAAGGGCAGTTTACCGCTGATGCCGCCGCTGTCCGCTTCACCAACAGCGGCGATGCGCCGGCCTGGTACTCGGTGACTCAGGCAGGTTATGACCTTGCTGCGCCACAGAAAGCCCTGGCACGCGGGCTGGAAATCACCCGGGATTACACCGATGAGCAGGGTAAACCGGTCACGCAGGTATCGCTGGGCCAGAAGGTCAATGTACATCTGAAAATTCGCGCCAACGCTAAAGAGGGGTTGAGCAATCTGGCGATTGTCGATCTGTTGCCGGGCGGGTTCGAAGTGGTGCAGCAAACGCCGCCGGAACCAGCCGCTGAAGAAGGCAGCGAGGAGGAAGCGCAAAGCAGCGGTTGGCAGTCACCGCTGTCGGCTTCAGGATCCAGCTGGGCGCCGGATTACAGCGATATTCGTGAAGATCGGGTGATCATTTACGGCGGTGCCAGCACCGAGGTGCAGACGTTCGTTTACCAGATCAAAGCGACCAATACCGGCAGCTTTGTCATCCCACCGGCCTATGGTGAAGCCATGTATGACCGTGAAGTACAGGCCATGTCGGTCGGCAACGGTAAGCTGGTGGTGGTGCCGGCGGAAAATAAATAAGCTGTGGCTGACGTCGGGCTAATCTCTGCAGCCCGACGTCAGCGCGTTGAGACCTGATGAAAATCCTGAAAACACCCTGGCTGCAGAACAGCCTGATGGCGGTCTTTCTGCTCGCGCTGGTGCTTGGCGCCATTCGGCTATGGCCGCACCCGCCGTTGGCGCAAGAATTACCGCTGTCCTCCACCTACTATGATCGTCAAGGTACGCTGATGCGCATCACGCTGGCCAATGACGATCGTTACCGGCTGTGGACCCCGCTGGAAGACATTTCACCTTTGGCGGTGCGTGGTCTGCTGCTGCATGAGGATCGGTGGTTTTACTACAATCCCGGTTTTAACCCCGTTAGCCTGGCGCGCGGCTTCTGGCGCAGCTATGTTTCCGGTGGCAGGATGCAGGGCGGTTCGACCATCAGCATGCAACTGGCGCGCATGCGCTGGCATCTCAACACCCGTACGCCGGGTGGCAAACTGCTGCAGGTCGCGCGTGCGATACAGCTTGAGCTGAGCTACTCCAAGCACGATATTTTGGAAGCTTATCTGAACTATGCCCCTTACGGTCGCAATATTGAAAGCATCGGTGCCGCCAGCCTGATCTATTTCGCCAAGCCACCGCGAGACCTGACCCTGCCGGAAGCGTTAACCCTGGCCGTGTTGCCGCAGTCACCCAGTTACCGCCTGGAACCGAAAACGGGCGTGCTGGGCGTTGCCCTGACGCAGGCGCGCGACCGCTTGTTCCAGCGCTGGCTGCAAGTCTACGCGACCGACAGCAGCCAACAGGCCCTGTTTCGGCTTCCCCTGGCGCTGCGTCAACCCGAGCAGATGCCCTATATAGCACCGCACTTTATCGAGCAACTGCGCCAGCAAACTCCGCAGTGGGTGAAGCGAAACAGCCGCGTCGACACAACGCTGGACGTCGGGCTGCAACGTTTGGTCGAACGCCAGGTAAATGCCTTTATTGCCCGCAATCAGAGCCGTGGGATCCACAATGCCGCAGTGCTGCTGGTGGACAGCCGCGATATGGGGGTCAGGGGGCTGGTGGGGTCAGCAGACTATTACAACCGCCAGATTCAAGGGCAGGTGAACGGGACCCATGCCAAGCGTTCGCCCGGTTCGACCTTAAAGCCCTTTATCTATGCCCTGGGCATGGAACAGGGCGTGCTGCATCCGATGACCATTCTGAAAGATGTACCTTCCTCATTTGGTGCCTACGCGCCGGAGAATTTTGACCGGCGTTTTCTCGGGCCGGTAACGGCCACCGATGCGCTGAATTTTAGCCGCAATATTCCCGCTGTGTACGTGGCGTCGCAGCTGCGGCAGCCGACGTTCTACCAGTTCTTGCGCCTGAGCGGCGTCGAGAATATGGCCAGCGAGAACCACTATGGCTTGTCGCTGGTATTGGGGGGCGGTGAGGTTACCGCTCAGGAACTGGCGAAACTCTATGCTTTGTTGGCGAATCGCGGCGCATTGCGCCCATTGCGCATGCTGAGTAGCGATGTGGAGACGCCGGCGGTGCGCTTGCTCAGCGAAGAGGCCAGTTTTATTACTCTGGATATGCTGCGACAACACCGACGGCCGGGAGACACGTTGGCGCAGCGCTCATCGTCGCTGCCGGTCTATTGGAAAACCGGGACTTCATGGGGATTTCGCGATGCCTGGAGCGTAGGGATTTTCGGGCCCTACGTGCTGGTGGTGTGGGAAGGGAACTTCGACAGTCGCGGCAATAATGTCCTGGTGGGTGCCGATGCAGCGGCCCCGTTATTCTTCAATATTATCGACAGTGTGCATGCCAGCTATCCCTCGCTGCGGGAGCCCCGACAGCCATTCCCGAAGCGGTTACGGCGGGTGGATATTTGCCTGGCCAGCGGCGATTTACCTACCCCCTGGTGCCAGCAAAAGGGCAAAACCTGGTTTATACCCGGCAAGTCACCGATCAAGGTCGACAGCGTTTATCGGCCGGTGGTGCTGGATATTCACAGCGGTGAGGTGGCCTGTCCGCCCTATGACCAGGCGCAAACCCGCACTGAAGTGTTTGAGTTCTGGCCTTCCGATCTGGCCAACGTGTTCGCTCAGGCCGGGTTGCCTAAGCGTTCGCCGCCGATAAATCGCTGCAAGGACAACGGCATTGCCGTCGGGGGTAATGCGCCGCGTATCACCTCGCCGCTCAAGAACACCACCTATACCCTGCGGCAATCGCAGCAGGGACGCGATAAAATTGCCTTCAACGCAGTGACCGATGCCGACAGCAAAACGGTGTACTGGTTTGTTGACGACATTTATCTCGGCAGCAGCGCCAGCAAAAAGGCCATCGACTGGCGGCCGATCAACAACGGGCAGTACCGCATTCGGGCAGTGGACGATCGCGGCCGGGCCGATAGTCGTCTGGTGACCATCGAATGGGTTAACTAGCCCTGACGCACTGCTGTATACTCGCGCCGGAATCTGGGCTTTTACGTAGGAAAAGAGATTGTGATTGAGGTTTTGTATCAGGACGAGCACCTGGTGGCGGTGAACAAGCCGTCCGGTTGGCTGGTGCACCGCAGCTGGCTGGATCGCCATGAAACCCGGTTTGTGATGCAGACCGTGCGCGATCAGATTGGCCAGCATGTGTTTACCGTGCATCGCCTTGACCGTCCTACATCCGGCGTGTTGCTGATGGCGCTGTCCAGCGAGGTGGCGCGGCTGTTGTCGCAGCAGCTTGAACAGCACCAAATGCAGAAAACCTACCATGCGGTGGTGCGCGGCTACGTGCTGGAAGGCGATACCCTCGATTACCCGTTGACGGAAGAGCTGGACAAAATCGCCGACAAGTTTGCCTCGGCGGACAAAGGCCCGCAGCCGGCGATCACCCATTATCGGCCGCTGGCGCAGGCAGAGATGCCGGTGGCGATTGGCCGTTACGACAGCGCACGCTACAGCCTGGTTGAGCTGAAACCGGAACATGGCCGCAAGCACCAGCTGCGGCGCCATATGGTACATATCCGCCATCCCATCATCGGTGACAGCAAGCACGGTGACCTGCGCCAGAATCGCGGCATGGCCGAGCATTTCGGTTGCTCGCGCCTGATGCTGCACGCCAGCCATCTGCAGCTGACTCATCCGGTGACCGGCAAACCGCTGCAGATTTCCGCTCGCTGGGACCAGTCCTGGCAGGGCGTTATGTCACAGTTTGGCTGGGCGGAGAGTATCCCTGAGCTTGCCGGGGTTGAGTTTCCCTCGGCTAGCGGTCAGGATAACTGATCATTTCTAAAGGTATTTAAGGGAGTAGGAGCAATGGCTCAGGTTGGAATCTTCGTGGGAACGGTTTACGGCAACTCACTGCTGGTAGCGGAAGAAGCGGAAAATATCCTCAGCGAACAGGGGCATGAGGTCAAACTGTTCGAGGAGGGCACGCTTGAAGCCTGGCAGTTTTACCGTCAGCATTACGCGTTGGTGATTACCTCCACCACCGGTCAGGGCGATTTGCCGGACAGCATTGCACCGCTGTTCCATGCTATTCGCGATCAGGTCGGCTACCAGCCAGAGCTGCGTTACGGACTGATTGCGTTGGGTGACAGCAGCTACGATAACTTCTGCGGTGCAGGGCGCGCATTTGATGCATTGCTGCAAGAGCAAGGGGCAACCCGCGTGGGTGAAGTGCTGGAAATCGATGCGATGGAGCAACCGGAGCCGGAAGTGGTTTCTTGCCCGTGGGTCGAGCAGTGGGCCACATTGCTGAAATAATTTACCCTGCGCCTGTAGGAGGCGAATATATTCGCCCCGATGAATGCGGGCGCAGCATGCTGCGCCCCTACAATCTGTAGTATCAGTTCGCTAAACCCTTACTTCCCGCGGGTCAGCTTTTCCAGATCGGATTCGATCTCGGCAATCTTGTGGGAAACCACGCCTTCCAGATGACGCAGGTCATCAAGAATTTTGCGTTTCAGATCCACTTCGACCTGGTCCCGCTGGCACAGCTGGTCCAGCTCATCGATGACGTAGCGCAGGTTCGGGTTAATTTCGTGGATTTCTTTGTAACCCTGGCCGGCATTGTCCGCGACCACGGTCTTGCGTTGGCGCGGATATTTGAATTTCACGCTTTTGGCAAAGAACTCGCCTTTATCCTTGCGGAAATAAATCTTAAGAATGTCGTTATTGGCCTCCTGACGCAGGCTATAGCGATCGACATCTTCCGGTTGATTGATTCCTAAGCTTTTCAGGTTGTCATACATAATAGCGCCACCTTATAAATAAACTTTATTCCACGGTCTGGGATTATGGCGAATAACCGCGCCAGAGACTGTGACTGCTCACGTAATGAAGACAAAAAAATAGCGGGTGATTCACCCGCTATCTTCAGCTTAGTCGATGGTGCGTAATAACTCATTAATGCCGACTTTACCGCGCGTCTTGGCATCGACTTTTTTGACGATCACCGCGCAATACAGGCTGTAAGAGCCATCTTTGGACGGCAGGTTACCGGAAACCACCACCGAGCCGGCAGGCACGCGGCCGTAGTGCACTTCGCCGGTTTCGCGGTCGTAAATGCGGGTGCTCTGGCCCAGGTATACGCCCATGGAAATCACTGAACCTTCTTCGACGATCACGCCTTCAACCACTTCTGAACGCGCGCCGATGAAGCAGTTGTCTTCAATGATGGTCGGGTTGGCCTGCAGAGGCTCCAGTACGCCACCGATACCGACGCCGCCGGACAGGGGAACGTTCTTGCCGATTTGCGCGCAAGAGCCGACGGTAGCCCAGGTGTCAACCATGCTGCCTTCGTCAACGTAAGCACCGATGTTCACATAGGATGGCATCAGCACCGTGTTGCGGGCGATGAATGCGCCCTGGCGAACGGTAGCCGGTGGCACTACGCGGAAGCCTTCTTTCTGGAAGCGCGCTTCGTCGTAATCAGCGAACTTCATCGGAACCTTGTCGTAATAACGGGTTTCGGCACCGTCCATCACTTTGTTGTCGTTGATGCGGAAAGAAAGCAGCACGGCCTTTTTCAGCCACTGATGCGTTACCCACTGACCGTCAATCTTCTCGGCAACGCGCAGGGCGCCGCTGTCCAGCAGGCCGATCACCTGGTTTACCGCTTCGCGCGTTACGGTGTCTACGTTCGCCGGGGTGATTTCCGCGCGGCGTTCGAAGGCGTTTTCAATAACGTTTTGTAATTGCTGCATGCTGTTCTCTGTCCTGATGTTGTCTACGAAAAGGTTACTTGTATCACATTTTATCGTTTGGATTGAGGGCCTCTGTCAACCGTTGTTCCAACTTTCTGCGCGTTTCCGGGTTAAGGGCGCGTCGATCGCTGTCAGCCAGAATAAATAAATCCTCGACCCGTTCGCCGATGGTGGAGATGCGCGCGCCGTGCAGTGACAACCCGAGATCGGCGAACACTTCGCCCACCCGGGCCAGCAGGCCTGGCTGATCGAGCGCGGTCAGTTCCAGATAGCTGCGGCGGTCGGTGTGGGTCGGCAGGAAGCTGACTTCCGTCGGTACGCTGAAATGGCGCAGCTTGGAGGACGGCCTGCGTACGCGCGGCGGCTGATATTCCCGCTGGGTAATGGCCTGCACCAACGCATGACGGATCGCCGCATGGCGGTCCTGCGCCAGCGGGCTGCCATCCGGCTCCAGTACGATAAAGGTATCCATTGCCATGCCGTCGCGGTTGGTGAAGATTTGCGCGTCATGCACGCTCAGGTTACGGCGATCCATTTCGCCGGCCACGGCGGCAAACAGGTACGGGCGATCCGGACTCCAGATGAAAATCTCGGTGCCGCCGCGCGTCGCTTGACGGCTGACCAGCACCAGCGGCTTGGTGGAGTCATGGGCCAGCAGATGGCGTGCGTGCCAGGCCAATTGATTCGGCGAATGGCGCAGGAAGTAATCGGCGCGGCAGCGACTCCAGATGCGGTGCAGCGCCTCTTCGTCGATATTGTCCATGCGCAGCAGCGCCAGTGCTTGCAGGCGGTGGTGACGCACGCGTTCGCGCAAATCCGGGCTGTTTTGCATGCCGCGGCGCAGCTGTTTTTCGGTGGCGAAATAGAGTTCACGCAACAGGCTCTGTTTCCAACTGTTCCACAGGGTTTCGTTGGTGGCGCAGATATCCGCTACGGTCAGGCAGACCAGATAGCGCAGACGGGTTTCACTCTGCACTTCGGCGCTGAACTGCTGAATCACCGTCGGATCCTGAATGTCGCGCCGCTGGGCGGTGACCGACATCAATAAATGGCAGCGTACCAGCCAGGCCACCAGTTGCGACTCACGGGAATTCAAACCATGCAGCTCGGCGAACTCCAATGCATCCTGCGCGCCGAGGATCGAGTGGTCGCCGCCGCGGCCTTTGGCGATATCGTGGAACAGCGCCGCCAGCAGCAGAAGTTCCGGATTCGGCAAGCGCGGATACAGCTCAACGCATAACGGATGGCGTGGCCGCGTTTCGGCATCGGCAAAGCTTTCCAGCTTTTGCAGGACGCGAACGGTGTGTTCGTCGACGGTGTAGGCGTGAAACAGGTCGAATTGCATTTGCCCGACGATCTTGCCCCATTGCGGCATATAGGCCCACAGCACGCTGTGGCGGTGCATCGGCACCAGCGCCCGCGAGACGGCACCCGGATGGCGCAGAATGGCCATAAACAGATCGCGTGCTTCCGGAATGGTGCACAGCGGCTGTTTCAGATGGCGGCGCGCATGGCGCAGTTGGCGTACGGTGGTGGAGTAAATACCTTTGATTTCGCGGTTGCGCACCATCAGGTAGAACATCCGCATGATCGATTCCGGCTGGCGGATAAACAGCGTTTCGTCACGCAGGTCGATCAAATCACCGCGCAGTTGAAAATCTTCGTTCAACGGCCGGGGTTTTTCCGTGGCGTCCAACGCCAGAATGGCCTCATCGAACAGTTGCAGCAACATGTGGTTCAGTTCGCCGACGCGGCGCGTCATGCGATAAAAATCTTTCATCATGCGCTCGACCGGCTCGTTGCCTTCCCCCTCATAACGCAGCAGCTGTGCCACGTTGAGCTGGCGATCGAACAGCAATCGGTTATCGTAGCGGGGCAACACCAGATGCAGCGCGAAGCGAATGCGCCACAGGAAGCTCTGGCATTCGTTAAGCTCGTTGCGTTCGGCCTGGGTCAGAAAACCGAATCCGACCATTTCGTCCAGCGAAGTGGCACCGAAATGACGGCGTGCTACCCACAGCAGGGTGTGAATGTCCCGCAGGCCGCCGGGGCTGCTTTTGATGTCCGGTTCCAGATTGTAGCTGGTACCGTGGTAGCGTTGGTGGCGCTCTTGCTGTTCGACCACCTTGGCGTGGAAAAATTGGGGGGAGGGCCAGAAGCCGTCGCTGAAAATGTGCTTTTGCATTTGCAGGAACAGGGCTACATCGCCGCAGATCATACGCGACTCAATCAGGTTGGTGGCGACGGTCAGATCCGCCAGGCCCTCCAGCAGGCACTCTTCCAGCGTGCGTACGCTGTGGCCCACTTCCAGCTTAAGATCCCACAGCAGGGTGATAAATTCTCCCACGCGCTGGGACTGCTGTTCATTCAGGCGGCGCTGACTCAGCACCAGCACGTCAATGTCCGAAAGCGGGTGCAATTCGCCACGGCCATAGCCGCCGACCGCCACCAAGGCGGTTTCCGGAATATCTTCGAAACCGTAGAACACCCACAGGCGACGCAGCAGGCGATCGATAAAGTCGCTGCGGGCGGCGACCAGGCTTTCGGCGCTGGAGCCGGCGTTGAATGCCGCCGCCAGCCACAGTTGGAACTGCTCGAGGCGCTGCTTCAGCGCGATGCAGTTTAGCTCCTCATCGCCATAGGCGTTGGGATATTCAGGCTGCTCCGGCACGGCCTGCCGTGGAATGACCGAGGTGTCTTGTTGGCGAAAGTTTTCAGACATAGTACGCAGCCCATAAAAAAGGCCGGCAAAAGCCGGCCTGTGACATCATGCATCGCGGCAATACGCCGCGGCGCTTACATCTCGTGCGTAATGATGTTGGGGATGGTGTCATCCTTGCGCAACGTCATTATCTCGCAGCCGTTATCTGTGACCACAATAGTATGCTCATACTGCGCCGACAAGCTGCGATCCTTAGTTTTTACCGTCCAGCCGTCTTTCATGGTGCGGATGCGGTAATCACCGGCATTGACCATTGGCTCGATGGTGAAGGCCATACCGGGTTGCAGTACCACGCCGCCGTCGTCGGCATCATAGTGCAGCACCTGCGGTTCTTCGTGGAACACTTCGCCAATGCCGTGGCCGCAGTATTCGCGCACCACGGAAAAGTTCTCGGCTTCAACGAATTTCTGGATCTCTTTGCCCAGCGTGCGCAGGCGGATGCCCGGCTTCACCATTTTCAGCGACAGGTAAAGACTTTCCTGCGTGATGCGGCACAGACGCTCGCCCAGAATGGTCGGTTTGCCGACGATGAACATTTTGGATGTGTCGCCGTGGAAACCGTCTTTGATCACGGTAACGTCGATATTCACGATGTCGCCGTCCTTCAGGACCTTGTCATCGCTCGGGATGCCGTGGCAAACCACTTCATTAACCGAGATGCACACGGATTTCGGGAAACCGTGGTAGCCCAGACAGGCGGAAATTGCCTGCTGCTGGTTGGTGATGTGATCGTGACAGATACGATCCAGTTCGCCGGTGGTCACGCCAGGCTTGACGTGCGGCTCGATGATTTCCAGCACTTCGGCAGCCAGGCGGCCGGCCACGCGCATTTTTTGGATGTCATCAGGTGTTTTAATTGAAATTGCCATGAAATTCGTCCGCAGGTGTCGTGCTCGCCGACAACAGAAAGAAATAATAAGAAGCAGTCTCTTATGGTATCAGCCCCGCCTGAGGCTGCCAAATTTGATTTCTCGGCGACGACGACGGTGGCAACAAAAGTTGGTGTCCGGGGTGGGTTTATGGTATAAAGCGCGCCGGCAGATCCGCGTCTTGGTCCTTGCGATAAGGACGGGAAAGGCCGAAAATACTTTAACTGCACTCACATTGTGTAAATAACACACACGTATCGGCACATCCGCCGGGGTGCCCTGAGGTGATTTATCACCGCCAGGGTCGGCGTTATGGGATACGTGGAGGCATAACCCCAACTCACTCTATAGAGGTTTAATCATGGCAACTGTTTCCATGCGCGACATGCTCCAGGCTGGTGTACACTTCGGTCACCAGACCCGTTACTGGAACCCGAAAATGAAGCCTTTCATCTTCGGCGCACGTAACAAGGTTCACATCATCAACCTGGAAAAAACTGTACCAATGGCCAACGCAGCACTGGCTGAACTGACCAAGATCTCTTCCCGTAAAGGTAAGATCCTGTTCGTTGGTACTAAGCGCGCAGCAAGCGAAGCGGTAAAAGAATATGCTAACACCTGCGATCAGTTCTTCGTGAACCATCGCTGGTTGGGCGGCATGCTGACTAACTGGAAAACCGTTCGTCAGTCAATCAAACGTTTGAAAGATCTGGAAATCCAGTCTCAAGATGGCACCTTCGACAAGCTGACCAAGAAAGAGGCGCTGATGCGTACTCGCGAACTGGCCAAGCTGGAAAACTCCCTGGGTGGTATCAAAGACATGGGTGGTCTGCCTGACGCTCTGTTCGTTATCGATGCCGATCACGAACACATCGCGATCAAAGAAGCCAACAACCTGGGTATCCCGGTATTCTCTATCGTTGATACCAACTCCGATCCAGACGGCGTTGACTTCATCATCCCTGGTAACGACGATGCAATCCGTGCAATCAAATTGTACCTGACTGCCGTTGCTGCCGCCGTCCGTGAAGGTCGTTCTCAAGATCTGGCCGTTCAAGCGGAAGAAAGCTTCGTAGAAGCTGAATAATAAGGCAAGCTCGTCACTGAGCCCTTATTAACCAGGTATTGAATATGTTGGTTAGGGGGGCCTTTATTGGCCCCCTTTGCTTATCTGAATGAGAACTGTCTCTACGTGAGATAACCGAGGAAAAAGAAATGGCTGATATTACCGCTGCTCTGGTAAAAGAACTGCGCGAGCGTACTGGCGCTGGCATGATGGATTGCAAAAAAGCTCTGGTCGAATCTAACGGCGACATCGAGCTGGCAATCGAAAACATGCGTAAATCTGGCGCGATCAAAGCGGCGAAAAAAGCAGGCAACGTAGCTGCTGACGGCGTGATCAAAACCAAGATTGAAGGCAACTACGGCGTGATCCTGGAAGTAAACTGCCAGACTGACTTCGTTGCTAAAGATGCCGGTTTCCAGGCATTCGCTGACAAAGTGCTGGACGCTGCTGTTGCAGGCAAAATCACTGATGTTGAAGTGTTGAAAGCACAGTTCGAAGAAGAACGTGTAGCGCTGGTTGCCAAAATCGGTGAAAACATCAACATCCGTCGCGTGGCTTCCCTGGAAGGCGAAGTGCTGGGCAGCTACCTGCACGGCGCACGTATCGGCGTTCTGATCGCGGCTAAAGGCGCTGACGAAGAGCTGGTTAAGCAAATCGCCATGCACGTTGCGGCGAGCAAGCCAGAATTTGTTAAGCCTGAAGATGTGTCTGCTGAAGTGGTAGAAAAAGAGTACCAGGTTCAGCTGGACATCGCCATGCAGTCTGGCAAGCCGAAAGAAATCGCTGAGAAAATGGTTGAAGGCCGCATGAAGAAATTCACCGGCGAAGTTTCTCTGACCGGTCAGCCTTTCGTCATCGAACCAAGCAAAACCGTTGGCCAGGTGCTGAAAGAGCACAACGCTGACGTTGTTAACTTCATCCGCTTCGAAGTGGGCGAAGGCATCGAAAAAGCGGCAAATGACTTTGCTGCTGAAGTTGCTGCAATGAGCAAGCAGTCTTAATGACTGTTAATGGAGCCGCCGTCTGGCGGTTCCATTTTATCCAGCCAGAATTACACCGGTGGCAGGCCCTGTGGCATGATACTCAGCACAGGCGCACTTCATCGGCTGAAATCCCCAATACTAATACTGCTTCTTAGGACAGAACACCATGGCAACCAATGCAAAACCCGTATATCAGCGTATTCTGCTCAAACTGAGTGGCGAAGCCCTGCAAGGCGCAGAAGGTTTTGGTATCGACGCTAGCGTTTTGGATCGCATGGCTCAGGAAGTTAAAGAGCTGGTCGAACTGGGAATTCAGGTCGGTGTAGTTATTGGCGGCGGTAACCTGTTCCGCGGCGCGGGCCTGGCGCAGGCCGGCATGAACCGCGTAGTGGGCGACCACATGGGAATGCTGGCTACCGTGATGAACGGCCTGGCTATGCGTGATGCACTGCACCGTGCCTATGTGAACGCCCGCCTGATGTCCGCCATTCCGTTGAACGGCGTGTGCGACAACTACAGCTGGGCCGAGGCGATCAGCCTGCTGCGTAATAACCGCGTGGTGATCTTCTCCGCCGGTACCGGCAACCCGTTCTTCACCACCGATTCTGCAGCATGCCTGCGCGGGATTGAGATCGAAGCGGACGTGGTATTGAAAGCGACTAAAGTGGATGGTGTATACTCCGCTGATCCGGTTAAAAATCCGGATGCAACGCTGTACGAACATATCACCTATCAAGATGTACTGGAGCGCGAGCTGAAAGTGATGGATCTGGCGGCGTTTACGCTGGCCCGCGATCACGGTCTGCCGATTCGCGTATTCAACATGAACAAGCCGGGTGCGCTGCGCCGGGTGGTGATGGGTGAGAATGAAGGCACGCTGATCAGCAAATAAGGCTGTTCTGCCCGATTTAGCGGGAGCGGGTAACGTTGTGCGTTATGCGCTCTCCTTGAGTAAAATTCACGGGCTATACTGTGGTATGGCCTGCCAAGTCTCCAGCTTCCAAGGGTTTGCAACGTGATTAATGAAATCAGAAAAGATGCTGATTCACGCATGGAAAAAAGCGTAGAAGCATTCAAAAACCAAATCAGCAAGATCCGTACCGGCCGTGCTTCTCCAAGCATCCTGGACGGCATCATGGTGGAATACTACGGTTCTGCGACGCCGCTGCGTCAGCTGGCTAACGTGACCGTAGAAGACTCCCGTACCCTGGCAATCAACCTGTTTGATCGCTCCCTGGGTTCAGCGGTAGAAAAGGCCATCATGGCGTCTGATCTGGGCCTGAACCCAAGTTCAGCCGGCAGCGTGATCCGTGTTCCACTGCCACCTCTGACCGAAGAGCGCCGTAAAGACCTGATCAAGGTCGTGCGCAATGAAGCGGAGCAGGGCCGTGTGGCAGTACGTAACGTACGCCGTGACGCCAACGACAAAGTTAAGGCGCTGCTGAAGGACAAAGAAATCAGCGAAGACGAAGATCGTCGTTCGCAAGACGATGTGCAGAAGCTGACCGATGCTTACATCAAACTTCTGGATGCCGCTCTGGCGGATAAAGAAAAAGAGCTGATGGAATTCTAATCAGCATCGCGCAGAAAAAAAGCGTCGCCTGGGCGGCGCTTTGTTTTTTGTGGCGCAGATCCCGTTTCATCGTGCTGATTGATCATGGACAAGCGGTGGCGAAGGTTACACACTGGAGCACCTCCGATCTCATCAGACAGTTATTCAGAGTGAGCTCATGAAGCAACTGACTATTCTTGGCTCCACCGGCTCAGTGGGGACCAGTACCCTGGCCGTGGTCAGGGAAAACCCCGACCTTTTTGCGATTAAAGCGCTGGTTGCCGGCCACAACGTAGCGGTTATGGCGCAGCAATGCATGGAATTTCGTCCGGCCTATGCCGCGATGGCGGACGAAGGCGCCGCGCGTGAACTGCGCATTCTGCTGGCGGAAAATGGCATTGCCACCGAGGTGATGGCAGGCGAGCAGGCCGCTTGTGAACTGGCGGCGTTGGATGACGTTGATCAGGTTACCGCCGCCATCGTCGGCGCTGCCGGGCTGCTACCCACGCTGGCGGCAATTCGCGCAGGCAAGCAGGTGCTGCTGGCGAACAAAGAGTCGCTGGTGACCTGTGGGCGCCTGTTTATGGACGCGGTGCAAAAAAGTCAGACGCAGTTGCTGCCGCTGGACAGCGAGCATAACGCCATTTTTCAGAGTTTGCCTGAGAGCATTCAGCGTCAGTTGGGATACTCTTCATTAGACAGTCATGGTGTGTCGCGCATCGTGCTCACCGGTTCCGGCGGCCCGTTCCGCACCACGCCACTGGAACAGTTTGCCACGATGACGCCGGATCAGGCCTGCGCCCATCCCAATTGGTCGATGGGGCGCAAGATCTCGGTGGATTCCGCCACCATGATGAACAAAGGACTGGAATATATTGAGGCCCGCTGGCTGTTTAACGCCTCGGCTGAACAAATGGAAGTGATTCTGCATCCGCAGTCGGTGATCCACTCGATGGTGCGCTACACCGATGGCAGCGTACTGGCCCAGTTGGGCACGCCGGATATGCGCACGCCGATCGCCCATGCTATGGCTTACCCGCAGCGGGTCAGCTCTGGCGTGGAAGCGTTGGATTTTTGCCGTATCGGCTCGCTGACCTTTGCCGAACCTGAACGGGAACGTTATCCCTGCCTGTATCTGGCCATCGAGGCCTTTGACGCCGGGCAGGCGGCAACCACCGCACTGAATGCGGCTAATGAAGTAGCAGTGGCGGCTTTCCTGCAGGAGCAGATTCGCTTTACCGATATTGCGGCGGTGAACCAAAAAGTGGTCGAACGGCTATCACTGCAGGAACCGTCCTGCATTGATGCGGTCTTAGAAATAGATCGCCAGGCACGTGAGGTTGCAGTTGGGTTGGTTAAATCACTGCGCAACTGATAACGGCATTTATCTTATTTTGTTCGCAAATTACGCGTGCCGCAGTGGGGCCGTTTGTTCAGGCCCGGCTGAGGTGATATAGTCTGCGCCACTTGTCAGCGGTTATACCGTTGAATTTTGGCCCGATTGATATCTCGAACGCCAACGGCGCAGCGGAAATTACCGACTGCCGCCGGGCAGACTGAAAAGCCGTGTCGGGCACACGGCTTTTTTTGCGCGTAAGGGCCTGATGTTCCGGAAGGGCAGTTGTATTTCTATTGAGGAAATAAGTACGAGTTATGTCGTCCGCAAATCAACAAGAGGCTAATCCGTCCACTCTGGGGCCACGGCATGTTGCCATTATCATGGACGGTAACGGGCGCTGGGCTAAACGTCAGGGTAAGTTACGTGTCTTCGGTCATAAAGCAGGGGTGAAATCGGTTCGTCGCGCGGTCAGTTTTGCCGCCAACAACCATTTAGATGCGCTCACGCTTTATGCCTTCAGCAGCGAGAACTGGAACCGTCCGGTGCAGGAAGTCTCCGCCCTCATGGAGCTTTTCGTCCGTGCCTTGGACAGCGAAGTAAAAAGCCTGCATAAACATAACGTCAGACTGCGGGTGATCGGCGATATCAGCCGTTTCAGCGCGCGTTTGCAAGAGCGGATCCGTCGCTCCGAGCAACTGACTGAAAATAACGATGGCCTGACGCTCAACATTGCTGCCAACTACGGCGGCCGTTGGGATATTATTCAGGGAGTAAGGGAGCTGGCTGAGCAGGTGAAGGACGGTTCTCTGCGTCCGGATCAAATTAGCGAAGAATTACTGGGTGAGCGGGTCTGCATGAGCGATCTGTCACCGGTGGATCTGGTGATCCGCACGGGCGGTGAACACCGCATCAGTAACTTCTTGCTGTGGCAAATTGCTTATGCCGAACTTTACTTTACTGATGTACTCTGGCCTGATTTTGATGAACTTGTCTTTGAAGGTGCGCTGAATGCATTTGCACAACGCGAGCGTCGCTTCGGGGGAACAACACCTATCGGCGCCAATGCGTCCTAGGGGGAACTTTTGCTGAAGTATCGCCTCATAACGGCTCTGATTTTAATCCCGATTGTTATCGCGGCGTTGTTCTTGCTGCCGCCGGTGGGCTTTGCCCTGGTCACGCTGGCTGTGTGCATGCTGGCAGCCTGGGAGTGGGGCCAACTGGCCGGTTTTACCTCCCGCTCGCAGCGCATTTGGCTGGCGATATTGTGCGGCCTCCTGCTGGCGTTGATGATGCTCAGCATTCCGGCCTATCACCAGTCGGTTCACCTGCCTCAGGTAGGCGGGCCGCTGTGGCTGTCATTGGCCTGGTGGTTGGCGGCGCTGCTGCTGGTGCTGTTTTATCCGGGGTCTGCCGCGCTGTGGCGTAATTCGCGTCCAATACGTCTGATTTTTGGCTTGCTGACCATAGTGCCGTTCTTCTGGGGCATGCTGTCGTTGCGTCAGTTCGGCTATGAACAAAACCACTTCACCGGCGCCTGGTGGCTGCTGTATGTGATGTTGCTGGTTTGGGGCGCGGATTCCGGCGCCTACATGTTCGGCAAACTGTTCGGCAAGCATAAGCTGGCGCCAAAAGTTTCTCCGGGGAAAACCTGGGAAGGGCTCATCGGTGGTCTGATTACCTCGGCCCTGATATCCTGGTTGTTTGGCCGTTATGCCCCGTTGAATATCGTGCCGACCACCTTACTGATTTGTTCGGTGATTGCCGCACTGGCTTCCGTGCTAGGCGATCTTACCGAGAGCATGTTCAAACGCGAAGCGGGTATCAAAGACAGTGGTCATTTGATACCGGGTCATGGCGGTATACTGGATCGTATCGACAGCCTGACCGCAGCAGTGCCTGTATTTGCCTGCCTGATGCTGTTAGTGTTTTAATCCGTCAACGACGGGGAGTGAAGGGATTATGGGTAGCGTGCTCTGGAACTTAGTCGCATTTCTTATTGCACTCGGTGTTTTGATCACCGTGCACGAGTTCGGGCACTTTTGGGTAGCCCGTCGCTGCGGCGTCCGTGTAGAACGCTTTTCCATCGGTTTTGGCCGCGCCTTATGGCGCCGTACTGACCGCCAGGGAACGGAGTACGTGATTGCCCTGATCCCGCTGGGCGGCTACGTGAAGATGCTCGATGAGCGGGTTGATTCGGTTGCACCGGAATTCCGCCATCAGGCATTTAACAACAAAACCGTGTGGCAACGCGCCGCTATCGTCAGCGCCGGCCCTATCGCCAACTTCCTGTTTGCTATCCTTGCTTACTGGCTGGTATTTATTATCGGCGTTCCCAGCTTCCGTCCGGTGATTGGTGAAATATCCCCACAGTCGATTGCCGCCCACGCTGAAATTTCGCCAGGAATGGAACTTAAGTCCGTTGACGGCATCGAAACGCCTGATTGGGAATCAGTTCGTCTGGCGCTGGTGGCGAAGATCGGCGACGCGGAAACCGAAGTGGGTATCGCACCGTTTGGCTCTTCTCAGGTGGTGACCAAAACTCTGGATTTGCGCCAGTGGAATTTTGAGCCGGACAAACAGGATCCCGTGGTTGCGCTGGGTATTATTCCGCGCGGTCCACAGATAGAATCTGTCCTTGCCGAAGTGCAGCCGGGGTCGGCGGCACAAAAGGCGGGTTTGCAAGCGGGGGACAGGATCGTTAAAGTCGACGGTCAGCTATTGGGTCGTTGGCAAACGTTGGTTAAACGGATCCACAACGGCCCTGGGCAACCGCTGGTTTTAGAGGTTGAAAGAAACGGCGCCCCCTTGTCTTTGACGCTGATACCGGATACAAAGCCGGTGGGAAAAGACAAATCGGTGGGTTTTGCAGGCATCATTCCGAAGGTGTTGCCGCTGCCGGACGAGTATAAAACGATTCGCCAGTATGGACCTTTCCCGGCGCTGTATCAGGCTGGGGACAAGACCTGGCAGCTGATGAGCCTTACGGTCAAAATGCTGGGTAAATTAATAACCGGTGATGTGAAGCTGAACAACCTGAGTGGCCCGATTTCGATTGCACAGGGAGCAGGGGCGTCAGCCGGGGTCGGGTTAGTGTATTATTTGATGTTCCTGGCGTTGATCAGTGTCAACCTGGGCATCATCAACCTGTTCCCATTACCGGTGTTAGATGGTGGGCATCTCCTCTTCCTGGCGATAGAAAAGCTGAAGGGTGGGCCGGTTTCCGAGCGAGTACAGGACTACAGTTACCGCATAGGTTCGATCGTGTTGGTGCTTTTAATGGGTCTTGCACTTTTCAATGATTTTTCTCGCCTTTAGGGGCGGGGATAGGTTAGGAAGAACGCATAACAACGATGGCGATGAAAAAGTTGCTCATAGCGTCGCTGCTGTTTGGCAGCGCCACCGTATACGGTGCAGACGGGTTCGTAGTGAAAGATATTCATTTCGAAGGCCTGCAGCGAGTCGCCGTCGGTGCGGCGTTACTCAACATGCCGGTTCGCGTAGGCGATACCGTCTCTGACGATGATATCAGTAATACCATCCGTGCCTTGTTTGCCACTGGCAACTTCGAGGACGTTCGCGTGCTGCGCGATGGTAATACGCTGATTGTTCAGGTTAAGGAACGCCCTACCATTGCCAGCATCACTTTCTCCGGCAACAAGTCGGTGAAGGATGACATGCTCAAGCAAAACCTGGAGGCCTCTGGCGTTCGGGTTGGCGAAGCGCTCGACCGCACCACGATATCCAGCATTGAAAAAGGGCTGGAAGACTTCTATTACAGCGTCGGTAAATACAGCGCCTCGGTGAAAGCCGTTGTCACGCCGTTGCCGCGTAACCGTGTCGACCTGAAACTGGTGTTCACGGAAGGGGTTTCCGCCAAGATTCAACAAATCAACATTGTCGGCAACCATGCCTTCACTAACGATGAGCTGATTTCACGCTTCCAACTGCGTGATGAAGTGCCGTGGTGGAACCTGGTTGGCGATCGCAAATACCAGAAACAAAAGCTGGCGGGTGACCTTGAAACCCTGCGCAGCTTCTATCTGGATCGCGGCTACGCGCGCTTTAATATCGATTCGACTCAGGTCAGCCTGACGCCGGATAAAAAAGGCATCTACATCACCATCAACATCACTGAAGGCGAGCAGTACAAGCTCACCGGCGTGATGGTGAACGGCAATCTTGCCGGCCACTCGGCGGAAGTCGCCCAGTTGACCAAGATTGAACCGGGTGAGTTGTATAACGGCAGCAAAGTCACCAAAATGGAAGACAACATCAAAACGATGTTGGGCCGTTATGGTTATGCCTACCCGCGCGTATCTACGCAGCCTGAAATCAACGACGCGGATAAAACCGTGAAGCTGCACGTAAACATCGACGCGGGTAACCGTTTCTATGTGCGTCGCATCAAGTTCGAAGGCAACGACACCAGTAAAGACTCCGTACTGCGCCGTGAAATGCGTCAGATGGAAGGTGCGTGGCTGGGCAACGCTCAGGTCGAGCAGGGTAAAGAACGTCTGAACCGTTTGGGTTATTTTGAAACGGTAGATGTGGAAACCCAACGCGTGCCTGGCACTGCGGATCAGGTAGACGTCACTTACAAAGTGAAAGAGCGCAACACCGGTACCTTCAACTTCGGCGTCGGTTACGGCACCGAGAGCGGCGTGAGCTTCCAGGCGGGGGTCCAGCAGGACAACTGGCTGGGTACCGGCTATTCCGTCGGTATCAGCGGCACCAAGAACGACTACCAAACCTACACCGAGCTGTCGGTTACCAACCCGTACTTCACCGTTGACGGTGTGAGTTTGGGCGGGCGTATCTTCTACAACGACTTTAAAGCGGACGATGCGGACCTGTCCGACTATACCAACAAGAGTTACGGTATAGACGGCACTCTGGGCTTCCCAATCAACGAAAACAACTCGTTGCGTACCGGTTTGGGTTACGTGCATAACGGCCTGTCCAACATGCAGCCGCAGGTTGCCATGTGGCGTTATCTGGACTCGATGGGCCTGGATCCGAACAAGACCGACCGCGCCAGCTACTCTGCGGATGACTTCACGCTGAACCTGGGTTGGACCTACAACAACCTGGACCGTGGGTATTTCCCAACTTCGGGTAACCGCACTACGCTGAATGGTAAAGTGACCATTCCGGGGTCGGATAACGAATACTACAAGCTGACGCTGGACAGCGTGCAATACGTCCCAATCAACGACGATCGCACCTGGGTGCTGTTGGGTCGTGGCCGTCTGGGTTATGCAGATGGTCTGGGCGGCAAGGAAATGCCGTTCTACGAGAACTTCTACGCCGGCGGCTCCAGCACCGTGCGTGGTTTCGGTTCGAACACCATCGGTCCAAAAGCGGCGTACTACAATTCCAACTCGTATAGCTGTACCAATGGCGCAAAAATTTGTAATTCAGACGATGCTGTCGGCGGTAACGCAATGGCCGTCGCCAGTATGGAGCTGATTACGCCAACGCCATTCATCAGCGAGAAATACGCCAACTCAGTGCGTACTTCCCTGTTCATGGATGCGGGTACCGTATGGGATACCAACTGGCAGAATTCTCAGACCAGCATGTACGATATTCCGGACTACAGTAAAGCGAGCAACATCCGCGTTTCTGCCGGTATCGCCTTGCAGTGGATGTCACCTTTGGGGCCATTGGTGTTCTCTTATGCCAACCCGATCAAGAAATACGAAGGCGACAAGTCCGAACAGTTCCAATTTAACATTGGTAAGACCTGGTAACAGGTCGAGCTTCTGGGCATAAGCAGTTATTAAGAATCGCAAATGCCAGGCGCCCGCTAAAACACAGAGATGATTCTCATTGTTTTGCGGGATAAGTCTGGCAGATTGTGTACTTCAAGTGTCATATGACACAAATGGGTGATGGTAAGGAGTTTATAGTGAAAAAGTGGTTGTGTGCCGCAGGCCTCGGTTTAGCAATGGCTGCTTCAGCTG
This sequence comes from Serratia liquefaciens, assembly GCA_012719855.1. GTDB lineage: Bacteria > Pseudomonadota > Gammaproteobacteria > Enterobacterales > Enterobacteriaceae > Serratia > Serratia liquefaciens_A. The sequence goes on along the minus strand of JAAXZN010000060.1, from coordinate 30,715 downwards.
GCGTTCAGGCAGCAGATAAGATCGCTGTAGTTAACGTCTCCAGCATTTTCCAACAGTTGCCGGCTCGTGAAACCGTAGCTAAACAGCTGGAAAACGAGTTCAAAGGCCGTGCGGGTGAGCTTCAGAACATGGAGCGTAGCCTTCAGACCAAAATGCAACGTCTGCAGCGTGATGGCGCTACCATGAAAGCTGGCGATCGCAGCAAGCTCGAAAAAGACGTGATGGCACAGCGCGAGCAGTTCTCTCAGAAAGCCCAGGCTTTTGAGCAGGACAACCGTCGCCGCCAGATGGAAGAGCGTAACAAAATCCTGAGCCGTATTCAGGACGCTGTGAAATCTGTTGCCAGCAAAGAAGGTTACGACGTAGTGATCGATGCTAACGCCGTTGCCTACGCAGGTTCTTCTAAAGACATCACTGCTGACGTGCTGAAACAGGTTAAATAACAACATGCCTTCTATTCGACTGGCTGATTTAGCGCAGCAGTTGGATGCACAATTGCACGGTGATGGCGATCTCGTCATCACCGGCATTGCTTCTATGCATTCGGCACAGGCTGGCCAAATCACGTTTTTGTCAAACAGCCGCTATCAAGAGCAGCTGGCTTCCTGCCAGGCAAGCGCAGTGGTGCTTACCGAAGCGGATTTACCACACTGCCGTTCTGCGGCGCTGGTGGTTAAAAACCCTTACCTGACCTACGCGCGCATGGCGCAACTGATGGACACCACCCCGTCTCCGGCCCAGGATATTGCCTCTAGCGCAGTAATCTCACCTGAAGCCACTTTGGGGCAGCATGTTGCCATCGGTGCGAATGTGGTGATCGAGTCGGGTGCCGTACTTGGCGATAACGTGGTTATCGGCCCGGGCTGTTTTATCGGCAAACGTGCACGCATTGGCGCAGGTACGCGTCTGTGGGCGAACGTAACGATTTATCATGAAGTCGAGATCGGTCAGCACTGTCTGATCCAATCGGGCACCGTGATTGGTGCTGATGGTTTCGGCTATGCCAACGAACGCGGCAACTGGATTAAAATTCCTCAGTTGGGCACGGTGATTATCGGCGATCGCGTCGAAATCGGCGCTTGCACCACCATTGACCGTGGCGCGTTGGATAACACCCAGATCGGGAATGGTGTTATCATCGACAACCAATGCCAGATTGCACATAACGTTGTGATTGGCGACAATACTGCCGTTGCCGGCGGTGTTATCATGGCGGGCAGCCTGAAAATCGGCCGCTACTGCCAGATCGGTGGAGCCAGCGTGATCAATGGTCACATGGAGATCGCCGACAAGGTTGTTGTCACCGGAATGGGAATGGTTATGCGACCAATCACCGAACCTGGGGTATACTCTTCGGGCATTCCGTTACAACCCAACAAAGTTTGGCGTAAAACCGCTGCGTTGGTGATGAATATCGATGAGATTAGCAAGCGCTTAAAAGCTGTCGAACGAAAAGTCGGAAAGGACTAATCACTACCGCCCGCCTGACTGGGTACAAAACGAAACGCGTTGGTCATGAGACCAAAAGCGCAAAGAGTTGTTAATTTGCGGCCTGCATGATGATCTCCTTTTGGGGTCAGCGCAGGCCGTGTTGTTGATGCCATCAGTTTTTAGAGACAGGAAGAGTATTTTGACTACTGACACTCATACTCTGGATATTGCAGAAATTTTAGAGTTGCTTCCTCACCGTTACCCGTTCTTGCTGGTTGATCGCGTCCTCGAGTTTGAGGAGCACAAATTCCTGCGTGCGGTGAAGAACGTATCTGTAAATGAGCCGTTTTTCCAGGGACACTTCCCTGGTAAGCCGATTTTTCCAGGCGTATTGATTCTGGAAGCCATGGCGCAGGCCACCGGTATTTTGGCGTTCAAAAGCGTCGGCAAACTGGAACCGGGCGAGCTGTATTACTTCGCCGGTATCGATGAAGCCCGTTTCAAACGCCCGGTAGTGCCTGGTGATCAGATGATCATGGAAGTCACCTTTGAGAAAACACGTCGTGGTCTGACGCGCTTTAAAGGCGTGGCAACCGTCGACGGCAAAATTGTCTGCGAAGCAACCATGATGTGTGCGCGCAGCCGGGAGGCTTAATCCGTGATCGACAAAACCGCCTTTATCCATCCTAGCGCGATTATCGAAGAAGGTGCCGTTATCGGCGCTGGCGCGCACATCGGTCCCTTCTGTTACGTCGGCTCCCAGGTGGAAATCGGCGAAGGCACGGTACTGAAATCCCACATTGTGGTGAATGGCCTGACCAAAATCGGTCGCGATAACCAGATCTATCAATTCGCCTCTATTGGTGAAGTGAATCAGGATCTGAAATACGCGGGCGAACCTACGCGTGTCGAGATTGGCGATCGCAATCGCATTCGCGAAAGCGTGACCATTCATCGCGGCACAGCGCAGGGCACAGGGTTGACCAAGGTAGGTAATGACAACCTGCTGATGGTTAACGTGCACGTTGCGCACGACTGTGTGGTGGGTAATTCCTGTATCTTGGCGAACAATGCTACGCTTGCCGGGCATGTGGAAATTGACGACCATGCCATTATTGGAGGCATGACGGCTATCCACCAGTTCTGCATCATCGGCACCCACGTGATGGTGGGCGGTTGTTCCGGTGTTGCCCAAGACGTGCCTCCTTTTGTCATCGCGCAGGGTAACCACGCCACGCCATTCGGTGTTAACGCCGTGGGCCTGAAGCGTCGTGGTTTCGATAAAGATCAAATGCAGGCAATCCGTAACGCCTACAAGATCCTTTATCGCAGCGAGAAAACGCTGGATGAAGCGAAAACAGAAATCGAAACCCTGGCAAAAGAGCAGCCGGTGGTGCAGCAGTTCCTGGATTTCTTTGGCCGCTCAACCCGCGGTATCATTCGCTGACCTATGCAAAATCGCCCATTGACTATCGGATTGGTCGCCGGAGAAACCTCCGGTGATATTCTTGGCGCCGGATTGATCCGCGCGCTTAAGGCGCAAGTCCCCGACGCGCGTTTTGTTGGCGTCGCCGGCCCGCTGATGCAGGCTGAAGGCTGTGAAACCTGGTACGAAATGGAAGAGCTGGCGGTAATGGGCGTGGTGGAGGTGCTTGAGCGCCTGCCACGCCTGTTAAAGATCCGCAAGGATCTTACCCGCCGGTTCAGCGATCTGAAGCCGGACGTGTTTGTGGGTATCGACGCGCCTGACTTCAATATCACCCTGGAAGGCCGTCTGAAACAACGCGGTATTCGCACCATTCACTATGTCAGCCCGTCCGTCTGGGCCTGGCGTCAAAAGCGCGTTTTCAAAATTGGCAAAGCCACCGATCTGGTGCTGGCGTTTCTCCCTTTCGAAAAAGCGTTTTACGATCGTTTTAACGTTCCCTGCCGGTTTATCGGCCACACCATGGCTGATGCCATGCCGCTGCAGGCGGATAAATTGGCTGCACGCGCTACGCTGGGCATCGCACCCGACGCACGTTGTCTGGCCCTGTTGCCGGGCAGCCGCAGCGCAGAAGTTGAGATGCTGAGCGCCGACTTCCTGAAAACGGCGCAGTTGCTGCGTACCCGTTATCCCGACCTTGAGCTGGTGGTGCCGCTGGTTAACGCCAAACGTCGCGAACAGTTCGAGCGGATCAAAGCTGAAGTGGCGCCCGAGCTGCGCGTGCATCTGCTGAACGGTCAAGGGCGTGAGGCGATGGTTGCCAGCGACGCGGCATTACTGGCTTCAGGCACCGCCGCGCTGGAGTGCATGCTGGCCAAATGTCCGATGGTGGTGGGCTACCGTATGAAACCCTTTACCTTCTGGCTGGCGCAGCGGTTAGTGAAGACGCCGTATGTCTCGCTGCCCAATCTGTTGGCAGGCCGTGAAATCGTCACCGAACTGCTGCAGCATGACTGCGTGCCGGACAAGCTGGCGGCCGCGGTGATGCCGTTGCTGGAAGAGAACGCGCAAACCGACGAACTGAAACAAACCTTCCTTACTTTGCACCAAAGCATCCGTTGCGGTGCTGATGAACAGGCCGCTCAGGCTGTGTTGGAGCTGGCAAAAGCATGATTGAACCTTTCATCTATCCTGTCGCCACGCTGATTGCCGGCGTGGACGAAGTGGGCCGTGGTCCTTTGGTTGGCGCAGTGGTGACCGCTGCGGTGATCCTCGATCCCGCTCGGCCGATCGTGGGCCTGGCGGACTCGAAAAAGCTCAGTGAAAAGCGCCGCCTGGCGCTGTATGACGAAATCGTCGAGAAAGCGTTGTCCTGGAGCCTGGGCCGCGCTGAGCCAGAAGAGATCGACCAACTTAACATTCTGCATGCCACTATGCTGGCGATGCAGCGTGCGGTTGCCGGGTTGCATATCGCGCCGGACATGGTATTGATCGACGGTAACCGCTGCCCGAAATTGCCGATGCGTTCACAGGCGGTAGTGAAGGGAGACAGCCGCGTGGCGGAAATCAGTGCGGCATCCATTCTGGCTAAGGTAACGCGTGACCGCGAAATGGCCGAGTTGGATCTTGTGTTCCCCGATTACGGTTTCGCGCAGCATAAGGGCTACCCGACCGCCTTCCATCTGGAGCGGCTGGCCGCGCTGGGTGCGACCGAGCATCACCGCCGCAGTTTTGCCCCGGTAAGAAGGGCGCTGGGGCTGTAATCTGCAGGCCTGGTTATCCGGGCCAGACAAGCGATAGCGTTAACCCGGGTTCAGTCCGCTGAGCCCCTAGATTCAGGTATCTGGATATGGCCGAACCTCGTTTTATTCACCTGCGCGTTCATAGCGACTACTCCATGATTGATGGATTAGCCAAGATCGGGCCGTTGGTGAAGAGAGCCGCCGCGTTAGCCATGCCTGCTTTGGCAATTACCGACTTTACCAACCTGTGTGGTCTGGTGAAGTTCTATGGCAGCGCGCACGGCGCCGGGATCAAACCGATCATCGGCGCGGATTTTCATGTGCAAAGCGAAGTGCTGGGCGATGAGCTGGCGCAGCTCACCGTGCTGGCCGCCAATAACGAAGGCTACCAAAACCTGACGTTGCTGATTTCCCGCGCTTATCAGCGTGGTTACGGTGCCGCCGGCCCGACCATTGATCGCGACTGGTTGATTGAGCATCGTGAAGGGCTGATTTTGCTCTCTGGCGCGCGCCAGGGGGACGTCGGCAAGTTTCTGCTGCGCGGCAACCAGCCGCAGGTGGAGCAGTGCCTGGATTTCTATCAGCAATACTTCCCAGACTGCTATTACCTCGAACTGATCCGGACCGGTCGGCCGGACGAAGAAAACTATCTGCACGCCGCAGTGGCGCTGGCCACCGAACGCGGATTGCCGGTGGTGGCCACTAACGATGTGCGCTTTCTGGTCGAGGATGACTTTGACGCTCACGAAATCCGTGTCGCCATTCATGATGGTTTCACGCTGGACGATCCCAAGCGCCCACGCAACTATACGGCGCAACAATACATGCGCAACGAAGACGAGATGTGCGAGCTGTTTGCCGACATCCCGGAAGCGTTGCTCAACAGCGTAGAGATCGCCAAGCGTTGTAACGTGACGATTCGCCTCGGCGAGTATTTCCTGCCGCAGTTCCCGACCGGTGATATGAGCACCGAAGACTTCCTGATCCTCAAGTCGAAGGAAGGGCTGGAAGATCGCCTGGAGTTTTTGTTCCCCGACCCGGAAGTACGCGCTCAACGTCGCCCTGAATACGATGAACGTCTGGATATTGAACTGAACGTGATCAACCAGATGGGCTTCCCGGGTTACTTCCTGATCGTGATGGAGTTCATCCAGTGGTCGAAGGATAACAACGTACCGGTAGGTCCGGGGCGTGGTTCCGGTGCCGGTTCGTTAGTAGCCTATGCACTGAAAATCACCGATCTCGACCCGCTGGAATTTGACCTGCTGTTTGAACGTTTCCTGAACCCGGAACGTGTTTCGATGCCCGACTTCGACGTCGACTTCTGCATGGAAAAACGCGATCTGGTGATTGAGCACGTGGCGGAAATGTACGGCCGTGAGGCGGTATCGCAAATCATCACCTTCGGTACCATGGCGGCGAAAGCGGTTATTCGTGACGTGGGCCGCGTGCTGGGCCACCCCTATGGCTTCGTCGACCGCATCTCCAAGCTGGTGCCGCCCGATCCGGGCATGACGCTGGAAAAAGCCTTTGCCGCCGAACCCCAACTGCCGGAAATTTACGAGGCCGATGAGGAAGTCAAAGCGCTGATTGATATGGCGCGCAAGCTGGAGGGGGTAACGCGTAACGCCGGTAAGCACGCCGGGGGCGTGGTGATCGCGCCGACCAAAATCACCGACTTCGCGCCGTTGTATTGTGACGCCGAGGGGCAGCATCCGGTTACCCAGTTCGACAAGAACGATGTGGAATACGCCGGGCTGGTGAAGTTCGACTTCCTCGGCTTGCGTACTCTGACCATCATCGACTGGGCGTTGGAGATGATCAACGCCCGGCGCGCCAAAACCGGGCTGGAGCCGATTGATATCGCCGCCATCCCGCTCGAAGACAAAAAGAGCTTCGACATGCTGCAGCGTTCGGAGACCACCGCGGTCTTCCAGCTTGAATCGCGCGGCATGAAGGATTTGATCAAACGTCTGAAGCCCGACTGTTTCGAAGACATGATCGCACTGGTGGCGCTGTTCCGCCCTGGGCCTCTGCAGTCAGGCATGGTGGATAACTTTATCGACCGTAAGCACGGCCGCGAAGAAATTTCCTACCCGGATATCCAGTGGCAGCATGAGTCGCTCAAGCCGGTGCTGGAGCCGACGTATGGCATCATCCTGTATCAAGAACAGGTTATGCAGATTGCCCAGGTCCTGGCCGGGTATTCGCTGGGCGGCGCGGACATGTTGCGTCGTGCGATGGGTAAAAAGAACCCGGTTGAGATGGCCAAGCAACGTGGCGGTTTCGAGGATGGGGCAAAATCACGCGGTATCGACGGTGAACTGTCGGTAAAAATCTTCGACCTGGTGGAGAAATTCGCCGGTTATGGTTTCAACAAATCGCACTCTGCCGCTTATGCGCTGGTTTCCTACCAGACGCTGTGGCTGAAGGCACACTACCCGGCCGAGTTTATGGCGGCGGTGATGACCGCCGATATGGACAACACCGATAAGGTGGTGGGGCTGGTGGATGAGTGCTGGCGCATGGGGCTGAAAATCCTGCCGCCGGACATCAACAGCGGTCAGTACCATTTCCACGTTAACGATGAAGGTGAGATCGTTTACGGTATCGGCGCTATTAAAGGCGTTGGGGAAGGGCCGATTGAAGCCATTCTGGAAGCGCGTAACAGCGGTGAGCAGGGCTACTTTAAAGACCTGTTTGATTTGTGCGCGCGCTCCGACATCAAAAAAATTAACCGCCGCATTCTGGAAAAGCTGATCATGTCCGGGGCGTTCGACCGCCTTGGGCCGCACCGCGCCGCATTGATGAACTCATTGCCCGATGCGCTGAAAGCGGCAGATCAGCATGCCAAAGCCGAAGCGATCGGCCAGGTGGATATGTTTGGCGTACTGGCGGAGGCGCCGGAGCAAGTGGAGCAATCCTACGCCAACGTGCCCCGCTGGCAGGAGCAGGTGGTGCTGGACGGTGAACGGGAAACTCTGGGGTTGTACCTCACCGGTCACCCGATCACCCAGTACCTGAAGGAGATCGAACGCTATGCCGGTGGCCAGCGTTTGAAAGATATGCACCCGACGGATCGGGGCAAAATGACCACCGCCGTTGGGCTGGTGATCGCCTCGCGGGTTATGGTCACCAAGCGCGGTAACCGCATCGGGATCTGTACTCTGGATGACCGTTCTGGCCGTCTGGAGGTGATGTTATTCACCGATGCGTTAGAAAAATACCAGCATTTATTGGAAAAAGACCGTATCCTGATCGCCAGTGGACAGGTCAGCTTTGATGACTTTAGCGGCGGGCTTAAAATGACCGCCCGCGAGCTAATGGATATCAGTGAAGCCCGTGAAAAATACGCTCGCGGACTTGCTATCTCGCTGACGGACAGGCAAATTGATGACCAGCTTTTGAACCGTCTCCGTCAGTCTTTGGAACCCCATCGCTCGGGGACGATTCCAGTGCATCTTTACTATCAACGGGAAGATGCGCGGGCCAAGCTGCGTTTTGGCGCAACCTGGCGCGTGACGCCCACCGACCGCTTATTGATAGATTTGCGGACTTTGGTAGGTAATGAGCAGGTGGAACTGGAATTTGACTAAAATAGGAATGCTATGAGTCTGAATTTTCTTGATTTTGAACAGCCGATTGCAGAGCTGGAAGCGAAAATTGACTCGCTGACTGCAGTCAGCCGTCAAGACGAAAAATTAGATATTAATCTGGACGAAGAGGTTCAGCGCCTTCGTGAAAAGAGCGTTGAGCTGACGCGCAAGATTTTTTCCGATCTTGGGGCCTGGCAAGTTGCCCAATTGGCACGCCACCCGCGCCGTCCTTATACCCTGGATTATATCAAACACATCTTTACCGACTTCGAAGAACTGGCGGGCGATCGTGCCTATGCCGATGACAAAGCGATTGTCGGTGGTATTGCGCGCCTCGATGGCCGGCCGGTGATGATCATCGGGCATCAGAAAGGCCGCGAGACCAAAGAGAAAATCCGCCGTAACTTCGGCATGCCGGCACCGGAAGGCTATCGCAAAGCGCTGCGCCTGATGGAAATGGCTTCTCGTTTCAAGATGCCGCTGATCACTTTCATCGACACCCCTGGCGCCTATCCGGGCGTGGGCGCGGAAGAGCGTGGCCAGTCAGAAGCGATTGCCCATAACCTGCGTGAAATGTCTCGTCTGAAAATTCCGGTGATCTGTACGGTGATCGGCGAAGGCGGTTCCGGTGGCGCATTGGCCATTGGCGTGGGCGACAAAGTGAACATGCTGCAGTACAGCACCTATTCGGTGATCTCACCGGAAGGTTGTGCTTCCATTCTGTGGAAAAGTGCCGACAAAGCGCCGATTGCCGCAGAAGCCATGGGCATTACTGCACCGCGTCTGAAAGAGCTGAAGCTGATCGACTCGGTGATCCCGGAGCCGCTGGGCTCTGCTCACCGCGATGTACCGGCGATGGCGGAAGCGTTGAAAGCGCAGCTGTTGGCCGATCTGAAAGATCTCGACGGCCTGAACACCGAAGAGCTGCTTAACCGCCGCTACCAGCGCCTGATGAACTACGGCTATTGCTGAGTGTCGTCACGCGTTGCAAGAAACCGCCTTCGGGCGGTTTTTTTTTGTCTACACACCGCAGTATTTTCATGTTGTTATAGAGGTTTGGTGGTTAACTGACAGGAGCAGCCGATGAACATCATCGCGATCATGAGCCCAGCGGGCGTTTATTACAAAGACGAGCCGATCCGCGAGCTTCACACCGCACTGGCTGCGATGAACTTCCAACTGGTATATCCCAAAAACAGCGGCGATTTGTTGAAGCTGATCGAAGCTAACGCACGCATTTGCGGCGTGATTTTCGACTGGGACGACTACAGCCTGGAGCTGTGCAGCGAGATCAACGAGCTCAACGAATATCTGCCGCTGTATGCGTTTATCAACACCCATTCCACCTTTGACGTTAGCCTGCATGAAATGCGTATGGTGCTGTATTTCTTCGAGTACGGCCTGAATGCGGCAGATGATATTGCGCAGCGCATCCAGCAATACACCGCCGAATACATCGATACTATTACGCCGCCGCTGACCAAGGCGCTGTTCAACTATGTGCATGAAGGGAAATACACCTTCTGTACCCCCGGTCATATGGCCGGTACGGCCTTTCAGAAGAGCCCGGTCGGTTGCCTGTTTTACGACTTTTTCGGTGCCAATACCCTGAAAGCCGACGTGTCGATTTCGGTCACCGAACTGGGCTCGCTGCTGGATCACACAGGGCCTCACCTGGAGGCCGAAGAGTATATTGCGCGCACCTTTAACGCCGAGCAAAGTTATCTGGTGACCAACGGCACCTCTACCGCCAATAAAATTGTCGGCATGTATTCGGCACCGACCGGCAGCACGGTATTGATAGACCGCAACTGCCATAAGTCCCTGTGCCACCTGCTGATGATGAGCGATATCGTCCCGATTTACTTGCGCCCGCTGCGCAATGCCTACGGGATCCTTGGCGGGATCCCGCAGCGTGAATTCACCCATGACAGCATTGCCGCTCGGGTGGCTGACACGGCCAACGCCAGTTGGCCGGTACATGCGGTGATCACCAACTCGACCTACGACGGCCTGCTGTACAACACGGATTACATCAAGCAGACGCTGGACGTCCCATCAATTCATTTTGATTCCGCCTGGGTGCCCTATACCAACTTCCATCCGATTTACGATGGCAAGAGCGGCATGAGCGGTGAACGCATACCCGGTAAAGTGATCTACGAAACCCAGTCGACTCATAAGCTGCTGGCGGCTTTTTCGCAGGCCTCGATGATCCACATTAAGGGTGACTACGACGAAAGTACCTTTAACGAGGCCTATATGATGCACACCACGACTTCGCCGAATTACGGTATCGTGGCGTCGATGGAGACCGCAGCGGCGATGCTGCGCGGTAATCCGGGGCGACGGTTGATTAACCGCTCGGTGGAGCGTGCGCTGCATTTCCGTCGTGAGGTGCAGCGTTTGCGGGAAGAGAGTGATAGCTGGTTCTTCGATATCTGGCAGCCGGAAGAGATTGACGAGGCGCAGTGCTGGCCGCTGAACCCGGACGACAATTGGCACGGCTTTGGCACAACTGACCGCGATCATATGTATCTCGATCCTATCAAGGTCACCATCCTGACGCCGGGGATGAATGAGCTTGGCGCGCTGGAAGAGAGCGGCATACCGGCCGCGCTGGTGGCGAAATACCTGGACGAACGCGGTATCGTGGTGGAGAAAACCGGGCCTTATAATCTGCTGTTCCTGTTCAGTATCGGCATTGATAAAACCAAGGCGATGAGCCTGCTGCGTGGCCTGACCGATTTTAAACGCGCCTACGATCTCAACCTGCGGGTGAAGAACATGCTGCCGGACCTGTTTGCCGAGGATCCGGATTTCTACCGTAATATGCGTATTCAGGATCTGGCCGCCGGGATCCACAGCTTGATTTGTCGGCACGATCTGCCGGGTTTGATGCAGCGGGCTTTTGATGTGTTGCCTGAAATGAAGCTGACGCCACACCAAATGTTCCAGCAGCAGGTGCGCGGCAACGTGGAAACCTGCGAGCTGGATCAACTGGTCGGCAAAGTCGCTGCGAACATGATCCTGCCTTATCCGCCAGGGGTTCCGCTGGTGATGCCGGGTGAGATGATCACCGAAGAGAGCCGAGCGGTGCTCGATTTCTTGCTGATGTTGTGTTCTATCGGCGAACGTTATCCGGGCTTTGAAACCGATATACACGGTGCGAAACTGACCGAGGACGGGCGTTATCTGGTGAAGGTGTTAAAAACGCCGTTGGCTTAAGCAAACTCGCGGCAAATCAGCTTCACGCTGCTGGTCGGCAGCGGTTCCTGAGTCAAACCGCAAAAGGGTTGGCCGTCATGCCGCTGGTGATAGCGGCATTGATGGCATTCGCCGAACAGCGCCACGTTATCATCCTGTTTTTGCAGCTGACGCAGCAACTGCGTCAGTAATTCCAGCAACTGCCCGCCCTCCTGCTGCATGGCATCCTGCGCCTGCTGTAAATAGGCCGGAGGGAACAGGGCATCCATCAATGAGTGTGATTTGTCGGTCAGCTTTAGCCTGACGCTGCGGCGGTCCTTTACGTCAGCCGTGCGGGCGATCATCCCGTTACCTTCCAACTTTTTCAGCGATTGCGACACCGTGCCCTTGGTCAGGCCGAGATATTCCGCGACCGCCATTGGCGTATTGGAGTAATGGTTGCAGCGTGCCAGGTAATACAAGGCGCTCAGCTGCACCGGCGGCAGGCTTTCCAGCTCTTCATGACTCCGCAGCCAGCTGCGTTGCAGGCTATTCAGTCGTTCCAGTAAATCAAACAGTGTCAACATGGGATCCTCGCTAGTGTGGGAAAATAGTATCGATTAAAAACTATATTGACAAGGCATGATGGAGGATTTATTGTGCATTTGGTTTCGATTCGAAACTAAATGGGTGGCGCAATTCACCCGCAACAGTCAGAACCAAGGAGAATTATCATGACTAAGGCCGTTTTCTATCATGCCGGTTGCCCGGTTTGCGTGAGCGCAGAGCAGCAGTTGTTGGGCCTGTTGAGCCAGGATGTGCAGGTGGACGTGGTTCATCTGGGCGAAACGCCGGCGCGTCTCGCCGAAGCGGAAAAAGCCGGGGTGCAGAGCGTCCCTGCGCTGGTGGTCGATGGGCAGGTGCTGCACATCAACTACGGGGCGGCATTGGCGGATCTTAAAGCCTGATCGATTTACTGCGTTACCGATAGTTCAAGAAAAGCCCCGTCTTACCCTGCGGGGCTTTTTGCCGTTGACGATGCCGTGGCTGCCGGATACCTTGCCTCATCAGACAGACAATGAGGCATCACTATGTTGGCACTACGTCAGGTACACCACATCGCAGTCATAGGTTCAGATTATGCGGCCAGTAAGCATTTTTACTGCGATATCCTGGGTTTTACCCTGTTAGAGGAGTTTTACCGTGCGGAGCGCGATTCGTGGAAAGCGGATTTGGCGCTCAACGGCCAGTACAGCATCGAACTGTTTTCCTTCCCGTCACCGCCGGCCCGCGTCAGCCGCCCGGAGGCCTGCGGTCTGCGCCATTTGGCGTTCAGCGTTGATGATATCGAGCAGGCAATCCTGCACTTGCAGAATGCCGGGGTGGAGTGTGAACCGGTGCGTGTCGATCCTTATACCCAGTCACGTTTCACTTTTTTCAGCGATCCTGATGGGTTGCCTCTAGAATTATATGAGGTATGAATGCTTAATCGGGTCGTAGCGGCGCAGGCGGCACCCGCATATGCTATTATCCCGCGCTTGCCGCACGCCCCTTTTGAGTTATGTTCACTATGCAAGAGCCTGTTTTTCGCGTTGGAGAGTGGTTAGTTACTCCCGCAGACAACAAAATAAGCCGTGACGGGCGCCAACAGACGTTGGAGCCTCGCCTGATCGATATGCTGCAATATTTCGCCCGGCATCCGGATGTGGTGCTGAGCCGAGATGAGCTGATCGATAACGTATGGAAACGCAACATCGTCACCAATCATGTGGTGACCCAGAGTATTTCCGAGCTGCGCAAATACCTGAAAGACGGCGACACCAATAGCCCGGAGTACATTATCACCGTACCCAAACGCGGCTATAAGCTGGCAGCGCCGGTCATGTGGTGTGAAGGGGAAGATGTGGCAACGCCTGCGGTGCCGCAGGTCGCGGTTATCATGCATGAGCCGGAAGACGGCAGCGACGGCAGCGAAGAAGACGACGTAGCCTATGAACCACCAAAACCGAGCAAGTTAAAAACGCCGCCGGTCACCTCAACAGCCCCTTTTTACCGTCAATCGACATTCTGGGTATGGCTGGCATTTCTTGCCGCGTTGAGCGCCTGTGTGGTGTTTGTTGCCATCGCGACCTTGTCGCAACGGATACCGGAATCCACCATGCCGGTGCTGATGAACCCGCGCGATATCGACATCCGTATTCAGGGGGGCAACAGTTGCAGCAACTGGACGCCGCAGCTTTCCTATGTTGTTGGCCTGAGTGAAGTGGTGACGGACTCGCTGAATACTTACTCCACCTTCCTGGTACACGATCAGACCAACTACAACTACACCGGACCCAGCAGTTCGGGTAAGTCTCTGACCATTGAGTTCGTCAATCAGCGCCATTATCGCGCTCAGCAGTGTTTCCTGTCGGTGCGTCTGGTGAACAATGCAGACAGCTCCATCATGTTGGATAAGCGTTACTTTGTGACCGACGACAACCAGCTGAAAATCCAGGAGGATTTCCTCAGCAGCCTGTCTGTTGCTCTCAAGCAGCCCTGGCCACCGCAGTTGCAGCAGCGGCTGACCCAGCTGTTGCCGAATTCCGGCCCGGCCTTGCAACAGTATTATCAGGCGCATCAGCTCTTGATTCAGGGGGATAACGACTCACTGACCCATGCGAGTAATATGCTGGCGGATATGATAAAAATTACGCCGAATTTTATTTATCTCTCCGCAGAAAAAGCGCTGGCCGATTTATTGCGTAACTCTTATCAACCTTTTGATGGCGTGCAATTGGCGCAATTGCAGGCGGAAATCACCCGTCTGAATACGCTTCCGGCGTTAAAAGACAGTCCAATTATTCAGCAAATTCACACGATACAGGCGTTGGGGGAGGGGAATACCGATGAGGCCCACCAGGCAATCAACAGAGGCATCGAGCTGCAGATGTCCTGGATGAATTACGTGTTGCTGGGTAAGGTTTATGAAATGCAGGGTAATAACCACCTGGCGGCAGATTCTTATATCACCGCCTTTAATCTTCGTCCTGGGGAAAATACGCTGCATTGGATTAGTAATGCCGTATTTCACACCTCAATTAACGCCGTCGTTCCCTATCTCAATAACTACACTCAAGGCGAATAACCTTCGATAACACCGCTGACTCAATATATTGAGTGGCGGTGTTATTTATTGTGCCGATTTTGTTAAATTAAATAAATGCATCGGTTGGTGATTTACTCTCTGTTGTTCACGTTTGTAGATGAAAAATAACATGCATATTCCATTGTTTTTAAATGATATTTATCTTTTCTTGATGCCGTGTTTAGCTCTTTATCTGTTAATGGAAAACCTCAAGTTATCATTTGTATGATCATGACCGTAATATCACTTTATCTTTAGGACTTTACTGACGTCATTCTTTAGCATCCTGACCATCAAGTCCGGTCATTAGCAAAACTGCTTAGCGACCTGGACTTATAAGAAATCAAAATCAGGAGAAACTGACCATGGCTTCATCCAAGAAAATAGGGCTTATTGCCTGCACCGGTGTGGTTGCCGGTAATATGATGGGGAGCGGCATTGCCTTATTACCCGCGAACCTGGCAAGTCTCGGATCTATCGCTATCTGGGGATGGGTAATATCTATTATCGGCGCGATGTCTCTGGCCTATGTATATGCTCGCCTGGCCACTAAAAACCCTCAGCAAGGTGGTCCTATTGCCTACGCGGGTGAAATTTCCCCGGCGTTCGGTTTCCAAACAGGCGTGCTTTATTACCATGCGAACTGGATTGGTAATCTGGCCATCGGCATTACCGCGGTTTCTTATCTTTCTACTTTCTTCCCTGCACTGAATAATCCGGTACCGGCGGGTATTGCCTGTATTGCTATTGTTTGGGTGTTTACCTTTATTAACCTGCTCGGCGGTTCATGGGTCAGTCGTTTGACGACCATGGGCCTGGTATTGGTGCTGATCCCGGTGATTGTCACTGCGACTGCAGGTTGGCATTGGTTCGACGCGGCAACCTATCAGGCTAACTGGAATACTTCCGGTACCACTGATTACCATGCCGTAATCAAAAGTATCCTGCTGTGCCTGTGGGCGTTTATCGGCGTGGAATCTGCCGCAGTAAGTACCGGCATGGTGAAAAACCCGAAACGTACCGTACCGCTGGCAACCATGCTGGGGACTGCACTGGCTGGGATCATCTACGTTGCAGCAACTCAGGTCATCAGCGGTATGTATCCTGCGTCTGAGATGGCTGCTTCCGGTGCACCGTTCGCTATCAGCGCCTCTACCATCATGGGTGGCTGGGCTGCGCCACTGGTTTCTGCCTTCACCGCCTTTGCCTGCCTGACTTCACTCGGTTCGTGGATGATGCTGGTGGGTCAAGCCGGGGTGCGCGCTGCCAACGACGGTAACTTCCCGAAAGTTTATGGCGAAATGGATAAAAACGGCATTCCTAAGAAAGGCCTGCTGCTGGCAAGCTGCAAAATGACCGCCTTGATGGTGCTGATTACGGCCATGAGCTCCGGCGGCGGTAAAGCTTCCGACCTGTTCGGCATGCTGACCGGTATCGCGGTGCTGCTGACCATGCTGCCTTACTTCTACTCTTGCGTAGACCTGATCCGCTTCGAAGGCGTCAATATCCGTAACCTGCTGAGCCTGATTGCATCGGTGCTGGGTTGTGGCTTCTGCTTCATCGCACTGATGGGCGCCGACTCGTTCGAACTGTCCGGCACCTTCATCATCAGCCTGATCATCCTGATGTTCTACGCCCGCAAAATGAATACTCGTCAGACCGCCAAAGCCAACGGCGTAGCCATCGACGGCAACACAACGGCCAAAGCGCACTAAGCACGTACTGACCCACTTCTTAATTTAGCCCCTTGCAGTAATTGTCACTCGTGATGGCAAGGGGCTCGCATTACCTGGAGAAATGATTATGAACGTTATAGCTATCATGAACCACATGGGTGTCTACTTTAAAGAAGAGCCTATCCGCGAACTGCACAAAGCATTGGAAAGCCTGGACTTCCGCGTTGTCTATCCTAACGATCGCGAAGACCTGTTAAAGCTGATCGAGAATAATGCGCGCTTGTGCGGGGTGATTTTCGACTGGGATAAATACAACCTTGAGTTGTGTGAAGAAATCAGCCAGTTGAACGAATACATGCCGCTGTATGCATTTGCCAATACGCATTCAACCCTGGATGTCAGCCTGAACGATCTGCGCATGCAGGTGCGTTTCTTTGAATATGCGCTGGGTGCGGCCACCGATATCGCTGCCAAGATCAAACAAAACACCGATGAGTACATCGATACCATCCTGCCGCCGCTGACCAAGGCGCTGTTCAAATACGTGCGTGAAGGCAAATACACCTTCTGTACTCCAGGCCACATGGGGGGCACCGCCTTCCAGAAAAGCCCTGTCGGCAGCCTGTTCTACGATTTCTTTGGCGCCAACGCCATGAAATCCGATATTTCTATTTCGGTTTCCGAACTGGGTTCACTGCTGGACCACACTGGTCCGCACAAAGAAGCTGAAGAGTACATTGCTCGCGTATTCAACGCTGAACGCAGCTATATGGTGACTAACGGCACCTCTACTGCCAACAAAATTGTCGGTATGTACTCCGCACCGGCCGGCAGCACCGTATTGATTGACCGTAACTGCCACAAATCGCTGACCCATCTGATGATGATGAGCGACATTACGCCAATCTATTTCCGCCCAACCCGTAATGCTTACGGCATTCTCGGTGGTATCCCGCAGAGTGAATTTGCCCGTGACACCATCGCCAAACGTGTTAAAGAAACACCAAACGCGACCTGGCCAGTGCATGCGGTAATCACCAACTCTACCTATGACGGTCTGCTGTATAACACCGATTATATTAAGAGCGCGCTGGATGTGAAATCTATTCACTTTGACTCCGCCTGGGTGCCTTACACCAATTTCCACCCGATTTACAAAGGCAAATGCGGCATGAGCGGTGGCCGTGTGGAAGGGAAGGTGATTTATGAAACCCAATCCACCCATAAACTGCTGGCGGCATTCTCTCAGGCTTCGATGATCCACGTGAAAGGTGATATCAACGAAGAAACCTTCAACGAAGCCTACATGATGCAAACCACCACTTCACCGCACTACGGTATCGTGGCGTCGACCGAAACTGCCGCGGCAATGATGAAAGGCAATGCCGGTAAGCGTTTGATTAACGGCTCTATTGAACGTGCTATCAAGTTCCGTAAAGAAATCAAACAGCTGAACGTTGAGTCCGAAGGTTGGTTCTTTGACGTCTGGCAGCCGGAGCACATCGATCAGCCTGAATGCTGGCCGCTGAAGTCTGACAACGCCTGGCACGGCTTCAAAAATATCGACGATGAACATATGTATCTCGACCCGATCAAAGTGACTCTCCTGACCCCAGGGATGAGCAAAGAGGGTGAAATGCAGGAGTTTGGTATCCCGGCCAGCCTGGTTGCTAAATACCTGGATGAGCACGGTATCATCGTTGAGAAAACCGGCCCATATAACCTGCTGTTCCTGTTCAGCATCGGTATCGACAAAACCAAAGCCCTCAGCCTGCTGCGCGGCCTGACTGATTTCAAACGTTCGTTCGACCTGAACCTGCGGGTGAAAAACATGCTGCCTTCACTGTACAAAGAGGCGCCTGAGTTTTATGAAAACATGCGCATCCAGGATCTGGCACAGAACATTCACAAGCTGGTGGTTGAGCACAACCTGCCGGATCTGATGTACCGCGCATTTGAAGTGCTGCCAACCCTGGTCATGAACCCGTTCAATGCCTTCCAGAAAGAGCTGCACGGTGAAGTGGAAGAGGTCTATTTGGAAGACATGGTCGGCAAGGTGAATGCCAACATGATCCTGCCATATCCTCCAGGTGTTCCACTGGTGATGCCTGGTGAAATGCTCACCGAGGAAAGCCGTCCGGTACTGGAGTTCCTGCAAATGCTGTGCGAAATCGGCGCGCATTATCCGGGCTTCGAAACCGATATCCACGGCGCTTACCGTCAGGCGGATGGGCGTTACACCGTGAAGGTGTTGAAAAACGATAAATAACTGAAATAACGGGGAGGCCTTCGCGCCTCCCTTTTGTCGTTCACCGACTGATGGGAGAAACCCATGAAAACACCCTCACAGCCGCGCGCAATCTACTATGTCGTAGCCATACAAATTTGGGAATATTTCAGCTTTTACGGCATGCGTGCATTACTTATTCTCTATCTTACCCACCAACTTGGTTATTCCGACAGCCGTGCTATCAGCCTCTATAGCGCCTATGCCTCTCTGGTTTACGTCACGCCGATCCTGGGCGGCCTGCTGGCCGATCGCCTGCTGGGCAACCGCGTTGCGGTAATCGCCGGGGCGGTACTGATGACGCTGGGCCACATTGTCCTCGGCCTGAGCGCCGTCTCGACACATTCACTCTATCTGGCCCTGGCGATCATCATCTGCGGCTACGGCCTGTTCAAATCTAATATCAGCTGCCTGCTGGGCGAGTTGTACCAACCGCAAGACTCGCGCCGTGAAGGGGGCTTTTCACTGCTGTATGCCGCCGGCAACGTGGGGTCGATTCTGGCGCCCATCGCCTGTGGGCTGGCGGCAGAGCGCTATGGCTGGCACGTCGGTTTTGCGCTGGCGGGGATCGGCATGCTGGCCGGGCTGACCATCTTCCTGTTTGGCAGCCGCCATTTCAGTCACACACGCGGGGTGGATCGTGCGCAGATGTGCGCCAACACTCTGAAGGTCCCGAACTGGGTGTGGCTAAGCGCCATGCTGTTGTTGGCCCCGTTGTTCTTCACCTCGCTGTTTATTTACGGTCTGGCAGGGCAATTACTGATGCTGGTGTGTGCCGCTGCGGTGGTGATGGTGGCGCGGATTATGATTCGGGCTACGACAGAGCAGCGCCGTGGGCTGTGGCAGATCGTCATGCTGATGCTGTTAGGCACTTTGTTCTGGGCTTTCGCTCAGCAGGGCGGCAGCTCCATCAGCCTGTTTATCGATCACTACGTCGATCGCCAATGGTTTTCCTGGACGGTGCCGACGGCTTTATTCCAGTCAGTGAATGCGTTTGCCGTGATGTTTGGCGGTGTGATGCTGGCCTGGCTGGTACGAGGAAACGGCAGCGGTAGCCGTACGCTGCGCATTTGGGGGAAATTCGCCTTTGGCTTGCTGCTGATTGGCGTCGGTTTCACCCTGATGGCGCTGAATGCCCGCTACGGTCAGGGATCGATGTTCCTGATGATCGCCGGGCTTTCCGTGATGGGGCTGGCCGAATTGTTCATCGACCCGGTCGCCATGGCGCAAATCACCCGATTGAATATCCCAGGCGCTACCGGGGTACTGACGGGCATCTATATGCTGACCACCGGCTCGATTGCAAATTATCTGGCGGGCATGATCGCGGGTCAAACCGCAGAGGATCCGGCGACCGGAGCGACCGCACAGGCCTACGCGCACCTGTTCTCGCAAATCGGCTGGTGGGCATTGGGTTGTACTGCCGCAGTGATTGCGGTGTTGGCCATGTGGTGGCTGCTGGCCGGCCGCCACCTGCGTGCGGTTAATGCTTGATTGATAGTATTGCGGGGGGTAACGTGCAGCTATCTGGACGTTATTAAGCCTAATCAATGAATAGCAATCAATTATCTGGACAGCTTGCCCGTCAACTGGGTGCGCACCGGCACTTGCTGGTGGCATTCAGCGGCGGGCTGGATTCCAGCGTACTGCTGCACTTGCTGGTGCAGTTGCGTCAACAACTGCCGGAGTTGCAGCTACGTGCGGTGCACGTGCACCACGGCCTGAGTTCATTTGCCGATCGGTGGGTGGAACACTGTCGCCAACAATGCGCCGCCTGGCAACTGCCGCTGGTGGTGCAATATGTGCAGGTCGACGGCCGTCAGGACGGCATCGAAGCCGCGGCCCGGGCGGCGCGCTATTCCGCTTTTGCTGCCACGCTGGCTGCGGATGAAACCTTGCTCACCGCGCAACACCTTGACGATCAATGTGAAACCTTCCTGCTGGCGCTAAAGCGCGGCAGCGGCCCTGCGGGCCTGTCGGCAATGGCTGCGCAAACCTCATTGGGAAATAACGGTTTGTTACGTCCATTGCTCGGCAGCTCCCGGCAGCAGTTGGAAGCCTATGCCCAACAGCATCAGCTCAGTTGGATTGAAGACGACAGCAACCAGGACTCGCGCTTCGATCGCAACTTTCTTCGCCTGCAGGTATTGCCACTGTTGAATCAGCGCTGGCCGCATTTTGCCGCCGCGACGGCGCGCAGCGCCAGCCTGTGTGCCGAGCAAGAGCAACTGTTGGATGAACTGCTGGCAGAGCAACTGCACTCGTTGCTCGATGAAGAAAATGCGCTGGCGATTGACGGTTTGCTGGGATGCTCGCCGGCCCGACGTTTTGCTTTGTTACGCCGTTGGATCGCAGGACGTGGCGCAAGCATGCCCTCACGCGAACAGTTGCAGCGGCTGTGGGACGAGGTGGCGCTCAGCCGTGAAGATGCCGAACCTCAGCTACAGCTGGGGCAATATCAGATCCGCCGTTTCCGTCGGCGCCTATACCTGTTGCCATTGATGGCCGATCTGCGTCAAACCTCTCTGGAATGGTCGTTGGCAGAGCCACTGATGTTGCCGGATGGATTGGGTGCACTGGTCAGCGGGGAAGGCGATATTGTCCTGTGCGCTCCGCAGCCACAGCAGAAAGTGAGCGTTCGCTTTAGCGCCCAGGGCAAGCTCCGCATCCTGGGCCGCACGCATTCCCGTCCAATCAAAAAACTGTGGCAAGAGTTGGGTATTCCTCCCTGGCAGCGTGAGCGTACCCCGTTGATCTATTATGATGATCGGCTTATCGCTGCGCTGGGCGTTTTCGTCAGCGAGGCCGGGCAATCCTCCGAGGGGCAGCAACCCCTGCGGCTGCAGTGGCGTAAAAAATAATAAGAGCGTAAGGAGCAATGATGAAATTTGTGAGCGCAATAGCGGTGATGGTCGGTTTGAGCAGCCTGCCGGCGATGGCGGCGGGAGATGCGGCGGCAGGCAAGGATAAATCCGCCAGTTGCATGGCATGCCACGGTGCAGAAGGAAAGGTCTCGGTACCAATGTATCCTAATCTGGCCGGGCAAAACGCCATGTATCTGGAGCATGCATTGCAGGCGTATAAGAAGGGCGAACGTAACGGCGGCCAGCCGGAGGTGATGAAAGCCTATGTTTCAGCGCTGTCCGATGACGATATTGCCGATCTGGCCGCCTACTATGCCAGCCTTAAACCCTAACCAGGCTGAGGCCCTAAATGACGAGGGCAGCCGTTGGGCTGCCCTGTTGGGATGGCGTTACCGCAAAATCAGTCAGACAGGCTGACGACCACGGTACCGATTTCCGGATGACTGAAACTGAGGATGTGATCCAGACGCAAGCTGAGAGCATTGCCGGCCTGATCGATAATCAGGTACTCAACGCCCTTGGTAAATTTCAGCTCGGTGGCTTTGCCTTCGAGTTTATCTCCGTCGCGTAACTCCAGCTTCAGAATGTAGTTATGCTGACAGGCGAGTTCCAGGCTTTCATAGTCATCGCAATTGATGGATTGGTACTCATCATTCATCAACATAGTCGCTCACCAATAAGTTAGCGGCAGCAAAAGCCGCCTGTTCCCTAACGGAGGACGGTAGCGCGTTATCCGCAGCAACTTCGTCCAATGCCTTTAATACACATGCTAACGCATCAGGCACGTAGCCGCGATCACCACTGCCGATCTCGGCGTAAAAACGGCGTACTAACTCACAGTATTGTTGCACAGTTTCCTCCCTTAAGAACCTCTGCGTCATCGAAACCCTTTAGCGATGAGGCGCAGGCTCTCGGAGCTTGACTCTATCCTAGACGACTATAGCACAGCTATTCTGGAGTTATTAGCACCTGCGCGCGGCTTTCGCACTGTGCTTTACCCGGCCGTGCTGGCAGCGGTTGGGCCAAATCAAGTACACTGTCGCCTGATAATAATGAGGTCACCCATGGCGCTGAAAGCTACCATTTATAAAGCCACGGTCAATATCGCTGATATGGATCGTCATTTCTACCACGACGCCACGCTTACCCTGGCCCAACACCCTTCCGAAACCGAACAGCGCATGATGCTGCGCCTGCTGGCCTGGATTTGCCACGCCGACGAGCGCCTGGTATTCACCAAAGGCCTGAGTGCTGAAGATGAACCGGAAATCTGGCAGCGCAATGACCATAACGGGTTGGAAATGTGGATCGAAATGGGTCTGCCTGACGAGAAGCGCATCAAGAAAGCCTGCAATCAGTCACCGCGAGTGGTGCTTTACGCCTACGGGGAACGCGCCGGCCATGTATGGTGGCAATCGATGCAGAGCAAAGTGGCAAACCACAAAAACCTAAACATCCGTTTCCTGGATGATGAACAATTGAACAAGTTGGCGGCATTGGCCAGCCGCAATATGACGCTGCAGGCCACGCTGCAAGAGGGAACTATCTGGCTTTCTGACGCTAAGAATAGTCTGGAAATCCAATTTGCCGAATGGCAACAGGCGCAGGTGTGATCGGTGCTGGAACTGTCGAGAAACGTTGCCATACCGGATAACGAACTGGAATTGACGGCGATCCGCGCGCAGGGCGCGGGTGGCCAGCACGTGAACAAAGCCTCAACGGCTATCCATTTGCGCTTTGACATCCGGGCATCCAGCCTGCCAGAGTATTATAAGGAAAGGTTGCTGGCCCTGAATAATCATTTAATTACTGCCGATGGGGTGGTGATTATTAAAGCGCAGGAATATCGCAGTCAGGAATTAAACCGTGAAGCGGCGTTGGCCAGATTGGTGGCGCTGATTCAGCAGGCGATGGTGGTGGAAAAAGCGCGCAGAGCGACCAAGCCCACGAAAGGGGCCAAATTACGTCGGCTGGAAGGCAAGGTACGTAAAGGCGCAACGAAAGCGCTGCGCGGCAAAATCCGCACTTAAGGATACATGGACACAGTAGGAGAATAGCTGTGAAGAAAATAACAATAGCCCTGTTTTTAGCGGCAGGGGCACTCTCATTATTGGGATGTAATAATCAATATCAGCCAAAGGAACAGCCTCTTCAGGCCATGCAGCAAAGTTATCAGGGCGTATTGCCTTGTGCAGACTGCGGTGGCCTGGATACTTCGCTGTTCCTGGATGAAGACGGCACTTTCGTGCTGCAGGAAACCTACCGTGACACCAAAGACGGCGATCAGACTTTCGCCGACTACGGCAAGTGGGCACGAACCGCCGATAAGCTGGTGCTGACCGACAGCCATGGCGATAAACGCTATTTCCGGCCTGCAGGCAAGAGCCTGGAAATGCTGGATCAAAGCGGTGCGGCTATCGAGTCCAAATTGAATTATCGTCTGGATCCGGTAGAAAAAGCCTTGCCTAAAACGCCGATGGCGCTGAAAGGCAGCTACACCTACATGGCGGATGCGGCGGTGTTTAAAGACTGCGCCACCGGCAAGACGTTCCCGGTAGACAATACCATCGCGTTGGAACAAGGGTATGCCAAAGCCTACAAAACGCCGGGTGAACCGGTCTTCCTGACGTTGAATGGCCACTTCAGTGTTCAGCCGTCGATGGAAGAAGGACAGACCGAAAAGGCGCTGGTGCCGGACGGTAAACTCGTTTTTGACCGTAGCAAAAATTGCGACAGCAAATAACGACCATAAAAAAACCCGCCTAGGCGGGTTTTTGCTTTCTGTCTCTGCGGATCAGCGTTTGATCTGCCCCAGTAGGAAATCAACGATTTCGCCGGTTTTGATCATTTGCTTCTCGCCGACACGGCGGTTTTTGTACTCAATCTCTTCGCTGTCGAGGTTACGGTCGCCGATAACGATAGAGTGCGGTACGCCAATCAGTTCCATATCCGCGAACATCACGCCTGGACGTTCTTTACGGTCATCGAGGATCACGTCGATGCCATGGGAACGCAGGGTGTTGTACAGCTCTTCCGCCAGCGCCTGCACGCGGAAGGACTTGTGCATATTCATTGGCAGAATAGCGACCTGGAACGGGGCGATAGCATCTGGCCAGATGATGCCGCGATCGTCATGATTCTGTTCGATAGCCGCAGCCACCACGCGAGTGACCCCAATACCGTAGCAGCCCATGGTCAGGACCTGATTACGGCCGTCTTCGCCCTGAACCGTGGCTTTCATTGCTTCAGAGTACTTGGTGCCGAGCTGGAAGATATGGCCCACTTCGATACCGCGTTTGATCAGCAATGTACCTTTACCGTCCGGGCTGGTATCGCCATCGACCACGTTACGGATATCGGCAACCTGCTGCGGCAGCGGCAAATCACGCTCCCAGTTGATGCCGAAGTAGTGTTTACCGTCAATGTTGGCACCGGCGCCAAAATCGCTCATCGCCGCGACGCTGCGGTCGGCTACGACCGGAAGCTGCAGATTGACCGGGCCGAGTGAACCAGGGCCTGCGCCGACGATGGCGCGGATCTCTTCTTCGGTGGCGAAGGTCAGCGGAACGGCAACCTGTGGCAGCTTCTCGGCTTTCACTTCATTCAGTTCGTGATCGCCACGCACCAGCAGAGCAACCAGCTTGTGGCCGCTTTCTTCTTTAGCGCGAACCAGCAGCGTTTTGACCGTTTTCTCGATAGGCAGTTGGAATTGTTCTACCAGCTCGGCGATGGTCTTGGCATTTGGCGTATCTACAATGCGCAGTTCTTCGCTGGCTGCCGCACGTGGCTGAGCCGGGGCAACCGCTTCTGCCAGTTCGATATTGGCAGCAAAGTCAGAACCGGTGGAAAACACGATATCGTCTTCACCGCTATCGGCCAGTACCTGGAACTCGTGTGAGGCGCTACCGCCGATAGAGCCGGTATCGGCATCCACCGCACGGAAGTCCAGGCCCATGCGGCTGAAGATTTTGCTGTAGGCTTC
The DNA here is from genome assembly GCA_012719855.1 of Serratia liquefaciens. GTDB lineage: Bacteria > Pseudomonadota > Gammaproteobacteria > Enterobacterales > Enterobacteriaceae > Serratia > Serratia liquefaciens_A. The sequence continues at coordinate 5,398 of JAAXZN010000060.1, read as the reverse complement.
GTACATCGCATCGTAAGTCGCCTGCAGAGATTCCTGCGAGGTGTGGAACGAGTAAGAATCCTTCATCAGGAACTCGCGCGAGCGCATCACGCCGAAACGAGGGCGCACTTCATCGCGGAACTTGGTCTGAATCTGGAAGAAGTTCAGCGGAAGTTGCTTGTAAGAGCTGATCTCGTTGCGGATCAGATCGGTGATCACTTCTTCGTGCGTTGGACCCAGTACGAATGGACGATCGCCGCGATCGACAAAGCGCAGCAGTTCAGGACCATACTGCTCCCAACGGCCGCTTTCCTGCCACAGATCGGCAGGCTGTACCACCGGCATGCAAACTTCGATCGCGTTAGCATTGTTCATTTCTTCGCGAACGATGTTTTCAACCTTTTTCAGAACGCGCAGGCCGGTCGGCAACCAGGTATAAAGGCCGGAGGCAAGCTTGCGAATCATCCCGGCGCGCAGCATCAGCTGGTGGCTGATCACTTCGGCATCGGCAGGTGTCTCCTTCAGAGTGGAGAGCAAATATTGGCTAGTACGCATGGTGTTTTGGTTCCGTTAGAACTGCAAATTGCATCGGGCAGCCACAGTGGCGGCCAAAATTGACAAAAGTGGTTTAGTTTACCAGTGCAAGCAGGTTGTCAAAAGAGAGACGGTGGAATTTTAACGCAGGTCGAGTGACAACACCTCGGTTTGCTGGCTCACCACCCGCCAGCGCACGTTGAAATCCAACAGCCAGACGGCATAATCCCGTTCCGCCTGTTGCCCCTTGCGGTAAGCCGGACGTGGATCCTGAGCCAGCACCTGGCTGATAAACCGACGTAGCTGCGGATAACGCTGCTGATGCTGCTGCAACTGGAGTTCTGCCTCGGGAGCAAAGCGCACCGGCATATCGCCGGCCGGCGCTGCCTGAGCGAACCCTGCACGAGCCAGGGGCTGGCTTTCGGCAAACGGCAGATAGGGTTTGATATCTACCACCGGCGTGCCGTCAACCAGATCCAGGCTGCCTAATTCCAGCACTACCTCACCGCCTTGAATACGTACGCCTTTTAATTCGATCAGCGACATGCCTAACGGGTTGGGGCGAAAGGTCGAACGGGTAGCAAATACTCCCATTCGGGCGTTGCCCCCGAGGCGAGGAGGCCGAACGGTGGGGCGCCAGCCACCTTCCTGGGTTTGATGGAAAATGAACATCACCCACAGATGGCTGAAATCGCTGAGGCCACGCACCGCCTCCGGCTGGTTATAGGGTGGCAGCAGCACCAGCTCGCCGCCGCCGTCTTCGACCAGCCCCGGCTGACGTGGGACAGCGAACTTTTCTTTATAGGGTGAACGGACAGTGCCGATCTGATTGAAAACAAACTCGGTCATTTGGACGAAACGTTAAGCGCTGAGCCCTGGCAAATGGCCTGTTGGTAACAGCCGGCAACGCCGCTGACAATCTGGCAGTCGTGCAGCAGCACGGCATTGGCCTTCATGTAAGACGCGCGAATCTGCATGCGCTTGCGTGCGGTTGCCAGATTTGGTGGGGAGTCCTGTACTGTTGTCTGGCAAGATTCGCCGGAGACTTCACCCAAATCACGGAATGGCTTACCCACTAATTCTTCTGCACTTTTGTACAGTTTTACCGGTGCCGGACGTGCTGCAGGCGTGGTTTTTGCTGGAGTGGTTGCTGCCGGTTTGCTGGTGCTGTTTGTTGAGGGCGGCGCGAAACGCTGCGACGAACACCCTGCAAGCGCGAGCGCTAACAAACAGAGAGGTAAAGCACGCATTGAGATTCCTCTGCCTTGATGGAATATGTGAGTGGCGCTATTGAAGCAATCTATGGTGGAAATAACAAGACGGGCCGGAGCCCGTCTTGCAATTATAGGAATAAATTCGGTAATTAATGATTACCAGCCTTTAACTGCACCGCCGTTAAAGATTTTGTTGGCCGCTTCGTTCACTTCGTCAGACTGGTAGGCCTGAACGAATTTCTTCACGTTTTCCGCGTCTTTATTGTCTTCGCGGGCAACCAGCAGGTTCACGTACGGTGAATCTTTATCTTCAACAAACAGGCCGTCTTTTGCCGGCGTCAGGCCAATCTGGCTGGCGTAAGTGGTGTTGATCACTGCCAGAGCGATTTGCTGATCGTCCAGTGAGCGTGGCAGTTGCGGTGCTTCCAACTCGACCAATTTCAGGTTTTTCGGGTTGTCAGTCACGTCCAGCACGGTCGGCAGCAGGCCAACACCGTCTTTCGGTTTGATCAGGTTAACCTTCTGCAGCAGCAGCAGGGAGCGGCCCAGATTGGTTGGGTCGTTTGGCAGCGCAACCTGAGAACCGTCTTTCAGTTCATCCAGAGATTTGATCTTCTTGGAGTAACCGGCAATCGGGTAAACGAAAGTGTTGCCGACCGGGACCAGCTTGTAACCGCGATCCTTGATTTGCTGATCCAGATACGGTTTGTGCTGGAAGGCATTCAGATCGATGTCGCCTTTGCTCAGCGCTTCGTTTGGCAGCACGTAGTCATTGAAGGTCACCAGCTCGACGTCCAGACCGTATTTCTCTTTCGCCACTTTTTGCGCGATTTCAGCAACCTGCTGTTCAGCACCGACAATAACGCCGATTTTGATATGGTTCGGATCTTTTTCTTCCTGACCGCAGCCTGCCAGAGCCAGAGTACCGATCAGTGCGCCGATTGCCGCGATGGATTTAAATTTTAACGACATATCCCTTCCTCATTAGACTCGCATTTGAAATACGCTGTGTGAGCGCAGTTGCTGTAAAAACTATTTATGGGTGACGGCTTTGACGATCCGATCACCGCAGAACTGAATCAGATAGACCAGCACCACCAGTAATACTAATACGGTATTCATTACTGTGGCGTTATAACCTATATAACCGTACTGATAACCGATCTGCCCCAGCCCACCGGCGCCTACCGCGCCGCCCATGGCGGAGTAACCCACCAAGGTGATCAAGGTAATGGTGGCGGCGTTAACCAGGCCCGGCAGGGCTTCCGGCAACAGCACCTTTTTGATGATTTGCATCGGAGTCGCGCCCATTGCGCGGGCCGCTTCCACCAGGCCGGAAGGGATCTCCAGCAGGGCGTTTTCTACCATACGGGCGATAAAGGGCGCTGCGCCGACGGTCAGCGGCACAATAGCCGCCTGCAGGCCGATAGAGGTACCGACGATCATCCGCGTAAAGGGAATCATCCACACCAGCAGGATAATGAACGGAATGGAGCGGAACACGTTCACTAACCCGGACAGCGTCCTGTATAGCGTATTGTTGGCGGCGATTTGCCCCGGGCGAGTCACATACAACAGCACGCCAACCGGCAAGCCAAGCACGAAACCGAAGAAGCCGGAGACAAAGGTCATCATGACGGTTTCCCACACGCCGCGCGCCATTAACCAAATCATTGCCTCAGACATAACCCAGAACCTCTACTTTTACCTGATTTTCCTGCAGGAATTTAATTGTTGCCAGCGCGTCTTCATCGCTGCCGTGCAGCTCTGCCAGCATCACGCCGAATTTAACGCCGCCGGCGTAATCCATCTGGGCGCTGATGATATTGTTGTTAACGTTGAAGCGGCGGGCGGCTTCTGACAGCAGCGGCGCATCAACGGACTGGCCGGTGAACTCCAAACGCAACAGCGGCTGACGGCCACCGCTACGTTCCGGAGCCAGGCGCTTGGCATAATCATCGGGGATATCCAGATGCAGCGTGGACTGAATAAACTGCTGGGCCAGCGGCGTTTTCGGATGAGAGAACACTTCGCTGACGCTGTCTTTTTCAATCAACTGCCCCTGGCTGATGACCGCAACCTGATCGCAGATGCGTTTCACTACGTCCATCTCATGAGTGATCAGCAGGATAGTGAGGCCGAGACGGCGATTAATGTCTTTCAGCAGTTCCAGAATGGAACGGGTAGTGGCCGGATCCAGTGCGCTGGTGGCTTCATCACACAGCAGGACTTTCGGTTGACTCGCCAGTGCGCGGGCAATCGCCACGCGTTGCTTCTGACCGCCAGACAGATTGGCCGGGTAGGCGTCGTGTTTGTCCGACAGCCCGACCAGCTCCAGCAATTCGGTCACGCGCTTTTTGATTTCAGCCCGTGGGGTGTTGTCCAGCTCCAGCGGCAGCGCAACGTTGCCAAATACCGTGCGGGAAGAAAGCAGGTTGAAGTGTTGGAAGATCATGCCGATTTGGCGGCGTGCGCGTGTCAGTTCGCTTTCAGACAGCGAGGTCAGATCCTGTCCGTCAACCAGCACCTGGCCGGAAGTCGGGCGCTCAAGCATGTTGGCGCAGCGGATCAGCGTACTTTTACCGGCGCCTGATGCACCGATAACGCCATAAATTTGCCCGGCAGGGACGTGAAGAGTCACGTCAGAGAGCGCGCTAATGGTGCGCGAACCCTGCTGGAACACTTTGGTGATGTTAGAAAGTTTAATCATATTCTTCTTATTTTAGCGTGGTTGCCCGTGGCTAGATAAAAGTAAACCTTGGCGTGGACCAAGGTATAAATCAGATGTTAAGGCGTCTAGACGTCTAAGTCAACGATCAACGCTGTTCTCTGCCGTTCTCAGTACCGGGTAAAACATGCGATACTGTCCGGGTTTTCAGGCCCTCAGGAGCAAACCGGTGACACAAAGCGTTCCAGCAATTTTCCTCGATCGTGACGGCACGATTAATGTCGACCATGGCTACGTCCATGAAATCGATAATTTCCACTTTATAGAAGGCGTGATCGACGCCTGTCGCGAACTCAAAAAGATGGGCTTTGCTTTGGTATTGGTAACCAACCAGTCTGGCATTGCGCGCGGCAAGTTCAGCGAAGACCAATTTATGTACCTGACGGAGTGGATGGATTGGTCGCTGGCCGATCGCGATGTTGACCTGGACGGTATCTATTTCTGTCCGCATCATCCTGAGGCAGTAATAGAAGAGTACCGCCAGACATGCGACTGCCGTAAACCTGAGCCGGGCATGTTGTTGCAAGCACAGCAAGAATTGAACATTGATATGGCCGCTTCTTATATGGTGGGTGACAAACCGGAAGATATGCAGGCGGCAATAGCAGCGGGCGTCGGCACTAAAGTGCTGGTGCGTACCGGCAAGCCGGTCACTGAACAAGGTGAGAAACTGGCGGATTGGGTGTTAAACAGCCTGGCAGACCTGCCGGAAGCCATCAAAAAGCGGGTTTAATCGACGTTATGCATGAATAGTGAGCTGTCAGATGAAAAGTGAATATTAATCCTTGTCATTCTGAACCGGCTCCCTATAATGCGCCTCCATCGACACGGAACATGTGAACAACTTCACAGAGTCTCCGGGGTTCGAAGAGAAAAAATCCTGAAATTTAGGGGTTGACTCTGAAAGAGGAAAGCGTATTATACGCCACCTCGAGATAGCAAG